>SUUX01000011.1 GCA_015062305.1 Alphaproteobacteria bacterium
CATATATGGCATTGCCGTCTATCGGTTTGGAACAAATAAAAGATTTAAGCCGTATTGTTGCCGACAAAGTATCATCCAGCAAAATAAAATGCAAAAGATGTGGTATTGCCGAACATGTATACAATGGTCGTCCACTGCAAAATGCATGGATAGATATGGGTCAACGCAAATCTGAGATAGAAGCACCGGTAGAAGTTGATGCCAAACTCAATACGGTAGATATGGGCTTTGATGTTCAATCAGATTTGCACAATCGCTTGGGAGTATTTGCCTCCTATCGTCAAGGTGAATATGAACTCTCCGGCAAGGGTCGCAAATATTATGCAGAGAAAGGCTCTGAGTTTGAAATAGATAGCTGGATGTTGGGAGTATATCACCGATATGACCAAGGTCGTATATGGACGATGAGCAGTATTTATGGCGGCATTCAAGATGTAGAACTCACCACAGATACCGGTGTCGAATCAGATAGCAAGGGCATGGGCTTTGGCGCCAGTGTAGAAGCCGGAGTTGTATTTGAACCACGCAAACGTTTTACAATAGAGCCTAGTGTCAGATTGGCTTATAGCTTGCTGAAATATGATGACATGAAAGACGATTATGGCAAACGAGCCAAGTTTGATGATATTAACAATCTTGAGGCAGAGGTTGGTGTGAAGTTTGAGCGTACATGGCTTTATGGCAAATTGAATATGGCCAAACTATACATTAAGCCGAGTATTATTCAAAACATGGGCAAAGGAGATGTTTGTATCAAAGGTTTGCCGGATGTAGATGGTGTCAAAAACCAGACCTTGCTTAGGGGCGAAGTTGGTGCCAGTGTGAGCATGGGCAACGGCTGGAACGGATTTGGGTTTGTTGGGCATAGCCATGGAAGTCACTACTCCGCAACAGACTTCAACCTCGGCCTTGGATATAGTTGGTAGTTCGATTCCTTTCTCTGAAAAATATTTTCGATTCGCTTTCGTATCATAAAAAACGAATCACCTGATTCGTTAACCTTTGTGAAAATGGGCAAATATGTTGCTTAAAAGCCCAAAAAAATAGACATATTTTCAGCAAATAAAAGTTGTTAAGATATTTATCCACGGGGCTAAATTTTTTTTATGCTTGTTTTATAATAGGATAGAGAAGAATCATCATTTTGTTAACTAAAATTTGATTGAGCTACATAGTTAAATTTAGCAATATATCCATAGGTAAAAAACAGCCAAGATTATTCTTCATTTAAAAGTTGTGTATACAATATATGGGTGCTTTACTTTTTTTTAACACAATATATGGTATACATTGTGTCAGAGATGACAAAACGGTAAAACATAAATAAAAATAAGGATTTAGCTCAAAAATGTCTAACAATAGCTTCGAAATGCCCCAAGTTGCAAATGAAAAAATTAATATTGAGAGCGTCACCAAAAGAGACGGCACTCTTGCTCCTTTTGATAGTTCAAAAATTTATAATGCCATCAACAAAGCCGGTTCTTCTACCGGGGAATTTGGCGAACAAGAAAGTTGGTTGCTCACCGCTCAGGTTCTAAAGGTTCTCAAACACAAATTTTCCGATTCTTTGCCGACTATTGAGCATATTCAAGATATTGTTGAGCAGGTTCTAATTTCTGCAAACTATTTTGCTACAGCTAAAGCCTATATTTTGTATCGTGATCAACGTTCTCGTTCTCGTAATGATCAAAGAGTTATGGTAGATGTTGAAAGTTCGGTAAATGAATATCTACAAAAATTAGACTGGCGTATTAATGAAAACGCCAACCAAGGATACTCTAACGGTGGTTTGATTCTCAATGTGTCTGGTAAGGTTACGGCAAACTACTGGTTGAGTCATGTATATCCGGCCAATGTTGGAGAAGCACATCGTTGTGGTGATATTCATATTCATGATTTGAGTATGTTGGCAGCTTATTGCGCCGGTTGGTCTCTCAAAAACTTGTTGCACGAGGGCTTTAACGGTGTTCCCGGCAAGGCAGAAGCTGGTCCAGCAAAGCACTTGTCTGCTGCAGTAGGTCAGATGGTAAACTTTATGGGCACTTTGCAAAACGAATGGGCTGGCGCTCAAGCATTTTCTTCTGTCGATACTTATTTGGCTCCTTATGTGCGCAAAGACAAGATGGACTACAAGCATGTGTATCAATGTATGCAAGAGCTGGTCTATAATCTGAATGTTCCGTCTCGTTGGGGGTCTCAAACACCATTCACAAACTTTACATTCGATTGGGTATGCCCAGAAGATTTGCGTGATACTCACCCGATTATTGCTGGAGTTGAGCAAGAATTTACTTATGGTGACTTGCATGAAGAAATGCACATGATCAACAAGGCATATATTGAAGTGATGATGAAGGGCGATATCAAAGGCCGTCCGTTTACATTCCCAATCCCAACCTACAACATGACACCCGACTTCCCGTGGGAAGATGAAAATACCGAATTGTTGTTTGAAATGACTGCTAAATATGGATTGCCATATTTCCAAAACTTCATCAACTCTGTTCTCAAACCAGGACAAATTCGTTCCATGTGTTGTCGTTTGCAACTCGATTTGAGAGAGTTGTTGGCCAGAGGTAACGGTTTGTTTGGCTCCGCAGAACAAACAGGTTCTATTGGTGTTGTAACCATCAACTGCGCTCGTTTGGGTTATTTGTTCAAAGGAGATGAGCATGCTCTGTTTACTCGTTTGGATGAACTCATCGAAATTGCCAAAGTGTCTTTGGAAATCAAACGCAAAGTTATTCAACGCCTAATAGATAATGGTCTATTCCCATTCACAAAACGTTATTTGGGCACATTGCGCAACCACTTCTCTACCATCGGTGTAAATGGTGTTCACGAGATGATTCGCAACTTTACCAATGATGAACACGGAATTTCAGATGAATGGGGTCAAGCATTTGCAATCAAATTCTTAGATTATATTCGTGATAAACTGGTCAAAATCCAAGAAGAAACCGGACACATGTATAATCTGGAAGCCACTCCGGCCGAAGGTGCCGCCACCAGATTTGCTCGTGAAGACAAAAAACGCTATGCAGATATTATCCAAGCTGGCACCAAGGAAAATCCGGTATATTCAAACTCATCTCAATTGCCTTTTGGCTTTACCGATGACCCGTTTGAAGCTCTTGAACTACAATCTACTCTGCAAACCAAATATACTGGTGGTACTGTTCTTCACCTCTATATGGGACAGAGAATATCCTCAGCGAAAGTTTGTCGTGACATTGTAAAACGTGTTTTGACCAACTATCGTCTGCCGTACATTACCATTACTCCGACTTTCTCCATCTGTCCTAAGCATGGATACATTTCCGGAGAACACAAATATTGCCCGATCTGCGATGAGGAGTTGAAGGCACAAAAAAGAGCCGCAGCATCTAGAACAAATGTTGCATAGAGTAATTTTTATATAACTGGAGAAACTTAGAATGAATACTGTTAACTTTGAAGATATCAAATTGAACGATGAAGAGAGACAGCCTTGCGAAGTATGGACCAGAGTAATGGGATATTTTCGTCCGGTGTCAGAATTTAATGTGGGCAAAAAATCTGAGTTCTATTCTCGTGTATGCTTCTCTGAGAGCAAGGCAATTCGTGGTTGCGCATGCGATGCAATGGATATTGCGGCAGAATAAAATAGGCCTGCTATTATAATGAGTGAAATATTGGTTGGCGGTGTTGAAACTTTCAGCACCGTCGATTTTCCGGGAAAATTGGCTGCAGTTGTGTTTATGCAAGGGTGTCCTTGGCGTTGCCCTTTTTGCTATAATGCAATTATCCAAAAGATTGGACAGCAGACCAATTTTTTATGGCCCAAATTTATAGAATTTCTAAAAACCCGTATCGGCAAATTAGATGCTGTTGTTTTTAGTGGTGGCGAACCATTGGTTCAAGATTCTCTAGCTGACGCAATTGTCGAGGTAAAAAAACTTGGCTATGAAATTGGTTTGCATACAGGAGGATATCGTCCCGAACATTTGCTAAAGGTGTTACCTTTGGTAGATTGGGTCGGATTAGATATCAAATCTCCGCTAGAGACAGAACGCTATCAACAAATTACCAAAACAAATCATCTGAAACAAGTGCGTCAGAGTTTGGATTTGCTTTTATCCAGCGGCAAAGACTTTGAGTGTCGCACCACTTGTGACCCCAGATACTTAACTATTGAAGACATCTGCCAAATTGGCGATACACTCAGTCGACTTGGGGTGAAAAAATATTTTTTGCAAAAATATCGTCCTGTTCCATCAGATGTTCATACAACAGATTCTGATTGTGAAAATCTTATATCTTCTGCACAAATAATCCAAAACCTAAAACCCAAGTTTGCTGAGTTTGACATCCGTAAATAGGTTAAGTGTTTTTATCGTGAAGTCCCCTTGTTTATTGCTGATGTAAAAGATCTATTCACTTGCATTGTAAATGCTCGTTTTACATGTGCTTCGTTTCCATGGGTGCTTATGGTCTTCTGATATTGTTCAGCAACTCTCGCCATAGCGTTTATAAAGCGTCTGTCAGTTCTTTTTATTTTGCCTTCTTTTTCTGCTTTTCTTAGCGTGTTGGTTTGACTAAGGAGCTTCATTTGTTCTCTAGATAGTTTTTTTTCTGCTACAAAATTTTTAAATTCTTCCTCTGTCATATACCCCCTAGACGGCTTGCCTTCTTTTCCATTAGATGTCTGTTCCATATAATCAGCCAAGGCTTGTAATCCGTCAACAGTTACAAGTTTATTTTCTTGTTTTGGTTGAGAAGAAGTAGTTTGTTTTTCTTCTTGTTTAGGCTGTTGACCGTCATTTTTTTCTTGCTGATTATTTGATGTAGATGAGTTACCCTGAGACGTTGAGGTATTGTCTTCGGCCGTGTATTCATCTGAACTCAGATCCATGCTGTTTATGTGTTTAACCATTTCGGCATTGTCCATTGTTCTTTCTTTATCCGCCAGATTATTAATTTTATCTTCAAATATATTGTCCGATTTTTGTTCTGTATTTGCAGCTTGTTGTGGCTCTTCATTAAGCACGGCAGTCTGCTTAGTTTGTTCTTCCAAAGACTTAGCTAATTCTGCCTTTTTTTCTTCTAGGTTTGAGATTTTCATGCCACATTCTTCAGCAGCTACAATAGCTTTTGCCAAAAATTCTGCACTTTTGATCGTTCCCAGCTCAAAAGTTTCATGCCCTTCACTTTTCATCGCTTGCATTACAATTCGAAGCTCATCTGTAGTGGGAAGACTTTCTTTTCCATCTTTGTCAGTTGCCATAACATTATAAGTGTTTTTATCAGGTCTCTCGATAGACACACTATGGCCATCTTCTTTACTTGTAAAACATTGAAGTTGTTTGCCATGTTTATCCGCATTTTCGGATTCTACTATAGAGTAATTTTCAGTTTCAACAAAGAAGCTTGTCAAATCTAATAAATTCTCTTCTTCTGCATGATTAGATATTGCTCCAGTCGAGCCATCATTAATAACCGGAAAAGTTGATGATACTTCGTTTGGAGCTTGCTGTTGCTCAGGTTGTGCTTGCTGTTGCTGAACTTGTGCTTGTTGTTCTACAGAGGGTTGCGAACTGCCTGTGCTATTATCGTTAATTTGTTCTTCCTCTTTCGCATCATTTTTTTCTCCAGAAGCAGCGTGGGATGATATAATTCCTTTTTCATCTCCCAACGTCTTAGATATAGTTTGTAATATTTCTTCGTTTCCTTTTCCGTCATAGATAAGCTTTCTTAAGTATTTAAGTCTTTCTTCATCATTCTCAAATTTTTGATGTTTATGCTCTCTAACAATATTTTCCATATTTTTACGAGTTTCTTCGGAAGATGTTTTTTGCAAAAGGGAATATAATATTTTTCCATCAGCAGTGCTGTAATCCAAGAAGTCTGTCTTCTCTTCAATTAAGTCAAATCTCTTTACAATCTTGTCTTTCAGTGGTTGTGCTTTGGATTCATATTTCGTGCTTATTTTTTCTACAGCCGCATTGTAGTCCAAAACTTTCTGCTCGCTTGCAACAGTTGCGTACCCCAGCAATCTTTGTTTTAATGCAAGTTGTCTTCGCCAGTTGCTTGCTTCTTGTTTTGAGCCACCATTACTTAGTTGTGTTTGTAATTTTGTAATTTCTTTTTCTAATTTTTTAATATCTTCGTTAAGCTTATTTTGAGGCGTTTTTTTGTATCTGCGTTTTTCAGACTGTTCTTTTATTTTCATTTCTGCAGTCAGCAAAACTCTAGATCCCCAATACTTTATCGGCCTCCATTTAGAGTTGTTGTTAAGTTTGTTTTCTGCTTTTTTTATCCAACCATCTAATTTTTCCGGTTTTATCAAAGGTCCTATTCCTTTGATCCAAATATGAATCTTCTGTTTAGCCCAAAGATAGCTCCCTCTCGGTCCCCACTTAAAAAACAAGTTGTTTCTTTGAATATCTAATGCTTCAGAATAAGATGCTTCTCCTAAAAATTTTTCATTTGCTTTTGCTATCTCAGCTTGTTCTGCAAGCGTAACTCTGTTTAATTTTCTGGCAGCACTTTTGATGGATACTTTTCTTCGCCAACGATTAATTCTCAACATAGGCCTTATCTTGCCATGACTAATAAAAGCTCTTTCTTGGCTAAATTGTGATTTCATTTTTGCCAATTCTTCAGCCATTTCCTTCAAAGAGTCATCTGTTAGTTCTATATCTATTTCACCTTTTGCAACTTGGTCAATGAATAAAGCTATTTCTTTTTGTTCCCATTTTTCAAAAACTTTATCTTCAGGTTTCTCTTTTTTAGAAACATCAGCGGCGAATTTCTGAGCAAGTTCAGTTCTTATCGCATTTCGTTTTTCTTTAGGTTGCTTGTTGAATTCTTTTAGCAGATTAGTCATGCTAACATTTTGTTCGCTCATTGGGATAATCCTTTGCTATCATACATCTAATGTCTTTATTCTATCATAGATATTGCTAATAATCAATTAATTGTCCTATGAATCTAACTTTGTCATAATTTTGTTACAAAAAAACCGCTTATTTAGCGGTTTTTTTTGTTGAGCGATTTGTCTTTTTCTTCTGCAATTTCTTGCCTTTTTTATTCTGTCCCAGAAAACCTCTGCCTGACGGAGATTTTTTCCTTTTCTGAGATATTCCTTTTTTTATTTTTGCAGTAGCTTCTTTAATCTGATTTTCTATTTTTAATATTTCCATAAATTTTGATTTACGAGGTTTTGTTTTGTTTTCTTTTGTCTTATCTACCGAAAAACCAAATCCTCCAAGATCTCTGCCCATTGTATAATAGCGTCCATGTGCAAATACCAACAATCCGGCCTTTTCCAATGCTAATCGGTTATCTTCTTCCAGATATTTATCATCAATGTTAACATTTACAATCTCTGCCATAAACATATCATGGGTGCCAAAAGATTTCTCTTCTATAACCTTGCACTCCAAACTAACAGGGGCTTTTTTTAGCATTGGAGCCTTAACTTTAGAGCAAGGTTCAAGCTCCAATCCCATCTCTTTTATTTTATCTGTGTTTTTGCCACTTTTAACGCCGCAAAAATCACAAGCTTTAGCTAATTCGAGAGTGGATATATTTATAACAAATTCTCCGCTCTCTTTAATCAGTTTGTGCGAATATCTTGTTGGTCGAACAGATATATAAGTCAATGGTGGCTCAGAGTTAATTATCCCTGTCCACGCAATTGTCAAAACATTGGGTTTTTCCATATCTCCACACGTTACCATTACCGGGGGTAACGGAAAAAGCATTGTGCCTGGTTTCCAAGATATTTTTGACATCTCTTTCGTCCTATTCTACATTACCGAAGGGGTTCAAAACTTTTTCATCTTGTGAGGCTCTCAAATCAAACAGGTTCAAGAATACTGCTGAAATATATATAGAAGAAAATGTTCCTATAATAACACCCCAAAATATGGTGAATGAGAAACTGCGTAAAGTGTCTCCTCCCCAAATCAACAAAGACAAAGAAGCAAACAAAGTTGTCAAACCTGTCAAAATAGTTCTGGAGAAGATGTCATTAATACTTTTGTTTAGCAAATCATACTGCGACATCTTTTTATATTTGCGTAAGTTTTCTCTGATCCTGTCATAGGTCACAACCGTATCGTTAACCGAATAACCGGCCAGTGTTAAGATAGCAGCAATTGTTGTTAAGCTAAAGTCAAATCCAAACAAAGAAAGCAAGCCTATTGTCACCAATAAGTCATGCAATAGACCAACCATCGCTCCCAACGCAAATTGCCACTCAAATCTAAACCAAATATATGCCGAAATAGCCAATACAGCGAGTAGTGAAGCGATAATACCTGCCTTTTTGAGTTCATCACCAACTTGTGGTCCTACCAACTCAATTCTGCGATATTCAAATTCGTTTCCGAGTTCGGCTTTAATCTGGTTGACGGCAGCCATCTGTTGTTTTTCATTCATGTCTTTGGCCTGAGCTCTCAAAACAACCTCATCACCTTTTTCTCCAATGCTCTGCAAGTTTATTTCATCCAAATTCACATTAGCAAGTCTTTGTCGCAAGGCTTCAACATCTATTTTGTTTTCACTTTTGAGTTCAATTAAAATACCGCCAGAAAAGTCAATACCGTAATTCAACCCTTTAAACATTATGCTCAACACAGATAACAAAACCAAAATTGCCGATAAAGTATATGTAAACTTCCGTGCTTTCATGAAGTTTATAGAAGTATCTCTAGTAATCCACTTAAATGCATTTATCATAGTCATATATCCTTTACTTAAATAGGCAATTTTGTCGGCTTATATTTGTTTAGCCATGCAGTAATAATCAATCTGGTTACAGTAACCGATGTAAACATAGATGTTGCAATACCGACTGCCAGCGTAACAGCAAAACCTCTAACCGGACCGGTTCCAAAATAGAACAATACAAACGCAGCAACTAAAGTTGTCAAGTTTGAATCAATAATAGTGGTCCAAGCTTCCGTAAATCCGGCATCTGCGGCATCTCTTGTTGAGCGTCCGTTCTTAACTTCTTCCCTCATGCGTTCAAATATCAATACGTTTGCATCTACGGCCATGCCTATTGTTAAGATAACGCCTGCAATACCGGGCAATGTCAATGTTGCCCCCATGGCACTTAAAATACCAAGCATCAAAAATAGGTTCATGAACACAGTTATTGTTGTAAATAAGCCAAACAATCCATAAGCCGCTACAATGAATACCACTACAGCAATCAAGCCGATGATAGAAGCAATGACGCCTTCTTTAATGGAATCAGCACCAAGTCCGGCACCAACAGTTCTTTCTTCCAAAACTTCCAGAGGTGCGGGCAAAGCACCAGAACGCAACAACAGAGCCAAATCATTGGCAGATTTTACCGTAAAACTACCGGTTATCACACCACTTCCACCCATAATGGCTGTCTGAATGGTTGGAGCTGATATAACTTCATTATCCAAAACAATTGCCAAACGTTCGCCAACATTATCTCTGGTTGCTTCGCCAAACTTTTTTCCACCCAAAGAGTTGAACTTAAAGCTAACAACAGCTTGACCATCTTGGAATGAAGGTTGAGCATCGACTAAGTTCTCACCACTCACCACAGGTTTTCTGCTAATAACATAAGTCTCACCCATGCTTCCCTGAACTAATTTTGAAGCAGACGACAACTTCCCTCTGCGGGCATCTGCTGCTGTAGATCTGCTATCTACCAAATGGAATGACATTTTAGCAGTTTTGCCTAATAAGGTTTTTACATATTCCGGATTTTGCAATCCTGGCAGTTGCACAACAATTCTATCGCTTCCTTGGCTTTGGATAACAGGTTCTTTTGTGCCAAGTTCATCAATACGACGTCTGACAATTTCAATAGACTGCTCTACAATCCTCATTTTAAGCTTATTTAGCTCAATTTCGGAATAAGCTATATCCAAAGAACCATCTTCATTTTCTATCACTTCTATGCCGCTATCTATCTTTTTGAACAAATTGGCAGCTTTATTTCGTGCGTTAACATTATCGATAGAAACCTTCACTTTTGCATCATCAACGTTTAGGTGTTTATATCTGATACGGTTTTCACGCAAAATCTGGCGAGCAGAATCTTCAATGGAAGCCATTCTTTCTTTAATAACCTCATCCAATTTAACTTCTAGCAAAAGGTTGGATCCTCCTTGCAGATCTAAGCCAAGGTTAACAGGTTGCCACCAAGATGGTAAAGCATCTTTGTTGCTAATCACATTAGGAATGGCAAAAAATATACCAAGAGCACAAAGGGCTACAATAATCATAATGCGAGATTTTGATAGTTTATACATGGTTCTTTACCTTAGTTATTACTTTTTAGTTTTTTTGTTTGCATTTGCCGCTTTTTTTGCAACAGCTTTTTCTTTCGGAGCTTTAACAGGAACTTCTTCACGAATCAAGTCTCTAACGGTTGCTCTATATACTTTCACCACAACGCCACTAGAAATTTCAACTTCTAGCTCAAAAGGATCAGATGCGTCCAAAACTTTTGCAATCATTCCGCCACCGGTAATAATTCTATCCCCTTTTTTTATTGTCTGGAGCAACTGTTCATGCTGTTTCATCTTTTTTTGTTGTGGACGAATTAAAAAGAAATAAAAAACAGCCATAATCAAAACTAGCTGAACAACCATTCCTGTGCCAGAAGCAGTGCCTGCTGCGGCAGTTTCAGCAGTTGCAAAAGCTGAGCTAATAAACATAATTCTCTCCTTAAAATATTAAATTCATCACCACTATATAACAATAAACACAGCATATATAGGTTATTTTTATTTATTTCACAAGTTTTTTATATTTAAAGGTATTTTTAATTATTTTTATTATTGCAGGTACGATAACGGGTTCATCGCTTTTTTGCCGGCTCTGATTTCGAAGTGCAATTGTGGGGAGCTTACTCCTCCGGTACTTCCTACCGTAGATATTTTTTCTCCTTTTCGCACTTTTTGCCCTTTTCTAACTAATAGCCTGTCATTGTGTGCATATGCGCTAATCCACCCATCATTATGGCGGATTAAAATCAAATTCCCAAATCCTTTTAGCTCATTTCCTGCATACGCAATTGTCCCCGCATCTGCAGCTTTAACGGCGGTTCCAAGAGGTGCTTTTATGTTTATGCCATCATTGTTTCTACCTTTTGCGATAGGGCCAAATTTAGATATTACTTTCCCTCTAACCGGCCATGCAAATTTTGCAGAGCGTTTTTTTGCAGGAGCTTTATATGTTGGAGCTTTCCATTTGGATGCTGTTGTTTTGCTCTTATTTTTTGTTGCTGTTTTAGCTTTCCAAGATGCGGTTGCCTTAGGCGTGTTTGCCACATAATGAGAAGCCTGTGGTTTGCTGACTACAGAGCCTGGTAATAACAATTTTTGACCGATTCTCAAGGAGTAAGGGGCACTAAGTTTGTTTGTTTTGCTTAATGAATTCATGTTTACATTGTAGCGCTTAGATATATTGTAAAGAGTGTCTCCTTTTTCTACAATATGATACTTTGCAGTTGGTAAACGCAGTGTTTGTCCGATTCTCAGAGCATATGGGGGGCGCAAATTATTTGTTTCTATCACTTCTCTTAAAGGCACATCATATCTGCGAGCAATGCTATAAAGCGTATCTCCCTTTTGCACTCTCACGGATGATGGGGCTTCTTTCTTTCCCCACCAGGTTTCTAGGCTATAATTAAGCAAAGGAATTCTATTGCTGGAGCATGCACTCAGCAACATCAAAAGCGGCAATAACCATAATGTCAAAAATTTTGCCTTCATAAAATCCTTAGAACAAAACAATTGAATTGTCTTGAGGCTATCAAATATAACTTAATATTTTATTACTGATTCTCTAACACAATGCCACGATTATCAGAAGAAACAACCCCATATTCCCTAAGTTTGAGAGAGGCGTTTATATGGCGTCTCATTCTTGAGCGCATAGCATCGTAGCTATCATTAAAGTTGCGCCGATTGGTATAGGTTATAACCATCATTTTAGCATTATATTCATCTACTCGCAGTTGCTTAACTGCAATTACAGCCTCCTCCCAAATTTTAAAGGCGATTCCTTTGGCCGTTTCTCTGTTGGCTCCATTCAAGATTAAGAACATCTTTGTTTTATCTACTCTTCCGATATATGCGTTAGGAGTCAAATTTGCAAAGCATACATCACTTACTACTTTTAGCATTTTATCTGCTGTTTCAAAGTCGATTCCTTTGCTTATAAAGTCATAGACATCTCTAAGCTCCACCACAACACAAGAAAAATCTCTGTTATATCTTTGAGCTAACTGGAAGTCATGTTCCAATCTCTCTGCAATAGCCTTATCATGCAAAGTATTGGTTAAAAGATCTCTTTCTTGAAATTGTGATAGATTCTCTTTCCAAGCTCGGGCTTCAGATATGTCTTTGCACAAAAAACTAATTCCATCACATTCTAATATCTCATTCAGTATAGGACGTTGTCGACAAATCATAAGCTGTTTTTGCCCGTCACATCTAATTAAAACCACTTGAGTATTTATAGTTGATTGGTGCTTTTTCATCTTGTTAAGAGTTGCCACTAAGGTGTCTTTTTGCGCCTGTTTATCATCAAACAAGGTGCCAAACACCGGTTGCCCAACAAGGTTTTGTGGAATGTAGCCCAAAACATCAGCTCCCGATTCGTTTATATATGTGATTGTAAAATCTTTATCCACCTTAAAATATATATCGCCACTCGTCGTTTGGGGGTTGCTTTGTTGGTTGTCGTTTTCTTTTATCAGTTCCTTTAAGTTTTTGCTGGTCTGCTTTAGCTTGTTGCGCAAAAACAACAATGCCGCAGTTAAAGCCAAAACAACAATAAACAAGAAAACAATTAAAATATATTCCAACATGCAACCTCCTAAATACCTCAGAGAAACAGCTTAAGAGTACAAAAGCTAAAATAAGGTTAAATATAGGTTGCATTTTCTTAAAAAAAACACTAGTTATAAAATAACAAAATAAAGAGAGAAATATGAGCAAAATAGATAGCATAGACGATACGTCAGGAGATAAATATAAATACGGATTTGTAACTGATATAGACTCAGAAACAGCCCCTAAAGGTTTGAATGAAGATATCATTCGCCTTATATCTGCAAAAAAACAAGAGCCAGACTGGTTGTTGGAGTTTAGACTCAAGGCTTTTGAGTTTTGGCAAGGCCTGTCAGAACCTAATTGGGCTAAGCTATCTTATGACAAAATAGATTATCAAGATTTGCATTACTACTCTGCACCCAAGCAAAAGGTGGAACCCAAAAGTTTGGATGAAGTTGACCCTGAGCTTTTGGCAACTTATGAAAAACTGGGGATACCTCTAAAAGAACAAGAAGTGTTGGCCGGTGTAGTAGCGGTGGACGCTGTTTTTGATAGCGTGTCTGTGGCAACAACCTACAGGGCAAAATTGGCCGAAAAAGGCGTGATCTTTTGTTCTATATCCGAAGCAATAAGAGAACATCCCGAGTTGGTCCGCAAATATTTAGGAAGCGTAGTTCCATATACGGACAACTTCTATGCTTGCTTAAATTCAGCGGTTTTCACAGATGGCTCTTTTGTGTATATCCCCAAGGGGGTCAAATGTCCTATGGAGTTGTCAACATATTTTCGCATAAATGCCAAGAATACGGGGCAGTTTGAAAGAACATTAATCGTTGCCGATGAAGACAGCTATGTCTCGTATTTGGAGGGATGCACAGCTCCACAACGAGACGAAAACCAACTTCATGCTGCAATAGTTGAGATAGTTGTTCTCAAAGATGCAGAGGTCAAATATTCCACGGTTCAAAATTGGTATCCTGGAGACAAGGATGGCAAAGGAGGTGTATATAATTTTGTAACCAAAAGAGCTGCTTGCAGGGGTGAAAATGCTAAAGTTTCTTGGACACAAGTAGAAACAGGGTCTGCCGTGACATGGAAATACCCATCTTGTGTGTTGCAAGGAGATAACTCTGTTGGGGAATTTTATTCAGTAGCTATAACCAACAATCATCAACAGGCCGACACGGGAACAAAAATGATTCATATTGGCAAAAATACCTCGTCTAAAATTATTTCCAAGGGAATTTCTGCCGGTTTTTCAAACCAAACATATAGAGGCTTGGTAAAAATTAGTCCAAACGCAGATAATGCACGCAATTATTCACAGTGCGATAGCTTGCTTATTGGCGCAACTTGTGGCTCTCATACTGTTCCTTACATCGAAAACCGCAATCGTACAGCCAAATTAGAACATGAAGCAACTACATCAAAAATTAGCGATGAGCAGTTGTTTTATTGCCGCCAAAGAGGTATTAATGAGGAAGAAGCAGTGGGCCTAATAGTTAATGGTTTTTGCAAAGAAGTTATGCAACATTTGCCTATGGAGTTTGCTATTGAGGCGGCAAAACTGATAAATATATCACTTGAAGGGAGTGTTGGATAATGATTAATCCGATTTTAAAAAGAGCCTTGGATACATGGGGCGAAAAGCCACAAATGCTGATGGTTATAGAGGAAATGTCTGAACTCATTAAAGAGATACTCAAAAACATATCTCGGGGCAAAGATAACATACCTGCAATTATAGAAGAAACAGCAGATGTTGAGATTATGTTGGAGCAACTTAAAGAGAATTACCAAATAGCAGAAGCTGTCGCGGCCTACAAAAAAGAAAAGATAAAACAGATTGAGCAAAGATTAAATGAATGGGATAAAAAATAATGAAAACACCATTGTTAGAAATAGAAGACCTTCACGCCAGAGTTTGTGATAAAGAGATTATTAAAGGCTTTAATCTTACGATTAATGAGGGTGAGATCCATGCGCTTATGGGGCCAAATGGTGCGGGAAAATCCACACTTTCTAATATTCTATGCGGAAAAGATGGGTATGAGGTAACCTCTGGATCTGTCCGCTTCAAAGGCAAAAATCTATTGTCCATGTCACCGGAAGAGCGAGCCCGAGAAGGTGTTTTTCTAACCATGCAATATCCAGTAGAAATTCCTGGTGTCCCCACAGCTACATTTTTAAAACATTCCGTCAATGCGATTCGTAAACATCACAATCTTCCGGAGTTAGACACCATGGAGTTCATCAAAATGGTAAGAGAAGAAGGTCGTAAGTTGGGTGTTGATGCTGATATGATAAAACGTCCTCTCAATGTTGGATTTTCTGGAGGAGAAAAAAAACGTTTGGAAATTCTTCAAATGTCGATTCTTAAACCTGCGTTTGCAATATTAGATGAAGCCGATTCTGGGCTGGATATTGATGCTCTCAAAACAGTTTCCGAAGGAGTAAATGCTCTAAGAGATGGTTCCAGATCAATGTTGGTTATTACACACTATCAGCGGTTACTTAATTACGTTATTCCAGACTTCGTCCATGTTTATGCTGATGGTAAAATTGTCAGATCTGGCGACAAAACCTTAGCTCTTGAGTTAGAAGAGAAAGGTTACGCTCAATTTGTGAAAGAGAAATAATATGGCAGGTCTTTTACAAAAAACACCTCTAATGGGTAAAGATTCTCCTTGGCTTTCTGGAATAAGAAAAAGAGGGTGGGATTCTTTTGTTAAGCAGGGTATTCCTACAGCCAAAACAGAGGCCTGGAAATATACCAAGCCTAGGGATCTTGCAGCTGAAGATTTTGTTGTTTCAAAAATATCTATGTCAGAAGCTTCAAAGATAGATTTACCATTTGATTGTTATTATATCAGATTTGAAAACGGGTGGTTCTGCCCGTCTCAGAGCAATCTGCCGCAAGGTGTCGAAGTTGTTCCGTTAATAGAAGTGGCTTTGCTCAAACCGCATTTGCAAAAATACTTTTGTTCTCTTGCACAAGTAGATGGCAATCCTTTTGTTGCTCTAAATCAGGCTTATTTACAAGAAGGAGTATTTATAAAAATAGAAAATAATATAAATCTCCAAAAGCCTTTGGCAATCATAAATCATACCACTACAGAAAGTGCAAATATATTTTTTAATTTACGAAACATCATAGTAGTTGACAAAGATTCTTCTGCCACTATTGTCGAGTATCACACATATAGCGGAGAGGCCAAATCCAGATATTTAGCTAATATTGTAAATGAAATTTATCTTGCTTCCGGAGCTGAACTTAATCATTACAAAGTTCAAAGTGAGGCATTTAAGGCTAATCATATCTCTTTCAGTGTTGCTTCATTAAAAAAAGATTCTTCATACAATAGCTTCTGTTTACAAAAGGGAGCAAACATCGGACGCAATGAAACTTTAGTTAAAATGCACGAAGAAGGGGCAAAGACAGAGGTCAATTCTGCATATCTAATGAATGGTTGGGCAACTCTAGATACCACAACAAACATTGAGCATCTGGCTCCATGTACTTCTTCTCATCAGCTAATAAAGGGAGTTATTGGCGGAGAAGCAAAAGGCGTATTTCAAGGCAAAATACATATTGCTCCTCACGCTATCAAAACAGAAGGCAACCAGTTGCACAAAGCTCTCTTGCTGACCGATACGGCAGAGGTTGATGTTAAGCCTGAGTTAGAAATTTTTGCAGATGATGTAAAATGTTCTCATGGTGCGACCAGTGGAGAGCTAGATGCCGAACAGTTATTTTATATGCGTTCTCGAGGAATTGGCTTATCTGAAGCTCGACAAATACTCATAGATGCATATTTAGATGAGGTTATCACCAAAATAAGTAATGAAAAAATAAAAGATTGGATTAAATTATTTGCACAGGAAAAAAGCAAATAGAGGTAATAAGACAATGTATAATGTAGAAAATATCAGAAAAGACTTTCCTATTTTATCTTGTTCTATCAATGGTAAGCCGAACATTTTTTTAGATTCTGCAGCATCAGCTCAAAAACCTCAAATGGTAATAGACAAGATTGTTAATATCTATACCAGCAAATATTCCAATGTGCATCGTGGTTCATACTACCTATCAGAAGCCATAACCGAAGAATATGAACAATCAAGATATAGTGTTCAAAAGTTTCTTAATGCCAGGTCTCCTCAAGAAATTGTATTTACACGCAATGCAACCGAAGCAATTAATCTGGTGGCATTTAGTTGGGGACGGCGTTTTTTAACCAAA
Source organism: Alphaproteobacteria bacterium (assembly GCA_015062305.1). GTDB lineage: Bacteria > Pseudomonadota > Alphaproteobacteria > RF32 > CAG-239 > CAZU01. The sequence goes on from SUUX01000011.1 coordinate 17,065, forward strand.
ATGGATGAGGTTTTAATTTCAGAGGCAGAGCATCACGCCAATTTGGTTCCATGGCAAATGCTTCGAGACGAAATTGGATTCGAACTCAAAATCTTTAAGATTAATGATGATGGGTCTTTTAATTGTGAAGAGTTTTGTAAAAATCTGAGTGGCAAAACCAAATTGGTTGCCATCACCGGAATGTCTAATGTCTTGGGAACAGTTTTCCCTATTAAGGATATAATAAAATCAGCACACGAAGTTGGCAGCAAGGTGTTAGTAGATGGATGCCAATATGTTGTTCATCATCCAACTGATGTGCAAGATTTAGACTGTGACTTTTTAGCTTTTTCTGGCCATAAAACCTATGGCCCGAGCGGAATAGGCGTTTTGTTTGGAAAAGCCGAACTTTTAGATGCCATGCCTCCATATCAATTTGGTGGAGATATGGTTAATGTAGTCACATACCAAAGCACAACATTTGATATCCCCCCAGCTCGTTTTGAGGCCGGTACTCCGGCAATAGTTCAAGCTATTGGCTTGGGAGCAGCCCTAGAATATATGATGAATATAGGTATGAATGAAATATATGAGCACGAGCAAAATCTAACTAAATATATGCACCAACAAATAAAAAACATACCTGGTTTGCAAGAGGTCGGAACAGCTCCTAACAAAGGAGGGGTTTTTTCTTTTGTGCTGGAAGGCGTCCACCCTCAAGATTTGGCTTTTATCCTTGATAAAGAAGGTGTTGCTGTAAGAGTGGGACACCATTGTGCTGCACCATTGGTTCGCCGCATGGGGCATGAATCTTTGGCGAGGGCTTCATTGGGACTATATACCAACAAAGCAGATATTGATGCATTCATTCGAGCCGTGCAAAAGGCAAAAACGTTTTTTTAAATGACAAACATGGCAGAACAACATCTGGCAAAATAAGGAAACAATTATGTCTGACAATAAGATTTTAGATAAAAAAGAGGAGCAGTTGCTAGAAGCCATGGGCTTAGGAGAAAATGGAGCAATGCAAAAAGACTATATCGCCTATGCAGGCGGCAAGATGGCTATAGATACTCCAAAGGCTACTCGTGACGATATCATAAATGCCCTCAAAACAGTATCAGATCCCGAAATTATGATAAATATATGGGATATGGGTTTAATATACCGGATTGAACAAAAAACAAATGGTGATATAGATATCGATATGACCGTAACTGCTCCAACATGTCCGGTTGCAGGGATTCTTCCGCAACAAGCAGCAGATGCCGTATCTTCCATAGAAGGGGTAGGTTTGGTAACAGTAAAGGTTGTTTGGGAACCTGCTTGGACAATAGAAAACATGAGCGAAGAAGCAAGAGCAATGTTTGAATTTTTTTAGTGGACACAACATGGAAATAGAAGAACTTATAGATAATTTTGAATTTCTCGACAATTGGGAAGACAAATACAGATACATTATTGAGTTAGGTGAGAAACTTCCTCTTTTAGAAGCTGAATATCATACAGACGAATGGAAGGTTCAAGGATGCCAGTCTCAAGTTTGGCTTGTTCCGCATAAACAAGATGGCAAAATATTTTTCAAAGGAGACAGCGATGCCATGATAGTCAAGGGGTTGATAGCTGTTGTCCTCTCCATATATAACAATAAATCCCCATCTGAAATTAAAGCGGTTGCAGTTGAAAATATTTTTGCTAAACTAGGTTTAAAAGAACACCTTTCGCCCAGTCGGCGCAATGGGCTTCTTTCTATGACCGAAAAAATAAGGTACTATGCCGAAATTTTATAAAAACAGGTAAGCCGATGAATATTCATGAATATCAGGCCAAAAAAATACTCAGTCGCTACGGCGTAAATATTCCCAAAGGGGGTGTCGCCTATACTCCTGAAGAGGCCAAAAGAGTAGCCTCTAAGGTTTCTGCCAGAGGCCCTTGGATGTTGAAAGCCCAAGTGCAATCAGGTGCTCGCAAAAAAGGATATTTTTTAGAAAAAGAAGCCGGCAAGAGGGGTGGGATTCGTCTGGTAAAACTCAAAAAAGAAATCACCAAGCAAGCCGAGCAAATGCTTGGCTCAACTCTTGTAACTGTGCAAACCGGCCCCAAGGGCAAACCTGTTAGTCGCCTGTATGTGGAGGCCTATAATAAAGTTGAACGTATTTTTTATGCAGGTATTGCTGTAGACAGAGAGAGCGCAACTCTAACCCTTTTGGTTGCGCCTATCAAGCAAGAAGAAATAACATCTCTCATCATAAACAGTCCTCACAAGATTTTACGTCTACCCTTGAGCCTCAACGGAAGAACTTCCCCAAGTCAAATAAAAGAAATTTTATCATTCTTAAAATTGCCTCCTCAAAGCGCAAAAAGCCTAAAATCTCTAATTCGAGGAATGCACAAGGTTTTTATTGAATACGATGCCACAATGGTAGAGATAAACCCTGTTGGATTGCTTCCAAGCGGAGATATCATAGCTCTAGACGCCAAAATATCTTTTGATGACAATGCCCTATATCGGCATCCGGATATTCGCAAGTTGCAAGATGATTACGAAACATCAGAGAGAGAGCTGAAAGCAATGCGCTCCAAATTTAGTTATAGTGAATTTGATGGTTCAATCGGGTGCATTGTCAATGGAGATGGGATAGCCTTGGCAGCGATGGATATGCTTCGCAAAAAAGGGATTGGAACAGCGTGTTTCTTAAACGTAAAAGGTGGCGTAGACAAAGATAAGATCGCATCAGGTATAAAAATTATTTTAACCAATCCTAGAGTTGAAGGCGTGCTGATTAATATTTTGGGAGGATTCTTGCGCTGCAACCTTATTGCCGAGGGAATAATTTTGGCAGCATCAGAAGTTGGCTTAAATGTTCCTTTGGTAGTGCGTTTTGAGGGGACAAATAAAGATGAGGCAAAAGATATTTTGCAGAAGTCAAAGTTTCCGATAACCTTGGCCGAAACTATGGAAGATGCTATAAATCTGTTGGTGCAAGCAGTGGAGGAGAGTGATTAATGTCTATTCTCGTAAACAAAAATACCAAAGTTCTTTGCCAAGGGATTACAGGAACTCAGGCCACTTTCCACATTCGCAGGTCTTTAGAATACGGCACAAATGTTGTCGGAGGTATCACACCCGGCAAAGGGGGTGAGTTGCACTTGGGTTTGCCTGTGTTCAATACTGTAAAAGATGCCGTTGCTGAGACTGGAGCCACCGCAAGTGTTATGTATGTGCCTGCTGTTCATGTAAAATCAGCCATAAAAGAGGCCGCAGAAGCAGAGCTGGAATTGGTAGTATGCATTGCTGATAGTGTGCCTTTAAGAGATATGATGGAAATCAAGTCCATCTTAAGAGGCTCCAAAACAAAACTGATTGGCCCCAACACACCTGGCATCATTACCCCTGGCCAAGCAAGATTAGGCATCTTCCCCGAAAACATTCACAAACCTGGGCGCATAGGTGTTGTATCTCGTTCATCTACGCTAACATACGAAGCTGTTTTAGAGACAGCCAGAGCCGGGGAGGGACAATCTACTGTTATCGGTTTGGGAGATGATATGCTTATTGGCATAGATTTTGTAGATGTTTTAGAGCATTTTCACAAAGATAAATCTACAAAAGCCATTGTTTTGATTGGGCAATTGGGAGGCACTTTTGAAGAAACAGTCGCCAATTACTACAAAAATCTGCCCAAACGCAAGCCTGTAATTGCTTTTGTGGCCGGAGACGCTATTCCTTATGGGCATAAAATGGGCTATGCTGGAGATATCATCACTCATGGTCACATCACCGCCCAAGATAAAAAAGATGCCTTTGCAGAGGCAGGAATGATAGTTGTTGACAACATCAACGACATTCATTTGCGCTTGAAAGAATTAGAATGAACATTTGGGAGCAGCTACTCAATTTATTTTTACCTCCTCGTTGCCTTAAGTGCGGCAAGGTTCTAAAAGACGATAGAGGTCTTTGTTCTCATTGTATGTCTGAGATTAATTTTATCACCGAGCCATATTGTTATCAATGCGGGCATCCTTTTGAGTTTCTCGAAGAAAAAAAGGGTAAACTTCTATGTGGCAATTGTCTCAAAAGCAAACGAAGTGTTTTCAGGTATAGTCGGTCTGCTTTTGCTTATGATGAAAGTTCTCGCAAGCTAATCTTGGATTTCAAATTTCACGACCACACAGAAAATGCCAAGTTTTTAGCGCAAACCATGTTCGTCTGCGGAGAAGACATCTTCAAAGAAGGTATAGATTTAATTATTCCCGTGCCATTGCATTATAGCCGGCTTGTGGGACGGCGCTACAATCAATCGGCTTTTTTAGCCAAAGAGCTATCAAAGATAAGCGGCATAAATTTTGACAATCTTAATCTTGTTAGGCACAAAAAGACCAGACCACAAGTGGAACTGTCCGGAGCAGAAAGGCGCAGAAATGTAAAAGACGTTTTTAGTGTGAAGCATCACCAAAAGATAAAAGGATTAAGAATTTTGCTCATAGATGATGTCCTTACTACAGGAGCCACTCTTCAAGAATGTGCAAAAGCATTACGCAAAGCAGGAGCAAAGTCTGTAGATACTCTAACCGCCGGAAGAGTAATATAGAGTTAGTTTGAAAATTACTTTTTGTGTTTGACAATCTGCACAGCGGTCCAAACGCACAAAGATATGTTTGCCACAACTCCGGAATATGCTTGCACATAAAAATTATGAGTTCCCCATAATACCATATTCACAAACATAGCATAACGTATTTGTTGGTCATTTTTTGCCCAATATACGCAAACAGTGTACAGGGCAACAGAGGCTATAGGCAACCATCCGATTATTCCAATATTATTAGAAATAGCTCCAACAATTATAGAAGAAATGGCTATAACAAATGTGACAGACTTAGAAAGTTTGTCTTTATATGACAAAACATTTCGGATAACGCTGGCAATGCTTATTATCAAAGCGGCATAAGCAGATAAGACCCACGTAGCCAAAGAGCCAAAAAAAGCATCCCAAATCTGCCAAAACATACTGTCCTTTTTGCTTTTTTGCATGACAGATATTGCAATACAGACAGCCGACATAAAAGAAAAAATATTTCCGATAATTAAGTGTGTTTGCATAAAATTTACCTCTTTTCTGTTTTTTATCTCGCTAAATTCAATATTTCAAGAATTATTATCAAAAGTCCGATAAATTTGGCTAGATTGGAATTTTGGGGAACAGAATGTCAGACTTTACAGGAAGATTGGTTTTCATAATAAAAAAAGCTCCATAAAGGGGCGAGTCTATAAAAAGCCCAAAGATATTGTGTTTCTAAAAATTTCCTCTACCTAATTTTTTAATATCAATAACATGTCGATATTGTTTTGTTGAGCTTTCACGGATATTTGATGCTTGAGAAGGTAGTGTTATTCCTCGCAATGCTGATATTTTACCTTTATCAGGATTACATTCAATATTTTTATGATTGTTTTTGTGTTGCGTGTATAAAGCCAATTTTTTTTCCATAGCATCGACTATTTGTTGTGTTTTTCCTTCAGCTAATTGGATATTTAAGGCACACCAACATAAAAACTGGTTTTCAACATCACTAATGTTTACTTTTTTCTCAGATATTTGATTGTAGTGATTTATTACATTTTGACATAAATTTTTATCAAAATCATATATTTTATAAAAATCAGCAGTTCTTGTATTTACCCCACTTATACCAAAATCAAAAACGCCCTGCAAAATATTTACATTATTAGATAAATCAACCCCGATGTTGCCGGGATGTATATCATTATGGCAACACACCAGATCATCTTCTGAATTATTGTGAGGATGTAATGATATTCCATATTGTCTCAGTATTTCTCGTATTTGCTGCTTATCTTGTTTCATTGGGTCAAGATGACGCTTATCTTCAATATGCACCTCATTTAAGGGAATAGAATGTAATTCAGCTAAGAATGTTGCTAACTCGGTTGCAAATAATATTTTTTTATCCTTAGGTAAGGCATCATAATCTGATTTGGTTAATTCTGTTCCTTTTATTTTTTCGTGTATTGCAAAAGGATACTCTCCTTCAACAAGTGAAACTTTAGATATTCTTGTGCTTTTTATAAACGGAAATATAGCATTTGTTACTTTACTTTCTGATCTTAAGTCTTCTAGCGAAATATTATTTTTATCTTTAAGATTATTATTTTTGGGAAATCTTAAAATGTATTGGTCATTTACATCAACTACACAAAATTGTCCTTTTGTAGTAAGAGATGTTAACACAGAAGCATCATTAAACACAAAATTTGTAGTTTCTAAAGGAGATACCTTGAGAATTTCAGCAACAGCGGAAGCCGAAAAACTTTCTTTGCCAGCAAAAATGTTTTCGTAATCAAGCATAGTATAAACTCTTACAAATTTTTATAACAATAATTGTATCATACAATTTAAATAATGTATAGTTTATAATACAACACTCTGATAATTAATGAAAATTGCTATTTTCGAAAACGAAACAATCGGATTTTGCATAAACCAACCCCGATAAAGCAAAAACCGCCCACGATGAGGCGGTTTTCAAAAATGGTGCCGCTGGCAAGAAAGGGTACTCCCTCTCATTTTATTCGAGGGTCCTCCTCGTGTCGTAGGGTTCAAACATCGCATTTCGCTAAGCTCAATGCTTGTTTTCGCCAACTATCCACTCCGGACGTTGCTTCACAAGCCCGATCCTAGCCATTGGCAAATACCATTAAAAAAACCTCCATAAAGGAGGTCTTTTTAATGGTGCCGCTGGCAAGAATCGGACTTGCGACCCCGTCATTACCAATGACGTGCTCTACCACTGAGCTACAGCGGCACAATACTTTATGCGAAAGGTAACATACCAAACATTTTGCAAAAATCAAGTGTTGTTTTAAAATTTTTATATATTTTTTTTGATATTTAGCAAAATTCACATCACATCAGTTGTTATTATTGATTTTTTAATCTTATTTCGCTAGTCTGACTGTATAATGTTAAGGATTATAAAATGACTGAAATCAAAAAAAACAAAAGCCGAAAAGAGTTGCGCTTTGAACGGGAAGCCAAAGCTCTGCAAAAAAATTTGCAAAAACGCAAGCGTCAGCAAGAGCTAAGAGAAAAGGCAAAAAAGGAGAAGAATAATGGATAGAATCAAAATTCACGGAGGCAAACCGCTAGAGGGAAAAATTTTTATCAGTGGCGCCAAAAACGCTGCTCTACCATTGATCTGTGCTAGCCTTTTGACTGATGAAACCATTACGCTCACTAATATGCCAATCCTTTCCGATATTAGGGCAATGAATAAGCTATTAGAACAATTAGGGACTCAAATAGACGAATTTGATGACTATGTAGATAATCACCCTGCCAAAACATATTCCTATCGCACCAAAGAAGCCACAAGCTTGGTGGCTCCTTATGATTATGTTCGTAAAATGCGTGCTTCATACTACGTTCTGGGGCCTTTGTTAGCCCGTTATGGTAAATGTGAATTATCACTGCCCGGAGGTTGTGCCATCGGCGCCCGTCCGATGGATATCCACTTAGCAGCACTAGAGCAAATGGGCGCTCATATTGAAATTAAAAATGGTTATGTCTTTGCCGAAACTCAGGGCCGCCTCAAAGGAACTCATATAATCTTTCCTGGGGTGTCTGTAGGTGCCACCTGCAATATCCTTATGGCTGCCGTATTGGCAGAAGGCCGCACTGTTCTTGAAAATGCAGCAAAAGAGCCAGAAATTGGAGATTTAGCAAATTTGCTTAATGCAATGGGTGCCAAAATCGAAGGTATTGGTACCGCTGTGTTGACGATTGATGGTGTCGAAAAATTGCACGGAGCCAAACATAAGGTTATTGCCGACAGAATAGAGGCCGGCTCATATGCTGTTGCTGCGGCCATCACCAGAGGCAAAATAGAATTAATAAACGCTCAAGCCGAAACTTTGCGCCGTCCGTTGCAAGTACTCAAAGATATGGGCGTAAAAATTAGTGAAACACCAAAAGGAATATTAGTTGATGCCAAAGGATGCCAATTGTTTGGAAAAGATATTATGACAGAGCCTTTCCCTGGCTTTCCTACCGATTTACAGGCACAATTTTTAGCCCTTATGTTAACAGCCGAAGGCGCTGCAATGGTAACAGAAACCATCTTTGAAAATCGTTTTATGCACGTGCCGGAGCTATTACGTATGGGTGCAAATATCAACGTTCATGGTCATGCTTCGGCCATTGTTAGAGGCGTCAAAAAATTGTCTGGTGCGCAAGTGATGGCAACGGACCTCAGAGCATCATTTGCTCTGATTCTTGCTGGATTGGTGGCAGAGGGAGAAACTATTGTCAACCGTGTATATCATCTGGACAGAGGCTATGAGAGATTAGAAGAAAAACTCAAATCTGTTGGTGCAGATATAGAACGCATAAAAGATAACGAAGAGGAGTAATTTTCTTATGAAAAAATATATACTTGCACTTTTTGCTGTTTTCATACTGGGAGCTTGTTCTTCCAAAGTCGGATTCGCAGGTAAAACATACATACTGCAAAATGCAATGGAGCCTGCAAAAGTTATTATTGGTTTTGATGCGAACGAGCCAAAATTTTACGGATCTGTGGTCAACCGCTATTTTGGAGGATATTCTATAAACGGTTCAAACATAAGCCTCCAACCGGAAGGAGCCACGATGATGATGGGGCCGGAAGCCGAAATGAAAGCAGAGGCAGAATGGTTGCAATATCTGCTACAAATAACAGAATATACTTTAAAAGGTAACGAGCTAATTCTTAAAACCAAAACAGGCAAAGAGTTTTTGTTAAAAGAGACTAGCGTAGAGGATTAATTGCCATATCTCTTATTTCAAAAGCGGCAGGCTGATTTGGCTTACCGATAAGGGTTATTGCAAATTTAACAGGAGTTTGAGCAATATGCATTGCTAACACCTTTTCTTCGTTTACAACAAAAATAAACCCTTCTTCAGAATGCCTGATTGCAAAACTATAATAAGCATTGGGCTTTATTAGTATTGCATCTTTTTCCAAAACCAATAATTTGTTTTTATATAATTTAATTTTATTTGTGTTTGCAGAAATTGTCATCTCCACATCGTACAAATCTTTTTCTTTCTCCATGGCAAAATGTAGTTCTGTAGCTTGTGTAAGGCTCATTAGTTGAAAATTTATTTCAAAGTTTCCCTTTAATATTTCAGGTTTTTCCAATGTTACAGCCGTTGAACCGATAGCCTCCTGCACATAAAAATAGTCTTCATTAATTTCAATCACTGCATTGTCCGGATTCTTTACCCATAAGGACAACTGCTCTGGCGAAATGTATTTTTTGTTTTGGGAAGCTGTGGTTTGCAATATCCTAGCCCCTAAAACTACGGTTACTAAAATAAAAAATCCAAGAAACAAATATTTTTTCATGTTTTTACCTTAAAAAGTCTTTGTTTTTATATAAATGTAGTGCTTTTTGTTCATTTTTGTATTGAATTTATTTGTAAAACAGATACTCTAACATTTCTTTTATTTCAATTAATTTTAAAGGACAAGATAAGATGTTGGATATTAAATTTATTGTCGAAAACACCGATTGGGTTAAACAATCTTTGGCAAAAAAAGGTTTTGCTTCAGAAAACGTCGATAAATTAATATCATCATACCTTGAAATGAATAAACTCAAGACATCTTCTCAATCTTTAGCAGAGGAGAAAAATCGCCTAAGTAATTCTATCAAATCAGCTTCTGCAGGAGACAGACCAGCAATAATCGCCAAAAGTAAAGAAATTGGAGAGGAGTTTAAGCAACAACAAGAGGCTCTATCTAAATTGGAAGAAGATTTTAATTTGCAAATGCTCAGAATGCCAAACTTCCCAAGTGATGAATGCCCTGTTGCCGCAGATGAAAGTGGTAATGTTGTGTTGCGCAAGGTTGGCGAACCTCGCAAGTTTGACTTTACTCCTCGTGATCATATTGAATTAATGGAACTCAATGATTGGGCGGAGATGGAGCGTATCGCCAAAGTATCAGGCTCCAGAACCTATGCAATCAAAAATGATTTGGCAAAATTAGAGCTGGCTATGCATATGTTGGTTTTAGATAAACTGCGCTCTCATGGTTTTACCGTTATCACAGTGCCCTCCATATCTAAAGAGAAGCCTCTTTATGGACAAGGATATTTGCCCTTTTCTCGTGATGAGATATATTACATGCCGGCAGATGATATTTACTTGTCTGGCACGGCAGAGCTAATTCTGAACTCCTTACATGCAGATGAATTGTTGCAAGAAAATCAGCTTCCGATTCTTTATGCTGGTTTCTCTCCTTGTTTTCGCAGAGAGGCTGGAGCTGCAGGCAAAGATACCAGAGGCTTAGTTCGTGTTCACCAATTTATGAAAACAGAACAATTTGTCATTTGCAAAAATGATGTGACCGAAAGCGATAAATGGCATAAAAAACTTTTGGCAATATCAGAAGAGGTTTTACAAGATTTGGAGTTGCCATATCAGGTTTTGGATATTTGTACCGGAGATATGGGAGCTCCCAAATATCGTCAATATGATCTAGAAGCATGGGTTCCAAGCCAGAATTGTTATAGAGAAACCCACTCTTGTTCCAACATTACAGAATGGCAGGCTCGTCGTACCAATTTGCGTTATAGAGACAATGCCGATGGTAAGGTTAAGTTTGCTCACACTCTCAATAACACAGGTATTGCTACCCCAAGGGCTTTGGTTCCATTTATTGAAAATCACCAAAATGCCGATGGAAGTGTTAATATTCCTGTCAAACTTCAGCCCTATATGGGAGGTGTTACTGTTATCGGTAAAAAGTAACTACAGATATTTCAAAGAGCGCTTTTTTAGCGCTCTTTTTTTCAGATAATTAGTTATAAAAAAGATATTTTCTTTGCAACCTAATTTCTATTTATTATAATAAACAAAAATACTATAAACAAAGGAGTTTGATTCATGCCTCTCTCCCTATCTAAGGTTCAGTATGTTTTGTTTGACTGGGACGGAACTTTAGCAAATAACAGAGATATTGTTGTTTTTTCTCTGGAGAAAGTTTTGGCTGAGTTTGGGCTCCCTAAATGGGATGAGGTAAAATCAAAAAGAGATCCTCGATTGTCTTTGTGGGATAATTTTTATAATATTTTTGGCGATAAAGCAAAAGAAGCCTACGGCAAATATTTGCAAACATACCGACAACAAATCCCTTCTCGACTCAAGTCTTTTCCTTATGCGGCTGAAACTTTGCAATATTGCAAGGAGCAAGGAGCCGATCTAATTATAATGACCAATAAGGACAGGAGGCTGTTGGATATCGAACTTCCTATATTGTATGACACATCGTTGTTTTCTCGCATTGTTTGTGCGCACGAAGCTCCTAGAGATAAGCCATACCCCGAACACATTTATTATGCTCTGAGAGGATTTCTTTCTCCATTGGAGATAAATACTGAAAAAGTCTGGATGATTGGTGATAGCAATCAAGATAGTGATTGTGCTATTGCTGCAGGAGTGCTGCCGATTCGTGTTAATGAGGCATTGTTTGAAGATGCCGGATATAAATCTGGACATATTTGCTATTATAAAGGTTTTAAAGAATTGTTGGCAGATTTGCAAAAGAATAAATAGGAGTGATCTATGCCCAAAGATACAGAAAATGAAACACGCAATGTTCCAAAAATGATAATCATAGGGGGAGTAATTGTAATCATACTATTGTTGAATTTCTTTTTTATTAGAGATTATATATCTTCAAACTCAGAACTTATAAATGATTATCCTTTAAGAGATTCAGATATAAACAAGACCAGAGAAGCCGCAGTTGCTGGATTGTTCTATCCTGCAGATGTGTATCAGCTGGCAAAGGATGTAGATGGATATTTGCAAATGTCTCCATCCAAACTTTCAAAACGCCCACATATAATGGTTGTTCCTCATGCCGGCTATATGTATTCAGCACAAGTTGCGGCTAAAGCATATCAGCGGTTACTTCCGTTTGCCAAAGATATAAAAAGAGCCATTATTCTTGGCCCATCTCATAGAAAGGTATTCAAAGGGGTGGCATTGTCTGGAGCAGATAGTTTTCGTACTCCGTTAGGGCGTATATACACAGATAAAGAAATTAACTCCTATTTGTCTGCTCAAAGCGGATTTAAAATAAACAATGCAGCTCATAAAAATGAGCATGCTTTAGAAGTTCAACTGCCTTTTTTGCAAAAGACACTCAAAAATTTTTCCATTATTCCTTTGGTATATGGGCAAGCGTCTCCTTATGATATTGCCGCAACATTACAGCCGATATTGCGCAATAATGATACAATTCTTATAATATCAGCAGATTTATCACACTATTTGGATAACGATACCGCACACCAGATAGATAAAGAAACTGCTCAGATGATTGCCGAAGGTGAGTTATTAGAAGAACATCGTTCTTGCGGAGCTGTGGGTATCAATACGGCCATGATATTGGCCCAGCAAGAGGGGCTAAAGCCTGAGCTTTTAGATATGTCTACATCTGGAGATGTAACGGGTGAAACCGATAGTGTGGTTGGTTATGCCTCTTGGGTATTTGCCGGAGAGCCAGAGCCAGAGACTGAACTTCCTCCACTAGAACAAGAGGTAGAAAATCTAACCAATTTTGCCAACCATAATAAAGAAGATTTGCTACAAATTGCCAAAAGAGCATTGGCTGAAGCTGTCAATAAAAAGATCTATCAACCGGAGAGAGATGATTATCCTAATGTAATGTTTAATAAAGGATCATCTTTTGTCACTCTTACCAAAAAGAATGAACTTAGAGGATGTATAGGGTCTTTGTTGCCTAATACAGCAATAGCTTTAGATGTTGCTCGCAATACATACAGAGCCGCCATGGAAGATACTCGTTTTGAGCCGCTACAGGCTTCAGAAATACCAGAATTAAAAATTAGCATATCTTTTTTGAGCGGATACGAAAAAATAAACTTCAAAGATGAGGCAGATCTATTAAGCAAAATTGTTCAAAATGAAGATGGCCTTGTTTTACGAGATGGCGATAGACAAGGTTTGTTTTTACCATCGGTTTGGAGACAAATTCCAGATAAACAAGAATTTCTAAAAAAGTTAAAGATAAAGGCTGGTTTAAGTCCATCTTACTGGTCATCAAATGTAAAAATATATCGTTTTCGTACTGTGGAGATAAGTGAATAATGAAACACCAAATAGCAATTTCAGAACAAAAATTAGATGAGATTTTTGCACATCATTTACGAGAAGTCGTTTTGATAGATAAGAGTTTTCCTGCATATCAATCACTAGCAGAAGGAGATAAAAAAGCTTTGCAATGCTTAGTAAGAGCAGCAAAAATAATGAACGATGTTTCTCAAGAACAAGATCACCCACTCAATATAGAATTGCGTCAAGAACTAGAAAAGGCAGCTTCTCAAAGTTCACACGCATTCAAAGCTTTGCGCCTTTTTAACTCTTTTAACGGAGCCAGTGGTCACAATGGTATAGATCAAGATCCTATAGAAATATTTAAAGATGTAAAGCTGTTACCCGGTAAAAATTTTTACCCTCAAGATCTTAGTATTCCAAAGTTTCATTCAATATTAAAACAAATGATAAAAGCAGGAAAAGTTTCCGAGGTGAAGCAGATTCTTTCAGCTCGAACTATGGTGCGCTGGGATAAAGAAGGATATCTTAAGGCAATAGATTATACCGAATATTTTGCTCCACAATTTTCAAAAATAGCTAATGAGTTGGAACTTGCAGCTCATTACTCAACAAACTCGCTCTTTAAGGAATTTTTAGGTTGGCAAGCTCAAGCTCTCTTACAAAATAACGAAGATATGGATATGCTTGCCGATAGACATTGGGCCCTTATGCAAGATACGCCTTTGGAGTTTACCATCAGTAGAGAGAATTATGAAGATGAAATTACCGGTACGGTGTTTGAGGATGACGAGTTAAAAGAACTCTTTGCGCAAAATGGAATAGAGCCATGTGCAAAAGATATGTTAGGAGCTCGTGTTGGTATAGTAAATACAGAAGGTACAAAACTGCTACTTGCATTCAGAGAACAAATGAAACAGTTGGCATCTCTAATGCCCCAAGCAGACAAATATCACCAAAGCATAACCGATGGAAAAGATCTTAAACAAACAATGGTAGATGTTGATTTGGCAGCCCTGTGCGGTGACTTTGCTCAATGCCGAGGCTCAATCACTACAGCAGAAAATTTGCCCAATGATGATAAGCTATCAGTCAAAACCGGAGGAGGTCGCCGCAATGTATATCATCGTCAAGTGCGCCAAAGCTACGACCATGAAAAAGATAAAAAACTTTTGCAAGCCCTAGTTGCACCGCATTTGCACCAATATTATAGCCACGAAGCCGATCACATATTTGTAATTGGACACGAAAATGGACATTCTCTGGGACCAGATAGTTATTACAAAGATGCTTTAGGTGTTTATCGTCACATAATAGAAGAAAACAAGGCTGATGTTGTATCCATAGCCATGATGCCAGAATATACAAAGAGTGGGATAATAGACGAAGTGATGCTCAAAAAAATATATACCACATGGGTAATCATGCGTTCTCTTTCTAAAGCCAAGCCAATAGAAAGCCATCGAGTTGGCGACTTGATACATTTTAATTATCTTCTCAAACATGGGGCTATCAATGTAAATTCTGAGCGTAAGATAGATATTGATTTTGCTAAACTGCCGAAGGTTGTTAACAAACTTTTAGAAGAGACCATAGATATCCAACTTTCCAGATCTCCTCAAAAGGCCAAAGAATGGATCGATACTTATACAAAATGGGAAGATTTACATATCTACATTGCCAATACTCTTCAAAGCCTTGGTGTCAAAAATTATATTGAAATAAAAGCGAGTTTCTAAATGTATTACAGTTTATTTGAAATATTTTCTATTGGAGTAGGGCCATCTAGCTCTCATACTGTTGGCCCTATGCGAGCAGCCAAAAGATATCTGGAAAATCTAAAAAGCAACAAATGTTTTGATGCCGTAAACAATATTAATATAACTCTATACGGTTCTCTTGCCCTAACCGGAGAAGGACACGGAACAGTAAAGGCAATTGTCTACGGACTAATGGGGTTGGAGGCAGAGGAGATAGATCCTGAAAAACCATATGTAGAGTCAGTAGAAAGAGATTCAATTCTGCATCTAGGACAAGAAAAAGCCATACCATTTAAGCTCTCTCAAAACATTATTTATAAAAAAGATATTTTTTTACCGGAGCACTCAAATGGCATGAAATTCTCTGCCCTAGACTGCAACGGAGATATATTGTTGGAAGAAACATATTTCTCTGTAGGAGGAGGAACCATTGCACGCCAAGATGAAATATCTCGTCGTATCGGAAGAGAACCATACAATGTTCCACACAAGTTTGATACCTGCCAAGAGCTTTTGGATATTTGCAAGAAACAAAATCTTTCAATATCAGAAGTAGTTTTGCAAAATGAGCTTTCTTTGCATACCGAAAAAGAGGTTAGAGAATATATCAAAAAAATATTCAAGGTTATGCAAAACTCAATAGAAAGAGGTATCAAAAGTAAAGGAATTTTGCCCGGAGGATTGGGAATAAAAAGAAGAGCTCCTGAAATATATGAAACTCTCCAAGACAGGTTTATAAAAAACAGCATGGATTCATTGATGATAGTAGATTGGATAGACCTATGGGGTTTTGCTGTTGCTGAAGAAAACGCAGCAGGCGGACAAATTGTAACAGCTCCAACAATGGGTTCTGCCGGAGTTTTGCCTGCTGTTTTAAGATACTATGAGCGTTTTATTGGTCACAAATCACCATTTGATATGGAGGAAGGTATTTTACGTTTTCTAACAACGGCTTCTGCAATATGTAGTTTATATAGAACCAATGCATCTATTTCTGGAGCAGAAGTTGGCTGCCAAGGGGAGGTCGGGGTTGCCTGTTCAATGGCCGCGGCAGGGCTTGTTGCAGCAATGGGCGGAGATAATAAACAAATAGAAAATGCCGCAGAGATTGCAATGGAACACAACCTAGGGCTAACCTGCGACCCTGTTGGAGGATTAGTGCAAGTGCCTTGTATTGAAAGAAACGCTATGGGAGCCATAAAAGCTGTAAATGCTGCTCGCTTAGGAATGCAAGCACAAGGAGAACATATTGTTAGTTTAGATAGTGTTATAAAAACAATGTATTCTACCGGTGTAGATATGCATTCCAGCTACAAAGAAACATCATTAGGTGGTTTAGCTATTAATGTTTCTAACTGTTAGAATTTATAATTATTTTCTTGCCTAACAAGACAAAAGAACTACAATTTATGGCAATAAGGTTAACAAAGATAAGGTGATTTAATGCTGGCAAAACTTTTTAAAGGTGAGCTTTCTTTAGGGGAAACCTTTTGGAAATATGGCATAATAGGACTCATCGTACTAAAATACATAACCAAGTTTTTTGGTCATCTGTTGGATGGTTTTTTACAAGGTCGAACAATTTATAACTTCTTTTTCTACCATTTTAATCCAATAGCATCATCAAAACTCAGTATTTTATGGACTTTGTGCTATATCTCTTGCCTCCTTGGTTTGGCTGCCTATTCATGGAATATCATGATGGCAGTCTGGCGCAGTTCAGCCAACTATGACAAAAGCGGAATATTGCGTTTTTTAGCTAGAGTTTGTATAGTTGGGATGGTTGGTTTTATATGGTATACCGTTCTTTTTAGGGTGGTGTCGTAGGAGGAAACTATGAGAACAATGCTTTTATTAATGTTTGTCATGCTATCCGTAGTAGCTTGTCAGGCAGGAAAGTTAGAGCCCGAAAGACAAGCTCTTTATAACAAAAACGTTCCTAATTGTAGCCAAAACCCAGAAAGATGTATTAATGGCTATCCGTGGTAACCTAAAAAAGCTCTCAATAATGAGAGCTTTTTTAAGAAAGATTTTTCAAAATCCTATTCTTCGGCCAATATGCCTTTAACCAAAATAAATCCTGGAGTTTTACCATTAAATGATTTGTTTTTTTGAGCCAAATCAACCGCTTCTTTATCAAAATCAGCGCTAGGTTTTTGATATTTATTTTTTGAAGCGCAATTACTCATCTGTGCTTCTTGTTCTTTAGCTTTGTCTATCTTAATTTCTTCCGGAGTTTTTAGAATTTTTTCTAAGACATCTTGTGTTTCTTTAGAGCGACGATTTGTATAAACAATGTTTTGTTTTTCTGCCGGAAGCATATCTAGTATTTTTTCTAAATTTCCAAGTTGTTTATTTTTCTTAATAAGATTTATATCATCAACCACCAATATATTTGTTGCAGAAACATCAACTTTTCCATTCTCAATAACATCTACCAACAAATCAGGAGAACCAATAATAACATTAGCCTCGGTAGCAATGTCTTCATTTCCGTTTTTTATTGTTGCATCATTAATTTCGTGATATTTGTTGAATACGGCCAACTGATCAGAAGTCATAACAGAACAGTCAGAGTTTGGTGTAATAATCAGAATTGTTTGATTCTTACGCCTGCTAATAATATCTAATATTGGCAAAACATAAGACATAGTTTTACCACATCCTTGTGGTGCAATAGTAAATACATCTTTGCCTTCCAAAATAGAGGGAATAACATCAGCTTGTACTGTTGTTGGTTCTTTGATTCCCAAATCATCTATGGCGTGTATTGTATGTTCACTTAATCCTAAATCTGCAAAATTCATTTTTTATCTTCTTAAATAATGTTATAAACAATGCTCTAAATACTATGTATTTTCTCTTTCCAAGTCAATAAAAATATCAGCCCATAAAACAAAAGAACCTCATTAACGAGGTCCTCAAGTTTATTCATGCACTAAGCCCTTCCATAAATATCTTCTAGTCGAACGATGTCATTTTCATCAAGGTTTTCACCAATTTGTACTTCTATAAACTCAACATCTTCCATGGAATTGTTTTGGATTCTGTGTTTTATTTCTTGTGGTATAAAAACATTTTCGCCAGCTTTTTTTGTAAGCAAAGTTTCTCCAAGCGTTATGAGAGCTTCTCCCTTTACCAAAATCCAGTGTTCACTTCTATGATGATGTAGCTGCAAGGAGAGCTTACCACCGGGGATTACTTTAATTCGTTTAACACAGAAATTGTTTTCAGAATCTAAAACTTCCCATGTCCCCCATGGCCTGGAATCATTATCTCCACGCTTGTAGCTATTTGCCATTTTTTATCCTTTCTTAATTAAGTTTTTACTTGATGTAAAATAATATAAATAATATAACTAATTTCGCAAGATTGAAAATCAGATTGGTGGAAAAGATGAAATCGCCGGCTATTTCGCAAGCTATGGATATTCTTAAGATGCTCAGACAAATATCTGAAGCAGAGGTGGATATTTCAGAAAAGCTCGAAAAAATTATCGTTATGATAGTACGGCAAATGAAAGCTGATGCCGGAGCATGTTATATCCAGATAGATGAAAATTATTTAGAACTTTTTGCTTCTTGCGGTTACAGCCCGGAAGCAGATCACAATATTACAATACGTATAGGGGAAGGACTTGTTGGAGAAGTTGCCAAAAGCAAAAAATCTCTTGTTGTTTCAAACGTATGGAAACATCCTCAATTTTCATATCAGCCCAGCATGGCTGAAGATAAATATAAATCATTTTTAGGCGTTCCACTCATTCGTTGGGGCAGGGTTATTGGCATAATTACCCTTCAACATAAAAAAACTCATGAATATTCAAATTCGGAAGTTGAAATAGCTGAGACAGTAGCCATGATTTTGAGTGATCTGGTTGCATCAGACGAAATGTCTGAATTTAAAAATGAGCTTTTTCGTTCTCGAGGACAAAGTGGCAAAGAAAAATATAAGGGAATATCTCTTAGCAATGGTTATGGCATGGGGACTGCAATTGTACACCGCCGCCGTCAAGCCGTGAGTAAGATTTTTGCAGACGACAAAGATGCTGAACGTCAAAAATTAGATGTGGCTTATGCCAAAATGAATCAGGATTTGGATGACAAATTTACTTCTACACAACTTGGCATAGGAGAACATGTAAACATTTTAGAAGCATATAGAATGTTTGCCAAAGATAAAGGTTGGTACAATAAAATAACAAACAATATCAATAGTGGGTTAACAGCAGAAGCTGCCGTCGAAAGAGCCTATGAGGATATGTGGAACCGTCTTTCTGGCACTCAAGATACTTATATGCGAGAAAGGTTGCATGATTTAAGAGATGTTGCAGATAGGCTGTTAGGATATCTTTGCGGTGATGAAAATTCTTCGGATAGCAAAGATTTGCAGGATATAATTGTTGTAGCCAAAACCATGGGTCCGGCAGATCTCATGGATTATGACTACCACAAAATAAGAGGTCTGATAATAGAAGATGGTACTCCGACAATGCACGTCTCCATTGTGGCAAAGGCCTTGGGAATTCCTGTCATTTCTAAAATAAGAGGTATATGCAAAGAGATAAAAAATGGTCAGCTTATTGCTATAGATGGTACAGATGGATATGTATATATAGAGCCGACCGAACAAGTTAAGAAAAAATTTATATCTAAACAGGCCGAAAAGCAAAAAGCAGCCCAAAGACTTTCTGAACTCAAAAAATTGCCTTCAAAAACCAAGGATGGAACTCGCATAAATTTATATCTTAACGTTGGGCTTTCTTTTGACCTGGATTACATTGAGACCACTAATTGTGATGGTATTGGACTATATCGTACAGAGATTCCTTTTATGGCTTCAGATACAATGCCCGATGTTGAAAAACAAACAAGCTATTATCAAGAATTAATGGATAGAGTAGGGCGCAAAAAAGTTATATTCAGAAGCTTGGATGTCGGTTCAGACAAGCTGTTGCCGTATTGGAGTTATGGCGGAGAAGATAATCCGGCAATTGGTTGGCGTTCAATTCGTATAACATTGGATAGAAGAGCTATTTTGCGCAAACAGATGAGAGCGTTTTTGCGGGCAGCCGCCGGCAAGGAACTTAATGTTATGTTTCCGATGATATCAAATCTGGCTGAATTTCAAGATGCCAAAGAAACACTAATGATTGAGCTAGAGAAAGAAAAACGCAAAGGACAAAATGTTCCTAAACAAGTGAATGTTGGTCTAATGATAGAGGTTCCTTCTATAGTTTTTCAATTAGATGCGGTTTTGCAAGAGGCTGATTTTATTTCTATAGGCACTAACGATTTGGCGCAATTTATTTTTGCTTGCGATAGAGGGAATCCTAAGTTAAGTAATAGGTATGATGTTTTATCTGCTCCCTTTCTTAAAATGATGCATGATATTGTTCAAAAAGCCAATCAGGCAGGGGTTCCCTGTTCAGTGTGTGGAGAAATGGCAGCCAACCCTATAGAGGCGCTAGCCCTAATTGGTATTGGATATCGCAATCTTTCTATGTCTGGGGCATCTATCGGAAGAGTAAAGAGCATGGTACGCTCTGTTAAACTAGAAGATATTGAGGATTATATGAAAACTTTACTCAAATCCAACCGCAGAACATTGCGTCCTCAATTAATTTCATATGCCAATGATCATGGTATTGAAATTTGCTAAAAAATATGTAACAATCATCAACAAATACGATTCTAAAAGAGAAGGAACTAGTTGTGAAAAAAGTTAAAACAGAAGCTGAGAACGTTGTAAAGTCAACAGAAAAAACTCCGGATGAAATTAAAGTGGTCGATTCTTCTGCTGCAGAAGAACAGGTAAAACCCGTAAAAAAGTCTGTTACAAAAGTTGGTAGCTTACTAAAAGAGATGCGCCTCCAAAAAGGACTGCGCTTGCCAGATGTCTCCAAGCGTTTGTGTATTAGAAAATTCTATCTGGAGGCGATAGAAGAGAGCAATTACAAAGAGATACCGGCGTTCCCATATGGAGTGGGATTTATTCGTTCTTATGCTGAATATTTAGGTCTGAATGGTAGTAATATTGTAGAATTATATAAAGAAGAAACCAACATTAATCCAGACAAGGATATATATATGCTAGAGCCTCAAAGTGAGGCAAATGTTCCGGGGCGCAAATATTTAATTATCAGTTTGCTCGCTGTAATATTGGTTTATGTTGCTTGGTATATGTATAATAGTAGCAAATCAGAGGATGTAGCTACAGAAGCAACTATCGAGGAAGTTGCTTCTCCAGAAGAACAATCAGAAACAGCTACTATGCCTTTGGTTGTTGAGGATTATGCAGTTACTCCAGAGGTTTTAGATGTTGCTCCATCTGATGCTACCCAAATTAATGACCCTGCATCAAATACGGAATCTACATCCCAAGTCGTCATCACAGAGGATTCTTTTGAAGAAAAATCTGCTCCACAAGTTAAAGATACTCCAGCAGAACCCACCCCTCAAGGTGTTGTTGTAAAAGTTAAAGAAGAAACTTGGGTTGAGGTTAAAGATGCCAACAAATTATACATAAGCAAAGTGTTGCAACCAGGTACAGAATATGTAGTTCCCGAAGGTGGAAAAGGAATGATTCTATCCATAGGAAAGTATAACGGAGCCGATGTATATATCAACGGAAAACTTACAAATGTTGTTCGTCCAAATAAAAAAACAAATATATCTTTAGATGGCTTTTTGTCAGAGAATCATTAGCCATATATAGACTTTAAGAGATAGCCCTAGCTTTTGCTAAGGCTGTCTTCTTTTTTATTGGAAGACTATACAAAGGATACAAAAATGAATTTTGCAGAAAAATTAGCCAACGTTGTAAATAGATATAATGAACTTGAAGCCTTGATTTCAGAGCCTGGTTTAGCCTCGGATGAGCTGATAAAAATGAACAAAGAGTTATCAGCCTTATCTCCTATTGTTGAGGCAATAAATAACTATAACAAATCTGAACAAAATATGTCAGATGCCAAACTCATGATGGAGGATTCCAGTTTAGATAAAGAAATGAAAGAGCTGGCAGAAGCTGAATATTATGAACTCAAAGAGCAACTGCCGATTCTTGAAAAAGAAATCAAGATACTTCTTCTTCCCAAAGATGCTGAGGATGAAAAAAATGCTATTCTTGAAGTCAGAGCAGGAACAGGTGGAGATGAGGCCGCTCTTTTTGCCGGTGTTTTGTTTGAAATGTATCAGCGCTATGCGTCTCTTCAAGGATGGAAATTTGAGATTATGGATGCCAGCGAAAATGAGATTGGTGGCTACAAAGAAGCAACCGCTTCAATCAGTGGAAAAGATGTTTTCTCTAAGTTGAAGTTTGAATCGGGAGCTCATCGTGTCCAACGTGTTCCTGTCACAGAATCTCAAGGAAGAGTACATACCTCTGCCGCCACGGTAGCGGTTCTGCCCGAAGTTGAAGAAGTGGATATATATATAAATCCTGCAGATGTTAAAATGGAAGCTTTTCGTTCATCGGGAGCAGGAGGGCAAAAGGTGAATAAAACCAGCTCAGCTGTTCGCATAACTCATATTCCAACAGGTATAGTTGTAGAATCTCAAGAGGAACGTTCTCAGTTTAAGAATAGAGACAATGCCATGAGAAAACTTCGAGCTCGCTTATATAATGCACAGAAAGAAGCCGCAGATGCTGCCTATTCAGAAAAACGCAAACTGCAAGTTGGTAGTGGTGATCGTTCAGAGCGTATTCGCACATACAACTACCCCCAAGGACGTGTTACTGATCACCGCATAAACCTCACTCTCTATAAGCTGGATGAAGTTGTCAGTGGAGACGCTCTGGGCGAGATTATAGATGCCTTAGTTGCCGAAGATCAGGCTCAAAAACTCGCAGAGCTAGACTAATAAAGAAAAGATTTTAGTTGAGAAAAAAACACAAACTGTTTATTATTCTTGCCATAAACAGTTTGTTTTTTAGGAATCCTCATGGCTGAACCAAAGTTTGTTCATTTGCGTGTACACACCGCTTATTCTTTATCCGAAGGCGCAATCAAAGTGCCAGCCCTCATGCATAAACTGCACGATCAAGGGGTTGCTGCAGTTGCTCTAACAGATACAGCAAATATGTTCGGAGGCAAAGCCTTTTCCAAATATGCATCAGATGAAGGCATTAAACCTATTCTGGGCTGCCAATTTTATTTACGTAATCCCGATGCAGATGATGTCTTAAAATCTAAGGGCAGAACTATTGAGCCAGACAAAATAGTTTTATTGGTTATGAATGATGTTGGTTATTCCAATATTATGCACCTCATGAAAAATTCATATCTAGACAATCCCCAGCCGACAGAAAAACCACAGTTAAAATTATCAGATATAGCAACATATAATGAAGGACTCATTTTGCTGAGCGGAGGAGTGGAAGGTCCGATTGGTCGATTACTTCTAGAACACAGAAACGCCGAGGCTGAAGAGTGTTTGCAAAACCTGTATCAAATTTTTAAAGATCGCCTATATATAGAAATATCTCGCATAGGTTTGGAGGCAGAAAGGCAAACCGAAGACATATTCATTGATTGGGCATATAAATACAATATACCATTTGTCGCTACCAATGAGGCTTTTTTTCTGGATGCTGAAATGTTTGAAGCCCATGATGCGCTGGTCTGCATTGCAACAGGAGAATATGTTGCCAATGACAATCGCAAAAAGTTTTCACCTAATAATAGATTGCGTTCAGAAGCAGAAATGTTGGAATTGTTTGCCGATTTGCCGGAGGCAATTCAAAACACCGTAAACATTGCCAAGAGATGTAATTATTTGTCAGAAAAGGTTCAGCCGCTGTTGCCTATTTTTGAGTGTCCGGATGGGCTAACTCAAGATGAGTTTATAGACCAAGAAGCTCATTCCGGGCTGGCAGAACGTATGCAAAAACATGTTTATTTTGAGGGGATGACTGCAGAGCAAAAATCAGAAATTGATAAAAAATATTATGACCGTTTGGAATATGAGCTCAGCGTAATCAAAAAAATGGGCTTTCCCGGATATTTTTTGATTGTGTCCGATTTTATTCGCTGGTCAAAAGGTCACGGAGTTCCTGTTGGCCCCGGGCGAGGGTCTGGTGCAGGTTCTATTGTTGCATGGTCTCTAAAAATTACCGACTTAGACCCTATAAAATTAGATTTGCTCTTTGAACGCTTCTTAAATCCGGAGCGTGTTAATATGCCCGACTTTGACGTTGACTTCTGTCAAGAAAATCGCCACAAAACCATAGAATATGTTCAAAACAAGTACGGCTTTGACCATGTTGCTCAGATTATCACTTATGGCAAGTTGCAGGCCAAAAACGTTATTCGAGATGTGGCCAGAGTATTGCAAATGCCATATTCTCAAGCCGACAGAATCTCTAAGATGATACCTCCGGGAGTTCAAGGTAAAAACCCAACGTTACAAGAATCTCTGGATCAAGTGCCGGAACTTGAGGATATGCGTCAAAACGACCCTCAAATAAATAAGCTGTTTGATATTGGTATGAAACTTGAAGGGTTATATCGTCAGTCTGGCGTTCATGCTGCCGGTGTTGTAATTGGTGACAGACCATTAGACCTGTTGGTACCTTTATACAAAGATCCCAAAGCCGAAATGCCTGTCACTCAATATGACATGAAGTTTGTAGAAGAGACGGGTCTAATCAAGTTTGACTTCTTGGGTCTAAAAACTTTGACAGTTATTCAAAAAGCGGTGGATTGGGTCAAAAAGACTCAAGGTATAGAGCTAAATATGGATGAAGTTCCTCTTGACGATAAACTTACCTATGAGATGCTTCAAAGAGGAGACACAACAGCCGTGTTCCAGTTTGAATCTCCAGGCATGAAAGATGTTCACAAGCAAATAAAGCCTGACCGTTTTGAAGATCTTATTGCTATTGTTTCTTTGTATCGACCAGGGCCAATGGATAATATTCCAACCTATATCAAACGCAAGCACGGAGAAGAAGAAATCACTTATCTGCACCCATTACTAGCTCCGATTCTGGATGAAACATACGGTATTATGGTATACCAAGAACAAGTTATGAAGATTGCTCAAGTTCTTGGCGGATACACTATGGGTGGTGCGGATAAGTTGCGTAAAGTTATGGGTAAAAAAATGCGAGATGAAATCCCCAAACAACGCAAAATGTTTACCGAGGGAGCCATCAAAAATGGCATAGCCGAAGATGTTGCCGGTAAAATATTTGATCAAATGGAAAAATTTGCGTCTTATGGATTCAACAAATCTCACGCTGCAGCATACTCATTAGTATCATACCACACAGCATACCTTAAGGCTCACTATCCCGTAGAATTTATGTGTGCAATTATGTCATTGGATATTGCCAACGTAGAGAAACTTCTTTTTTATAAAGAAGAAGGCAAAAAAATGGGATACAAAGTTTTGCCCCCTGATATCAATAAATCAGATGCAGATTTTGCAGTGGAAGATGGGAATATTCGTTACGCTCTTGCCGCAATCAAGAGTGTTGGTGCCGCCAATATGGAGGCCATCGAAAAAGAACGCAAAGCCCGTGGCCCATTTAAAGACATATCCGATTTCATTCATCGTATTGATTCTAAACAAATAAACAGACGCCAACTGGAGCAACTGATTAAAGCCGGAGCTTTTGACAGTATCGAAAAAAACAGAGGCAAACTTTTTGCCAACTTAGATACTATTATTTCTCATATAGCGTCTTCCACCGAACTCAAAAATAGTTCTCAGTCATCTCTGTTTGGAGCAGAGGAGTTACAAGCACCTGTCAGATTAGCCGACAAACCGGATTGGCCAGAATTGGAGCGACTTCAGCTTGAGGCCGAAGCAATAGGATTCTATCTATCAGCACATCCATTAGATAGTTATTCGCAAGGAATAGAACGTCTTGGTGTCAAAAAAAGCAACGAAGTATTCCAAAACATCAGAACAGGAGACAATATTAGAGCCAAACTTGCGGGATGTGTTAACTCATTTCAAAAGCGTGTCAGTAAAAATGGCAACAAATATGCTTTTCTTGAAATATCTGACGGTACAAGCAATTTTGAAGGTTTACTTTTCTCAGAGGGCCTTGCCAGATTTGAAGATGTTATAACTTCAGGTCAACCTTTGTTAGTCAGTGTTACGATAGACAAACAAGAAGAGGAAGGTCGCCCAAGGGTTATGATAACTCATGTTGATACGCTAGACAAGGCAATTGCTGAAATTGCCAATGGATTGGAATTAGGAATATCCGACATTTCTGCAGTTGGCGCTCTTCGCCAAATTCTAAACAAGGATAGAAACGGCAAAAACAAGATATATATCAAACCTGACAACAATAATTGGGATATCCGCATTGAATTGCCCGGAGGTTTTGCCTTATATGGAGACACCTTAAGCAACATAAGATCTTTGCCTGGCATATCTATGATAAAGGAAATTTAAGATGAGCGATAAATCTTTTTTCACAACAATTATCAGCAAGCCGGAAGACGGCACGATTCGCTATCCTTTAAATGATATTATAATTGGTCCTTATAAAAAGTTTCTTGTTCATAGTCGGCAGTTTATTCAAATCGCTTCAATTTTTTCTGTAGCCATGTCTGCTGTATATCTTTTATTTGGGTCGTCAATTTTTTGTAATTTTTCATTTTTTAATCATGACTCCATCTGTTCTTACAATATTGGTGCCTATATTTTATCCAAGCTAATTATTCTCTACCTTATATCAGCATTTAGCGTTCGCTATTATCAATCAGTATGGTGTCAAAAAACAACCAGTCCAATTTTTTTGTTTCGTCCGCAAAAACTAGATATTTTTTCTTTTATTGGCTTTATCTTTTTTATATTGATAAACATGATGTCTGTTTTGTCGGGCTATCTTCTTATAATAAGAGTTCCCAATCCTGATTGGCGCATAGAACTAACATACTTTGGGTTTGTGAGCATAGGCTTTTTGCTACCATTCATCTTGTTACGTTTATATAGCATTTTTGCCGATATATGGAGCGGCCACAAGCCATCGTCTTTACTTAATATTTGGAAACTCTCAAGAGGCAACAGCCTGCGTTTAATCATCAGTGCTTCTATGCAGATGTTCTTGTTTATTTTTTCTCTTTCAGCCACCACCAGCTATGCCGGAAGCTTAGCTTCAGAGGCATCTATACTTTCTATTATTGTAATGGAATATATATTTTGTTTTGTTATGCTAATATCTGTTAGCTTATTTATAAATTTCTGTGCAATACAGCAACATTACTTAAATTTGGAGAACTCTGATGAATAACAAAAATTCAGAAATAGTAAGCCTACCTTTTATAGAAACTATCAGAAGAAGTTTTTTATATACAGTATTCAATTGGGAATTGTTGGCCAAAATAATGATTGTTGGCTTAATTAGTTTAGTGCCGGAGTTTATAAATGGCTTCCCTTCTTTATGTTCTCTTAGCGCAGAAGGTTGCCAAGGTTCGTCTCAGCAAACTCTTTTTAATTTTCTGCTGTTGGTGGCATCTGTTGCCGCATTGATAAACTATAGCAGAAGCATAATTCTAAAAACGCCGGTAGACTTTGTTTCCTGGAGTTTTTGGCGCAGAAGCATCAAGTATATATTTGCTAGCATTGGTCTTACTTTTGTAATTATCACTCCATTTTTATTGTTGGCAGGCATGTATGCAGCAGTTTTTTCAGCTGAATCTGAGGCTTTAATCTATCTTTTGCTAATTGTGCCGCTAATTGCATGGATGGTATGGTTATCTCCAGTATTTTTATATTTTGCCGGAATAACCGTCGATGATAAAAAAATGACCATCAAAGAGGCTTTTCGTCTGTGCAAAGGCAATCGCAACAAGATATTTTGGGGGCAAAGTTTAATGATGTTGCCTTGTGCAATAGGCGTATTGGTACTAACCTTAGTATACCAAATTTTTACACCTGAAATATACATATCTAAAATGATATACGCTATATTGTTGGTGACTGTGTCATTTTTAGATACCTGTTTCAAAGCGTCATTTTTCGCTCATATATATCAGTTCTTCACTTTTTATAACAAGAGCAAATAATTTGAATTTCCAATTTTTACAATGATAACAAAAAAGCCAATATAAAAAATGCCACTCCTCAAGGAGTGACATTTTTTTTTAGAAACGTCGTCTTTGCACTCTTACAATGCTAGCCTCATCATTGCCAATTCGTTGCAACAGAGGTTTACCCAGTTTTATCTGAGGCTTTAATTTCAAAGCGGTATTTAACTCAGACTGGTTTACTTTAATAGGTTTTCCGTTGACATCAAAAGCGTGCCATTTTGTTCCATCAAAAGCATACCATTTTACATCAGATTCGTTTTTGAAACCTCGCTTTTCATCATAAGCTCCCTCTGTATAGGCATAATTTATTACTTTTTCATATTTTGCCGGCAGGAGAATAATTTCTTGATATTCAAAACGATAATCTTTTGCATCAGTGTAAGAAGCCTGTTTTTTTTCAATCCAGTTTCCATATTTTCTCACACCCCATTTGCCATTTTCCTTAAACATCAAACCTGTATTTCCGGTAACAATATCTTCATAGGGACCATAGCAAATCCATTCATTTTTGTTGATAACAAGAAAAGCTCCCTTTTCTGTATGTACAGTAATCGGATTTGCCGGCAATCCTGCCAAAGAACCGGAAAAACTTCCGTTTTTACCACGAGCATATCTATATACAGGCTCAGAAACAAGAGGAATGCTATCACACAATACACCTCCATACTCTCCAAACATATAGGTTTTTCCTTTGCGAGTAGCCAGATAATATCCCTCTTCTCCATCCCTATCAATAAGCTTGATATTGTCAAACGCAGCTGGAACAAACATTATGTATTCAGTTCCCGCACCATAAAGAGTTTCAGTGTCAGTTTGTAACACCCATCGTTCTGATTGTTGATCATAAACAGCCTTAGGTTGAGAGTTGCCACATCCAAGCAGACCTAGTCCGCATGCAGCCATCAAGATAAATAATAATTTTTTCATAACTAAGTTTTTTTATTGGTTAATAATATGTTTCTTAGTCGTTTATATTTCTGAATGATCAAAAAATCAAGATTTTTTGTCGAAATAAAGATTAAAAAAAATCAAAAAACTGTAACACTTTATAAGTAATTTATATGTTATGATACAATAAGAGGGGAAAATCTGCGCCGGATTTCTTCCCTTGGACACAGATTAACAAGAGGCAAACAATGGAACTGCGGACTAAAATTGTAGGATTTATATTATCGCTGATAATAGGGCTATCTATTTCAGCTGTTTCCGCCTATGCTGCCTCAGATGATGTAAAAGCCCTAACAGCCGTCGAATATGCTACAGAAAAAGGTCTACCGGAAGATGTAATAAAAGCCTTAGAAAAAAGTGAAGATGGCCGTCCCATAATCATGTGCGGAAAAGATTTATGTGACCTAAGCACTCAATATTGCTATCACATGTGTCAGCAATACGCTAGAGGAGGAACCGCCGGCACCGAATATTGTGCTAGCTATGGATATTCTTGTTATGACCAGAAAAAGGATGGTAAAGACTACATTCCCTGTTCTCGCAATTGTCAAAATAAAGATAATTTGCTTATATTCAAAGGAGACAGGGTTGTTCGTCCCGGTTCAGATGGTCATACATATGCCATCAACATCAGAGATACTGCGACCATAGAATACGCAGATGAAAGCGATACTGGTGATATGTTCCGTGGTTGCGAGGTTCTTCCAGTAAAATTATACAATTACAGAGATTGCTTCTTTTGTCCGTTGGTTGGTGTTATTTATGATGGTAGCGCCAAATTAGTAGATACCGCTTTTGCCAAAATGGCAGGGTCTTTTGCTGCATTGATGGCAATCGGGTTTGCTATTTGGGTAGCAATACAGGTTCTTGGACACTTGTCTTCGCTCACCAAACAAGATGCTCCCAAATTTTTGCATAATCTGCTCAAACAAGGATACAAATTTTTAATTGCCTTTTTATTGCTTCAAAACGCAACTTTTGTTTTCAAATACGTCGTTAACCCATTGGTTGAAGCAGGTTTAGAGTTTGGACAAGGTCTCTTAAACACCAATTATGTTTTTTCTTCCATTGATAATGATGAAAATCTTACCCAAAATCGTCAACGCTCGTTCATTAGCGGAGGCCAGCATTATACAGAAGTGACATACAGAAAAATAGAAAATTATATTATAGCCATTCAACGAGAAATATCTTTTATGCAAGCCATTGGTTCATCACTGCTTTGTACCGGTTCCAATATAATGATTAACATTGATAGTGGATATAGCATAAAAGACATCAAAGATGGTTTTCAGATGGTTGTTCAAGGGTTAATTTTGGCCATTTTTGGATTTTTGCTAGCCTTGGCTTTCACTTTTTATATGATAGATGCTATTGTACAACTTGGTGTTGTTGGTGGTTTGATGCCATTTATGATTGCCGCATGGCCTTTCAAAGCCACATCAAAATATACCAGCACCGGTGTTGGCATGTTGCTAAACAGTGCTTTCTTGTTCATGTTTATTGGTTTGGTTATAAGTGTCAATATCCATTTGATAAGCGCTGCTCTTGCTAACAACACAACCAATGAATACCAAATAAAATTAGAACAATGTTTACAAGATTCATTCTATAAACAAAACAAATCTATGTGTGACATCATTAAAGAAGAACGCCCAGACACAGGCGGTTTGGTGAGCATTGCCAAGGCCATAAACGCACAACAATCAGATAAATTAAGAGAACTAACAGACATCTCCGGTGTCGGATTCTTAATTATTATTTTCTGCTCGATTTTTGGTTTTATGTTTGTTAATCAAGCTCCGGCATTGGCCAATAAATTTGCTTCCGGAGGTATCGGTAAACCAATTGCTCCCAGTATTGCCACTATGGGCACATCTTTTGCCAAGAATATGGCTCTCAGAGCCACTGAAGAAACCAGAGACGCCATTAGCCACAAGATTGATACCGGTATGGAGGCTTTTGTTACTGCACCATATAGGTGGGGCAAAGCAGGTTATCACAAATTGCGCAACAAATTTTCTGCGCCCAAAGATGATGATAAAGGTACCAGTTTTTCCATACCTCGCAATGCTAATTCCTTTGCCAAAGCACAAAATAGCCAATCAACATCAAACTCAAGCGCTTCAGGTTCAGCTCCAACCCTAAATGAAGGAACAAGCAGCCCAGCTTCTTCAAGTCAAACTCGCCCTCATACGCAGACATCACCGGATATTCAAGATCGTTCCAGTGGAGGAGTAGATGCCGAAAATGAGATAAAACCCACCGCAGAAGAAACCCCTGTTGCAGCACAAGGACAAGAAGAGACAGTAGCAAACAACAGAACAGAGACACAATCCCAAAGCTCTCAAACACCAAAAGAAAAAGCGGCAACAGGATCTGCTAGTTCAAAAGGAGGAGCCACACAGCAACGTTCGGCAACAGCAAAACAAAAAGCAAGTGTGCCAAATCCCAAAAATATAAAACAGTTGCGTCAAAAGGTTTCTGGTTCCAAGCCCAAAAGTGGTTCTAGACGTAATCGCAACAAAAGACACAAAAAAAACAAGAACAATCGTAGGAGATAGCTATGAGTACGATATTTGACATCAAAAAAATCGGAAAAGCAGTCATTATTCTCTTAGCTGCCATGTTTGTTCTTGTCGGTTGTAGTGATGAGCACAAAGATAATCCAGCAACTAAAGCTATTGCATCAAAAGACGCTGCCACCCAAGCAGTAGAAGCAGACCCTGCCCTTGGAGAGCAGTGTTGGCAAGGACGTGTTCTAAACTTGTTGTATACGGTAATCGGCACCACCGTCATGAAGCAATATGATAAACTATCAAGTGGGTCAATGAGCCTCATGATGATAGGATTCGCTATTTGGGTAGCTCTTAGGTTGCTAAAATTTGTTAGCTCCGTCACGGAGTCTAGCCCTGCAGAAATATGGAATGAGATTATTCGTAAAGCATTTATTTGTGTTCTTTGCGGTAGTTTAGCGTATTCTTCAGGCTCTTTATTGTATGTTGTAAACTATTTTCTGATGCCCATTTATGGTGCTTTTTTAGAGTTTGGTAGCCAGATTATGAGTTTGTCCGAAACCCAAATAAGCTCCATAAAAGTATTTAATGAAGAAATTGTCTTTAAGATGCAAGGTCTTGGTTGTGCAATTGGCGAAGACACCAATGCCTCCATAGAGGGAGGGTTTCCTCCGGCTTATCAAACCACAATGAATTGCATGATTTGCACTCTTGTAGACAAGTTGCGCATTGGCCGCAACATGGCTTTTGTTGCTATGTCTATGGATGGTGTTTTACCATGGGTAACAGGCCTTTTAGTGTTGCTGATTTTCTGGGTTGTCGGATTCGGTTTTGTGTTTTATTTAGTGGATAGTGTATTTCGTTTTGGCATGATAATACTCATGTTGCCAATCTTTATTATGGCCTATGCATTTGGCCCCACACGCAAATGGACCGGAATTGGATTTTCAAATATTATGCATTCTGCAGCATTTATGATGGCTTTTTCCATCATAATAGCAACATCACTTCTCGCCATTATGACATTAATCGCTGATCCGGAAACCGGTATGCTGTTTGATCCCGATGACAGTGAAACTCATTTCCGCCAAATTAGTATCGTCACACTATGTTTGCTACTCATGGGATTCTTAGTGTTTGGCAGTTTGGGCGTTGCACAACAGCTCACATCTGCTATTATCGGAGGTCATGTTGATAGTAAATTCCAACAAAACCTCAAGGCTGTCGGTCAAACTATTTTGGGCATTGTCACCAGTGGTTTTGGATGGATGGTTGCCAAGAGTGGTTTCTATGACAACACTAAAATCGGCAGAGCCCTCAAAGGAGCCGGAGATTTACGCAACCGTATGAACCGTTTAGCAGGTAGACCAGTAGGAAAATAGCCATGAAAAAGTTAGCACACATATATAAACTCTGTTTTCTCCTACCACTGGTAGCGGTTTTGTTCTATCCGATAAATGCAACACTCGCCGCAGAAGGAACCGAACTTGTAGCAGATATGGGGCAAAAAAGAAAGCAGGTTAATGAATATTACAGATCAAATAATATTCAAGCCGAAGAAGTGCCTCAAGATATTTTAGATATCTTTATCAACTCCAAAACCACAGACAATAAAGATGCACAAAAAGTTGAAAAGAACCTCAAAGATTTGGCAAAATACGTTGGACAAGAGGGAGCAAACAAGTTTGGTGAGACAGCTATATTTGACGCATCGGCAACAAATGCCCTACAACGCATAGAAAAAGGTCTTGATGAGCTTGAAAAAGCAGGCCATATCACGCAAGAGCAACGCACAAAGGTTCTTGATTATGCCTCCGTTCTTTATAACCAAGGTGCACAAAATGCTTTGGATGCAGCCAAAGCTGCCGATTGGCTACAACGCATAAAAAGAATAGAAGAGGGAATCGAAAGTACTGTAAAAGATGTTATTGGCAAATGCCCCTCCACTGACATTTTGCGAGCCAAATATCACGCCGGATGTTGGTCTTGTCTGGTGGTAGAAACCATGTCTTCTTCTTTTATGTCTGCCGCCGCAAAAGCTTTTGGTTTGTCACAAAAAGCAGGATTAATACTTCTTGGCCTTGGATCGATTCTATGGCTTTTACTATGGGGTTTGCGCACAGTTTCTTCTTTCACGCAATTAGAGCCTGGCAACATCTTAAACGAGCTTATCAAATTTTTCTTTAAGATAGCCATAGCATATGCTTTTATTGTTATGGGCTTGCGTGCTGTTAGCACTTATTTTATCAACCCAATAATGGGGTTCGGCTCCAAAATTGCCGAAAACTATTGGCCTGAACATTTTGAAGGCTATGTTGAAGATTACGATTGGGCAGAATGGTCAGAGGCAGACTGGGAGCGCATAGATAAACAAGCCGCCACCGCCAGAGCAGAGCAAGAGGCAAAATTGGCATCTGAGGCTCAAAAACAACAAACCAGTATCCCAATTTCTGGCAATGCTCAAGCTATTAGCGAAGTTAGCGCTCAAAATGTTGTAGAAGCCCAAAAAAACAAAACCAAAACGCTAAAAGGGCAAGTTCCTGCCTTCAAGTTACCAGGCACTGCCGGAGGACTATCTTCTGCATTCGGTTGTCGTCCCCGTCCTCAAACCAAATGCGGAACCGACCATAAATGTGGGCAAGGATGTGACGGTTCAAATTTTCACAAAGGAATAGATATTGCTGCTCCTAATGGTACCCCTGTTTATGCAATTGGTTCTGGTAAAATCACCTATGCAAAAGATAGCACTTGCGGTTACTTTGCCCAAATTGTGCATGATGGCGGAAGCGGCACATGGGTTTCCACCTATTGCCACATGCTCCCAAAGTCTATCAATTATGCCATTGCTTACAACCAAGCAGCCAAAGAAAAAACCAATAGCAATATAGATGTAAATCGAGTAGCAGAACAACAAGTGATAGGTTTTGTTGGCAACACAGGCGCATCTGGTGGAAACCACTTACACTTAGGTGTTAGGTATAATGGCCAGCATGTAGACCCTCTGAGTTTAGCCAGTGGTATAATAAGGACTGTTTCTCCGTCCGATTGCCCCAATTGTCCGACAGAAAGTGATCGCACCCCGTTGCCGGCAGGGTTCAAGCGTGGCCAAACCACATTTACCGGAGGCATAATGTTGGGCGGAGATTTGCCAACTACCGGTGGTTTCAAACTAGATGGAAGTATTAGTCACAACTATTCATCTGTTCCGATGGTTGATATACCGGATATCAAATATGGCGGTTCGACAGATATTATGTCTGCCTCGGTTATGAACTCCATGCTCGGAGCCACCAAAGCAATAGGCAATATCACGAGTGAAAACATGATATTGGGAGAAGCAATAATGTGCTACGCAACACTAGAAAATGGTGGTGCATGGAAAATTAAAGGGCATAAGGTACTCACCAATGGCATAATGTGGCTAGAAGGAGTCTTCATCTGGTGTACAGGAGCTCTTCTTACTTGTGCTATAGCTTACTATTTGATAGACATATCTTTCAAAATAGGATTTGCCGTCATAGCAATGCCTATTGCTGTAGGTCTCTGGCCATTTGATCTCACCAAAGATAAATTATCCG
The DNA here is from genome assembly GCA_015062305.1 of Alphaproteobacteria bacterium. Lineage (GTDB taxonomy): Bacteria > Pseudomonadota > Alphaproteobacteria > RF32 > CAG-239 > CAZU01. Next base: position 52,054 of record SUUX01000011.1, read on the forward strand.
TTTGTATCAGTATCATTGCCAAGTCTGCCGCAACATTTGCCTTTTTGGCAGTCACAACTACTTTCACGGTTTATTTAATAGATACGGTATACAATTATGAGGAATCATCGGATGAAGTCTCTATGACAGATCCGAAGATTGATTCAGATTCCCCACAAGGTTTGGCAAAATTATACCAAATTTTTGATACTGCAACAGAAGCAGAAAAAGGCAATTCTACAGCTTCTCAGATAGACATAGATGCAAATATTGAATATGCTGCAAATAAGTTGGCCATATTCAGTTCCACATTTGTTTTGTTGCTGTTTGCCTTTTTATATTCATTCAAACTTATTCAGACAACCGTACCTAGTTTGGTCAACAAGTTCTTCCCCGACAAAGCATTTGGCGATTCTTCTCCAATGCATCATTGGGCAACAGCAGCCACCAGATGGGTCAAAGACCAAGCCATGAAACCGGTAGGTTGGGCTAGAGATGTAGCTTTTTATCAAGGTGGAAATTTAGCCAAAGGAGCTGTAGGTGTAGTTGTTGGTAAAGCTGCAGGAATATTCAAAAAATCCACAGATACTGCAAATGGTGATGGTAGCACTGCCGGCTCTGCAGCAAAGGGTGCAGGAGCAACCGCAAAAGCAACCGGAAAAGCAGTGGGGGGAGCTGCCAAAGGAGCAGGTAAGGGACTATCTGCAGTGGGAGGAGCCATTCAAGGTGCAAATGTTGTTGCTCCCGGTGTTGCTGCGGCTGTAGGAGGCGCAGTTCAAACTGCCGGAAAAATTACCGAAGCTACGGGAAATGCCGTTGAATCTGCTTCAGCCACAGTTGGTGAACAGATTGAAAAAGCAGGTGATTCTATGCAAAAAACTACAGCCAATAATGATAAAGCACAAAGCGCACCAACCTTAAACGAAGGAGAAAAGAAATGACAAATAAACAACCAAAAAGTTTCTTTTCTCATATCAAAAAATGTTTTGTAAGCACGATGCTTATGCTTGCAATGCTAATTCCTTTATCTAACATATCTTCCGCCCAACAACTGGAGAATAATGCAGCTTCTACAGCGGCTCAACTAATAAATAAGGCAAATCAACTTATAAATAAAGAAAACAAAACAAAGGAAGAAAGAGATGAACTCCATGCCCTAATCAAAAAAGCAGAGGCAGTTCCGTCAGACAAGAAAAATCAAGCAACAAAAGATTTAATAAAAAAATATTATCAAGAAAATACAAAAAGATTTGAAAAACTTATGAAAGAACCTTCTACACAATCTGTAATAGACGAACTTGAGTTTCTGAAGGACAAATTTAATTACAAAAATGGTCGCGAACTACATAATAAATTAGAAGCTTTTTATGCCAAAAGAGACAAATTTAAGTCAGATAGACTTAGAGAGTTAAAAGAAAAAGAAACTAAAGAAAACATGACTCAAGAAGAGATACAAGAATTAAAAAAATTGCAAAGAGAATTAGATGCCAAAGTGAAGGCAGAAGAAGAAAGAATAGAAGGACTAAAAGAAGCAATCCAAGACCCAGATACATCTAGTCAAGAAAAAGCGGCACTCAATCAAGAGTTAACAAAAGCAACAGGGGAAAGAAACAAAGCAAAAATGCTTGCAGGCATAGATTCCTGTGCCAACAGCTGTTCTCCTCGTTGTTACTACCGAGAGCTTAGAGAATGCACCTTCTGTCCATTATTTCGCACCGTATTCAATGCCGCCAGTTCTGTAACCAAACATGCCCTCGATACTTTCACCAAACCTGTTATCAGTGTGGTTGTGATTGGATTCGCAATTTGGATTGCTATGCAAATATTGGCTTTTGTGGCGTCACCAGAAGTCAGAGATCTCAAAGATATTGCCCAATCTCTCATAACACAAAGCTTTATAGTTATGCTTGTTGTTATAATTTTGCAAGGTGGCGCAATGAGCTTTTTCAATCTTGCTCTAACACCTATTTATACGACAGGTCAAAATATTGCACAGGCCATTATAAAGCCATCAGAAGTAGCAACTGCAGAGCAAACCGGAGGTCTCGGCCAAACAAACTCTTCCGTCAGCCAAGAAACCCTAAAGCAAATCAACAAACCATGCGGTAGCATTTTTGGTATTTATGACGATTCCAAAGGCGAGGGTGCATTGCCTAAGGCCATGGGGGATAGTATAATTTGTACCATGACCTTAATTCATAACAAAGTTTCACAAGTCAAAGCTCTAGGTTCTGCCAGTATGTGTCAAGCATGGAAAGATAAAAAACTTATCGTTCCTCATTTGTCATATTTATTGGTTGGTCTTGGTCTATGGGTTGGAGCAATGGTAATGCTTCTTGGGGTACCTTTTATGATGGTGGATTCTGTCTTTCAGCTAGCAGTGGCAGGTTCTCTACTACCATTTGGAATAGGATCATATGCTTTCAAACTAACCAGAGGATATTCCAAAAAAATATGGGAAACCTTTTTGAATTCAATGTTTAGTTTTATCTTTGTTTCTTTGATTGCTCTAATGTTAACAGTTGCATATCAAACAATTATCTTAGAAAATATAGGAGACCTTGATAAACTACTATATTCAACAGATCCTGTTATGGGTGAAATATTAGAAAAACTACCATGGTATTCTAAGGCCTTTTTAGAAGTCTGCTTTGTTATGATTTTATCATGGTCTGTTCTCTCATCGGCCAATGAATTTGCCGGAGAATTTTCATCATCCATCAGCAACACCAAACTTGGCAGCTCTATTGCTACCATGGGGGGCTCATTTGCCAAAAACTTTGCTGTCAGAGCCGGCAAAGCAACTGCAAAAGGAACCGTACGAACCGGCGCACATCTCATTGCCGGCGCATTTGGTGGTTCTGTAAATCTTATTAAAGATGGTTGGACAGGAGCAAGAAAAGCATGGGTCAGAAGCGGTGGAAATGTTGATGAAGATGGCAACTATTATAGAGAAGGCAGAACTTTGGGCATCTTTGGTCCTAAAAACAGATATACTTTATACAACAGCAAAGATGGCAATAGCACTGTTAAAAAAACTAAAGTTATCAAAGATGGTAAAACAGGGAGTTATGTCACAAAAGATAAAATCAAAGATGCAGACTTTACTATTTCTACCAAGTCTACGGTCACTGCAGATGGTAAGAAAATAAAAAAAGAGCAAATTACTGTAAACACCAGACAAATATCTGATATGTTTGATAAGGATTCTACAGTCTCCGTTCATTATACTAATATGCTCCAAAAAATAAAAAAATCTAACGACAATATTAAAGATCAAAAGATTGCCGCTTTGGCCAATGTTGTCGCTTCTAAAATGATAAAATATTCAGAGCAAGATTTTACAGAGCAAGAATACGTAGATAGGGACGTTAAAATAGACGACAATGACAACATCATTATTACTCAGACCCTTAAAGATGGTTCTAAAACCATACTCAAGGTTTCTAAAGGCAGTGCCATGAAAAATGGTCAAAGTCGTTTGGGTGTGGAATATACAAAAATAGATTCTAAAGGCAGAGGGTATACCTTAAAAACCAATGGCATGGTACACAAAAAGACAACCTTTACCACAGAAAATGGCTCTGCAAACGGCAAAATAAAAGAAAATAGCATCAAAGACACCTATGCTTTGTCGGCACGTTATGAGGAGTTTCGATCTCATTATCGCAACAGAACTGTTGCCCAAGGTTTTGAAAAAGACGGTTGGTATGGTTACAGTGCCGAAGAGATTGAAGAAGCTCAAAAACAGGTGTATTCAGGCGCTTATATTCACGAGTTTGGTAGCTATAATTAGAGCGACAAAAAAAATAATTTGTACACAAATTGTCTTTTTTTGTACTATTTTCTTGATTAATGTTTTGGTTTGAGTAATATAACTTCCAGAGTAACCAATATATTTTTTTAGTGAGGTAGCCCGCAATGGAAGAAATTATTTTCCCAAATCAAATCAGAATGTATCGCCGCCTTCGCGGACGTTCAATGCAAGAGTTGGCTGATCATTTGAACGTAAGTTTATCTGCTATTTCCAAGATAGAAAAAGGTTACCGTAGGGTAGATCAAGAGCAGTTGGTCAGAGTTGCTGAATTTTTGGATTGTCCTTTGCAAGAGTTGTTTGTTAATGAACAAAACTCTCAGCAAGAGATTGTTCAAGCTTGGCGTAGAGAGCAAGAACGCCGCAACAAAATCAATGAAAAGTCAGGGCTGAAAACATTGGGTGCAGGCTTGCGCCAAATTCGTAATGAAAAAAACCTCACCTTAATTGAAGTGGCAGAAAGTGCAGACATGACACTATCTGTATATCATCGTATTGAAATGGGGCAAAGAGAAGTTTCAGACAAAGAGTTTAAGAATATTGCCAAAGCATTAAAAATGCCCGCAGAAGAACTTAGAGACGAAATAAAGAGCCTTGATGAAAAGGGTATGTTAGAAGAAATCATTCAGCGTAACGATGCCAAATACAAATTGTTGTCTAATCCCAGAGGAGCTATAGCTGCATTTAATAATGCATCTCCAGAAAGTTTGAAGATATCTGTATATGGTAATGCCGGTAAAGATGGTAATATTATAATAAATTTTGAAGAAGAAGTAAAAAAAGTACAACGTCCGGCTCAGTTGTTCAACAAGAAAGATGCCTATGCTATCAACCTATGTACTCGCAGATTGGGTTCTTTGTTGCCCACAAGGTCAATATTATTTGTTGATCCGCAGGAAGTTGTTAGCGTTGGAGATATTGCATTGTACTATATCAAAGAAGGTGAAGCCAAAATTCTATCTATCAGAGAAGATGATAATGGCCAGCTATATGGTATTAGATGGAACCCTGAGGAAAAGATGGTTTTGGGCAATGATGACTTGCAAAATGTACATAAGGTTGTATTTATTAGCCTATAACCTAAAAATAATATCTAAAGCCTGCTATTTAGCAGGCTTTTTTTTGTTTTGTTAACCTGAAATTTATAGTTTTTGTTTTAGAATTGATAGTATGGATGAATTTTAACCAGAAAAACAAAAAATATGGAACTAGATATAACAACAGAAGCCCGTAGAAAAGCTCAACGCAACGGAGAAGAAGATCCCGTTGTGGTAGCTCAGCGATTCCTAAATATTTATCGCCAGATTCATATTTTTAATTCAGAAAAAAAGAATTCATTCAACAAAATGTTGCTTGAATTATCTCCAGAAATTAGGGGAATGTTTGGGCAACTTCCTGGTGGTGCATTATTGCAGGAATATGTTGACGAATTAGCAGAACAACAGGGTGTCGAAAAGGCAATAGTAGCTCCAACAGCAGGCATTGCAGAAGAAGACGTTAAACAGGCAAAAATACTAGCTACAGCATTGGCAGAAGCTCAAGCGCAAGCAGGTGTTGCTGCTCCCGTTGTGGGCGCTGCAACAACACCCGCCTCTCCGGCCAACATTAAAATGGGAAAAGAATTTGCCCAAGAATTTGCTGGAGTTCTATCAGAAGCATTACAAAAAAACTCTCAATCACAAAATATTGAGCTAAAAAGCATTGTAAATGCTCTTGGGCGTGCACAATTAGATATGTTAAAAGTAATTCAAACAGAAAATAACAATCATCGGGAAGATATTAAAAATATTTCTAAAGCACTTCAAGATTCTCAGCAAAAAATGTCAGCTCCGCAAAAAATAAGCGAAGAAACCAAACAGCTTATCAAGATTCTGCTGACAAGCCAACAGCAAATGATGGATAGAATTTCTAAAATAGAACTTGCAGCTGTAGATAAAAATGCATCTAACAATAAAATGCTTGTTGCAATGCTTCAGCAAAGCGAACGCAATTACGGAAAAATGCTTGCGGTGCTAAACCAAAGACAAAAAAACGATACTCTTGAAGTAATCAAGATGATCAACGATTCGCAAAAAAATATGATGCAACTTATGGTCCAGCATAACAATAATAACCAAAGCTCTGCTTCTAACAACAATAACATAAATATAAATTCTGCAGACTATTCAAAAGTTCTAAACAGAATTGCAGATAAATTAGATAAGCTAAAACTGGGAGGAGGCGGTAATGTGCAGTTGAGCTTTCCTCAGAACGCTTGGGAAGATTTGGTTTCTTCTCAAACAAAATTATATAGAGAAGTTGCAACAGAACAAACCAAAGAACTTGCTCATCTAATAACTATGGCAATTAAAGAAAGTCGTACTCCAATCTATTTTGCAAAAGAGAAAATTGAAGAGAATGTAGAATTACCTCATATCCTTCCGTCTGCAGATGAAGTTGCTAGCACAGAAACAGAAGATAATATGGTTTATGAATCATACAAAGATTATAGCCACTTATCAGAAGATTCCGTAGAATCTCAAGATAACGCACAATTAACTTCTATAGAAACAGAAGAACAGCAAGAATTGATTTCTGAAGAGGACACTCCTAAAAAGAAAAAGAGAAAACGTAAAAAGAAAAAGAAGACTGAAAATGAAGAAGTAGAGGCATTACCTGCAACACCCGAAGTGATTGAGTCAGAAGATGTTATGGATGTTGTTTCAGATCAAGATGTTATGCCTGAGGATAAAGAGGTCTCAGAATTAGAAAATGTCTTTGAGCAAGAAACATCTTCATTAAGCAATATATGGCAAGATGATACCCCCGAACCGGAAGAAAATACGCCTATAAATCTGTTTGATGCTATCGGAAGTGATACCGCAGATGATTGGGGATTTTCTGTCATAGAAGATATAAAAGAAGATGAAACGCAGGAAGAAGCCGCATCTGAGCAGGACTGGGAATGGGTATACGAAGAAGACGATAAAGATTTAGGTGAAGGAACCGATTGGGTATGGGAATACGTATCTGATGATGAAGAAAACTCATCTCAGGTAAGTTTCCACAGCTCAAATTTGCAACCTTTGGGTAAAGATAGCTTGATTAGCAGCGGAAATCTATTTTTCCAAAATGCCGTATATAAGGCCCAACCTATTGCAAACAGAGGTGTTCCCTCTCAGTTTAGCGTGCTTCCTGGTATATACGATTCTTCAACAGAAGACGAATTATCAGATCCTTATCAAAATAGTGGTCCAAAAGATTAAAATAACAATTTACAAAGCTTGTTGGCTAATCTAAATTAAAATAAATATATCTTGGGAGTATATAGATATGGATGCAAACAAATCTTTTAGCAGTGGTCAAAAAGAACAAGGCGATACATGGTATGTTGATAATTATGTTTTGCTAAAAGATTACTACGATCGTACAATATCCCGAATAGCTGCTCGTTGTGTGCGTTCGGGTAATATTGCAATGGAAGAATATCCTTTTTATGGATATGTTCTGGATGTGTTGGAGGAAATCAGTGAGACAGGAGATTATATATTATCTCACCCAGATTTGTATTCTTATGTTGAAAAGAGAATAGCCGGAGGTATCAACACCTTAAAAAAGAACCTAAATGAATACAAAACAGAACTTAAGAATAATGCATCTCCCGAGATGATAAAACAAGATAAGGATGAACTTAAAAAGATGAAGGAAGCTCTTGGTGCTATAGATAAATCAGAAGACCCAACAGTTGGTGCTGGAATGTCTATGGATGAGGTGGTTGATAAACTTTTGCAACAAAATCAAAAGCAAGTACAGCCAAAACCAAATTCTTCTTCTGCAACTCAGAATGGAAACAAGTAATAATGAAACAGATATACAAAAATATATTGTTCATATTTTTTATGGCCTCATTAGGAGGCTGTGGCCAAATATGGGGAACAAGCTCAGAGGAGCAAAACCAAGAGGTACTTAAAACAGCAAACTATTCTGCTGTAGTTGAAAAACCAAATTATCCTGTTATTCGCACTCCTAAAGGAGTAAACCAGCTAGATCTGGAAAACCCTTTGCGTTGCTTTGTTAATTGGAACACTCAGCAAATGATTTCCACTATTCCATATAATATCAAAGCCTTTAACTTAGTTCGTAATGGACGAAATGATGTTCTACCTAGATTCGAGGTCAATGGTTTTTCCTTTGATACAATGTCTGCAGAAAAGGCCTTGCTTAAGCTAACCAAGGAGGCAGGAATTAAATTGGTTGCCAAAGATGCCCCATATACTAGTATTTCTGCAGAGAATCTGCATGGTGAGTTTACAGAAGTGGTTGACGTAATCACAGAAGCCGCTGAGATATATTATAGCTACAATTCTGGAAGCAAAACTCTGCGTATAAGCAGAAAAGCAAACTTCAGCCTTTATGTTCCTCAGTCAAGACCAATTTTACTTTCTGTATTAGACGTATTACGTGGTGCTGGTATTACAGATTTCACAGCAGATTTTGATGATTACACCATAACATTTGATGCTGATTATGAGCTAAAGAATCAAATTGTAAATCTTATAGGTTATTTTGAAGAAAATCCTATATTGATAGCATACGATGTTCGAGTTTTTACAATCTACCCTCATAATAACCAAGATATAAACTGGCAACAAATGCTACATACCTTTGATGTCGGCTCTGTCAAGAGTGCAAAAAATGGAGTTCTCGGTCGTATGCTTACAACATCTAATGATGTTAACATTAACAGCTTGAACAGCTTCTTGGGGGCACAAGCAACAGTTTCCCCTGTTGCCGAGGGAAAAATAGTGATACCAAATCAGTGGTTTTCTCGCTTTGATATAGGCAAATGCGCTGCTAGAGCATCAATGGAAACAGAACTTTCTATTTTGGCGAAATCTTCTTTAGAGCAAAATGATAAAATTTTTGCCAATATAACATTAGAAGCTCAAGATGGAGAGATAACTCATTTTGATATACGTAGTAAAATAGGCGAAAATTTATTAATCATTGGTATTCCTAACGAGATTTTTGGTGTTAGCAACCCAAAATCTGAGACTATTGTCTTTATGGTTCCGAGAGTGATAAAAACCGTAAAAACAGCCAAACATCTTGAAAACAATATGTAGGAGGAAGTTATGGATAGTACAAACAGTGTTCCTCATCGCCCTCAACTAAGGAAAGTTAAGCGTCCGATTAATAGAGTGCCTCAATCAGCTCCTTTGGAAAGAGAAAAATCTAATATTTCTTCTCCTACAATGAGCAATCCTTTTGTTAGTAATCAAGTACCAACAAAGTCAGATGCTTTTGATTTAGATTCTTATCTTGATACTGAAAACCTTCCATCAGTGCAAACCGGTAAAGGCTACGATAGACAGTTTTTGCAAGAAGACAATGTTGTATCGACCACGGCAGCCAGAGCCAATTTTGGAGTAAGTAAAAAAAGTATCATTTTTAGCTGCTTAGTTGCCTTGATAGTTGGATTTGTAACTGGCAAATATTTATTTAACGATTCTAAAGTCGTACGCAATGGGTTGCAAGGTGTTGTTATAAATCCAGAGGTTCCAAGAGGTAGAGTACGTTGTGGTGTTGCTGAAAAGACACAAGGATGCGTGCTATATATAATGAATCCTCAACGCCAAGATGCAACAGCCAGAGACTTTTATGATTTAGCAACACAAATGACAGGCCGACAAAGATTCGTAATAGAAACTGGCAATATGCGTTATGCCAATACAAAAATCAAACCTGGAGAAATCGTCCAGTTAAACATCCCTCCTTTATAAAAATCAAAGCAAGCTTAAAAAGCTTGCTTTTTTTTTGATATGATATATAAGAAAAACAAATATCAATTTTTATACTAACAATTAATCTTTATAATTATGAAACAGAACAGAAGTAAATGGCTGCTACTTGCATTGGCCATAGTAGTTGTGGTTTTAGGTTTTTCATCTATTTTTAATGATGAAACAAATGAAACATCATCAGCGATTCCTGAGCGAATTAAAGACGGAATTTTGTCTGTAGAGAATTTGAGAGGTACGTATCAGCTCTATACGAGCAATGATCTTATGCTTTTTCCGGAAAACACCATTACAGGCTACAAATTGTATGGTTCATCCGACAAAGTACACTACTACAATCTGATGTTTGCTCCGGGTTATTATGTGTTGGTTGAGACGGATGAAGGCAAAATAGGATTGTTTGTTGAAGATAAGTACACGACATATGGCTGGGTAAATTATCAAGATTTCGGACCTTATGAGGACTTTCTTCCTGGATGCCGAGGATTTATGTATAAAATAAACGGCAAGTGGGGAGCTCAAAAATGCAGATATCGTCACACAGACACAAACGCACCTTCCGTATTGGTTGGAGATTCAAGGACAGTTCTCGAGCCAGAGTATGATCAGGTTATAGAGTTTTACAACACACTACGCAACAATAGCTATGCTTGGTTCGGTCGTAAAGGAAGCTCTTGGTTCGGGGTTAGTCAAGATGGTAGAAAGATAAATGTCTCAAAGAATCTAATAAACGAAATACTATCTATTCCTGTTCAGGATGTTCTCTCAAGTCAGCCTTCTTTGGTTGGTGCACAAAGAGTTGGAACCGAGGAGGCCTCAGTTGTTTTTATGGGAAAATCATCTATTTAAATAAAAAAATAACCTTGTTTTATACAAGGTTATTTTTTTTTTACTATTTAACTCTCGGTTTCCCCAAAACAATCCATGCCGCTATCAATGTTGCTAATACAGAGATTATTCCTACAATCTTTGCTCCTCCACTAGCCAACCAATCAAATACACCAAGATATACAGCCAACGCCAGAGCCATTAAGATCAATAAAGAAATAAGCCAAGATTTCAACATCATAACTCCTAGAATTTTCCGCTAGTCAAAAATTTTGTAACCAAATATGTCAACTTATCACATTTAAAAGCATTTAGTTTTTTGCATGAAAATTCAAGAACACTATCTGTGTTTTCAAATTTTTTTTCTTTTTCCAAATCAGTTTTGTCTTCTTTAGTTCCGGTTATCCATTGAGCAAGTTTCATAAGCCAAGAATCTCCATAGATAATCCCTGTTTCAATATTTTTTGGCAGACTAGGTATTTTTTCAATATTCGAGGCACCGATTTCTTTTGCCATAGGACCTGCAAAAAAACTAAGAAAACGATTATCACCAATTTTTTTCAGCAACTTGTTGCCGTGGTTTCTGGGGCGAACTTCTACGATTCTGCCTATTTTAAAGTGTTTTTTCCATTCAGAATCTTTTGTAAACAATTTTTTTAAAACAACACTTCCTACACCATTTGTTACAAAAGACACTTCATTAACATCTTCTAAGTGTGTCAAAAAGAATTCCAGCTGTCTGACATGTCCTTCAATCTCTTTTTGTGTTGATGGATAGTTTATTGCCGCCGCCAAGAACCCTTCTTTCAATACTGCTCTCCACAGTGGTTTAAAAATATTTTTCGATTCTCCAAGTCCTGGAATCATAACTACCATATGCCCTTTTTGCCTTGGTAGCTCAAAAGCATCAATAAACTGTATGAATGCTTTTCTACATTCATCAAAACTACCTTCAAACCTGCAAATATCCCAGTTATCTAACAATCTGCATTTTTTAGAAACGTAGTTTCGTTGGATTCGCCACTTTTGATAAAAAAAGACATCTTCCCAAAAATGACATCCTCCCATCGTATAAAAACCACCAAACATCAAGATCCTCCTCTACACCTTAAAGTTTGCCAACTCCATTGTTATTAGGAATAGCAGTAATCGTAACCTTTGCAGTATCTCCCCTGTCCATCTCAATCAAAATTTGCATGGCTCTATTATCTCTAATATATGTCATGTGGCTTATTTTTGCGCGCACGGTTGCAACCTCAACCCATTTTAATTTTGGCATTTCAGACACATAAAAGTCAAAAATACTGCTAGGGTTATAAGGTGTAGTGTATACCAAACTACCAATCCAATTTTCGCCACTGCCTAGAGCTTTTGTTTCATCTAGGTCAACAATGGCATCACTAGGGAATGGTACGTCTGGAAAATGAGCAAAAGCAGGAGGAATTGCCCCTCCATCGATTCCCATCAAGTTCGGGCGCTCTGTTGCGCATCCCATCAATCCCATAATTAACAATATCATTAGTAGTTTGTTTTTTATCATTTTTCTCTTGCCTTAAAAAGTTTTTCAATATTTTTCTCGCTATATTTTATATGCATAAAGTTAAAAAAAAGAAAACAAATCAAAACAAGATTTTTTATATTGATAAAAAAAATAAATCGCATTTTCAATTGGTTGTATTTAAATAACAAAAAAAATGATTTTTTTTAATTTTTTGTGTTGACAATAAAGAAATAACATCATATAACGCTCTTCGCCGATACGGAAGTACGGTAGTTATAGACAGAGTAAATAAGAGAGAGGATACGCAGGCAGTATTCGAACAAGAATAAGGTCTGAGTATATATTAAAGGAACCATAGAGATTCTTTATGAGTAATCAGGCTAGGATGAGCAATCATGATTAATAT
>SUUX01000019.1 GCA_015062305.1 Alphaproteobacteria bacterium
CAAACAATTTTGGTTGTGGTGCATACAATGCAACAGACCAAGATGATGTCGGCACACAAGATTGTGATAGCAGGTTCCGTTTGTCCAATGGAAGATGGTGCTATCTGGGCTGTTGCCAACCTTGTAATCCATCATCTTACACAACATCTCAGTCTGTAAGGAATTCTATTGCAGAACCTTGTACAGATGAGTGTAATGGTACAACATATTATTACCCATCAGATTGCAAAGATGATTATTATAAAAGTACAGCATCTTGCGGAGACGATGATACAAGGTGTGTATATAGCATTTCTAGCCCAGACTCCTATGGTTGTGGCTCTTGTTCTTATGCTTGTAACAGTGCCAAGAATTATGTGAGCTCATGTTCAACAAATTATACTCAATGTAAGGCTATTTTTGGAGACCAGGGACCTTGTGGCAGTTTAACTTGTGGTACTTGTACACTGGATTGTAAAGATGGTTATGTGACTGGCTGTACTAATCCTACAAATGGATCTGCCACTTTGATAAATACAGCAAAATGTGGAAGTAAAACTTGTGGTATTTGTAGTTATTCGTGTAATACAAAATATTATTTGAGTGGAACAACTTGTAACAAATGCCAATTTACCGGTTATCCTCTGCCTGATAAGAGTGCTGAGAATGCAACAGATTTTGGTACTAGTCCTGAATGTGGAAGAGCTTACCAATATAAAGTAACTGCTTGTGCAAACGGACTTCAACCAAACTCTGCCGGTGATGGTTGTTCTCCTTGTTCTTGTCCATTTACCGGTTATCCTTTGCCTAGCAAAAGTGCTGAGAATGCAACAGATTTTGACACTAGCCCTGCTTGTTGCGGTAATTATCAATATAAAGTAACAGCCTGTGCTACTAAATATACAGTCAAGAGCGATGGCTCAGGGTGTGATAAATGCCAATTTACCGGTTATCCTCTGCCTGATAAGAGTGCTGAGAATGCAACAGATTTTGGTACTAGTCCTGAATGTGGAAGAGCTTACCAATATAAAGTAACTGCTTGTGCAAACGGACTTCAACCAAACTCTGCCGGTGATGGTTGTTCTCCTTGTTCTTGTCCATTTACCGGTTATCCTTTGCCTAGCAAAAGTGCTGAGAATGCAACAGATTTTGACACTAGCCCTGCTTGTTGCGGTAATTACCAATATAAAGTAACAGCTTGTGCGAGTGGTTATGAAGTCAATTCTGATGGAAGTGGATGTAAAGCAAGCTGTCCTGCTTCCTGTACTAAGACTTGCCCAGCAAATTCAACCTGTACTGCACCTGACGCTTGCGGTTGTGTAACCGTAACCGGTTGCAACACTGGGTTTGGTATGTTTCATGATACATCTAAATGTGGTGCAGCACCGGATAACGGCTACTGGACTGTTGGAAAAGGAAACACATGCGAAGCTTGTACTTTGAATTGCAATGATGGTTGTTCTTTGATTGCGTCTACTAATTCATGTATATGCTTAAATCCTAACCTGACAGTGGCTAAAGCATGTGAAAATTTGAGATGCTTATCTGTTCAGCCAGCCGCAGGAGGAGGCTATGAATGTTGTACTTCTAGCGGGTCTGGAGCAACCAAATGCATTGATTGTCCAAATGCCATTGGAGGAAAACCAATTATTGGCGGCGACATAATTGGCGGAGACAGTGGCGGCAGCAGTGGAGGTGGCAGTGGAATAACAATACCATCTATTGGCTCTGGAAGCAATTGCGGACAACTTGCAGATGTATGCTCATACCTAAACTGCTCTAGCGGATGTGTAAAACTAGTATCCGGTTCCGGTTCAAGTGCTTGCTATGAGTGTAGCTCTTGTAATCTAGGAAACAACCTATTCTGCCCAATGGTAACCGGTAAATTATAAAAAGATTATTTAACTAACAATAAAAAAGGTATGTTAATCTTTAAGATGTTCAAGGGGAGCAACCAGGTGCTGGTGATGAATTATTAAGGTTTCTATATTGGTGGGGTTACCTGTACCAACTTATTCAGGCAGATAAGGCTGATTCATCAACTTGTTATTTGCTTGACTCCATGCCCCACCAATACCTTGAAAACAAAGCTCGGTTTGATGTATTTGTAAAATAATCACCTTATTTCTTGATAGTTGGAGAGCTTAAGATTTGTGGACGAACAAATTTGGGCATCTGGTTAGCGTCTACTCCCATTTGCGGACTAACAGAAAGACGGGGCTTTTCTGCTGTTTTGGTTTTGCAAACGTAGGCACAGTTATAACCATCCAGCTTGTCATAATATTTTTCAATTCCCGGAATGCGCTCGTTTTTGCCCAAATACAAAATTCCTCCGGGGTTTTGGCAATTGCTTATACGTTCCAATATAAGATTTTGGTATTCTGCGGCAAAATAGCGCAATACATTGCGGCAGAATATAACCTCAAATTTGGAAGAAAAAGTAAGAGCATCAAGCATATTGTAGCGACGAAATTCTACCATCTTGGCAATATCTTCGTTAACTTGCCATACATCTCCTTGCAAAGAAAAAAAGTCTAATATCATTTGGGCGTTTAGACCGGTCTGAACCTCAAAGTTGTTGTATAAACCTTTTTGAGCCTTGGAAATGGCTAAAGAAGAAATATCTGTACCCACAATGTTGATATCCCAGTTGTCTAACCCTATGAATTTGCGTTTGATGGCAAAGGCTATGGAATAGGTTTCTTGTCCGCTACTGCAGCCTAAACTCCAAAACCGAAGTTTTTTGCGAGCTCGGTTGTTTTCTCTCAAATTAGGAAGAAGAGATTTTTCAAAACGCATAAAAACATCATAATCTCTATAAAAAGATGTATCTGAAAAAGCCATGCTCTCAACCACTTGAGATATTAGAGGGCGATTGCCTATTTTGAGTTCAGTAATGAGTTCTTCTACAGAAGCATATCCTTTTTCTCTGATAAAATTAGATATTTTTTTATCAACAACAAAATATTGCTCTTCGTCAAACTCCCAACCGGCGTGTTCTCTTAATAAATCTAGCAAAAATTCATAGTCTTGACGTCTCATGGCAATATTCCTACAACAAATCTAAAATCTCTAATTTGCCGGCAATTATATCTTCATCAAAAGGACGCATAATAAAATCGTCTGCTCCGCCATCCAGAGCCTGGCGGATAATTGCCGTGTCGGTTATATATGAACAAAAAACAAAGTGAGGCTGTTTGATTTTGCGGTCTGCCCTAACCTTATATAAAACATCTATACCATCCATAAGAGGAAGATTCCAATCGCTGATGATGAGGTCTATTTTGTTTTGCAAACATTGTTCCAAAACCTCTTCTCCGTCTTCGGTTTCTATAACATCAAAGCCAAAGTTTTCCATAATCTTTCGCAAAAGCATTCGCATTATTTTGGAATCATCTGCAATTATACAGGTTGGCATGGCTTACTCCAATATAAAACATAGACAAGGGTTGGTAGAACAAGAAAGCTTGAGCCCCTGATGGCGACAAACCTCTTGCAGATATAAAATTGGCGCCATATCGGCTCCAACTTCTGCGGCTCCATTTTGCAAAGCGTTCATCATCTGAGAGAATTTATCTGAGGCAATTCTGGCATCAGCATCAACAGATACAAAAGTTTGTGTTGAATTAGAATTTATGCTGATTTTGCCTCCTCTTATCAGGATATCGGCAACAGACATGACCAAAAGCATAATTGCTCTTGCGTGACAAGGATTGATTGTCGCAAAATCGGCGTAAGGTGGGGTTTTGCCCCCAACAGTAGCCAAATAAGAGCTAATTACTGATTTGAGATTTTCGGTGTCTGCAATGTTTGTATTTCCTAGACCAAAGGCCATGCGGAAAAATTTAAGTCGGGCAGACAAAACTCCGGAACTGGTCTTGAGAATGGACTTGATGTCATCTAAGAAATCCATGTCTCCTTCTTCCAAAAGCTCTACAGCATTGGCTACAGCCCCGACATTACCAACAATATCGTGACTTAGGCGAGTGCAGATGAGTTCAGAAATTCTGTTATCCATGGTTTTGTCCTCAAAAACTGTATAGGTCTGTGTTCATATAACGCTGATCTTCTCGTGACATTCGAGTATAATCTAGCTCCCTTAGCATGGGGTCTTCTAATTTTAGGTAGCCGGTGGCGGCCTTGAGAAAAGGCTTATTGCCCCCCAAACCCCAAGTGACATTCTCTTTATTGTCTGGTTTGCCATATTTTTGATTTATTTTTTTCCAAAAATCATAAATTTTGATGTTGCGCAGGTAGTTGGCCTTGGGGCTATTGCCTCTGATGTCTGCGGCTTGAGATTTATATACTATTTTATATACTTTATTATCAGTAAAGTTACTGCTTAGAGTAACAACAACTTCCTCTTTGGTATCATACTTGGCGTATTGCGCTGTTTGCACATAGTGCTGCTTGTCTTTTTTGGATCTTTCGGTAACACAATTTTCTATACGCTCATAACCGACAACCCCACTGTTTCGGCAGAGTTCTTCGTTGCGCCATTTGATGAAGTTGGGAATTTGGTATTTTTGCATGATTTTGCGAAAACCTCTGTTTTGCATTGTTTCATCTACTTGCTTGAGGCTCATGCGTAACATTATGCCAGAAATATCGAAAACAGAAGCATTGGATTTGCGATTGCCTGCTTTGGAGTTGCGAGCACTGGCAACCATTTGCTCTAAAGATGCATCAGAAGAAATTTCTTCGGCTGATGTTTGCTCATCGTCTTTGCTAATGAGAGACAACGGGTTTTTGGCAGCCAGCTTGCCGACCCAACTATCTTCAACCTTGGCGATGGGGAGGCTTGGCTTGGCAACAGCAGAATCTTGTTTGATGGTGTCTGTAAGCTCTTGATCTGAAGGAATCGGAGATGGAGCTTTGGGAGATGATGTATTTTCATTTTCTAAAGCCGGTGGCAACGGTGGAAGAACAGGAAGCTCCGGCACAGAAGAAGATGACGAAAATACCGGAGGTTCAAAAGCATCGTCTGCCGGTTTGGTACTCTGCAGAACAGGCTCATATTCCTCACTAAAATCACCTTCTGCAACATCTAAAGGAATATCATCTCCAAAGAGAAAAGGATCACTATCCTCGCTGGCCCAAACTCCAGCAGGAACAAGCATGATACTCAAACAAAGCCATATTTTTACAAAAAAAGGCATATCCTTAACTCTTGCAGACTAATTTTTGTTGACTATAAACATTTTTATTGTTTTTGGCAAACATTATACTTAACTTATCAGATGAAGTTTTTATTTACAACAATTCAAAACTGAGATACTTGTTTTATAATTTGTAAAAATATCGAGACTATAATGAAAAAACAAAAGGTTTATATCGTAGGCGCAGGATTGGCCGGATCTGAGGCGGCCTGGCAATTGGCGCAAAGGGGTATTGAGGTGTGCATATATGAAATGCGCCCAAAACAAAAATCTGCCGCACACAAAACAGACTTTTGCGCAGAATTGGTTTGCTCAAATTCGTTGAGATCTGATGATGCCCAAAATAGTGCTGTTGGCCTATTGCACGAAGAAATGCGCAGAGCCGGCTCTTTGATTATGAAATGTGCAGATAAAACTAAAGTTCCGGCCGGAGGAGCTTTGGCAGTGGATAGAGACGGATTTGCCAAACTGGTGACCAAACATTTGCAAGAACACCCATTGATAGAAATTGTGTGCCAAGAGATAACGGAGCTGCCAGATACTGAAAAAGAACGTTGGATTATTGCAAGCGGACCGCTGACATCGCCGGCGCTAATAAAATCTATTTTGCAAAATGTGGACAACCAGTCGCTTAATTTTTATGATGCTATTGCTCCGGTTGTATACAAAGATAGCATTAACTTTGACAAGGCATGGTATCAATCTCGCTATGATAAAGGAGATAAATTTGATTATATAAATTGTCCTCTTACCAAAGATGAATATTATGCTTTTGTGCAAGAGCTGTTGGATGGTGAAAAAGTTGAATTTCATGATTTTGAAAAAGCAGAATATTTTGACGGATGCCTCCCTATTGAAGTGATGGCCGAAAGAGGTGTTGAAACATTGGTGTTTGGACCGATGAAGCCTGTCGGTCTGACGAATCCGCATAACCCAGCACAAAAACCATACGCCGTAGTTCAGTTGCGACAAGATAATAAGGAAGACACCTTGCGAAACATGGTGGGTTTTCAGACCAAACTGAAATATGGAGAACAACAAAGAATATTTAGAAAAATTCCGGGACTTGAAAATGCCGAATTTGCCAGATTGGGCGGGATTCATAAAAACACCTTCATAAAAAGCCCGATTTTGCTAGATGAGTATTTGCGTCTAAAAAACAAACCGAACATCAGTTTTGCCGGACAAATATCCGGTTGTGAAGGATATGTTGAAAGCGCAGCAATCGGGTTTTTGGCCGGATATTTTGCTGCCTGCGAAGTGATGGAACAACTCCCTGTAACACCACCGAGAGAAACCGCTTTTGGCTCTATGTTGGCACATTTGCAAGATGATACGGATATTGAAAATTATCAGCCCATGAATATCAATTTCGGACTATTTCCGACAATATGCGGAGAAAAAACATCTAATGGCAAATTTAGAAAAATAAAAGGAGCAGAACGCAAAAAGGCTTATTGCCAGAGAGCTTTGCTAGCTATTGATGAATGGATAAGCAAAATATGAACAAGATAAAAAAAACAGAAGATTTTCCGGTTGGTAAATTTGTAAAACGCTCACTAAAACCTGTGGTGGATGCATATTATAACGCCGCCAGAGAGGCTGATGATGTGGCAGATTGCGCAAGTTTATCATGCAATGAAAAGTTAGAAAAGCTAAAAAACATCAGAAAAGATTTTTGTGACGCTTCTGACACAATAGCCGGCAAATTGGGAAAAATTTTTGCAAAAGAAAATTTGGATTACAGATTGTTTGTCGATCTGCTGGAAGCTTTTGAAAATGATGCCAAGGGGCAAAATTTTGAAATTTGGGAGCAAGTTTTGTATTATTGCCAATATTCTGCGGCTCCGGTAGGAAGATTTATGCTTGCAATTCACGATGAACCCCCATCAACATATATGCCGGCAGAAACTTTGTGTGCTGTACTACAAATTGTTAATTTTTTGCGAGATATGAAAGATGATATGTGCAAGCTCAAAAGATGTTATATGCCAGAAGATTTGTTGCAAAAATATGGTGTGTGGAAACGAGATTTTTGCTTATCTCACGAAACATTAGGGGTCAATCTGCTAAAAAAAGAAGTGTTAACACGGCTTGAAGCAATGCTAAAAGATGCCAAAATATTGCTAAGCCTAATAAAAAATTTTCGCCTAAAGATTGAACTAGGTGTTATCTTTTCGTTAACCAATATTATGATAAAAAAGATGTATGAATCTGATATTATTGCACAAAAACAAAAATTGTCTCGGTTTGATTGGATGCGGGCAGTGGTTTGCGGAATGTGCTTGGCATTTGTGACAAGGAAAAAGTCATGCAGCATAAATCTCAAATAAAAAACATAAAAAAAATGGTAAAAAAATCCGGTACTTCTTTCTTTTGGGGAATGAAGATGTTGCCTTTTGCCAAGAGGCATGCAATGTATACGATATATGCTTTTTTTAGACATATAGATGATATTGTAGATGGCGATGCGCCTTTGCAACAAAAATTGGAACTGATGGAAGCTTGGCGACAAGAACTTGATAATATTTATGATAAAAGAGTTCCTTCTACAGATATCGGACGCAGAATATATAAAAATTGTATGAGATTTAAGCTTCCTAAACAGGAATTTGTGAAAATGATGGACAGTATATCTATGGATTTGCCAGAACCATTGCAGGCGCCATCGCTACAAGCATTTAATCAATATTGCAGAGGTGTGGCGGGAGTTCCCGGAAGCTTGAGTTTGCGTATTTTCGGTTGCAACGATGAAGCTTTAATTGAAGAATTGTCTACTTCTTTGGGTAGAGCCTTGCAGATTACAAACATATTGCGAGATGTTAAAGAAGATGCCTCGATGAACCGAATTTATATACCTTCTGAAATGTTGGATAAGGCTGGGATTGTATCTAGAGATCCGGAAGTGGTGTTGGTAGATAAGAACTTGGCAATTGCAAGAGAAGAGCTGGGGAAAGTGGCCGAAAAAGACTACAAAAAAGCTTTTGAATTGATAAAACAATTGCCAAAAAAAGCTGCTCGCCCGGTGAAAATAATTGCCAATATCTATAAAAAATATTTTGATATTATGCAAAATCGTGGCTGGGAAGTTATCTCTCCCAAGCCAAGGATTAGCAAAACAACAAAATTGTGCTTGATTATAAAATCTTTGTTAGGAAAATAGATGGAAGCAAAACAACCAACATATTTTATTGTTGGGGCCGGAGTTGCCGGTTTGTCTTGTGCCAGATTATTAAAGAAAAAAAAGCCAAAATCAAAAGTGATTGTGTTTGATGCCTGCGATAATGTCGGAGGCCGATGTTATTCTTTTGATGATAAAGATTTTGGGCAAAAACTGGATAATGCAACCCATGTGATTATTGGTGCAAACAAAGAAGCTGCCAGTTTTATAGCAGATGATGAATGGGAAAAAAGCTTGTATTTTTTTGACATTCAGAACAAAAAAGTTATTCCCAACAACAAGAAAATGTGGCCTTATCTGATGAAAGCAGCTTGCAATATGCCATTGAATACAGCTGATGGCAAAATATGCAAAGAAATTGCAAAAGCAACTTTTCCATGGACGACAAACAAACTAAAAATCTATTTTTCTAAACAGAATCTGAGCCAAAAGATGATAAATTATTTGTTGAATTTTGCCGACGAAATTTATCTAAAACATCGACTTTTGAAAATAGAAACACAATTTGGCAATGCTGCCCAGCTGGTTTTTGACAAGCAGACTTTTGATATTGGTGCGCAAGATAAGATTATTTTAGCTTTGGACAACAGAGGTTTCTGCCGACTAATGGGAACAGAAGCCCTGCCTCACAATAGTATAATAAACATATTTTATAAGACATCACAAAAAATACACTTACCACAAAATGCTAATTTTTGCGGAGTTTTGAATGGTAACTGTGATTGGATTTTTGTTAATGACAATATTGTGGCCATTACAATATCTGCCGCAAACCATGTGGTAAAACCATTACCTGAACTGGCAAGGCAATTGTGGAAAGAGCTTGATATAATAAGAGGTGTAAATTCAGCTTTTTTGCCTCCGTTTAGAGTTGTTAAACATAATCATGCCACGATAGCACAAGATGAAGCTACCAATCAATTGCGCCCCTGTTCTGCCCTCACCCAATATCCCAATGTGTTTATTGCCGGCGATTGGACTATGAAGAATATGCCTTGCTGTATAGAAACAGCAATTTTGTCGGCAAAACGAGCCATAAAATATGTTTTAAGATAAAATAATTCGTCCAGTATTGTTAATGATATCTTGACACATTCTTATTGCTTTGTTATCCTATAAGTAAGTATATACTTGAGGAGTTGGGGCCATGAGAAGAATTGTCAGCCTGGTTGTTTTTGTTGCATGTTTGATATTTATGGGCAGTGTAGTATCTGCCAAGGTATGGTTGTTGCCAGATTATGAGAACAACGATTTATTTAAGAGCCGTAACAACACCAAGACGCGCCCCAGTGATCCGGGGCGAGAGTGCACGGGCTATGGCTGGAAGTCTCTGGCCTCGTTTCCTT
>SUUX01000012.1 GCA_015062305.1 Alphaproteobacteria bacterium
CAAAGCCGGAACTTTGTTTCTCTTCACTTTTGGTGTTCGTGATTTACGAATTAACTGATTAATTGTAGGCATCACAATTTCCTTAAAGTATTGATTATTAACAAAAATACTCATCAAAGCCGTGTATCTGAGGCACAGCAAGCGCCTCAACTTCTTTAATTGAGTCTCGGCACCATAGACTCAGAATGCCACAAAGTCAACACTTTTTTGCAAAAATTTGAGTCCAAAAAACATTAATCTTTCATTTACTTTTAAGCCATTGAGTGCGCAAAGACTCACCCTCCTCTTTTATCCCTACACTATTTTTGAGTCTATTTGAGTCAAAAAAAAGAGCAAAAGTATTAAAACTCTTGCCCTTTAAATATTCTTCTTTTTCTCCATCTTTGCTAATAGCATCAATTGCATTCTGTTACACGCTTAGACCTGGAGAACCTAATATAATTCTCAAGCCTAAAAAAAAGACCAAAGAGAAGCAATGCACCAAACAAACTTGCACCCCAACGATCTCTATGTTCAACTTTTGCCCACTCTTCCGCAGAACGTTTCTGAGCGCTATACACAATATCTCTGTCGTCCGCAAGCCTCAAATAATAAACAAGCATACCTTCATGCACTGGCACTTTGTAAACATCTTTTACATTTGCCACTTCATATATATCACCATCAATACACATTTCATAGCAAAGTTTGCCCTTGTTGAATTTAAGCTCTCCGACCCCATACAAATCAACCTTTGGCTGATAGACAAAGAAAAACAACACATAGACTATCGTGCAAATAGTCCATACCATAAAAAACTTACATCTCATACAATTATAAAATTAAAAATTAAACATATTCTTACAAAAATCAGCGCTCATAATATCAACAATTCGGATAATTTCAACCCTTATTTTTTTGGCCTGTTTCTTGCATAACCGGCAAAAAAAACTTGCCTTTTTAAAATATACTTCTAAGCTCTCCATATAATTACAATTAATGGAGATTCTTAAATCATGACTATAGAACAAGACCTTTCTTGCGCCAAACGAACAATTGACAAAGAAATAGAAGCTTTGCGCTGTATGGAGGCTTCTTTTGGGCAGTCTCTTTCTGATGCACTAGATCTAATGCAAAAAGCAAAAGGACGCATTATCATCACCGGCATGGGAAAATCTGGGCACATTGGTAAAAAAATTGCTGCCACATTGGCCTCAACAGGCTCTCCATCTTTCTTTGTCCATCCAAGCGAAGCTAGTCATGGTGATCTCGGAATGTTAACCGAAGATGATGTAGTTTTGGCAATCTCCAACGGTGGTGAATCAAAAGAGCTTTCAGATATCTTGTTATACTGCAAACGTTATGGAATCCCTCTTATTGCCATGACTAAAAACCCTGAAAGCACCCTGGGAAAAGCCGGCGATATTTTATTGTGTTTGCCAAATTATGCTGAAGCTTGCCCATTAGGCATGGCCCCCACCTCATCCACAACTGCAACTCTGGTTTTGGGTGATGTTTTGGCTGTCTGTCTTATGGAACGCAAAGGCTTTTCCAAAACAGATTACAAAAAACGCCACCCGGGTGGCAAGCTTGGAGCTATGCTTCTAAAAGTATCTGATCTTATGCACAAAAACAACGATATTCCTAAAGTCAACGAAGATGCTGATATGCAGGAAGCTCTACTTGTTATGACATCTAAAATGTTGGGATGTGTAGGCGTTACCAACAAACAAGGCCAGCTTATTGGCATTATTACTGACGGTGATTTGCGTCGTTGTATGTCTAGCAACTTGACGACCAAAAAAGTAACATCTGTTATGACACCAAATCCCAAAGTTATAGACGCAGATGTTTTAGCCGTAGAGGCATTAAACACAATGAACAATACAGGTAACGGAATAACACAGCTCTTTGTGTTAGATGAAGAACAAAAACCCGTCGGCGTGATTCACATTCATGATTGCCTAAGAGCAGGAGTTGCATAATACCGTGCTAGATTTAAAAAATCTTGACAACTATTTCAACGCCACATCAG
Organism: Alphaproteobacteria bacterium; assembly: GCA_015062305.1. GTDB lineage: Bacteria > Pseudomonadota > Alphaproteobacteria > RF32 > CAG-239 > CAZU01. The sequence continues at coordinate 2,015 of SUUX01000012.1, forward strand.
AGCAACCGTCTGGTAAAAACAAGCAAGAGCTCAATCAGCATTCTCGTTTTGTAAAGACAGCAAAAGTTGCTCTGCCTAGCCTTGCAGCTGTATTGATAGCTGTTCTCTTGGTTTTTCCTTCCTTAAAAAAAGACACCAGAGATTTCAGCCTAGATATTACACGCCCCAAAAGGGGAGAACTTGAAAAGCTTCATGTCGAAAATACAACTTTTTACATCACCGACAAAGATAACAAAGTAAACAATTTTGTAGCACAAAACATTGATGAAACAGCTCCAGGCTCCAAACTGGTCAAATTAACCAAACCCGAAGGTCTTTTGCCAATGGACGACAACAGATGGGTAAACGTCAAATCTCCTCAAGGTATGTTTAATCAAACAAACAACTTATTAGAGCTACAACAAAGTGTAGAAATGTTTTATAGCGAAGGCATGACCATAACCACCGAGCAAGCCTTTTTTGACTTTAACGCCTCCAAAGGATATGGCAAATCTCCCGTTAAAGGCGATGGATTCATGGGTAGTATAAATTCACAAGGATTTGAATTTTTAGCCAAAGAACACATATTGATATTCACCGGTCACACAAACATAACCATCAAAGAAGAAAGCCTCAAAAAATGAAACTAAGTACATATATCTTCGTTCTTATTAGTTTTGCATCACCTGTTTTTGCCGCCGACATTAACATCTCGGCAGAAAAACAAGTCGAATGGCATCAAAAAGCTCAAAAGATGGTTGCTGTAGGCAATGCTGTTGCCACTAAGAATGATATGAGCATAAAAGCAGACACCCTAACCGGATACTACCAAAATTCGACAGCACAATCAAAAGGAAAAATAAATAGAATTGTAGCCAACGGCAATGTCAAAATGCATTCAGCAAAAGCCGACGCCTTTGGTGATAATTTAGACTATAACCTAGACAAAGATTCTGCAGTTTTAATAGGAACCCCGGCTAAAATCAAAACCGAAACCGAAACAATTTCAGCCAAAGAAAACATCACTTACTACCCTTCTCAACAAAAAGCCATCGCTCTGGGCGATGTTGAAGCTATCGATAAAGAAGAAAACCGCCTATACTCAGACAAAATGATTGCCTATTTCAAAAAAGATTCTTCATCAAAAGAAAATCTTACTCTGGATAAAGTAGATATTTTTGGCAATATTAAAATCATCACTAAGGATGCTACTGTCACCGCTCAAAAAGGCACATATTTACCTCAAAAAGGGCTAATAAAGCTGTTCAACGATGTTATTATCAACCAAGATGGCAACCTCCTAAAAGGAGACAAAGCAGAAACCAACCTCCACACCGGCATCAGCAAGCTTATATCAAGCTCCAAAACCGGACGTGTTAAAGGCGTATTTAAGGAAAAGAAATAAACCATGACATTAAACTACAATCCTGAATCAAAACTTGAAGTTTTTAACATTGGCAAAAAATATAAAAATCGTCCTGTTTTGCGCAATGTCTCTCTTAATGTCCGTCGAGGCGAAGCTGTCGGACTTTTAGGCCCCAATGGAGCCGGCAAAACCACCTGCTTTTATTGCGTAACAGGTCTAATCACTCCCGATTACGGAGATGTCCACATAGACGGACAAGATATCACTTCACTTCCCATGTATCGCCGCGCCCGCATGGGTATTGGATATCTTCCGCAAGAAGCATCTATTTTTCGTTCTCTTTCAGTAGAAGACAACATTAAAGCGATACTAGAAATCGTCATAGAAGATGAGAGCCAAAGAGAAAATATGCTAGAAGAACTATTAAACGAGTTTTCTATTGCTCACTTGCGCAAATCTCCTGCAATAGCCCTTTCTGGAGGAGAACGCCGCCGCTTAGAAATAGCTCGAGCTCTAGCCAGCCAACCTCACTATATTTTACTAGATGAACCTCTTGCCGGTATTGATCCTATTGCTGTAGGAGAAATCCGCAATTTGGTTTCTCAGCTCAAACATAGAGGTTTGGGAGTACTTATCACTGATCACAACGTTAGAGAAACCCTTGATATTACAGATCGTGCCTATATCTTGCATGGAGGTACGGTTCTTATGGAAGGAACTCCCGATGAGATAGTTGCTAGCAAAGAAGTACGCAAAGTATATCTGGGTGACAACTTTTCAATGTAAACAAAAGGTCAACAAACCATGGCCATAACGCCAAGGCTAGAAATCAAACAATCACAAAGCCTGCTGATGACTCAACAACTTCGGCAAGCTATTAATTTGCTACAACTAAATAACATAGAACTCTCAGAGATAATTGAACAAGAACTCCAACGCAATCCTCTTTTAGAAAAAGAAGAAGACCTTCTCTCCTCTCAAGAAGATAACTTCTCACCCACAATAGACTCCCCAGCAAAAGAACTTTATTCCGCAACAAATCAAGAAGAAGATTTTCAAGCTGACATTGATTATGACAACAATTATGCCGATGATTACGCCAGTGATAGAGAAGGATATGATATTACCGCAGACTATAATTGGTCAGACTATAGCACCCAAAAAGACAATCGTTTTACAGATGATAATTTTGATTATTGTCAACAACGTCTTGCTGCAGACAAATCACTATACAAACATTTGGAAGAACAAATAAGTATCAAATTTAACTCTGCCGCAGACAAAATTATTGCGCACCACTTATGTGAAGGACTTGACGCTGCAGGCTATTTTCGAGGTTCAACATCAGAAATAGCAAATTTACTAAAATGTTCTCAATCCAAAGTCACTGATGTCTTATCTCAACTTAAAAATTTTGAACCATCCGGCATTTTTGCTCAAGACCTAAAAGAATGCTTATCAATTCAGCTAAAAGATAAAAATAGATTAGACCCTGCAATTGCCACTTTATTAGACAATCTACATTTACTTGCTGCAGGCAAAATTAAAGAACTACAACAAATATGCAATGTAGACCTTGAAGATATTCAATCAATGATATCAGATATTCGCTCTCTCAACCCCAAGCCGACAGCAGATTGGCTGTTTGACACCACGTCATATATCATCCCCGATGTTTTTGTTCGTCGTTCAAAGAATGGAGAATATCGTGTAGAACTGAATTCGCACAGCCTGCCTCGGGTTTTGATAAATCATCAATACTATTCAGAACTCGCAAACAAAGATAAGTCAGCCAAAAGATTCTTAAAAGAAAAGCTCAGCTCGGCTAATTTTCTTATCAAGGCAATGCACCAGAGAGCAACCACCATTCTTAGAGTGTCCGAAGAAATTGTTCGCACTCAATTTGATTTTTTTGAACATGGTATAGAAAAACTAAAACCTCTCAATTTAAAAGAAATTGCCTACAACTTAGAACTACATGAAAGCACCATTAGCCGTGTCACAAACAATAAATACATGCACACACCCAGAGGCCTTCTTGAGCTTAAGTTTTTCTTTTCGGCAGCAGCCGGAAGCTTCATTGGCAAAGAAGATATCTCAACCGTAAGCATCAAACATAAAATCAAAAACATTATCAAAGCAGAAGACCCTAAAAAAATTCTTTCAGACGACAATATTGTAGATATTTTAGCTCAAGAAGGCATAAAAATTGCCCGCAGAACTGTTGCCAAATATAGAGAAAGCATGAACATTCCAACCTCTGCAGAGCGCAAAAGAAAACACCGCTCATCAATATAAAAACAACAAATATTTATACTTTAGCCCCAACAATAAATACAATATTAACAAAAACAAAAAGAGAGAAAATTTAGTTTTCTAAACTTTCTCTCTTTTCTGTGTTTTGCGAAAAATCGCTTAAATAGTATTTACGCTACTATTTAATAATCTTAGAAACCACACCTGCTCCAACAGTATGACCACCTTCACGAATAGCGAAGCGCAAACCTTCGTTCATTGCGATTGGGTTGATCAATTTTGCTGTCATGGTGATGTTATCGCCAGGCATTACCATTTCTGTACCTTCTGGCAACTCAATAGCTCCGGTTACGTCTGTAGTACGGAAATAGAATTGTGGACGATAGTTTGAGAAGAATGGAGTATGACGACCTCCTTCTTCTTTAGTCAAAATATAGCATTCACAAGTGAAGTCTGTGTGTGGAGTAATAGTGCCAGGAGCTGCCAATACTTGTCCACGCTCTACTTCTTCTCTCTTTGTTCCGCGGAGCAATACACCGATGTTATCACCAGCTTCACCGCTATCCAACAATTTACGGAACATTTCAATACCTGTACATGTGGTCTTGGCTGTTGGACGAATACCTACGATCTCGATTTCGTCACCAACTTTCAATACACCGCGCTCAACACGACCGGTTACAACTGTACCACGGCCAGAAATTGAGAATACGTCTTCAATCGGCATCAAGAATGGTTGATCTTTTGGACGCTCTGGTTGTGGAATGTATCTGTCTACTTCTTCCATCAATTTCAAAATTGCGTCATGTCCCATTGCTTTGTCACCATCTTCCAATGCTACCAATGCAGAGCCTTTTACGATTGGAATTTCATCGCCTGGGAATTCATAAGAACTCAACAAGTCTCTAATTTCCATTTCTACCAATTCCAACAACTCTGGATCATCTACTTGGTCACATTTGTTCATGAATACTACCAAAGCTGGCACACCTACTTGACGAGCCAACAAAATGTGTTCACGAGTTTGTGGCATCGGACCATCAGCTGCTGATACTACCAAGATTGCACCATCCATCTGAGCTGCACCTGTAATCATGTTTTTAACATAGTCAGCGTGGCCTGGGCAATCTACGTGAGCATAGTGACGGTTAGCTGTCTCATATTCTACGTGTGATGTAGAAATGGTAATTCCGCGAGCCTTTTCTTCAGGCGCCTTATCAATTTGATCATATGCTGTAAATGTTGCTCCACCTTGCTCAGCCAATGTCTTGGTGATTGCAGCTGTCAATGTGGTCTTACCATGGTCTACGTGACCGATGGTTCCTATGTTGCAGTGAGGCTTTGTGCGCTCAAACTTCTCTTTTGCCATGGTTCTAAAATCCTAATGTTTATGTTGTTAAGACTATTCTCGAAAAGGGGAAGAAAATGGAGCGGGTGAGGGGAATCGAACCCCCGTCATAAGCTTGGAAGGCTTCTGCTCTACCATTGAGCTACACCCGCTTAATCAACCTCTGTCCAAGAGTTGCTCCTCATTAGTGGTGGAGGGGGATGGATTCGAACCATCGTAGACTAAAGTCGACGGATTTACAGTCCGTTGCATTTGACCGCTCTGCCACCCCTCCTAAATATTCCAACAAGGAATGAGGATTGCTATCTTATAGCACAATCGCTACACTGCAAATAATAGCATTTTATCCTCTTTGTCAATATATTTTTTTCTATTTCTAAATTATTTTCTATTTACACACCGATCAAACTATACTACTATCACGCCAAATATTGAATATCAGAGGAAAATAATATGTCAAAAATAGCTCTTACTGAACGTCGCAATCCGGCTACTGCAGATATAGATTTAATGGATTCTTTCCATATTGCCAAAGCCATCAACAATGAAGATAAAAAAGTGGCTATTGCTATAGAACAAACTCTACCCCAAATTGGTGAGGCCATTGAGGTTATCGCCCAAGCCTTTCAAAAAGGTGGGCGTTTAGCATATTTCGGAGCTGGCACCAGTGGACGCTTAGGTGTTTTAGATGCATCAGAATGTTGGCCAACCTTTGGCGTTGAACACGGAATGGTCTGTGGTTACATAGCCGGTGGCGACCGAGCTCTCCGATTCTCGATCGAAAACTCCGAAGATAGCACCGATTTAGCTTTGCAAGATTTGCAATCTTTTGCACCAACACCGGACGATATCATTGTCGGAATATCGGCCAACGGGGGACCTCGTTATGTTTTAACAGTCCTTGAACAGGCTCAAAAAATTGGTTGCAAAACCATAGGCATCAGCTCCAACCCAGAGGCAAAACTCCAACATTTTTCAGATATTTTCATCAACCCTGTTGTTGGAGAAGAAGCAATCACTGGTTCATCCAGAATGAAATCAGGAACAGCTCAAAAAATGATTTTAAATATGCTCACAACCGGAGCTATGGTTCGCATTGGAAAAACATACCAAAACTACATGATAGACGTCCGCATGGTAAACGAAAAACTCATCGACCGTGGATGCCGATTCGTATCCGAAATTGCACAAATCCCTTATGATGAAGCAAAAAAATACATAGAACTGAGCGGTCACAAAGTAAAAACAGCATGTGTAATGGCTATCAAAAACTGTAGCAAAGCAGAAGCTGAAAACCTGCTCAATGATAAAAACGGCATATTAAGAAAGGTAATATAAAAAATGAGAACATTCGTGATTTGGGATTGGGATGGAACCCTCGCCGACACATACCCTGTTACCAATGGCGCATACGCTTACACGTTCAAAAAACTAGGCATGGAAGATCAAACAATTTCTTTTGCCGGACGTTTCCTTTTTTTATTGAAACCACAAACAAATAAGTAGTTTTTTAAAACTTTAGACATATAATATACTTTCAAACAAGAAAGGTGATTCTATGTCCAAAAAAAATTTTCAAAAACAACCTTCAAACACAAAAAAACAGCTTATTTTATACGGAAGACACGCTGTAATCTCCGCTCTAAACAACCCTAAGCGCAAAACAATAAAGCTGCTTTGCACTAAAGATACGGCCAGCGAAGTTAAACAATACAACCCTCAAATCGTAGACCGCAAAGAAATAGAAAAACTCCTTCCTCCCGATTCTGTTCATCAGGGTTTTGCTCTTGTTTGCAATGAATTACCTCCCGTTTCCCTAGAAGAAATCATCGAAATAGCAAACACTAAAGATTCTTGCACCATCTTAATTTTAGACCAAGTTACAGATCCGCAAAATATTGGAGCAATTATTCGCTCTGCCGTTGCTTTTAACACCTTGGCCATTATTATCCAAGACAAAAATTCTCCACCAGAAACAGGAACTATGGCCAAAGCCTCTGCCGGCATGATAGAGCATTTACCGATAATCAGAGTCACAAATTTATCTAGAGCAATTGAACAACTTAAAAAAGCTGGATTTTGGACTATAGGAATGGACGGCTACGCCCAAAACACACCTGCCAACATCAAAAAAGGCGGAAAAAATGCCATTATTATGGGCTCAGAAGGCAAAGGAATGCGCAGACTTGTTGAAGAAAACTGCGATATAACAATCAAGCTTCCAATGAACCCCAAAGTAGAAAGTCTTAACGTTGCTACCGCAGCATCTATCATTTTATATGAACTCAACAAGGAATAACAAATGCTCACAAAATTAGAAGTTAGCAACCTCACCAAAACATACGATTCGAATATTGCCGTTAATAATATATCTTTTTCATTGGGTACGGGTATCACTGCTCTTTTGGGGCCAAACGGAGCTGGCAAATCGACACTTATGAATATAATTGCCGGTTTTCTATCTTCTGATAGCGGAGAAATAAAAATAAATAATTTCAACACTTGCAAATCTCCCATATATTGCAAAAACGAAATAGGTTTTTTGCCAGAAGGATCTCCTCTGTACTCCGACATGAGTGTAAGATCGTTTCTGACCTACATCGCTTCGCTAAGAGATCTGAATAAAAATGCCGTATCACTTGCAGCACAAAAATCACAAATAGAAAATGTCATGCACAAAAAAATAGAAACCCTATCAAAAGGTTATCAACGACGTGTCGGCTTTGCTCAAAGTATCATTTCCAACCCAAACATTCTACTCTTAGATGAGCCAACAGATGGTTTGGATCCCAACCAAAAAGAACATATTCTAAAACTAATAAAAGAAATGTCTCAGAACAAAATTATTTTCATATCTACTCATTTACTTGATGAAGCAGAAACCATTGCCGATAAAATAATCATCATGGACCAAGGTCAAATTAAAATCCAAGGCACCCTTTCTGCTATACTCAAAAAAACCGATAGCAAAACTCTGGCTCAAGCATTCAAAAAACTAACCTCTTCAGCAAAATCATTGGAGCATGATTAATGAACAAACTATTAGTTGTTACCAAAAATGAATTTTTCAGATATTTTTTATCTCCATTGGCTTACGTATATCTAATTTGCTTTTTGCTACTAAACGGATCTTTTGCTTTTTACTTTGGCAATTTCTTCACCAGAGGGCAAGCCGATTTGTTACCCATGTTTAACTTTCAACCATGGATATATTTACTCTTCATTCCGGGAATTTCCATGCGTTCTTGGGCCGAAGAATTTCGCTCTAAAACTATTTTGCAAATAGCTTCTTTGCCTGTTAGTCTATCCTCTTTTGTCTGGGGCAAATTTTTTGCTTCATGGCTGTTTTGCACACTAGCTTTAGCTCTAACTTTTCCTTTTTGGATAACAGTGAACTACCTTGGCAACGCCGACAACCTTACAATATTTGCTGGTTATATTGGCTCTTGGCTATTGGCCGGTTGCATGCTTGCCATTTCTCAAACCATGTCATCTCTAACCAAAAACCAAGTCATTGCTCTTGTTTTATCTGTCATAGCCAATTTATTTTTCTTTCTTAGCGGACTAGAATACGTTCTCAACCTATTTCGCCATATTTTTTCACCAACCATCGTAGATGTCATTGCCTCTTTCAGCTTCCTAACACATTTTGACACAATAAGCCAGGGACTAATAGAACTCAGAGATATCATTTTTTATATTTCCATCATCTTAATGTTCAATCTAACAACCACGCTTGTTGTTAGTTTTCGTACCAGTGGCACCACATCTTTCTTTCACTCCACTCGCAACAACTATTATATCATTATCTTTCTATGTTTATTAGTTAGTTTTTGTGGCATCAATATGCTGGCAAACAGCTTTACTCGCCATAAAAAAATTGACTTTACCCAAGAGCATATTTTTACCCTATCTTCTGCGACTCAAAACATCATCTCCAACTTAAAAGGGAACATAACCGCAAAACTATACTACTCACCCATTCTCGGAGAACGCAACCCAGAAGCCAGATTACTTTTCGATAAAATACATTTGCTTCTGAAACAATATGTTTCTCTATCTAATGGCAAAATAGAACTTCGCACATATAACCCTCTACCTCTCAGCAACAATGAAGATAGGGCCTTGGCTGCAGGCTTGCAAGCCTTGCCAATCATAGATACCAACTCTTACGCTTATTTAGGACTAGTTCTATCAGATGACAAAAACCACCAAGAAGTTATACCTTTCTTTCCGCTTCAACGCAAAAATTTCGTTGAACAAGACCTAACAGAAGCATTCTATATGCTAGGACGCACAAAACCAAAATTAGGCCTAATAACATCACTCCCAATGCAAGAAAGTGTCATTGAAAATGTTGCCACCCCAACATGGCAAATCATCGACCAACTTTCTCGTTTTTACGATATAATTTCTCTTTCCAATCAAAACAACAATCTCGACAATATTGATGTGCTAATGATTGTACACCCCCAAAACCTATCTCAACAAACCATAAATAAGATTCATACCTATAGCATGCATGGCGGAAAAATACTTGCCTTTTTTGATATTGCTACAGAGGCCTTACAAATATTTTCACCGATAACATCAAATTACAAAAGCTCAGATTACGGAGATCTTCCTTCTGCATGGGGAATCAACTTTATCAACCAAGCAGCAATCGCAGACCTTGATAATTCATCCTTAATAGATGCAACCTCAGACAACCAAAGCTCTCCCGACTTCACTCAAGATTTAATTCAATTTTACATCCCCCAAAGCGGCATGAACGCATCATCTCCCATTACATCGGGACTTCAAAAAATTATGTTAACCTCCGCTTCTGTATTCATACCAAACAAAAACGCCGATATATCTTTTGAACCCCTGCTCCAAGCCGGAAAAAATTCTCAACTCATAACATCTCAAGCTGTAACAAACAGAATTTCACCCACTATTATACTACGCAACTTCAAAGCAGACAACAACCCCAAATACATTGCAGCTCGCATCAAAGGAAAACATACACCTCTAGACGTGATTGTTGTTGGCGATACCGATATGTTATACGATAGCTTTTGGAGTACAACTCAAACAGTAATAGACAACTCATATACTATTCCAATTCTCGACAACGTGAACTTTGTTCTCAACGCCCTAGATGCCCTCAGAGGAGAAGAAACCATGCTTTCTCTTAGAGGCAAAAATTACATATCCAGACCTTTCAATCTTGTAGAAAAAGAACGCATAGCATCAGCTCAAAACTTCAAGATCAAAGAAAAAGACATTTTAGACAACCTTGCTCGTGCCAAAGAAGGTATGCAAGAAATCATTGCTAAACGCTCTTTTGAAGAACGAACAACTTTCACTCCAGATGAATTGGCTGTAATTGCTAATATTCGCAAACAAATAGACCAAGAAAGACAATCTCTATATGCTGCTCAAAACAACCTCTCAAGCAAAGTAAACAACATAGAATTAGCCTTAAAATTCATAAACATATACACTATTCCGACAATTCTATTGGTCATTTTACTCATCACTTTTTGCAAAAAACACCATTCAAACAACAAAGACCCGCTATTCAATACCAAACTCATTTATTTCATAGCAACCTCTTTGTTACTTTTATGTGCTGGACTATGGGCAATATATCATCAGACCAACACCGACACCTTCAACCAAGAAGACACCCTTATCTTTCCCAACCTTAAACAACAAATTAACGATATCACCACAATAAGATTATCTAATAACAATGAACAACTAACATTTAAAAAGCAATCTGACGGCTTATGGACCTCACCTCAAGCTCCTAACCTCCTTGTGTATCAAAACCGTATCCGCCACTTGCTCAGCAACATTATGGATGCCACTTATTATGAAAAAAAATCTTCCGGCATAGAATACCTTAACAATTTCGGTCTCACTCCTGTCGAAAATAAAGATTCAACAGCCACCAAAATTGTTTTATCAGACTCGCAAGGCAAAGAAATTATCAATTTTCAAATTGGCAAATACGATATAGAACTCGGAAGAGGAAGCAGAGGAGCTTTTATCCGTCTTCCAGACAATTTTCAAGTTTGGTTAGCACAAATCGACCTTGTAGACCTAAATCTAAATCCCAACAATTGGACCTATAGCACTTTGTGGAATCTTCAATTTGGTCGTTTTAGTAAAATCAATAATAGTCAAGATTCATCTACTCTTGCTAACCTTGCCAAAGAATTTCTAAACACCTCCATAACCCCTTCTTCCACCACCATAAACTCATCACCAATCGCCAGTGCCAAAATAAATGGAGAAGATAACATATCTTTACAGATAGATTTTTACAAACAAAACAATCAATATTTTGCAAAATACAATTTTGAGAATATATCCTCTTCTACGCTATTGCAAAGTTTTGCTTCTTATGCTAAAGGCAAAAGCTACGCCGTCAGCCCAACAAATATGGAGAAGATAATTAATGTTCTCAAATCAATTGGAAACCACCAACAAACACCTAAAAAAACTAGCAACAACAGCTAGTCTGGCTCTTGCTATTTTTCTTACTATAATTAAAACCTTTGGTGTTTTATACACAGGATCTCTTTCTGTTTTATCTTCAATGATAGATAGTTTAGCCGATATTTTTGCTTCTCTAATCACCTTTTTTGCTGTTCACATATCGTCTCGTCCTGCAGACAAAGAACACCGCTATGGTCACGGAAAAGCAGAAGCTATAAGCGCCCTAATTCAATCTGCTTTCATCTGTGGCTCTGGATTTTTTATTATTTACGACGCAGTTATCCGTTTTTTATCTCCTCGCACAATTCCCCAATCCTGGATAGGCATCATTATCATGATCATAAGCCTAATATTAACCATTTGCCTAATTATATTTCAACACTACGTAGCCAAACGCACAAAATCTCAAGCCATCATAGCTGATGCCCTACATTATTACGTAGATGTTATAACTAATTTTGGTATTATTTTTTCGTTATTTATTGTTCACCAATGGAATATATTTTGGATAGACACCATTACTGCAATCATTGTTTCAGCATACCTCATTTTCAACGCCTACAAACTGGCAACAGATGCCATATCTCTTCTCATGGACAAAGAACTAGACGATTCCATCAGAGAACACGTAACAAAAATTGCCCTATCATCAGACCATATAATGGGCATTCATGACCTTCGTTCTCGCAACATGGGAGATAAATATATATTTGAATTGCACCTAGAACTAGATGGAAATCTAGCTTTAGCCCAAGCCCATCAATACACAAACAATGTAGAAAAATCCATCAAACAAGCTTACCCGGGCGCACAAATAATCATTCACCAAGATCCATCTGGCACATCCGAACCCAAATTAGATAAAGAAATTAAAATCTAACTATTTTCTTCTCAACTTTCCTTTAGACTTAGGTCTCCTGTTGTTTCGAGAACCTTTATTGTTGTTTCGAGAACCTTTATTGTTGTTTCGAGATTGTTTATTTCTTTTATCTCTGGTTTTGCCGGCTCTGCGAGCTTGTTCCACTTGCTGTTTTACAGAAGCTTTCTGTGAATTGGTTGCTCCCCTTTGCTCACCCTCAGGCTTATTAGGCTCTTGCTCTTTTCTTTCATTTTTCGCATTTGCTTTAGCACCTGCTTCTGCACCTTTACTCTGTGTTCTTCCTTCATTTAATTGAGGCAAATTCCCATTTCTTGCAGTTGACCTAGCCACACTCGACGATGGGTTTCCGCCTCTGGGACCACCGCCTCCTCCGGAACCGCCACCGCTTGAACCATCTCCACCAGAAGTCTGACCATCATTTCCGCCCTTTGGATCGCTATTATTTTTAGCATTTGACCCAGAAAACAAACTACCAATGGCTCCTCCTGCTCTTTTAATGCCTCTCCCCATTGCCTCACGTGTAGACTGTGTTGTTTTTAAAGCCGCACTTTTAGCAAAAGAAGCTCCCATCGTTGCAATACTTGGAGTAATCGGCTTCAACGCTCCTCCGGCAAATTTACCGGCCAATTCACCAACTCTACCCAAGAACTTAAACCCAAATATACCACAAAATATCATAATCAAAAAACCCACTTTTGATATATCTGTCAGCCTTTTCAAACTTGCTTCATCTTGAGTATTAATTGCTTGTGCAATTTTATATAGCCCGCCCATATTCACCTGACTAGAGCCACAATCTTCTTTGTCTACGCATGTATTATCTTTTGCTGATACTGATAATTCTTCTGTCGCCGTAAACTCTAAGGCAGCATCAACCAAATTAAAACTCACAGACACCACCAAACCCGAAACCATCAAAATAAACACACTATTCAAAAACATATTCCAACCAATATTGGCATATTTTGCTGTCAATTTAAACGGCCAACAAGCAATTAAAAACGGCATAAGAGCTCCTGCAATCCCCAATTGGACAACAGCATCAACCAAATAAAACGCAAAAGCCAAAGCAAACAAAAAACCAGCCCCAGCCAAGAACAACCCTTGTAGCAAAATTACAAAACCACTTCCAAACCCAATATTACCGGCAAACCTCATTCCGTTTCCACCCACACAAATCAAAGAACTACCTACAGACTGCATAAAAGATAATTTACGTTGTATCAACATTACCATCGTATCCAAATTATTATACAACGGCGCAGGAAAATAAGTATTAGATGGTATAGATGCCATTCTTTGTGCAATTCCCGGATTAAATTCTTCTACTTCACCATTTTTGTCAGCATTGAAAAATGCTGTAAATTCGTCATCTAAAAACACACGACTAAATTCAATACCTGCCTTCAAAATTGGCTGCAATCCATAAGTAAATATCTGTGAAGAATACTGCAACAACAAAAAAGCGATCAAAAATTTATAACCCTGTTTAAGCAATATTCCCAAAAATTTTGGAGCATCTTGCTTGGTCAAAGAAGACACCTGTCCCAAAAGCATAACTGCAATCCATATTGCCAAACCCAAAGCAATCAATAAAGCAAACGCCGAGGCAAATGTATCAAAAGATATCATGGTTATTTTTACCGCAGCTCTATAAGCGGTTGCAAACAATACACAATGAAAACACCGACGAGCTTCATAAAGCTTCACTGGCAAAACTTCACATCCCCTAAAAGCCGTTCCGCTAGCATTATAATTAACTGTAGATTTTGTTATAACTCCCGAACCATCTCTTTTTTCTTTAGTCCACAAACAATATTGCTTATTATCATTTCCGGTATAACAAGAATCACTTTTTACAACTCCCTTTGCAGATATAGCATTTATTCGCACTTTTACAGATTTAACATATCCTCCTTCAGGAGCTTCTTGCCATCCTTCTGGCAAAGATTGACCTATCGGTCTACACTTATACTCATATTTAGCCCTATCCCCTACTGTAACTAATTTTATAAATGCTCCCAAAGGAGCTGAACTACCTTTTACCTTAACCGTGCATCGTGCTACGTCTGGGTCACACACATCCTCCCCGCAAACAATAAAATCTTTTTCATCACCTTTGATATCTATTCCGTGTGTCGCTCCCCAAAACTGCATTGAAGACAAGGCCTCCACTTTACTCGGGTCATACCTTTCTGCTGCCTTTGCCGGCAACGCACCCACAAGCAAAGAACCACCCATTAATACCCACAAAACAAATATTTTCAAACTATTCAACATCATCATATTGGCTCGCCAAATATATTATAAGCTTACATTATATCATAACACATAAATTACTTATAAAGTGTTACAGTTTTTTGATTTTTTCAAAAAAAAAGCTGCCGAATATCGGCAGCTGAATCATTTTTAATAATGATAGGTTCCGCAAACTTCTGCTGAATTTTTTTTCACTCCTGTAGCCGCACGCTTCAAAAAAGAGGAAGACAAAGCAACTTCTTTTCCATCCTTGTCAATCGCTTTCCACTTATTTCCACTTCTTGCCAAAACCAGATGATACCCATCAGACCTTACTGTTTCAATAAGTTCATCATACAGACAAGGAACATTTTGAACGAATTTCTCCTTTCTTCCGTATGTAACATCATGACGACCTTGGAAAAAACCCCATTTGCCATTTTCTTTTATGCCATAACCATAAAAACCGACAAAAACATCTTCATAAGGACCAACACTGCGAGTATAAACACCCTTTTGAGTGTAGAATTTGTATTCATAACCATTGCCAAAACACAAATTTTTACCTTTTTTCACAAACTGTGCCTTGATTACCGGTTCATGTCTGGCAATAGGAAAAAAGTTCTTATCAAAATAGTAAGCATCCGAACCTTTATAGGCTACATACATTTTTTCCGGACCGATATCCTTATACTCTACTCGGTCATACTCGCAACAAATGCCACCGCAACAACTTTCCAACTCGCTATCATCCACACGAAGATACGCTCTGTTGCCAAAAGGCGTCACATACTTAGACTTAATAGCGCCCCAATACTGCTTGCCTTTTTCTTTTTTGCTAATCAAAAAATGCCCTGGAGCAGCTCCCTCATCGTCTGCACGCACGCAACCACATGTCAAAAAACAAACAAAAGCCCAAATCAAATAATAGAATCTCATAACAATATGTTTTAGTTAAACAATAATTTACTTTCCTTTTTTCATCTACCACATTCACCTAAAAAATCAAGAAAAAAGAAACGGCCAAAAGCCACACTTGCATTTTGACCGTTTCTTTTCTACATAAGCTTAAATTCTATAGCTTTTCGATTCTCATCCTGTAGAAAGATCTCCAAACAAAGACCAATCCCAAAATAAAGAAACCTATACCCAAAGCCAACGACACAGATCGAGGTGCCGAAACAGCCATTTCGACAGCCAACAGTCCGAACAATGTCGTAAATTTGATAATTGGGTTCAAAGCCACAGAAGATGTATCTTTATAAGGATCACCAACCGTATCGCCTACAACAGACGCATCATGCAGCGGTGTTCCTTTTTCATTCAAATCCACTTCAACAACTTTTTTAGCATTATCCCAAGCTCCTCCGGCATTTGCCATATACAAAGCTTGGAACAACCCAAATACAGCTATCGATATCAAATAACTAGCAAACAAACTAGCATCAAAGCATGCAAAAGCTATTGTAAAAGAAAAGATTACAATAAAGATATTAAACATACCTTTTTGAGCATACAATGTGCAAATTTGCACCACTTTCTTTGAATCAGATATAGAAGCAGCTTTTGCGGTATTAAGCTTAATATGTTTTCTAATATAGCTCACGGCTCTATACGCTCCGGTAGAAACCGCCTGCATAGAAGCTCCAGAGAACCAAAAGATAACAGCTCCACCCAAGATAATTCCAAACAGAACTTCCGGATCCAACAAATTAAGCTGCAAATTCAACAAAAGGATAATAGAAAAGATCATAGTGGTAGCACCAATAACAGCCGTACCAATCAAAACAGGTTTCGCTGTAGCCTTGAACGTATTACCAGCACTATCATTTTCTTCCAAGAAATGCTTTCCTTTTTCAAAATTAGGAATAAAGCCATACTCTTTTTCAATCTCTTTTTCGATTCCTTTTTTATTCTCAATCTGAGACAACTCAAACACTGACTGAGCATTATCTGTAACCGGTCCATAAGAATCAACAGCAATGGTAACAGGACCCATTCCAAGCATACCAAAGGCCACCAATCCAAAAGCAAATACAGTCGGATAAACCATATAAGCATCAAGCCCTTGTCTGGCTGTAAAATATGCTATAGCCATCAATCCAACCATCACCAACCCCTGCCAAAAAGCAGAAAGATTACCGGCAACGATACCCGAGATAATGTTCAAAGAAGCTCCGGCTTCACGACTAGCATTCACCACCTCTTGCACGTGTTGTGATTTAGATGATGTAAATATCTTTGTAAATTCTGGAATCAAAGCTGCCGCCAAAGTACCACAAGAGATAATAACAGACAACTTCCACCACAAATCTCCAAAACCATCAAGCATCACGAAAGAAACACCAAATGTAACCAAAATAGATACAATAGATGTCAACCAAATCAAAGATGTCAGCGGAGTTTCAAAATTAAACGATTCTTTTTTGCCAAACAAACAAGAAGAAACCTTACTGTTCAACCAATAAGAAACGATAGATGTCAAAATCATCAAAACTCGCATTGCAAAAATCCATACAATCAAACGAGCCTGAAAATCGATCCCGTCTTTCATCAAAACCAAATTGCCATCTGGCGCATACATCATGCCTGCACCCAACACAATAAAGCTGATCAAAGCAACACCGGTCACACCATAAGTTTCAAAACCATCTGCTGTAGGGCCAACCGAGTCACCGGCATTATCGCCTGTGCAATCGGCAATAACTCCAGGGTTTCTGGCATCATCTTCATCAATTTTGAAAATAATCTTCATCAAATCTGCACCAATATCTGCAATTTTAGTAAAAATACCACCACAGATTCTTAATGCTGCAGCGCCCAAAGATTCACCTATTGCAAAACCGACAAAACAAGCACCGGCATTTTCTTTTGCCACAAACAGCAAAATTGCAATCATCATAATCAATTCCACACAAATCAATAGCACACCTATTGACATGCCTGATTTAAGCGGCAAATTCATAACTGGATAAGGTTTGCCTTTTAATGACAAAAACGCTGTTCTGGAGTTTGCATATGTATTGATTCTCATACCAAACCAAGCAACACAGAACGAGCCTAAAATTCCCAAAATAGACCACATTAAAATAGTCATAACTTTAGACATCGGAGTTGCATTTAAGTAATAAAAATAATAGAAAATGCAAGCCGCAATAAACAATTCCAGCAAAATCAACAATTTTGCTTGTTGCTTCATATAGGTTTTGCAGGTTTCATAAATTGTATTAGAAACGTTCAACATCAATTTGTGTGCAGGCATTTTTTTGATTAGCACAAACTCAACCAATCCAAAAATCATTCCTAAAACACAAATTCCCATGCCATACAGCAAAATTTGAGACCCTGTAACATTCCAACCAAAGATATTATACATAACATCCAAAGATGGAACTTTCAGATCAATCTCAGAAGCCATAGCAGCAGCAGAAAATGTTAATGATAATAACATCACCAACACTGCACTACTCATCTTTTTTAAGTTAATCATAGCAGATTCCCTAAATAATTAATCCAAATAAAATTATAACACTGACAACGCCCAAAATACGCCGTCAGATTCGTGTTATGCAAAAAGCTTAATCACAAGATTCTAAAGATTCAATTAAATTTATTCAATTCAGGTACACTACTAACAAATATTTCTAGACATCTTGAAATACTTATAATAGTCTATAAATTGGATGAGGATTTGATACAATTAAATCCTCATTTTTTATTTGCAAAAAATTCTTTTAAAGCTACAACATCAAAAACAAAGAAACAAAAATAAACCCATACATAAGCACACCGCTTATATACATTCCTGCAACTCTAAAATCCGCTCTCGAAGGCATCGCATTTTCAATAATGATTGTCTGCAACAAAACATATAAAACATAATTAACAAATGTTGGTATCATCTGTGGTAAAAAATATCTATTTATAAAAAAGCCTATAGGCAAAAGCAACAACGGAGCCATAGACGCAGGCACAGCATTATAAAATGTTACATTTCTAAACCCAACACTACCCATCACATAAGTTCCATCTTCTCCTCGTCTTGGAAAAACAGTAAAATTGCACGGATGAGCATTAAGCAGCATTCCTACAAAATAGTGCATAAATTCATGCAACAGCGTTCCTGGAATATTAACCAAAGCAGACATCCACATTGAGCGATAAGTTGTATACTTCATTCGCATCAATACAATCACCAACAAAATCAAATAAAACCTATTATCAAAAAAACTCCGCAAAAAGGCCTGACTATTTATAATTTCTAAAAATTTATAATATATATCCGCAATCATCTGCAAACCCTCTTCAAACTATTCAAACCAGCCAAATATGTATTAATTAGAACCTTGCACAAATTTTCTTTATTTATTCTTCTGATTTTTGCCTCCTTATCTGCGGTCAAAAAACCACTTAAAGCAAACACAGCCATTCCAAGTACTTGCATAGATATACGTCTTTCAGTCTTAGACAAACACCCCACCATTGCTCTTACCTGTTCCTCTAATAACTTTTCAAATTTGCACAACAGCTTCTTATAAGCAGCATTCAACGGGCGCCCTGCATTAAACAGATGTTCTCTATACAACAACATCCATAAATTTCGATTATTAATTACAAAACTTCCAAAAACATCAGCATATCTGTTTATTGTGTTATAGGGATTCCTTTCCGGAATAACCAGCGCCAAAGCATCATACAATTCTTGCAATGTTTGCTTGTTTTCTGCGGCAACAAATTCATCCATTGTTGCAAAGGTATTATATATTGTCCCAACAGATGTATTTGCAGCTTCCGACAATTTGCGAGCAGTCAAAAAATCTGAGCCTTTTGTAACCACTAACTTTCTACCAATATTTAGCAAGGTTTTTCTAATTTGTTCACGCTCAAATTTCTTCAATCTCATATTTCTAATTACATTTTCAGCCATTGTTTTCGCGCCCCAAAAACATATATCTTTTTATGGTTATATTTAACAAAATATTTGCAATTTAGATATACAATAAACAAATCTTGAACAGTGTTCAATTTAATTTTTACAAAACTAAGGATTTTTGGGATGAAACCATACTTTTTTTGCATTTTATCACTTTCTTGCGCTATTTCTTTTAATGTTTTTGCTCAAACAATCACACAAGACTTCTTAATTGACAAAGATGCAAGCCAAAGCTTGGCTCCGGATTCTGACGCTCTGGATCAAGCCACCAATAGTGCCAAACAAATACTCCAACAAAAAAACACCTCTTGGAAACACCAAAAATTTCCCAAAATCAGCAAACCCACCCCAAACACCTCTTCTAGTGCAGATATCAAACTTCAAAACGCTCCTTTTGGCCTCATCTGGGGCAATAGCATATCCGGCACTCGCAATCAAAATGTCAAACTAACCGCCATTGCAGAAAAAGATTATCCCTATAGCTTCTCAGCCACCAATCTTCCTAAAAACATTGCCGACTTTGCCAAGGTAGATATTTCTTTTGGACAATCAGATAATTTATGGCGCATTATTGCTTACAGTCGCCAAATAGAAGACGATTCAACAGCTTCAAAAGCCCTACACCTATACAACACCTACTCCTCTCTACTCAATAAAAAATATGGCAACAAACAAGAGTTTTTTACCCCTGCCCAAATAAGTGTAAAAACAACAGATTCCAAAGGTAAAGAGATTACCGTCCAAGAACCGGCTCCCATTGGCAACCCAAATTTCTTAAACCAACTAAAAAGTGGAGAGGCTGTACTATACTCTACATACAACAACCAAGAAGTTGGGGCTGCTTTAGCTGTAAATGTTGACGGCTCAGGAAAAAGTTATATAGTAATCGATTATAAGAATCTAACCATTATGAATGCACAAGAACAAGAAACTCTTGATGCTCTATAAAAAACAAGAACTAAGGACACAAAAATAATGACTAAAATTGCTTTTTGTGGCGCTGCCGGAAATGGCATCAGCCCTCTAGAACAAATTATGATAAAAAAAGGATACGAGGTATATGGCTCCGATCGCAGTTTCGATGAAGGCCTAAACCAGGATAGACTTGAAGCTCTATCATCTGTGGGTCTCAAAATAATTCCTCAAAATGGCTCAGGTATCACTCCAGACATCTCTTGTGTATATGCTTCTGCAGCATTAGATGAAACCAACCCCGATATCAAAGCCGCTCGCCAACAAAACATTCCTGTAAAAAGCCGCTCAGACTTGTTATCTGAGTTATTTTCCGAGTATTCAAAAGGCATTGCCGTAGGAGGCACTGCGGGCAAAACCACAACAACCGCTATGATTGGCTATATTTTAGACACTCTTGGCTACAGACCAACCATGATAAATGGCGGCATGCTGTGCAATTATAAAGACAACCCCGGTCTTGCCAATTATCTCTACAATGATAGCGAATATTGCGTGATTGAAGCAGACGAAAGTGATGGCTCGATTCGCAAATATCACCCTTTTATTGGTGTTGTAAACAACATTTCACACGACCACACTAGCATTGAAAAGCTCGTAGAGTATTTCACATCTTTTGCTTCTCATATAACAGGAGCTCTGGTTGTAAACCATGATTGCCCAAGAGCTAGCCAACTCCAGACATCTGCTCGCAAAATCACCTACTCTGTTGGCAATCCTCAAGCAGATATTTACGCAACAGATGTTCATGCCACAGAGAACGGTATTTGCTACGCTTTAGATGGTCAAACATACAACCTCAACCTCATTGGTAAATTCAACGTTTCAAACGCTCTTGCCGCAATTTCTGCCTGCACCATATTGGGCATAGATAAATTTGCTGCAGCCCATGCTCTTGAAAGTTTTTCTGGAGTAAAAGTAAGGCTTGAAAAAATAGGCACATCAAAAGGAGTTACAGTATACAATGACTTTGCCCATAACCCCAGCAAAATAGAAGCATCTCTACTGGCTCTAAAAGACCATCCAGGGCGCATCATTGCCATGTACCAACCACACACACCTTTTTCTGCAGTTAACACCGGAGACGAAGTTGCTGCAGCCGTAGCTAAAGTTCTTAGCCCTAACGATATTATGATTATGCAAGAAATATACGAACTAACACCTCAAGATGTTGGCATCAGTTCTGCTAATATAATCAACCGTATCAAAGAAAACGGTCATAATAATGCTCTATTTTTGCCTCACAAAGAAGATACGCGCAACTTTGTCATACAAAACGCAAAAAAAGGAGATCGAATTGTCATTATGGGAGCCCATGACAACTCTCTGGCAGACTTTAGCCGAGAACTTCTCAAAGCTATTTAATCAACACTTAAACCCCAAAGATTTCTCTTTGGGGTTTAAGTTTTTAAAATAGATTCTGCAAAAAACTCCAAGCATAAGATATATTTTGTGCATTAAGTTTGGTAATCAAATTAGCATAAATACCTATGCCCTCCCAACCTCTGGTATTAAAAGCCAACATAGAACCTATTGTCCACAAATTAGCAGAAGGCAAAAACAACGCACAAAACAAATAAGAAACCTTTGGTAGGTCTGTTTGTTTTTCATGTATCTGAGAACCAACCGCATCCATATGATAGCCAATAAAATAGCCTAGCAAACCATTCAATATCAAATTACTAGGAGCAAATGAGGTATATATCGAAAAAGCTATCATATAAATCAGACCAAACAACGGAAAAAAATATGGAGCAATTACTATCAGCCAATTACCTT
This sequence comes from Alphaproteobacteria bacterium, assembly GCA_015062305.1. Classification (GTDB taxonomy): domain Bacteria; phylum Pseudomonadota; class Alphaproteobacteria; order RF32; family CAG-239; genus CAZU01. The sequence continues at coordinate 24,258 of SUUX01000012.1, forward strand.
CACCTTCAAAAGCCATTGCACCACCGGAATTATCGCCCTCAACTCTAATCCCTTTAATTCTATGAAATGTTATCAGAGCAAAAAAAGCGTGCGTAAGCTCATGAGCAACAATCTCCATATTTGACTTTACAGAAGAATCCATCATGCTGCGCAATACAAAGAACAAGAAAAAGCCACCTATCAATGCCATATATGGCAACTTTGTAAATTGAAAATAGCTCAGCGACTGCACAAACGCAGGCAACGACACTAACATATAAACAGCAATTGGCCATTTTGTTAGCTCAATAAACCTATCTAACACATTTCTCATTTCAGTTCCTTTCGATTCTCATTCTACACTCAAAACCAAAAAATTCACTCGCTTTATCAACGATATTAACATTTCTTCAATACTTATAAACTAAAATATCATACATAAGCTCGAACAAATATTGAGTTTATGGGAGCTGTTTGGTTTGCTTCCCACCCAAACACCCCAAACAGCTCTCTTGAATACAAAAAGGAAAAACACTATGGAAAATGCAGATTTTGAAACCTATGATTTTTTAATAAACGAAGAAGACGAAGCTATGCTGCTTCTCTATGTCAGAGAGGGATCGCCATCATCCCCATCTATAGACATAGACCCCAACAACAAGTCTGCAATTTTACATCGCAACGCTAATGACCATATAAATCTTGAAGCAATTCCGGATGATGTTATAGATAGCCTTGCAGAAGCCGACAAATTACTGATATGCGAACTCAGCATAGAAAAAGATGAAAAAGATACAAAAATTATATACGCATACGAAGCGGAAATAAATGACTAAATAGCAATCAAAAAAAGCCGCCTGTTTGGCGGCTCTTTTTTCATTAACAATACTTATTTGCTTTCAGAGCTTTCTGCTTTTGCAGCTTCTGCAGCAGCAGCTTTTTCAGCAGCTACTCTAGCCAAATCTTTAGCGCCTTTAGCATTAACATCACGATCTACCAACTCAATGATAGCCATATCAGCAGCATCACCATAACGGAAACCAGCCTTAACTACGCGAGTATATCCACCATTACGATCTTTATAACGCTCAGCCAAAGTAGAAAACAACTTAGCTACAACTTCCTTATCACGCAAAAAAGACAATGCCTGACGACGATTTGCCAAACCACCTTTTTTACCCAAAGTAATCATATTATCAACAAAAGTTCTCAAAGCTTTTGCTCTCTGAACAGTAACTTTAATCTGTTCATGTGTCAAAACAGCTGCTGTCAAATTAGAAAACAAAGCCTTACGAGCATTTGTATCCATATTTAATTTAACATGTTTAACACCATGTCTCATGACATTTTCCTTTCTTATCTCAATAGCCTGCAAAGGCAGACTGTATCAAACCAACGGTCTTTGCTACGGACTCGCACATACGATCATACACAAATACCCACATTCGACAGCGTTTCTAACACACAAATTTTTCAAATGCAAGCTTTTTCTTCCATAAAAACTCTTGCTATTTTACAAAAACTAAAGTAAGTTCTCCATCATATAAATATTACATAAAAATTATTAACGCTATAAAACCAAAAGATTATGAAACCACTTAACTTTCAAAGTCGAATTATCGCAGGTCTGTTCATTCTGATTTCCTGCGTAGCATTTATCGCTAGTTTCATCCAAAACTGGATTGTTTCTATCATCTTGGTAACCATTATCATTAGCTGCCTTATAAAAATCTTCAAATCTGAAGACGCTTCTTTGGCTGCAGTATGGATTGGAGCAATTGCTTTCGGATGCTACTTCATTTGGAGTATTGGCTGTTTAGCTTATTTATGCGAGATCAATTTTCTAAATCACCTACTTTCAAAAAATTACGCGATCATTTGTTATGGTGTAATCGGAAGTGTAATATTAACACTTCCTCTTTATTATTTTTCAGAGTAGAAACAGCAAACGATTAAACAAAAACCGGCAAAAAATCTTGCCGGTTTTTTTTTACAACTTCTTCCATACTCGGTGTTTATTTTTTTCTTCTTTATCTCTAAAAGATTGCTCCAAATCTACATTGTGCATATTAGCCAAAGAGCACAGATATATAAAAACATCTGCCAATTCTTCTGCCACATTTCCGGCAACAGACCCCGTCCCTATAGAGCCGCTTTTATTATTCTTACGCACTGCAGATATCAACTCTCCACACTCTTCTGCAAACAAACAACATTCATAAAATTTGTCTGTCAGATTGAACCCTCTCTCTAATTTCATCTGAGCAACATAATTCTGAAAATCCTTTAATGTTGGATTATCCCTAAGCTTTAGCATTCCAAATTTCTCCTTATAACATCAAAATAAAAAGGCTAGAAACTACCAATGTTCTAGCCTTTTCCCTATATTAACACCTCAAACATCAAGGGTTAGAAATGTTCATCACAGCGACGAATCAAATCTTCAATATTCTCTGGTGGCCAACCCGGAGTATCCATACCAAGGTGGATTCCCATCTTAGCCAACACTTCTTTAATTTCATTCAAAGACTTACGACCAAAGTTTGGTGTACGCAACATCTCGGCCTCTGTCTTCTGAACTAAATCGCCGATATAAACAATATTATCATTCTTCAAACAGTTAGCTGAACGAACAGAAAGCTCAAGCTCTTCAACCTTCTTCAACAAATTACGATTAAATGGCAATTCTTCTTTCTCTGCTTCAACTTCAGCTTCCGGCTCATCAAAGTTGATAAATGGCTTCAATTGATCTTGCAAAATACGTGCAGCCAAAGCAACCGCATCTTCCGGACCAACAACACCATTTGTTTCTACAATCATGGTCAATCTATCATAGTCAGTAGCCTGACCAACACGAGTATTCTCAACTTTGTAAGAAACCTTATGAACAGGAGAATAAATAGAATCAACAGCTATCAAACCTATCGGAGCATCAGCTGGTTTATTCAAAGCTGCTGGCACATAACCTTTACCGGTACCAACAGTCATCTCCATATTCAATTTTGCACCGGCGTCAAGGTTACAAATAACCAAATCCGGATTCATAATTTCAATATCATGACCATGCTCAATCATAGCAGCCGTAACCTCACAAGGTCCTTCCGCCTTAAGTGTCATGCTTTTTTGTCCTTCGCTATGAAGAGCCACAGCCAATCCTTTAATATTCAAAACGATGTCTGTAACATCTTCCCTAACACCGGGAACAACAGAAAATTCATGCAAAACACCATCAATTTTAATGCTGGTAACAGCGCCTCCTTGCAAAGAAGAAAGCAAAACTCTTCTCAGCGCATTGCCTAATGTTAAGCCAAAACCTCTTTCCAAAGGTTCAACAACTATTTTAGCCTTATTCGCACCTTCGAGTGGAACAACTTCCAAATTAGTCGGTTTAATTAGTTCTTGCCAATTCTTTTGAATCACTGGGGTGTCCTCTTTATTACTGCATATGCAAAGTTCAGAAACAAACAGACGGCAATGAGGCCTCAATAAGCCTCATCACCTCTGAAACAAATATTAGACGCGACGTCTTTTTCTCAAACGACAGCCATTATGAGGAATAGGAGTCACATCACGAATAGTTGTAATAGTGAAACCTACAACTTGCAAAGCTCTGATCGCAGATTCTCTACCAGAACCCGGACCTTTCACTTCGACTTCCAAAGTTTTCATTCCATGCTCCTGAGCTTTTTTACCAGCTTCTTCAGCAGCAACCTGAGCTGCATAAGGAGTAGATTTACGTGAACCCTTAAAACCCTGAGCGCCAGAAGTAGACCAAGCAACAGTGTTGCCTTGAGCGTCAGTAATGGTCACACGGGTATTGTTGAAAGTAGAATTAATATGTGCGACACCTGCCGTAATATTCTTCTTCTCTTTCTTTTTAATACGTTGTACTGCTTTTGCCATTTAACAACCCACCTTATTTCTTCTTATTAGCGACAGTCTTGCGCTTACCTTTACGAGTGCGAGCATTTTGTTTTGTGCTCTGACCACGAACAGGCAAACCTTTACGATGGCGCAGACCACGATAGCAGCCCAAATCCATCAATCTCTTAATATTCACACCAACTTCACGACGAAGTTCACCCTCAACAACAACATCATTGTCAATCACTTCACGGATTTTGGCAACCTCTTCATCGCTCAATTCATGAACACGACGATCTGCAGAAACACCGGATTTTGCACAAATGTCTTGAGCAGTTTTTCTTCCGATTCCATAAATATAAGTCAAAGCGACTTCAATTTTCTTGGCAGTCGGGATATTTACACCAGCTATACGAGCCAAATTAACTCTCCATTATCTAGATATTAGTATTACATTCAAAAAGTTGATCACCACTTTTCAAAATTAAGCCGGATTATATGCTAAAAATTATTTGTGTCAACAAAGATTTAATCTTTTTATAAAAAAAAGGCGTGTTTTTTCAAAAACAACACGCCTTTTCTTCATTTTATCCCTAACAAATCTTCTATTTTTTTTGCCACCGCAGTAATAGACCCTGTTCCATCCACGCAGCGCAGGAGTCCTTTTTGCTCAAAATATGGAATTGTAGGATATGTCAATGCTCTGTAATTAACGAGTCGATTCTGAACAGTTGTCCTATTGTCATCGATTCTTCGATAAAACTCCGTACCTCCGCAACTATCACAAACTCCATACATTTTTGGCTTTAGATGTTTGTCATGATACCCTTGCCCACACTTCATACAAGCATATCTTCCCAAAATACGCTCCATAATAATTTCATCAGGCACCTGTATTTCCACAACAGCATCAAGCTTTATATTTTTCTTTGCCAACATTGTTTCCAATATCTCTGCCTGAGGCAATGTTCTAGGAAAACCATCTAAAATAAAACCATTCTTGCAATCATCTTCGTCGATTCGCCTAGATACCATATCTATAATCATTTCATCTGTAGCAAAACCACCCTTATCCAAAACCTCTTTTAAGGCTCGCCCTTCTGGTGTCGGTTTTGCTGCTTCTGCACGTAACATCTCTCCAGTAGACAAATGACAGATATCTGCCTTTTCTTTCAACAGGCGAGCTTGAGTGCCTTTTCCGCACCCAGGCGCACCTGTCAAAACAATGTGCAAACCCAAACCATTTTTGCTCATACTATCTTCTCTTTCTATTGGCCAAAGAAGCTTTTCTAATCAAAGATTCATATTGATAAGCTATGAGATGAGATTGAATTTGCGTTACAAAATCCATAGTAACCTGTACAACGATAAGCAAAGTTGTTCCGCCCAACACAAAAGGTACAGCCAATTTACTAATCAGCACCTCTGGCAAAATACATAAACCAACCAAGTATACAGCACCCAACACTGTCAAACGTGTAATCACATAGTCCAAATATTCAGCTGTATTTTTACCTGGGCGAATACCGGCCACAAAACCACCATGTTTTTTCAAATTATCAGCTGTTTCTTCCGGATTAAACACTATTGCTGTATAGAAAAATGCAAAGAAAGCAATCAAAAAGGCATACAAAGCCAAATACAATGGCTGCCCATGCCCCAACATCTGACTCAGTTCTTGCACCCAAACAGGCCCATTTTCTGCGCTCAAATTAGCAATTGTAATAGGCAACAACAGCAATGAACTAGCAAAAATAGGTGGGATCACACCCGTAGGATTAATCTTCAGCGGCAAGTGTGAACTTTCAGCTGCACCCATTCTTCCCATAGCCTGACGCTTCGGATATTGAATAATGATTTTACGCTGAGCTCTTTCCACCAGCACAATCACATAAATCAAGCCCAAAACCATTGCCATCAACATCAAAATAACAGGAGCAGACATTGATCCTACACGTCCCAATTCAAAAGTTTGAGCCAATGCTGCTGGAATATTGGCAATAATACCAACTGTAATGATTAGAGAAGACCCATTGCCAACTCCACGAGCTGTAATTTGTTCACCTAACCACACGATAAACATCGTGCCACCAACCAAAGAAACAATTGTAGTAAAACGGAAAATAAACCCAGGCATAACCACAGCAGACAATCCTGCAGAGCCTGTCATACTCTCCAAACCAACAGCAATACCATAACCTTGAATAATGGTAATCAAAACCGTCAAATATCTGGTATATTGTGTCACCTTACGATGTCCTGCTTCGCCTTCTTTTTTCAACGCTTGTAAAGATGGCACCACAGACTGCCCCAATTGAATAATAATAGAAGCAGAAATGTATGGCATAATATTCAGCGCAAAAATAGTCATACGCTCCAAAGCACCACCGGCAAACATATTAAACATACCCAGGATACCGCCAGAATTTCTATCAAAAATCTCAGACAAAATATTTGGATCAATTCCTGGCAATGGAATAAAAGTACCCAACCTAAAAACAATCAAAGCCAAGACGGTAAACCACAATCTTTTCTTAAGTTCCTCTGCCTTACCAAAGACCGACATATCCATATTGGCGGCCATTTTTTCTGCCAATGAAGCCATTTTTATTTCCTTATCATTATTTAAAACAAACAACTAGGGACAAATATATCCCTTTTAGCTAAGATATTAATACACTAAAAAATTTTTTATTCAACAAATTTATCTTTATCCATAAGATTTTAATAGTCAATCAACGCAATCCACCACAAATTCGCTCTCAACACAAAAAGCTGCCTCAATCGAGACAGCTTTTTTATAATCGCTTAATGCAAATTAAGCCAGATTGACTTTACCACCGGCTTTTTCAACTGCAGCAACAGCAGCCTTAGAAGCAGAGTTAACAGTAACATTAACTTTAGAAGTGATAGCTCCACGAGCCAACAAACGAACACCATCCAAAGTTTTATTAACAATTCCGGCAGCTTGCAAAGATGCTATTGTAACATCATCAGCATTCAATTTGCCGGCATCAACAGCCTTTTGGATAGTATCCAAATTCACAACAGCAAACTCTTTTGCAAAAGGATTGTTAAATCCGCGTTTTGGCAAACGACGATAGATAGGCATTTGGCCGCCTTCAAATCCATTCACAGCAACGCCAGAACGAGATTTTTGCCCCTTTTGACCACGACCGCCGGTCTTTCCAGAACCAGAGCCGATACCACGAGCAACACGCTTGCGACTATGTCTTGCACCTTTGTTATCTTTAATTTCGTTAAGTTTCATTTTTCTTATCCTAAATAAAATAAAGCACGATTTAGAAAAATTTGATAAGGAGGTGTGCTACGAAGGAATTTTTGAACGCAGTGTACACACTAGTACATAAGAGAGAAAATTCCTAGTATGACACCTCCTTTGCAAATTTATTATTCTTCGACTTTTACCAAGTGAGCCACTTTTCTAATCATGCCACGAACAGATGGAGTATCTTCCAATTCAGAAGTCTTATTCATCTTGTTCAATCCCAAACCAATCAAAGTTGCTCTTTGAGCGGCCGGACGACCAATAGGGCTCTTAATTTGGGTAATTTTTATTGTTTTTTTAGTAGCCATTGATTATGCCTCCTCTACACTGAGTTTAGCATTGCTATTTTCGCGGCGACTAACAATATCACCAACTTTCTTGCCGCGTTTTGCAGCAACCATACGAGGTGAATTGATAGCTTCCAAAGCATTGAAAGTTGCCTTAATCACATTGTATGGATTATTAGAACCCAAAGATTTAGCAACCACATCTTGTACGCCCAAAACTTCAAAAATAGCACGCATCGAACCACCGGCAATCACACCAGTACCAGCAGGAGCTGTACGTAAATACACCTTACCGGCGCCAAAACGTCCGGCAATATCATGGTGCAAAGTTCTGCCCTCACGCAAAGGAATGCGAACCATATTCTTTTTAGCTTCATTTGTAGCCTTAGTAATAGCCTCAGGAACTTCACTTGCTTTTCCGGTACCGAAACCTGCACGACCTTTTTGGTCACCTACAACTACGATAGCGGCAAAAGACATTGTGCGACCACCCTTAACTGTCTTAGCTACACGATTAACGTGAACCAGTTTCTCAACCAATTCATCTTTCTTTTCTGTCTTATTATGACGATCAGCTTGTTGTGCCATTTTTCAATCTCCTAGAATTTCAAACCAGCTTCACGAGCTGCATCTGCCAAAGCTTTAACACGACCATGATATATATAACCACCACGATCAAAAACAACTTCGCTCACACCGGACTTAATTGCACGCTCGGCAACCAATTTTCCGATAAAGCTTGCTGCTTCAACGTTAGAAGACTTTTTGATGCTGTCACGAACTTCTTTTTCCAATGTAGAGGCAGAAGCAACAGTGACACCTTTGGCATCGTCAATAATCTGAGCATAGACATGCATGTTGCTACGGAAAACAGACAATCTCATTTTACCATTTGCAACTTTCTTCAGAGCAGAGCGAATACGCCCTTTTCTCTTTTCAAACAATTCTCTTGGTGTACTCATTTATTTTTTTCCTTATTTCTTCTTGCCTTCTTTACGACGGACATATTCACCTTCATACTTCACGCCCTTACCTTTATACGGCTCAGGTTTTCTGAACTTGTGAATTTCCGCAGCAAATTGGCCAACAAGTTGTTTATCAGCACCAGAGATGGTGATCTGAGTAGCGCTCGGACATGCAACCTTAATTCCAGCAGGAGCCACAACCGGCACATCATGAGAAAAGCCCAAAGACAACACCAACTTATTGCTGCCTTCAACACGAGCCTTATAACCCACACCAACCAATTCCAAATTTTTGCTGTATCCTTCGCTAACACCTTTTACAATAACATTGATATTAGCTCTGGTAGTTCCCCACAAAGCGCGAGCCTGTTTTGTCTCAGACTTTGGAGAAACAACAACTGTATTTTCTTTAATTTCAACAGCAACATAATCAGCATTGAAAGACTGGGTTAATTCGCCCAATTTTCCGCTAGCCTTAACAACATTGCCTTCAATAGAAATCTTAACGCCTTCAGGGACGATAACCGGATATTTTCCAACTCTAGACATCCTAATTCTCCCTTAAAACACTTGGCACAAAATTTCACCACCAACATTAGCCTTACGAGCATCATTGTCGCTCATAACACCAGATGGGGTAGAAATTATAGAAATACCAAGACCGTTATATACTCTAGGCAAATCTTTAACAGAAGAATAAACTCTACGACCCGGAGTAGAAACACGATAAATTTCTGTAATTACAGAAGTACCTTCATGATACTTCAATTTAATACGAAGTTCATCAACGCCGGGACGAACATTTACTCTCTCATAACCGAGAATATATCCCTCTTTTTTCAAAACTTCTAACACATTTTCACGCAAGCGAGAAGCAGGTGATACGACTTCACTCTTCTTCGCTCTTTGTGCGTTTCTAATGCGTGTGAGCATATCGCCCAAAGGATCAGACATAGACATATCTCTTATCTCCTCTACCAGCTAGATTTAACCAAACCGGGAATCTCGCCAAAGCTTGCCATATCACGCAACTCATTACGAGAAAGACCAAATTTCCGGTAAACACCACGAGAACGACCGGTAATTTTGCAACGATTACGAAAACGAATTTTTGCAGAGTTACGCGGCATCTCAGCCAACTTCAAAGTAGCCTGGAATCTCTCCTCCGGAGAAATTGTTTTATCCATAACTATCTTTTTGAGCTTTTCACGACGAGAAGCATACTTCTCAGCCATTTTTGCTCTTTTCAGGTTTCTGAAAACTGAACTTGTTTTTGCCATTCTGTTTTCCCCTTATTTCTTGTAAGGAAGGTTAAAGCCGGTCAGAAGAGCCTTAGCTTCTTCATCTGTCTTTGCTGTTGTACAAATGCAAATATCCATACCACGAATATTCTCAACTTTATCATAGTTGATTTCTGGGAAGATGATCTGCTCTTTAATACCAAAAGCAAAGTTACCACGTCCGTCAAAGTTCTTTCCACTAATACCATGAAAGTCTCTAACACGAGGCAAAGCCATATTAATCAATCTCTCCAAAAACTCATACATTCTGGTAGAACGCAAAGTAACTTTACAGCCAATAGGCATACCTTCTCTCAACTTAAATGTAGCAATTGACTTACGAGCCTTTGTGACAACCGGTTTTTGACCAGCAATCAAAGCCAATTCTTCAACTGCATTGTTGAGCTTTTTCTTATCGGTAACAGCATCGCCAACACCGATATTCAATACAATTTTAGTCAGCTTCGGAATCTCATGTGGGTTGGTGTAACCGAATTTCTCCACAAGAGATTTTTTTATGACTTCATTGTACAATTTCTCAAAATTTGCCATAAATTTTTCTCCCATTAATCGATTACGTCACCGGTTTTACGAGCAACACGCACCTTCTTACCATCAACAGTCTTATAGCCAACTTTAGTAGCCTTACCGTCTTTAGCCAATGCCACGTTAGAAACATGGATCGGTGCTTCCTTAGTAACTATACCACCAGGAGTTGTTTGGCTAGGTTTTGTATGACGCTTAACCAAGTTCACACCCTGAACCACAACCTTATTCTCTTTAGGCATAGCTTTTACTACTTCACCAGTTTTGCCTTTGTCATCACCTGACAAAATTACAACTTGGTCACCCTTTTTAATTTTTAATTTAGGCATTATAATACCTCCGGTGCTAATGAAATAATTTTCATAAATTTCTTGGCACGCAATTCTCTGGTAACAGGACCAAAGATACGAGTACCGATTGGCTCACCGTCTTTATTAATCAAAACGGCAGCATTCTTGTCAAAACGGATTACAGATCCGTCTTTACGTCTGATGTCTGATGCTGTACGAACAATAACAGCTTTCATAACATCACCCTTCTTAACACGACCCTTAGGAATAGCATCTTTAATAGCTACTACAATAACATCGCCAACAGAAGCATGCATTCTCTTGGAGCCACCCAGCACCTTAATGCACTGCACCTGACGAGCGCCTGAGTTGTCGGCTACATCAAGGTTGGTTTGCATTTGAATCATTTTTCAATTCCTTTTCTTTTTTTACTTTTTATCTGGTCTCAAAACACCAATCTGTCTTTTTCTGGGGGCAAAATCTCATGCCAAGAAATCACCCCCTTAAATTGCTTCAGATGACGTTTATTCCAACCAAAACATCTTAGGCATTGTCACTTTCAGACATTACTGTCCAACACTTAGTCTTAGAATAAGGTACAGATTCAACAATACGTACAATATCGCCAACTTTGCATTGGTTGTTTTCATCATGAGCAGCATATTTTTTGCTCTTTTTGATGAATTTTTTATAAACAGGATGCATAATCTGACGTTCTACTAATACAGTAACAGTCTTATCCTGTTTGTCGCTAACAACAACACCTTGAAGAATTCTTTTAGGCATATTACGTCTCCTAACTGTTCTTCTTGCGCTCAGCGAGGAGCGTGTTGATTTTTGCCACTTCACGACGGACACTTCTTAATACAGCAGTATTTTGCAATTGTCCAGTAGATTGTTGCACTCTCAAGTTAAATTGCTCTTTTTTGCACTCAAGCAACTTAGCCTCAAGCTCATCAATACTCATCGCACGAAGATCTTTAGTTTTTACCATTTTTAAGCTCCTTGCTCTGAATTAAGTTTCTTAACGAACTTGGTCTTAACCGGCAATTTTGCAGCACCCAAAGCAAAAGCAGAGCGTGCTGTTGCCTCGTCGATTCCTTCTGCTTCAAACAGAATACGACCAGGTTTTACTCTTGCAACCCAGAACTCAACTGAGCCTTTACCTTTACCCATACGAACCTCAGCAGGTTTATCTGTTACAGGAACATCTGGGAAAATACGGATCCATAATCTTCCGGCTCTTTTCATCTCACGAGTAATCGCACGACGAGCTGCCTCAATTTGGCGAGCTGTAATACGCTCTGGAGATAGAGCTTTCAAACCATATGAACCGAAATCCAAGCTTGAACCGCCCTTGGCCAGGCCGTGAATACGACCTTTATGCTGTTTGCGGAACTTTAATCTTTTAGGACTTAACATTTCTTATTCACCTTATTTCTGTTCAGCCAGCTTTTTATCCTGAGCCATTGGATCGTGAGCCATAATATCTCCTTTGTATATCCAAACTTTAATGCCGCAGGCACCATAAGTGGTGTGAGCTGTAGAGGTTGCATAATCAATGTCAGCACGCAATGTGTGCAAAGGTACACGACCCTCACGATAGTGTTCGGTTCTAGCAATTTCTGCACCGCCCAAACGGCCGGAGCAAGAAACCTTAATACCTTCAGCACCCAAACGCAGAGCTGACTGCATAACGCGCTTCATTGCACGGCGGAAAGCCACACGGCGTTCCAACTGCTGCGCAACACTGTCAGCCACAAGCTGAGCATCCAATTCAGGTTTTCTAACTTCCAAAATGTTTAATTGCACTTCGGAATCTGTCATTTTTTGAATTTCTTTACGCAAGATTTCAATGTCTTGGCCTTTTTTGCCGATTACAACACCTGGACGAGCAGAGTGAATTGTAACACGTGCTTTTTTAGCCGGACGCTCAATAACAATCTTACTAATACCAGCTTGTGCCAGTTTTTCTTTCAGAAATTCTTTAATTTTAACATCTTCGTGGAGATAATCTGCATATTTATCATCTGCGAACCAACGAGAGTCCCAAGTACGGTTAACTCCAAGACGAAGACTTGTAGGATTTACTTTCTGTCCCATTAGTTTACTCCCCACGCTCAGCAACAACAATAGTCATGTTTGAAAAAGGCTTCAAAACTCTAGCACCTCTTCCACGACCTCTTGCGTGCATACGTTTCATCACTAACCCTTTGCCCACATAAGCCTCTTTCACAAAAAGCTTATCAATGTTCAACTGGTGGTTATTTTCAGCATTAGCAATTGCAGATTGCAAAACAGCCAAAGCTACTTTTGCAATTCTCTTCTTAGAAAAGCTAAGCTCGGCAACAGCCTTAGAAGCACTCAAGCCACGAATTGATTCGGCAACCAAATTCAATTTGCGTGGAGAAGTACGAATAGAGTGACAAACGGCCAAAGCCTCGTTTGCAGCAACTCTTCTTGCGTCTTTAGACTTGCTCATCATTAACCTCTCTTTGCTTTCTTGTCTGCTGCGTGACCGTAGAATGTACGAGTCGGAGCAAACTCACCAAATTTGTGACCAATCATATCCTCAGTAACCAATACAGGGATAAACTTGTGACCATTATGTACACCGAATGTCAAGCCAACAAACTGTGGCAACATAGTAGAACGGCGAGACCAGATCTTAATCACTTCATTACGGCTGGAAGCCTTAGCTGCTTCAGCTTTTTTCAGAAGATAGCCATCAACAAACGGCCCTTTCCATACGGAACGTGTCATATGCAAATCTCCTTATTTCTTTTTGTTATCATGACGGCTTCTCATAATGAATTTATCCGTCTTTTTGTTAGTACGAGTCTTATAACCCTTGGTTGGTTTACCCCATGGAGTAACAGGATGACGACCACCAGATGTACGGCCTTCACCACCACCGTGTGGGTGATCAACCGGGTTCATCGCAACACCACGAGAAACCGGACGATTTCCGAGCCAACGATTACGACCGGCTTTACCAAGTGATTTATTCTGGTTATCCGGGTTAGATACAGCGCCAACAGTTGCCAAACATTCTTCACGAACAACACGAAGTTCACCGCTAGAAAGTTTCAACTGTGCATAACCGGCATCTTTACCAACTAACTGAGCATAACAACCGGCAGAACGAACCAACTGTCCACCTTTTCCAGCTTTGAGCTCAACGTTGTGAATAATAGTACCAACCGGCATGTTTTTCAAAGGCATTGCGTTACCTGGCTTAATATCAGCCTTAGAAGAAGACACAACCTTATCACCGGCTTTCAATCTCTGAGGAGCCAAGATGTATGCTTTTTCACCATCTTCATAGCTAATCAAAGCAATAAAAGCAGAGCGATTCGGATCATATTCGATTCTCTCAACAGTTGCCTCTAAATCAAATTTATTACGTTTGAAGTCAATCACGCGCAATTTGCGTTTATGACCGCCACCAATTCTGCGACTAGTTACATGACCAAAATTGTCACGACCACCGGTTTTTGTCAAACCAACAGTCAGTGTCTTTTCTGGTTTTCCTTTGTATAGCTCGCTTCTATCAACAATAACGAGCTGACGAAGTCCAGGAGATGTGGGCTTATAATTTTTTAATGCCATTTTTTAAATTCCTGTAGTAACATCAATGTTTTGACCTTCGGCGAGAGTAACAACGGCTTTCTTAAAGTCAGAACGCTGACCAACATAGCCTCTAAAACGTTTCTCTTTACCAAATTGACGAATTGTGTTCACTTTGTTCACCTTAACATTAAAGATTGCCTCTACAGCAGCTTTAACATCATCTTTACTGGCAGACAATGGAACCATAAACGTAACTTTTCCAGCCTCAGATGAAATCATAGATTTCTCTGTAATTACCGGACGAACGAGTGTATCGTACATTTTTGCAGTTACATTGTTTGTTTTTTTGCTAGACTTACTCATTTCAATCTCTCTCCTAAGCAAACAACTGCATCTTTAGTCAAAACCAATTTGTCTTTTCTCAAGATGTCATATACGTTAGCACCAACTGTCGGCAACACATCAACACCATTAATGTTTCTAGAGGCCAAGGCAAAGTTCAAATCAACTTCTTTACCATCAATAAACAAGCTGTTAGAAAGACCGCAAGCAGCTAATTTTTCTTTCAGATCTTTAGTTTTTGGTTCAGCTAATTTAGCCTCATCAATAATAACTAAATTACCTTCCTTAGCTTTTGCAGAAAGAGCTGTCTTCAAACCAAGTTTTCTAAATTTCTTGGTCAATTCATGAGAATGGTCACGAACAACTGGACCAAATACAACTCCACCTTTTCTAAACTGAGTACCTTTGCGAGAACCCTGACGAGCACGACCACCACCTTTTTGCTTAAAAGGTTTTGCCGGTGTCAAAGCAACCTCTGAACGGCCTTTGGTTTTGTGATTACCGGACTGAAGTCTGGCTAATTGCCAAACAACTACACGGTGCAAAATGTCAGCACGAACTTCCAATCCAAAAATTGAATCATCTAGTTCTATAGAACCAACATTCTTATTTTCTAAATTCAAGATGTCCTGTTTCATAATATCATTCCTCTATCTTATGCATTATCAGCCGGGGTTTCAGCATCGGCTTTAACTGCAACAGGTTCATCAACTTTTTTCAAACCAGCAGGCATTGGCAAAGCAACAGAAGCAGGTTTCTTAATAGCATCTGTGATATAAACCCAGCCATTTTCAGAACCAGGAACACCACCTTTAACCATAATCAAACCTTTATCTGCATCAACCGAAACAACTTTCAAGTTCTGAACAGTAACACGTTCATCACCCATATGTCCGGCCATCTTCTTGCCCTTAAATACCTTACCAGGATCTTGTCTTTGACCTGTAGAACCATGAGAACGGTGAGAAATTGACACACCGTGAGATGCCTCCAGACCAGCAAAGTTATGACGTTTCATTACACCGGCAAAACCTTTACCGATAGAAGTTCCACATACATCAACAAACTGCCCCGGAACAAAATGTTCTACAGACAACTTATCACCGACAGAAAGCATGCAATCTTCAGAAACTCTGAATTCTGCCAATTTTTTCTTCGGTTCTACATTAGCTTTGGCGAAATGACCTTTCAATGGTTTAGAAAGGTTTTTGGCTTTAATGCTACCACAGCCCAGCTGAACGGCGGAATATCCGTCTTTCTCTTTGGTTCTGATGCTAACAACTTCAAGCCCGTCCACATGCAAAACAGTAACAGGAACATGAGTTCCGTCCATTTCAAAAATGCGAGACATTCCAAGCTTTTTTGCGATTAGACCCGTACGCATTATTTTTTATTTCCTTTTCTTAATTGGTTGACTTTTCCAAAATTCAAAAAGCCAACATTAACGTTATTACAATTTAATTTCCACATTAACACCGGCAGCCAAATCTAGCTTCATCAAAGCATCAACTGTTTGCGGTGTGGGATCTACGATATCGAGAAGTCTCTTATGAGTACGAATTTCAAACTGCTCACGAGATTTTTTATCTACGTGCGGAGATCTGTTAACCGTAAATTTCTCGATTCTTGTTGGTAGAGGAATTGGACCTCTAACATTTGCCCCTGTTCTTTTGGCTGTATGCACAATCTCTTTAGTAGAAAGATCTAGCAAACGATGATCAAAAGCCTTGAGGCGAATTCTGATATTTTGTGTATCCATCATATTAAACACTTTTCCTATAACTAGACGGCACACCTCAGCATTCAGAAGCAGCCGCCTAAACGTTAAACTATGCAGAGCCTTGATAAACAAGGGATGCGCTATGTTTTATACCCCAAACAAAAGGCAGAGTCGCTCCACCTCATGCTTGTCGTGAGCACCTTGTAACATAACAAAAACAACAATGCAAGTAAAAAAATGAAAAAAAATGAAAAAAAGTCACTTTTAAAATCAGAGCAAAGTCCGACTCAGACTCTGTTTGAGTCCCATCACATTTTTTGTCCAAGTCGAGTCTAAAAGATTTTTAACGTCGACTTTTACCCAACCAATCCGATACTCAAAATAAAATTACAGTTATTGGTTGCAAAATAAAAAAATCATGATATAAAAAAACATAAATATTCATTATAAGCAAAGATATATAAAATGACTAAACTTTCAAGCAAAATACTCAGCGTTAATAATCGCCGCACAAGCATACGTATGTGCTGCCAAGAGTGGAAATCTCTAGATGACGTCAGCAAATTAGAAAAGCTGCACCGCAATAAAATCATTTCTCTGATAGAGAGCCACAAATCTGATACATTGGGGTTGGCATATGCAACCAGACTATTTATGATGCTATATTATAAAAAGCTATCCCAACGCCAAAAAGCACAAGACATTTTATCTGCGACATTAAAAGAATTACGTTAATATATGTTCTGCCATTTAATTTGACGCAAGGCTTCTCCTATCACCATTGTTGCCGAGACAGCAACATTTATTGATCTTGCCTTTTCATTCATCGGAATCACCAGTCTTGCGTCTGCAATATCATGCACCTCCTGCGGAACACCTGCAGATTCTCGTCCCATAAGAATAATATCATTATCCTTAAATTCAAAATTTACATAAGGCTCAGAAGACTTTGTGGTAAGCAAAATTATTCTTCCATACTCCTCCGAATGCCCTGCCCTATATTGCAAAAAGTCTTGCCAAGAATCATGACGCCTATAATCGACCATATCCAAATAGTCCATCCCGGCTCTACGCATTGCCTTATCATTAAAAACAAACCCACAGGGTTCAATAATATCTATTGGCACATCAACACAAGCACAGAGTCTCATCATTGTTCCCGTATTTTGCGGAATATCTGGCTGAAAAAGAGCTAACCGCATTTCAAACCTCCATACATTTATAATAAGGAATTTTCTAGAACCTCCGATAGCAGCTCTAGACGAGTCATTATACAAATATCTCTTCTTATACATTAAAGAGAAAATTCAACAAATCACCATCCTGCACCACATAATCCTTACCTTCTGAACGCATCCTTCCCGCCTCTTTGCAAGCTTGCTCTCCACCAAACTTAACATAGTCATCATAAGAAATTGTCTCTGCTCGAATAAAACCACGTTCAAAATCCGAATGAATAATACCAGCGCATTGCGGAGCTTTTGAACCTTTTAGAAAAGTCCAGGCTCTCACTTCTTTCGGTCCGGCAGTAAAATATGTCTGCAAACCCAATAAATTATACCCTGCATGAATAATCTTTGCTAAACCTGTTTCTGCCAGCCCCAATGCAGAAAGAAACTCCTGTTTCTCTTCGTCATTTTCCAATTGAGCAACCTCAGATTCAATTTCTGCAGAAATAATCACTGCTTGTGCATTTTCTGCTTTTGCCTTCGCAAACACTTTTTCCGAAAACTCATTACCTTCTGCGGCAGAATTCTCGTCAACATTACACACATACAACACCGGCTTAGATGTCAAAAGTTGCAACATCTTATAAGCTTTATAAGCATCTTTGTTAGACATATCCGGAGCTGCAATCCTGGCCGGTTTTCCAGCTCTTAAAGCCTCCATAATCGGGCCCATAACCGCAACATTGATTATAGCATCTTTGTCACCGCCTTTTGCTTTTTTATTGGCCTGTTCAAACCTCTTTTCCAAAGACTCAAGATCCGCAATCATCAATTCTGTTTCTACAATTTCAGCATCACGAATAGGATCTATACTACCTTCAACGTGGGTAATATTTTCATTTTCAAAACAGCGCAAAACATGAACTATGGCATCAACCTCACGAATATTAGCTAAAAATTGATTGCCAAGACCCTCTCCTTTCGAGGCGCCTTTAACCAATCCTGCAATATCAACAAATTCTAGCTGAGTAGGCACCACAGATTTCGGATTTACCATTTCCACCAACTTATCCAAACGCTTGTCTGGAACAGCCACTCTACCGGTATTTGGTTCAATCGTACAAAAAGGGAAATTTGCTGCTTGTGCGGCAATGGTTTGTGTCAGAGCATTAAACAAAGTAGATTTACCCACATTCGGCAAACCGACAATTCCACAATTAAACCCCATAATCAAAACTCCTTATTTTTTACATTGCAAATCGCCAAGCTTATTACAAAAAGCAGCAATTCCTTCTTTTATCAAAATTCCTATTATTTCACAAATTAAATCAATTTCTTTTTCAACCACTTCTGCATCTGCTTTAGAAAAACGGCTCAACACATGGTTAACAACCGCTTCACCTCCCTGATTAGGATGCCCTACACCAATTCTGATTCGATTATAACTATTACCAATTGCAGCATCAATAGACTTCAACCCGTTGTGGCCTCCGGCCCCCCCACCCTGTTTTGCCTTAATCTTCCCTACCGGCAAATCCATATCATCATGAACAACTATAACATTTTGCGGAAGAATCTTATAAAAATTAGCAGCTTTCACTACTGAATTACCGGAAAGATTCATATAAGTATGAGGCTTTAGAATATACACTTTTTCACCGGCAATTTTTCCTTCGGCAATAACCCCATCAAATTTTGCCTTAAAAGGGCCAAAACCATAAGCTTGGGCAATCTCGTCCACAGCCATAAATCCGACATTATGACGAGTTCTTTCATATTCGCTACCGGGATTACCCAAACCTACAATTAAAAACATTTCTTCACTCACCAATAGTTCATGCTTTGAGACTAATAATAAGAATTTAGGGTGGCGACACCGAAACATACAAAAACGTACATAAGGATGTCGTCACCCCGCTAATTCTGTATTAGCCGTCCAAAATACAGACTATTTTCTAACAAAGTCAACGTGAACCGGAGCATCAGATACAGGGTGGAACTGAACATCCTGGCATTTAACCTTGTGTTTCTTACCATCCAAAACGATTTCTATATCAGCATCATAGAAACCAACAGTATCCAAAGCTTTTTCCAATTCTACAGGGTGCAAAGAAATCATAACAGATTCTTTTTTACCACCATAAATAACGGCAGGAACACGACCCTCACGACGACATGCACGAGCTGCCCCCTTACCTGCTTTCTCACGCTTTTCAGCATTAAATGTAATATCTACCATTGTAAAAATCCTTAAACAAAAAATTCAACAATCATCATGCGACCTCCAGGGGTGTCTGCACGATTAGGCAGAGTCTTACAACCTTTTTTTATTTTTTTCAAGATTTTTTTACACAAAAAAACCGAAGAGCCGGTTACTTTTCAGTAACCAGCTCCTCGTCCAAAATTGGCATCACTTGCAACAGCATCGGATTTCCCTCATTATTAAGCTGCACAAATACCATCACAGCAACATCTTCTGCTCCCTCAAAAGCATCTCCCATAGCAACAGCTTCCATTTTAACCCCGTTAATTTCAAGCTCACCCCAATATTGTCCTTTTTCGTTTTTCTCTCCACAAGAAAATTTTCCAATAGGAAAATCAACCAAAAAAGAAATAATATTTGCATACAACTGATTCAAGCTTCTCTTTTGCATGATAAGATTGAACAAAAACAAACAAAGCAAAAATAAAACGGAATTTTGAGAAACATCTTGTAAGGAAACAATTGCAACAGCGGTAAGAACAATCATATTAAACCATTTTTTTGTAGTTTTATATGTTGCAATACTTTTTAAACTAATAACCACAGGCAAATAACTTATAAGACCAAACACCACTATTGCCACAATCATAACTATGCTAACAATCTTCTCCATCTTTCATTTCTTTTTGATTATCACTACAATGTTCAAGGCACCAAAGACCTTCATAACAATCAACTCCTATGACATTAAAAAAATCATCTTTAGGCACAGAACCTTCATCCCAGAAAAAATATCCTTCTCTTTCTCGTCCTCTCCAAAAGAACTTACAAGAATACTCCGAGGGATCTTCTGTTTTTTTAACGTCATATATACGCACAGAAACGAACATAAAATCAGATACATAGTACATAGCCGCTATAACAGCCAAACACAATAAAATCCACACCATATTCTTAAAGTTTAAAATAATTAATTATCTTTAAATATCTTTAGACAAAACATAAACAAAAGTCAACAAAAAAACCGCCTGAGTTTTCTCAGACGGTTTTAAACTAGAGTTTTTCTCCCAGATTCTCGATTAAGCCGCTAGGCAAATAAATCTTATATTTGCCATCAATCTTAACCATGGTCGCATAGCTAAAATGGTAGATTTCTTCGGCCGGCCAAAGCTTTGAAAGCTCGTTTTCCGCACAAACAAATTTTTGTTCGCCGCTCTTGTCTTCAAAAAACCAATGCCTTCCTACCAGCCTTGAGCGTTTGGTCCACCCAATCAAGAACTCTCCTTTGGCAAAAGAATATATTGCCCTGACCTTTGAATTTCTACGCTGAGCCAAAACTGCACATTCAGACGCATAATCCATGCCCTTCAAACGATACGGATGCTCAAACTCCCAAACCTCACCACTATGACGATAAAATGTTACTATTCCGCCTTCTTGTGCCACAATCACATGCGATGTTACACGAATAAAGTTAAATTTTATCGGAATAACAATCTCTCCGCTTGAGTTCATGACCCCCACATAACCTTTATGGTCAATTTTTATAAAACCGGCACGGGTTACAAGAACATAATCAAACTTCCGCTCTTCGCGCTCAACGGCAAACTCTGCAGACAGATTTTGAGCATCGTCTTCAAATGTCAAAATCTCAACCGTTTGCCTGTCAACAATTCTAGCAATCTTTTTCATAGTAATCGATTTTTAATTGGTTAATAATTTTATTTATTACCCATCATATATCCCCAAAAGACACCGAGTCAAGCAAAACTTGGCTTCTGTTTCCCTATGTATTAAGCGACATTAAACCATCTTCAGCTCTTCGTTGTATTCACTCTATCAAATAGAAAAGATACTCCCTAAATCTCAATAAAAAAGCTCGAGCCATAGCCCGAGCCTTTTATATAATCACCGGATAGATTTTTAGTTTTCTAAATCTTCACCTGTTTCCTGATTAACTCTCTTTGCCGAAAGTTTAATCTTACCACGATTATCTGCGCCAAGGCATTTAACCCAAATTTGGTCACCCTCTTTGTAGAAATCAGAAACAGAAGCTATACGCTCATTTTTAACTTCTGAAATATGAACCAAACCCTCGGTTGCACCTAAGAAACGCACAAAAGCACCAAAATCCATAATTTTGGTAATTGTTCCATGATAGATTTTGCCAACTTCTGGCTCGGCAACAATACCCATAATCCATTCCAAAGCAGCATCGCCTTCTTCTTTTTTCATAGAAGCGATTTTAACAACACCATCATCAGAAATATCAATCTTGGTATGGGTCTTTTCAACAATTTCACGAATAACCTTACCACCGGTTCCGATAACCTCGCGGATTTTATCTACCGGAATTTTAATAGCCACAATACGCGGAGCTCTATCTGATACATGAGGACGAGGCTCAGCAATAGCTTTTGCCATCTCACCAAGAATATGAATACGTCCTTCATGAGCTTGAGCAAGAGCATTTTTCATAATCTCTTTGGTGATAGATGTAATTTTAATATCCATCTGCAAAGCTGTTACACCATCTTTTGTTCCGGCAACTTTAAAATCCATGTCGCCAAGATGATCTTCATCACCCAAAATATCAGTCAAAATAGCCACACGACCATCATCTTCCTTAATCAATCCCATTGCAATACCTGCCACAGGCTTAGCCATCGGAACACCGGCAGACATCAAAGACATTGTAGTTCCGCAAACTGTTGCCATAGAAGAAGAACCATTAGATTCCATAATTTCAGAAACAACACGAATAGTATAAGGAAAAGCATCTTTATCTTTTGGCATCATCGGATGAATTGCACGCCATGCCAATTTTCCATGTCCAATCTCACGGCGCCCAGGACTACCGATACGTCCACACTCACCAACAGAAAATGGAGGGAAGTTATAATTAAGCATAAAGTCTTCTTTATATTCATCCATTAAACCATCTACAATTTGAGCATCCTCACCTGTACCCAAGGTTGTAACAACCAAGGCTTGGGTCTCTCCTCTGGTAAACAAAGCAGAACCATGAGCTGTTGGCAATACATCTACCTGACAAGCAATCGGACGAACTGTTCTGGTATCACGACCATCAATACGTTTACCGGTAGAAAGCACCGCCTCACGCATAACATGATGCATCAATTTTTCAATAGCATCTTGAGCATAACGCTGATCAAATTCATTTTCCGGATCCAAAGTTGCCTTGAATTTCTCTGAAGCCAAAGCAATCATTTCACCACGTTTCAACTTATCTGTAACTTTGAAAGCTTCTTCATATTCTTTGGTAAAATCTTTTGCCAAACGATTATACAGTTCATCAAACTCAGGAGGAAATACTGGAGCTTCCCACTTTTCTTTACCTGCTTCTTTTGCCAAATCGGCAATCAAATTAATAACTGGTTGAAAATTATCAAAACCAAACATAACAGCGCCAAGCATGGTTTCTTCCGACAGCTCTTGAGCCTCAGATTCTACCATCAACACACCTTCCGATGTACCGGCAACCACCAATTCCAAATCAGTATCTTTGAGTTGCTCGATAGTCGGGTTCAAAATATATTCACCATTTTTATAACCAATTTTTGCACTGGCAATTGGACCCAAGAACGGAATACCCGAAACTGCCAAGGCGGCAGAAGCTGCTATCATTGACGGGATATCAGAGTCGGTGTTTTGGTCATGAGCCAACACAGTACAAATAATTTGCACTTCATTTTTAAAAGCATCCGGAAACAACGGACGAATAGGTCTATCAATCAAACGAGAAATCAAAACTTCTCGTTCAGATGGTTTACCTTCACGCTTCATAAAACCGCCAGGAACCTTACCTGTAGCATAATATTTTTCTTGATAATTAACTGTCAAAGGAAAGAAATCTTGATCTGCCTTTGCCTCTTTTGCCGCACATACAGTTGCGATAACTTGTGTTTCACCATAGGTAACAATCACCGCACCTGTAGCTTGTCTGGCAATCTTACCTGTTTCCAATACTAATTTTCTTCCGCCCCATTCCATCTCTTTGCGGCATACCTTAAAATCGATCATATTTCTTTTTCCTTTCATATAACCTCTACCTGCCCCATGCAGGATTTTTAATCAAAAGAACTGCGGAAGCTCATTCCCCCGCAGTTCTTATTTTTAAGAAAACCTCAATATTTTTGAAAAACTTGTTTTAGGGAGTAAGATAAAGTGATTTTTTGTGGCAAAGAAAATTCCCGTGTACAAATCGGTACATGAATTTTCTAAGACCGCACAAAATCGCTCTAGATTGCCCATAAAACAATTTTTCCTTATTTTCTGAGATCTAACTTCTTAATCAAAGCCTGATAACGCTCTTCGCTCTTGCCTTTCAAATAATCCAAAAGGTGACGACGACGGCTAACTTTTTTCATCAAACCCAAACGAGAGTGAGTATCTTTAGCATGTGTCTTAAAGTGTTCAATCAGGTTGTTAATTTCAGCTGTCCAAATAGCAATTTGAACTTCCGGAGAACCGGTATCATTTGGGTTCAAGCCATAAGCTTCAACCAATTTTTTCTTTTCTTCATTAGAAATCGACATCATATTTTCCTTTTATTAAAAGTTAAAAACTCGAACCGGAGCAATTTTTTGCTCTTCGATTCGCACCATTGCCACCAAATTTCCGTTACAAGTGGCTGCCACCTCTTTGCCTAACAGATCCGATGTCTGATAAGCCTTGGGCGACAAGCCTTGGCCCTGTTTTAGTTTGACGGCATCTGCCTCGGTTACGGCGATGTCCGCGATGTCGCGCAGACACGTTATTACCGGAAGCAAAACTTTTTGGCGTTCCTCAACATACTCTATCTTTTTTAAATTTTCCAGCAAAATCGTATCAAAAACATCAAAAATTCCGCATTTTGTACGTCTTAGAGCCTTCAAATACCCGATTGTACCGAGTTTTTTGGCAATATCCGCTCCAAGAGTGCGCACATAAGTTCCTTTTGAGCATCGGACTCGACAATGCGCCACATCAGATTCGCACATTTCCAACAGCTCGAGTCCATAAATAGTGATTTTTCGCTCAGGAATTTCCACTTCTTGCCCTTTGCGAGCCAAATCATAAGCTCTTTGCCCATTGATTTTGATTGCCGAAAAGGCTGGAGGAATCTGCGTAATTTCGCCCACAAACTGAGGCAACACTGCTTTAATTTCTTCTTTTGTTGGAATATTTCCTCCCTCTGCAATTACTATTCCGTCGCAATCAAGAGTATCGGTAGTTGCTCCAAACTTGAGCCAAAATTCATATTCCTTATCACCATCTGTTACATAAGGTATCAGCTTTGTTGCCTCGCCAAATGCAATCGGCAATACACCTGTTGCAAATGGGTCTAAAGTGCCGCAATGACCATTTTTAGCAGCCTGCAACAAATAGCGAGTTTTGCCCACCACTTGGGTTGAGCCCATTCCGGCCTCTTTATCGATTATCAACCACCCGCTTACCTTATCGCCTTTGTGTTTCATTTGTTCCTCTGTAAATTTATTGCATATACTAATAACTTATTCTGTTTTCTTGTCAAATTTAAAACAAAAAAAGCCAAAGAGAAACATCTCCTTGGCTCAAAAAATTTCTGTCTTAGCCTCGACAAATGATACAAGGCTTAAAATCGTTTAATACACCGCGAGGAACTTCAAAGCAGAACTTTCGACCGCTAAAATATTCCTTTGCAGTAACTTGATTGTCATCCCAGCGATACTCTGTAGTTGGCACCCATTCTCGAGGCAAAAGCTCATCAAAGCTTACAATCATACAATGAAAAGGCAGAGGCGTGTGAGAAAGATCATATTTACGCAAACAACAACCTCCCGATTGCAACAAAAGCAAACCCTCATCTACCAGACCGACATAGCGCAAACGCCCATTCCACAACAACCAAATTCTCGCATCGAGAACCATTAGCTTATCTGCAGAATCATCTTTACCGTTTAGCCCGAGTACAAACACTTGCTCCGCCGTGCAAATGCGCTCAAAGCAATCTTTTTTAGCATTGTAGTATCTTACTACAGTTCTGCCTGCACCAACATCAATAAGTTGTACATTTGAAATTTTTTCCATACTAAAATAATTTAATGATTATACATGTTTGTATTTCTTTTAGCAAAACCAACGATTTTGTCAAACAAAAAACGCCGAACACTCTGTCTCGGCGCTGCATTTTTATATAGCAGATTTTACTTTAAATCTTGAGCCACATGAGGGTCTCTAAGCAACTTTTCTATCTTATCCACTTCCTCAAAGCTCTTATCAACCCTAAAATTAATCTCCGGCACATAGCGCAAAGATGTTTTTGTTGCCACTTGTTTACGAAAGAAATTTGCTGCTAGTTGCAAACCGCCCAACACTTCCTGCAAAAAATTTCCATTTGTTGTCATAAACCAAACTGTACAATATTTCAAATCAGGAGAAACCGTAACTTTTGTAACAGTAACCAAAGTATCAATTCCTTCCAGATTACGCACTTCTCCCCTATCAATAAAATTTACAACAATCTTTCTAATTTCTTGCGCCACTCTAAGCTGGCGCTGAGAAGGCTCTTTATTTTCACCCATTTTAGTTTCTCCTCAAAACACGTTTATTTTCTATATACACGAAAAAACCTATTTAATCAAGAAGTGTCTTTATAAAAAGAACTTTACTTTTACACGCCAATTATATATCTTGAACCCATATATATATTATAA
This sequence comes from Alphaproteobacteria bacterium, assembly GCA_015062305.1. Taxonomy (GTDB): domain Bacteria; phylum Pseudomonadota; class Alphaproteobacteria; order RF32; family CAG-239; genus CAZU01. The sequence goes on from SUUX01000012.1 coordinate 50,463, forward strand.
ATGAACTATTAAAATGTATTAGTATGAAAAAAACATTTCAACTTAAATGGGGCGGTTCAGAAGACCTCTGTTACTTGTACCTTGATGATCAAAGCTTAGTGCATTATCAGCTCATAGATCATGCCAAAAATGTAAAATTCATAAAAAGTCCATCTCACGTTGTTCTATGGAACAAGGACGCAAAAATCAAAACTCTGTATGGGATCCAACATGATGAAATATTCAAAGTCATTTTGCCAAAAGAATCCCCTATAGAGGTTATCAATGATATTTGCATTTTTGAAGAAAACGGCTTATGGTATACTATGAAATTTGATAAAGGCGCATGGCAACGCTTGGTTTTAGGAAAAAAATTCGAAAAACGCCTAAACGGCGCCTCTGAAATATACAAATTTGAGTGCACTTCGTGGAAGTATTTTTTGAAAGAAGAACCCAACAACACCGTCAAGCTGTATCATTTCGCAAAAAAGAAACTATGTTTTTTGGGTAGCTATTTCGAAGTTGTAGAGACCAACCAAGCTCGAATCATAGCTCTTCGCTCTGATGAGCTATACGATATGTTTTATCCCGATTCCTGCTCTCCGATAGAGGGAAAAGAAGGTGAAACATTTTGTGCCTGGGGAGGCATATTTGTATGGTCAAAAGATCAAAACGGATGGATCTTTCATCCCAATTGTTCTCTTTGGGCTAACAATGCTGCCTACCGCATCTTAGGTGATTATGGTGAAAAAATAGAGCTATATCGTTTTGATGGCAAAAACTTCCATCTTGTTACCAAAGGGCGCTGGTATTGGACGTCTGGCGCAAGTGCTCTTTGCATTGAAGGAATGAAATACACCCACAACATCAAAACAGGATCCGTCAACCTAGACACCCCAAAACCAACCATCGAAAAGAGAATTAAAGACTTTTTGAAGCGTTTCTAACAAAAAAGCAGCCTCTAAACAGGCTGCTTTTTGTTTGCTAGCGCAATGCAACTAAATCATTGCCATACCACCATTGATATTAATGGTTTGACCTGTAATATACTGAGCTTCATCAGATGCCAAGAAAGCAACAACATTAGCAATATCTTGAGCTTCTCCAAGCTTACCCTCCGGAATTTTCGCCAAAAGAGCTGCTTTAACATCATCTGACAAAACATCTGTCATCGGAGTACGAATAAATCCCGGGGCAATAGAATTCACGGTAATCCCACGAGAACCAACTTCTTGCGCCAAACATTTATTCATAGCAATCATACCGGCCTTAGAAGCAGAATAGTTTGCTTGACCGGCGTTTCCGGTAACACCAACAACAGAAGCAATACCAATAATGCGACCAAAACGGCGCTTCATCATACCACGAACAGCAGCTTTTGCCAATTTAAAACCGGCAGAGAGATTCACATCCAACACTAACTGCCAATCTTCATCACTCATACGAATAAACAAATTATCTCTGGTAAGACCGGCATTATTCACCAAAATATCAATACGACCAAGTTTTTCTTCCACTCTCTCTACCAAACTTTTCACATCATCTGCATTAGTAAGGTTTGCCGTAAACACTTCCACATTACCACCCAGTTCTTCCTTAAGCTTGAGCATCGGCTCCTCACGCATATCCGTAAGAGCCAAAATTGCACCCTGAGCATGCAAAGTGCGAGCAATTTTATCACCAATACCACCAGCTGCACCGGTAATAAGAGCTACTTTTCCATCTAATCTAAACATAACACAAATTCCTCATTTAAAAGTTTTATCTTAAAGGCTCTTAGCGAGCTCTTCAACTTCGGCAACGGTCCCTGCCGAAAGGGCATTAATATCCTTATGGCTACGTTTGACAATACCAGACAACACTTTTCCGGCACCTAGTTCCATCACATCTGTCACACCATTGTCCTTCATCCAACTGGTTGTTTCTCTCCAACGCACAGACCCTGTTACTTGAGCAACCAAATTTTTAATAATTTCATTCTCATCAGTAATTGGCTCTGCCGCAACATTAGAGATTAGAGGAACCACAGGGGCATGAAAAGCCACATTGCCAAGGGCCTCTGCCATAACTTGAGCAGCAGGCTCCATCAACGGACTATGAAAAGGGGCGCTTACCGGAAGCTTAATACACCGTTTAGCCCCAAAGTCTGCAGCAATCTCAACAGCCTTATCAATTGCCCCCAAATGACCGGACAAAACAACTTGTCCATCAGAATTATCATTGGCGGCGACACAAACATATTGTCCATTATTTGTGCAGGCTTTAGCCAAAGCCACAACATCTTCATGTTTTGCGCCAATTACCGCCGCCATACCTCCGACCCCGACGGGAACAGCCTTTTGCATAGCGTCGCCGCGGGTACGGAGTAGCTTAGCCGTATCTGTCAAAGAGAAAACTCCAGCAGCACAAGCCGCAGAATATTCGCCCAAAGAGTGACCGGCTACAAAACTTGCATAATCTTTCACAAAGATACCAAAATCTTTTTCCAACACACGAACAACCGCCATAGAATGAGCCATCAAAGCCGGCTGTGTGTTTGATGTCAGCATCAACTCGCTCTCTGGTCCTTCTACCATAAGCTTAAACAAATCTTGTGAGAGCGCATCGTTAACTTCAGAAAAAACTTCTCTTGCCGCAGAAAAATTATCGGCCAATTCTTTTCCCATGCCCACAAATTGCGAACCCTGGCCGGGAAATACAAAAGCTATAGTCATAAAAGGCATCCTTGTTATTCCAACAACCATTACAGAATCAACGAACATCTACCAAAAGTCAAGATTTAAAAGCTGGTTATCCGCCCATTTGTTAAGGGATTATTGATAATTTGACCTTATAATTGCGATAATCGAAACTTTGTTTAATGGATTTTTTAGATATGGCAAAACGCAGCAAAAAAGAAAAAAGTTGGTGGAAAAAACTATTGTGGAGAACCTTTGGCTTAGCTCTAATGATTTGGATTGTCAGTCTTGTTATTGCTTGCGTTTTTTACAATGTATTTGACGCCGGATTCAACAATGCATCATCTCGTCCGGTAGCAAATTTGCTAGGATTGTATGGAGCCAAAAGTGCCGACATCATCCTCACTTGGTGGGGTGTAGCTCTGCCTATATTTTTTGTTGCGCCATTCATGTGGGGTTATACCTTTTTGCGTCTCCGACAACTAGAGCATCCATACCTACGAATTTTAGCCATTTTCTTTGGAACAATCTCTCTGGCAACAGCCATAGCCATTTTCATTCCCAACATCAATGGTTTCAAACCTGGCGGAAATGTAGGCATATTTTTGTCTCGTCAATTTTTGAGCCTCCTAAACAGGGTTTGGGGGTTTGCCTATGCCAGACATCTATTAGTTTTGGCCTTATCCTTTGTGTCCTTAGTATCTTTCAATATGGCCTGTGGCCTAAGCTTTGGCAGCTGGTTCCGACTATTCAAAAACATCTGGAAAAGCATATATTTCATATTCTCAAAAATCAAACAAGTCGCCTCTGCCTTTGCATCGCTGTTCAAAAAATCAGCCAAGCCCTCAGTCCGCAAGCCCAGAGAGCCAAGAGTTAGAAAAGAACCAAAATTAAAAGAAGAAAAAACCGAAACATCAAAACCCAAAGAGACCATAAAAATCGCCAAACCATCCAAAAAAATCGATGACGGCTACAAATTTCCAGACGTTGGCTTGCTTTCTATGAACAAAGACAAAGCCATCAGTGTCAACCAAAAAGAACTGGAAAAAATAGCCATCGAGCTGGAAGGCGTTTTGCAAGAATTTGGTGTTAACGGCAAAATTGTAAAAGTTCGTCCCGGACCTGTAGTCACCCTATATGAGTTAGACCCCGCCCCCGGAACAAAAACCGCCAGAGTCGTTGGGTTAGCCGATGACATAGCCCGCTCCATGAGTGCCGTTTCTGTGCGCATTGCCGTTGTTCCCGGCTCCAACACCATAGGCATAGAGCTACCCAACCCCAAAAGAGAGATTGTATATCTGCGAGAACTAATTGAAAGTTCTGATTTCACCGATTCCAAATCTGCACTCACAATCACTCTTGGCAAAGATATCGGAGGCAAAAACGTATACGCCGACCTAGCAAAAATGCCTCACTTATTGGTTGCCGGAACCACTGGATCTGGTAAATCTGTGGGTGTAAACTCAATGATCATATCTCTGTTATACAAAATGCGCCCGGAAGAATGCAAACTGATAATGATTGACCCCAAAATGCTTGAGTTCACCATGTATAACGGTATTCCTCACTTATTAACTCCGGTCATTACAGATCCTTCAAAAGCTGTTATTGGCCTAAAATGGGCCGTAAAAGAGATGGAAGACAGATATAGAGCAATGGCTCAGCTCAATGTTCGCAACATCACCGGCTACAACAAAAGGCTGGAAGAACTTCGCTCCAGCGGTGGAAAAGTAAGCCGCACAGTGCAAACAGGCTTTGACACTGAAACCGGCAAACCCATATACGAAGAACAAGAGCTAGACCTTAATCCTCTGCCATATATTGTAATTGTGGTCGACGAGATGGCCGATTTAATGCTTGTTGCCGGCAAAGAGGTAGAAGCCGCCATTCAACGACTTGCACAAATGGCTCGTGCCGCCGGCATTCACTTAATCATGTCCACTCAAAGACCATCTGTCGATGTCATCACCGGCACAATCAAAGCCAATTTCCCCACCAGAATCAGTTTTCAAGTCACTTCAAAAATAGACAGCCGCACTATTCTAGGAGAACAAGGAGCCGAACAACTTCTAGGCATGGGTGATATGCTTTATATGCCGGCAGGACAGCGTCCAAACCGTGTACATGCTCCTTTTGTAAAAGATAGCGAAGTAGAGCAAATCGTAGAATTTCTCAAATCGCAGAGAGAACCCGAATATGTCGAATCTGTCACCGAAGGAGAGCTATCAGACAAAAGCGGAGGCTCTGCAGTGTTTGACAGCGGAGATTTTGGTTCTGGCAATAGTGATGATGACCTCTATCGCCAAGCAGTGCAAATTGTGCAAAATGACAAGAAGGTTTCAACCAGTTATGTTCAACGCCGCCTACGCATAGGGTACAACCGTGCCGCCACCATAATAGAACGCATGGAAGCAGAAGGTATAATCACAGCAGCTGACCACACCGGACGCCGAGAAGTTATTTAATCTTGTTAAAGTTTCACAGAGGGCTTGGGCAACCAGCCCTCTTTTTGTCACCACGAAGAGCTTTAGCGATTCGTCCACCTTTTTATTAATAAAAAACTTTTCCTTTATTAAATCTTTTTTAACTTTTCGTTTGTTAAAAATATAAACTAGATGAGTCTATATAACACAAATTGCGATTCCTTTTTGTCTTTTAGACTTGAGAAAACACCAAAAATATGGTACAATAAAAGATATGTTGCAAACAGATGTTGAGGAGAATCTCAATGTTTTATAGAACAGAAGTTAGGCTAACTACTTGTTTTTCCAGTATTTTGCGGGGGGGGTAAGACCACTTTGTCTTTCTACCTTGTTGGCCGCAAAGTCTAAATTTTCAGCTCCAAGCAACATCAATCATTTCATTACACAAACAAACTGGGGAGATAGGTTATGACAAATCCATCGCCCAAGATATCTGTTATTATTCCCATATACAATGCCGAAAATTATTTGTCTCGCTGCATAGAAAGCATTATATTCCAAGATTACAGCGCCTTAGAAATTATATGCATTGATGATGGCTCTAAGGATCAGAGTCTTAACATTTTGCGCAAATTTGCAAACAAAGACAAACGCATCAAAATATTTTCACAATTCAACCAAGGTGCTTCCTACGCTCGCAACAATGGCTTAAAGCACGCAACCGGAGACTACATTTCTTTTGTTGATGCTGATGATTACATCGCCCAAGGGCTATATTCATATTTTGCCAAACAAATATCCAATGAACCAGTAGACATTTTTATGTTCAACGGCTCAATCTGCACACCGGCAACCAAAGAAATAAAGCCCAGTTGCTTTTTTTCTCCTCAGCGTTTCAATCATCATATTTTGCCAACTGAAACCTTCGATTGCAAATCTATTCCGGGTTTGTTTTATTGTAGTGTCGGCGTTTGGAACAAAATATTCAACCATGAATTTTTAAACAAACACAAAATAAAGTTCATTGAAGATAACCACTTTGAAGATATTCCATTCAATTTTGCCTGTTTTTGCTATGCAAAAAAGATAAAACTCACATACGATGACTACTATTTCTACATGCAAGAAAACCCCTTATCTGTCACCAAATTGTTTGGCAAAAATGCTTTCGAAATCTTCGAGGTTTTTGCCAATTTAGACAAGACAGCAGAAAAGGCAGGCCTCAAAGAATATTTTGCTTATGCCTTGTTTCAACACAAATATGAAAAAATCAACGAACTAATTCACAAAGCCAATCCCAATATCCGTAAACGCTTTTATGAAAAAGGACAAAAGCTTTTATCTGAAACCGAAAAACATCTGAATAAAAATATCTATCACAAACTGAAGCACTACAGCATCGCCAACAACATTATTAACAACAATTTTGATGATTTCTGGGGTGCAACTTTTCTACTATCTCACCAAGACTCATTTCTTGCAACAAAACCCAAAGACCCTATGTTTTCGGTCATTGTTCCTTTTTATAATGTTGAACAATATATTGAAGATTGCCTAAGAAGCATACTTGCCCAAACCTATGATAATTTTGAGGTTATTTGTGTAGATGACGGCTCCCCCGATAAAAGCATTGATATTGTCAAAAGATATGCAAATCAGGATAAACGAATTAAAATTATTTCACAACAAAACAAAGGGCTTGGTGGAGCCAGAAACACCGGCGCCCAAGAAGCCAAAGGCCAATTTTTGTTTTTTGTTGACAGCGATGACTGGCTACACCCAAACACTCTGGAAAAATTACACCATCAAATAATCCAAGATCCAAAAGATATCTATTTGTTTGGTTTTTGCACGATACAAGATAAAACAAAGACATTTGCACCCGAAAAACTTGCTTTGTTTTTATCATCTATCAATCCGACAAATTGGAAAGACCTTATTCCTATAATGTTTATATATAGCACTGCTTGGTGCAAAATATACAATCGCACTTTTTGGAAAAAGAACAAATTTGAATTTCCAGAAAAAGTATGTTTTGAAGATCTTTGCTTAAATACCCAAATTTTAATAAATAGCAACAGTTTAGGTTTTGTGCCAAACAACCTCTATTACTACCGTATCAGACAAAACTCTATCATGCAGTCAGAAATGAGCGAAAAAAAGATTTCTGATTTGTTTTTGGCTTTCGATTCTACATATGAATATATAAAAAAAATACCGGATTTTCATCTGCTGAAAAAAGCTTTTTTTCACTTTACCTACAACGCACTAATGCTTCACAAAAACAAAATTAACCCAAACCTTTTAAGTGTCTTTTTCAGCAAAATAAAAACTTCGTCTTTGTGGATAGATATATCAACTATCCTTTCAAACGACGAAACAAACAAATTATTCGCTATTCACAATGTAAATAGTGCCACAGGAGGTGTGCTATGAAAAAAGGATTATATAAATTTTCGGTTAGCTTATTAGCCCTCACTTGCGGAGGATTTACTTGTGTAAAAAAAGCTCCGGCACAAGAAATTTTAGATGTCGAAAAACTAAATTCCCTCACCGGAGACAAAGTAACTTTGCAAGAAGTCGATACCGAAGGTGATGACACCATCGCAATCGGCGATAAACTCTATAAATATACCTATCTCATGCCTAATGGATACACCAAAACCAACACCAGACTTGATGATGACCTTACTGAAGAAAATACTAAAAATAAGGTGTTTAAAGATATTGCATCTACTACCCTTGGTGGAGCTATTAATATCTCATCCGTATTTGACAATCCTATTATCGCTGATTTTATTGGTAACTATGCAACAGGAGGCAGAGTAGGCTATGGTGGCGCTATTTATAATTTTGGTAACATAGGCGACATTACCGGTAACTTTATCGGCAACTATGCAACAGGAGGCAATGCAGGCTATGGTGGCGCTATTAATAATTCTGGTGACATAGGCGATATTACCGGTAACTTTATCGGCAACTATGCAACAGGAGGCAATGCAGGCTATGGTGGCGCTATTGATAATTCTGGTAACATAGGCGATATTACCGGTAACTTTATCGGCAACTATGCAACAGGAAGCAGTGAAGTCACAGGTGGCGCTATTAATAACCCCTGGTACGGCACCATAGGCGATATTGCCGGTGATTTTATTGGTAACTATGCAGAATCAACAGATGATCTTGCCGTAGGTGGTGCTATTTATAGTTCTTATGCCGGCGGTATAGATGACATTACCGGCAACTTTAGCCGTAACTATGCAATAGGAAAAGAGGGCGCCAAAGGTGGCGCTATTCATAATGAGACCTCCATAGGCGACATTACCGGTAACTTTACCGGTAACTATGCATACTCCGAAAATGGAAAAGCAACAGGAGGGGCTTTGAGCGGAAACTATTTATACTTAACCAACAGCAGTTTTTATGATAACTATGCCAAAGGTAAAGAAGCATTCGGTGGGGCAATATATAATGGCTGGAGATTGACTGTTATTGCCGATGGTGGTGAGAGTGTGTTTTCGGGCAACTATGTTGAAATTATAAATGATGACGGAACCACTACTAAGAAATCCAACGCCATATATTCTGATGGCAGACCAGTGGTTTTGGAGGCAAAAAATGATGGTGTTATCCGCATAGATGATGGTATATTGCTCAGAGATTGTAACATGACCATCACCGGTGGAAACGAAAGTATTGAGTATGGTTATAAAATAAAAGTTTCTCAAA
>SUUX01000002.1 GCA_015062305.1 Alphaproteobacteria bacterium
AAAACTGCCTGACTTAAAAATGAATGGTTGGCATATTTTGGAGATATGGAAAAATGCCTCAGATAGTTAAAATACAAAATCCATTTAACCTCGCAGATAGCGAGGTTTTTTGTTGCTTAAAACAAATATCGGTACAAGACATTGCTGATAAATATAATGTAAGTCCTCAAAATCTACCATATATTTGTTTTTTGAATGGCGAACCATTACTCCGTCAGTATTGGAATATGACACCTAAAGATACAGACCATGTGGCATTTTTATGTTTACCTCAGGGCGGTGGTGGTGGCGGAGGTTCTAATCCGGTGAAGATTGTTTTAACTGTCGCTGTTATGGTTGCAGCATATTATACAGGAGGTTGGGCTGCCGCAGCGTATGGAAAACTTGCCGGAGCTGTAGCGGCAACAGCTGTTTCTGTTGGAGGTTCAATGCTTGTAAATGCTGTAATTCCAACACCAGCAAGCAGTTTAACCTCATCTTATTCGTCTTCATCGCTTGAAACCAGTCCGACTTACTCCTTAAATGCTCAAGGAAACCAAGCCAAACTCGGAGGTGTAATACCTGTTTTATATGGCCGACACATTATTTATCCTGATTTTGCCTCAACACCATATACTGAATATGCCAATAATGAACAATATCTGTATCAACTTCATGTTCTAACACAAGGATACTGCGAAGTTGAACAAATCCGTATTGATGACACGCCAATTGGCTCGTTTGCTGAGGTTGAGTATGAAATTATAGAACCAAATAAAAACGTGACCCTGTTTAATCCTAATGTGGTTGTTGCTGCTGAAGTTTCAGGTGTAGAACTGTTCAAAGATACATATTCGGGTGGTTTTGTGGTAAATCCTGAAGATACAAAGATTAATAAAATCGGTATTGATGTGGTTATGAATGGTGGTTTGTATTATGCTAATGATAGCGGTGGTTTATCGTCTAAAACTGTTCAATGGCAAGTTGAAGCTCGTTTAATTGATGATTATGGCGAACCACAAGGGGATTGGACAGTTCTTGGAACAGAAAGTTATAGCGCTGCAAAAAACACACCTATTAGACTGACGTATTTTTATACTGTCGCTCTTGGGCGATACGAAGTCCGAGTTACTCGTTTAGATACCAAAGACACCAGCGCTCGTGCAGCACATGCTATTTATTGGGAATCGCTTAAAGGATATATGGAAACACCATCTAGCTTTGGCAATATGACCTTATTAGCTATAAAAATGCGTGCGACAAATAATCTGTCATCTAACTCAAGTCGCAAGGTTAATGCCATTATTACTCGTAAAGTTAGAACTTGGAGTAGTTCTTCAGGTTGGAGCGAACCTATAAAAAGCCGCTCTATTGCTTGGGCTATAACTGATATTTTACAAGCACAATATGGTGGTAGACTTCCGGATGAGCGTATTCATCTTGAAGAATTAGAACAGCTAGACAAGGTTTGGACATCTCGAGGTGATTATTTTGATGGTATTTTTGATAGCACTACCACAATTTGGGAGGCTATGTCTAAGGTTGCAAGATGTGGCAGAGCTTTACCAATCTTACAATCTGGCATGATTAGAATTATCCGAGACGATAAAAAAACTATCCCAACCGCTATGTTTACACCGAGAAACATTCTCAAGGACAGTTTTTCTATTGAATATATTATGCCCTCAGAAGATACAGCTGACAGTGTAAAGGTTCAGTATTTCTCAAGTAAGTACTGGAAATATGATGACGTCATCACAAAACTTGAAGATAGTTCAGAAGAAAATCCGGCAAACGTTGATTTGTTTGGGTGTACCGATAAAGCTCAGGCAGAGCGTGAAGGTTATTATATGTGTGCTTGTAACCGATATAGGCGCAAATACATAACTTTTAGTACCGAACTGGAAGGTCTAATCCCAACATATGGCGATTTAATCAGTATTACCCACGATCTTTGTGAATGGGGACAAGGTGGTGAAGTCATTGCTGTAAGTGGCAATACCTTAAAACTATCAGAAAACCTTACTTGGCTACCTAATGAGGAACATTTTATCTGTTTGCGATTAAGTGATGGTTCTATGAGTGAGCCATATCAAGTAACTAAAGGTGCTCTTAACAATGAAGTTGTTCTAACCAATAAGCCTAATCTTGAGATTTATACTGGAACTGCTCGAGAGCGCACACATTTTGCTTTTGGAATTAAGGGTAGAATTTCAATGTATGCCAAAGTTATTGGAGTGAAACCTCGAGGTGATACCGTTGAAATATCTTGTGTTAACGAAAGCGATGAGGTTTACAAGACCTAAAATATGAAAGGAACGTTAATGGATTGGATACAGTTTCTGCAGATTATCTGTATGCCAGCCTTTGGTTGGTTTTTTTATAAACTCGGCGAGCAACGAAAGGAGATTAAAAGTTTAGAGCGAGATTTGAATGAATTTAAAGTAGCGGTGGCTAAAGAGTATGCAACTCAGACGCACATTGCCCGATTAGAAACAAAACTTGATGATTTAAGAGAAATGATATGGAGTTTGCATCATGAACCAACTACCACGAGGCATAAGAAATAATAACCCTGGAAATATCCGATATGGCTCTAACTGGCAAGGCTTGAATCCAAATAGCAGGAATATAGATCCTGCTTTTTGTGTATTTACAAGCTCTGTTTATGGAATTAGAGCGCTGGCTAAAGTTTTAATTAACTACAAAAAGATACATAGCTTGAATACTGTGCGCCAAATTATCAGTCGATATGCACCACCAAATGAAAATCAGACCACCGCCTATATTCAATCTGTAGCTAAACAGCTTGGAGTTGTACCGGATACAGTCATAAATGTTGAGGAACGTGGTGTACTTACTGTTTTTATAAAAGCCATAATCCGTATGGAAAATGGTATTCAACCATATTCAGATCCAACAATTCAGCAAGGGATAGATCTATGTTTAGATTAAATAAGCGCAGTTGGATACCGCTAATTGGTTGGATTTTGTGTTATGGATTTTTGCATAACTGTGTGATTGCTCCATATTTTGCGGTGGATTTAGTTGATTGGGAACAATTGTTGACCAGTCTTGGAATAATGCTTGGTATCAGCGGTGTGCGTGATATCGGAATGAATCGGAGAAAAAAAGATGATGGAAATTCTAAAGAAGTTTAGAGCGGTGGTTTTTGGAGCCATCGCTTTATTTTTATACCTGTTTGGTTATCGCCAAGCAAGAGAAACAGCTATAAAAGAACAATTGGAAGGAGAAAACAATGCAGTTAAAGTTGCTAAAAAAGTGCGCGCTAATCTTTCTGATGACAGAATTAAGCGCTTGCACAACAAATATAAACGGTGATTTTTGCTTAATCTATGAACCAATTTATGCTGATTATGAAAAAGACACACATGAAACCATCATTCAGATAGATAAAAACAATGCTGTTTATGATGAGATGTGTGTTATTTAAGGGTTTTATTTGACTTTGCCTTATTTTTGCCATTCAATTTATACGAAGGCCTCATGAACCTTTGTTAACTTTAATATTAAAGAAAGGAACCTACAATGAATAAAACTGAATATGTTGCTGCTGTTGCTGAAGCTTCTGGTATGACAAAAACTCAAGCTGCATTAGCTGTTGATGCATGCATTGCTGTTGTAACAAATGCTTTGAAAAAAGGTGAAGCTGTTCAAATTACTGGTTTTGGTACATTTGAAGTAGCAAAACGTGCTGCTCGTACCGGTCGCAATCCTGCTACAGGTAAAGAAATTAAAATCGCTGCTTCTAAAGCACCTAAGTTTAAAGCAGGTAAAGTTTTGAAAGATGCTGTAAAATAATCATTCTTTCTTTTTAGTTGCCCCGTAGATAATAAATCTGCGGGGTATTTTTTTGTATCTATGCCCTAAAAATTATTTTGGGGCATTTTTTTATGGAGATTAAATATGATTTATGGATACATTAGAGTTTCTACAGATAAGCAAACTTTAGAGAATCAAGAATTTGAAATTAATAATTTTTGCTTAAAAGAGAACATAAAAGTTGATAAATGGATAACGGAAACTATCAGTGGTACTAAAGATTTTGAAAAGCGCAAACTAGGTAAAACATTAAAAAAATTAAAACCCGGAGATGTTTTAATATGTTCTGAAATTTCACGTTTAGGTAGAAATCTGCTACAAATTATGACCATTCTTAATATTTGCATGCAAAAAGAAGCTCAAGTTTGGACGATTAAAGATAATTATCGTCTCGGGGCTGATATTCAAAGTAAGGTTCTTGCTTTTGCTTTTTCCTTATCAGCAGAAATAGAAAGGAATCTAATAAGTCAGCGCACTAAAGAAGCTTTAGCTCGCATAAAAGCTAGCGGTCGCAAACTTGGACGAGAATTTGGAAGTAAAAACAAAAAACATATTCTTGATGGAAAAGAACAAGACATTATAAAGCTACTAAACAAAGGCGTGCCTAAAACACAAATTGCTAGACTTATGAATGTTAGCATTTTTACAATTTATGAGTTTTTGAAAACATTAAAACGTTAGATACTAAGGCTTTTACCCACAAAAAGCATCTTTACTGCACGTTATAATTTAACGAACGACAAACAATATGGTTTAATGAACGACAGGTGCTAAATATTTGAATAAATGGCAAAGATATTCATAGCTTCTTGTTTTTCTAAAAGAAAATGTGTCTTTTTATATAAATAAAGTTGACTTTTGTATGTGATAAGAGGTATAAGAATTAAGCGTTCGTTTGAAGCAAAAGACAATATCTTAAATGGACGTTGAATTGATTGCAACGCATTGCTGTGGATGACTTTATGATTGTTGGATATTTAGATTGTAGCAAAAAAAATATCAGCATAGATATACAACGAGATATTGTAAATCAATATGCTCGTGAAAATATGTGTACGGTTGATATATTTTTAGGCGAATCTGATATCAAAAACATTAAAGACAATATCAATTCAAAAAATAACACTTTGATATTTGCTAATATCGCCTGTTTAGGTAGCAAGTTAATTGATATTACCGAAAATATAGAATTTCTGGTTTCTAATGGATTTGAATTAATAAGTGTAAAAGAAAATCTCAAATTCGATTCTTCAAAAGAAACAACTCAACTCCTTAAAGGAATCAAACTGTCCATAGATATTCGTAACTCTATGGTTTCAACCATAACCAAAAAAGCCCTAGATGATAAAAGAGCTAAAGGCTATAAGCTTGGTCGTGATTTTGGATTTAAAAATAAAAGATATTGTTGGAATGGTAAGGAAGAAGATATTAAAAACAAGCTTCTATCCGGTATGACACGTCAGCAAACCGCTGATGAAGTCGGTATATCTATCGTTTCGCTCTATAATTATCTCAAACTAAATCCTGAACTAAAAAAGATAACTATAGGAGCTGTTAATGATTAGTACAGCATCCTCATCTATCAACACGCATATTGTACAACTTTATGCTTCAGAGCTTACTTTAGAGCAAATAGCTGAGAAGCTTTCTATTGGTAAGACAACATTACGCAATAAAATAAATGAGCTTGGTTTGGGAAGAGAACCACGCTTAAGAAGAAAAGAGATTTCAAAAGAAGAAATAATGTCACTTGAAGAGCAAGGATATACTTATAGGGAAATCGCTCAAAAGCTTGATATTCACCCAGCAAATCTTCTGATTAAAAGAAAACAATTAGGAATTTATAACCCTCCACAAAAGGTTTTAGAACAACAAGCACAAGCATTAAAAGTTAGAACAGAGAACAAAAAAGCAGGAATTAAACCAGAAAATAAACGCAAATATAATTGTCTTGAAATCTATTTAGATAAGATTTTGGATTTGTTGTATTCTGGTGTTTCAAAAGCAGAAGTTGCTAGAAGATATAATGTAAATCCTCAAACAGTTCATAATCTTTTGGCGCTTTATGAGATTAAAATTCCTGTATTTAAAAAACTTGATGGAAAAGATAACACAATCAAACGGTTATTTAATAAAGGCTTATCTGTTCAAGAGATTGCAAACAAACTAAGCTGTTCTGCTTCAATTTTAATACCTAAAATAAAAGAACTCAATTTGTTTCGTTCGTTGTCAGATATCAAAATCAATAGCCGATTAGCAAAAGATGAGCGTTTGGTAAAGAAAATGTACGAACAAGGCTGTTCATTACAAGAAATCGGCGAAAAAGTTAATGCTCATCCAGTTTGGATTGGCACAAAGATTCGTAAAATGGGGCTAACCAGAGCCAATAAGCATGCTGAATATAAAACCAAGCTATTTGGCTTAGATAAAGAAATCATCAAAATGCGCCAGAAAGGTATGACCTATAAAGAGATAGGTCAAGAGTATGGCGTTGCTCCGAACACAGTTATGTATCGTTTGAGAAAATTAGAAAACAAAAGGAGTTGCAATGCCTAAAATCTCCATAATTATACCTTGTTATAAAGTAGAGAAATATCTGAAAAGATGTTTGGATTCCGTTCTTGCACAAACATTTTGTGAGTGGGAAGCTATTTGTGTAAACGATGGCAGTCCTGATGAATGTGGCAATATTTTAGATGAATATGCAAAATGTGACTATCGTTTCAAAGTAATACATCAAGAAAACCAAGGTTTATCTATGGCAAGAAATAATGGTAAGAAGCTTGCCACAGGCGATTATATTTACTTTTTAGATTCAGACGATGCTATGCATCCGCAATTGTTAGAGGTTGCTTACGGATTAGCTCAAAAGCATAATGCTGACCTAGTAAACTTTGAATGTTACAACTCTGACAAAGAGGAATTTAAGAATAAAAATATTGATGTAAACAAAGTTAAAACCAAAGTAACAAATAACCCGATTTTTCAAGGAAGTCGTAAGGAAAGATACAGAATACACTTTAATGTATGGACTAAGCTTTATAAAAAAGAGCTTTTGGATGGAATAGATTTTATTCCAGGAATTCATTTCGAAGATTTTCCACATACATTTGCAGTTCTTTCTAAAAGACCTAAAACAGTTATTACCAGAGAAAAGCTATATTTTTACCAACCTAATGATAGCTCAATATCAAAACAAAGCGGTAATCCCAAACAAATAAAGGACTACTATGCCGGAATAAACTCAATCTATGAGATTTACAAAGCTCCAGAATTAAAGAAAGAGCTTGCGTTCTTAAAACGTAACTTCATTCCAAACATTTTGAAACAACAATTAGGTAGATGTAATCGCTCTGATGCTACAAACAAGCCTTTGATGTTCGCTGAATTTACTAAGGAATTGGTAGATTTAAATAACAAAGGCTTGATTTCATGGCGTGGTCATAAACTTTCTAGATATTGGATTTATAAGAAACTGATTAAAGGAGCTACTATATGAAAATTGCTATTCAGTTTTTTGGACATTTGCGTACTTATGAAAAATGCATAGAAAGTGTTAAAAAGCATTTGTTATCTAAATATGACTGCGATGTTTTTATGCATACATGGTCAGAAACCGAGCATAAAACCAAAACTTGGCATAACCATAACTCCAAATCATTTGCAGTTGATGAAAAAAGGATAGAAAGCCTAAAAACGTTATATAATTTAAAGGACATTACAATTGAAAAGCAAAATGAGGTAAAAGAAGACATTCTTATTCCTTGCCAACATAATCAAGAAAAATCTCAAATTTCAAAAGTAGGAATGAAATTTATGCTTTATTCTAAGCAAAAGGTTAATGAGCTTAGAATAAAATATCAAAAAGCACACAACATTAAATATGATTATGTTTTAGTTATTCGTCCGGATATCAAATTAAAAAAAGATTTTATACTGAATTTTGTGGACGATGAAATCAAAACACAACAATCTAACAACACAAGATATTGTGCTTGTAATATTTCAAATTCAAATGATTTTCCAATAATTGGTAATATCGCCAGTGATATAGTTTATTTTGGCAAACCAGAAACTATAAATAAAACCATAGATATTCTTAATAAAATTGATTTTGAAAAACATCAAAATGATATGTGGAATCCTGAAACATTATTTAACCAAGAGTTAGAAAAAGCAGGAATTTTAAGTCATTTTATAAATTATCAATATAAACAAGATTGGGAAATATTAAGAAGACCAGATAAAAGAAAAATACGTAAAAGTATTATTACACTCAAAATCAAAAGAAATTTATTTCATTTTCATTTGCTTAACATTCTTCCCATTCCATTTCTAGAATTAAAATTACGCCTTTTAGGTTATTTTCTTTTTGATATTTGTATAGGGAAAAGTGACAATGATTAGTAGTATTGAATTTATCAAATCATTATCAGGACATTCTGGTTGTCAACTTAATCTTTATAAAGAAAAGGATGTCTTTTTTTTACGTAAAGATGCTGGAAATGTGTCATATAACAACAGATTAAAGAAACAATGTGCTAAACAAAAGTGGTTTAAGCTTGATGCCGTAAAAACACCTAAAGTTTTACGTTATGGTTATGATAATAATAATCTTTTTTATTTTGATATGGAATTTATAAATGGCATTTGTATGTCTGAATATATGAACCAAATCAAAATAAAAGAAATCGTTGATTTGATGGGGTTATTATTTAAATCACTACCTATAAAACATAGTATTATAACAGATAAAAGCGAAACCATTTTTAAGGATAAAATTTTATCTTTACATAAAACGTGCGATACAAATAACCAATTAATTTTGAAATCTTTAAACAAATTGAAAGATTTTAATTTCAAGAATGTTCCTCTTTCCGCTTGTTGTGGCGATTTAACATTAGAGAATATTATACTTTCGTCATCAGGCATTTACGTAATTGATTTATTAGATTCATTCTATAATTCTTGGATGATTGATGTAGCAAAGCTCTTACAAGATATAGATTTAGGTTGGTCATATAGACACCGAGAAAGAAGTTATAATTTAAATTTAAGATTAGCAACAGCTAAACAAGCTTTGTTAGATAATTTATACGCTATGGAAAATGGCAAAAAAAATGTAATTATCATCTACCATATTTTACTTTTAAACGTTTTGCGAATTTATCCATACGCTAAAGACCAAACAACAATACTCTTCTTAAACAATGCTCTTGAAAGCGTTTTAAATTCAATAAATGAAATGGAGGCATAATGAACACTTTAATTATTCCATGTGCAGGAAAATCTAGCCGTTTTCCTAATATGAAACCAAAATACATGCTAACACATCCAGACGGAAAATTGATGATTGAGAAATCTATGGAGAAAGTTAATGTAGATGTGTTTGATAGAATAATTATCACCATCGTTAAGCCTCATGATGAAAAATATGAAGCTAAACTTATAATGGAGCAAGTTTTTAAGAACAACCCTAAGGTTGAAATTTGTATGCTTGATGATTTCACATCATCTGCTAGTGAAACCGTTTATTTAACATTAAAGAAAATGAATGTTAATGGCTCTTTTGTTATTAAAGATTCAGATAATAGAGTAGAAGTATACTTTGATAAACATATCAAAAATTCAATTGTGGGTTATAATTTACACGAACATCCGGATATTACAAACATTCCTGGAAAAAGTTTTCTCATAATAAATGAACAAGGAATTATTCATGATATTATAGAAAAACAGGTTGTTTCAAATATTATATGCTTAGGCGTATATTGTTTTGAGAATGCCTCTGATTTCATAAAAGCATATGATGAAATGCATACAAAGAAAATATCCGGTGAAATGTATATAAGCCATGTAATTTCTTATATGCTAGCATCAAACAATTATGTATTTTCATCAATATTAGCTCTTTCATATGATGATTGGGGAACTTTATCAGAATGGAAAGAAGTCCAAAAGAAACACAGAACCTATTTTGTTGATATAGATGGTGTTTTAATGAAAAATTGTGGCAAATATGGAAGTCGAAATTGGTATAATAACACAGAAACACTTCCGGAAAATATGAAAGTAATCAGAGAGCTACAAGATTATGGAGCTCAAATTGTAATCACAACATCTCGTCCAGAAGAATTTAGAACAGATTTAGAAAAAATCTTAAATGAAAACGGAATTAAACCATACGCAATATTAATGGGAATGAATCATGCCGCTAGAGTTGTTGTAAACGATTTTGCGCCAACAAATCCATATCCTTCAGGAATAGCCATTACATTGCCTAGAAATAGCAATATAAAGGAGTATTTCAATGACTAATTTTGCAATAATACTAGCCGCAGGAATTGGAAGCAGACTATATCCGATAACCCAGGAAATGCCAAAATCATTAGTTAAAGTTAATGGTCGTGAAATACTTGATTATCAAATTCAAGGATATATAAAATCTGGAATAAAAGAAGAAAATATATTTATTGTCACAGGATATAAACACAAAATGATGGTTGAATATTTGCAAAATAACTATCCTAAAGTGCAAGAAATATACAGCCCAGATTACTTAACAACAAATAATATGTATTCTCTTTATTTAGGACTAAATAAAATAAACGAAGTTGGTTTCAACAATTTACAATATTTGTTTATAAATAATGCAGATTGTCTTTACGACGAAGTACTAATGAATGAATTTGTTAATTCTGAATTTCAGAATGCTATAGCTTGTGATGTTGGTAGTTATATTGAAGAATCAATGAAGGTTGTTGTAAGAGATGATAATTCATTGGTAAATATTGCCAAAACTATTTCAGCAGAAGAAGGATATGGAGTTTCAGTAGATTTATATAAATATTCATCTCAAACAGTATCTCGTTTGTACGATATAGTAAAAGATTTCATTGAAGTAAAAAAAGATTTAAAACAATGGACAGAAGTTGCTTTTCCTGAACTTTTCAAAACAGAAAAAGTACTTCCTTTTGATATTAAAGGAAAAAAATGGGTCGAAGTAGATAATAATGATGACCTGTTATTAGCAGACAAATTATTTTCAAAATTTAACATAAAAAACAAAAAAGCTCTTATTTGTGATATGGATGGAACAGTTTATTTAGGAAATAAACCAATAGAGCAAGCTATAAATTTTATAAAAAATAACACTTTAAAATATTACTTTTTAACAAACAATACATCAAAAACACCTGATGATTATGTAAATAAGTTATCATCTTTGGGAATAAAAGCTGATGAACAAGATATCTTAACCCCATTACATGTACTAAAAGATTATTTGAAAGAAAAAAAATATCATTCGGTTTATTTGTTGGCAAACACAAAAGTAACAGAATATCTCAAAAAACAACTACCAACCATTGTTTTTGAATACTCTCCAAAAAATAATGAAGCTGTTGTTTTGACCTATGACACAGAAATAAATTACGACAAAATGCAAGAAATGAGCTTTTTACTAAATAATTGTTCTGTAGAATACATTGCAACTCATCATGATGTTTTTTGTCCTACTGAAAATGGTCCTGTTCCCGACATTGGTTCATTTATTACACTATTTGAACAAACAACACATAAGAAACCAACCATTATTCTGGGAAAACCATCTGTAACTATAGCAGGAAATATTTTAAAGCAATATGAAACTAATGATATTGCTGTTGTTGGTGACAGATTATATACAGACAAGAAATTAGCAGATAATCTGACCTGTGATTTTATCTGTGTTTTATCAGGTGAAACAACAAGATTAGATGTTCAAAAATATACAGGAACTTATCCAAGCATAATTGTCAGTAATCTTGGAGAAATAAAATGAACAAAAAAATAGCCAATATTATATGTGCATTTATATGGAATAAAAGAAAAAGAGATTGTTTACGTAACAAGCTTATAAATCCACATATTCAAAAAATAGCAAATAGATATAAGAAACATATAAAAAAACTTAAAACTATTGATAGAAAAGTACGAATATGTTTTTATGTTACTGAAAATCAAAAATGGAAAGGTCAAGTTTTATTTGACGAATTGAAAAAAAATAACTTATTTGATGTTTTTGCAGTATTTGCACCAAGAACAAGAGAACAAAGTAGAACTTATGAAGCAATAAGTATCGATTTTGATTTTTTTAGCAATAAACTCAATCCAATTCATCTTGGGTACGATATTGAAAAAAATGAATATAGAAACTTACAAGAGTATAATCCCGATATTGTTTTTTATTCGCAACCTTGGGATATTCCATCAATAAATAGCATTCAAAACGTTTCTAAATATGCTTTAACTTGCTATATTCCATATGCTATAGCAGAAGCTATAACTCCAATGTTAAAAAATGTATATTCATTTCATTACTTGTTATGGAGGCATTATACAGCTCATGAATTAATAAACGAACAATATAATAAAACAATACCTTATGTTGCAAACAACCTAAAAGCTGTAGGATATCCTGTACTAGATGATATTATAAACAATCATATAACAACAAAAGATAAACTTTATGATAATTGTGTTATATATGCGCCACATCATTCTTTTAAAGGGTCTTGGTTAGAATATGGAACATTTGATTGGAACGGAAGGTATATTTTAGAATACGCAAAAAAACATCCAGAATTAAATTGGGTATTCCGTCCTCACCCTGATTTTAAGAATGCTGTTATCAATAATGAGATAATGACAGAAAAAGAAATTGAAAATTATTTTAAGGAATGGAATAAAATAGGCTCGATAAGTGATAAAGGTAATTATGTAAATTTATTTAAAAAATCAAAATGTATGATAACTGATTGCGGTAGCTTTATTACTGAGTATTTTGTAACACAAAAACCTCTTATTCATCTGCGTAATCCTAATGCAAAAGATTATAATGGTCTGAATGATGTAATAAAAGAAACTCTTTATAAGGTTTATAATCTGAATGAATTAGAAAATGCGCTTAAAGATATTTTAGAAAAAAATGATGATTTACAGCTAAGTAATAGACTTAAGTTGTTTGAAAAATTAAAGTTTGATAGAAGCCATTCTACATTAAATATTATAGATGATATTATAGGAGTTATAAAGTGATTAAATCAAAAGATATATCTGTTGTTGTTCAAGGAGCTATCCATAACAAATTTACAAAAAAGTCATTATCTAGTATACGTAAACATCTTCCACAGGCTGAAATTATATTAAGTACGTGGGAAGGAACTGATGTTTCAAACTTAGATTATGATGTTATTTTACTTAATAAAGACCCTGGTGCTCATGTTTTTGACTGTAATGGCCGAGTGCAGAATCAGAACAGACAAATTGTTTCTACAAAAAATGGGATAAAAAAAGCTTCTAGAAAATATGTATTGAAAATACGTTCTGATATGCAAATATTAGGAACAAAATTTCTTCATTTTTTTGACAAGTATAATGATTATAATAATGAATTCAAAATTCTTAAAAAAAGAATATTGATTAATTCATTATTCACTCGCCATTCCGAAAAAACTTGGTGGAATGATAAACCTTTTCTATTTCATACATCAGATTGGATGATGTTTGGATTAAAGGATGATTTATTAAACATTTGGGATATTCCTTTAGCTCCTGAACCTGAAACAAGCCAATATTTTAAGAACCACCCAGAAATTCCACACACAGATGGATGTTATTCACAATATCATGCTGAACAATATATTTGGCTGTCTTTTTTACGAAAAAATGGATTTAATCCTAATTATGAACACTGGGAAATACATACAGATGAGTTAAAAGAATTAAATGATTTATTATTGGTAAATAACACTATTCTATTAGAATATTTGAAAGAATTTGATATTATCAATTTGAAATATCCTAAACAATTGGGTAATAGTCCAACAATGCATCCTATACATTGGATGCAAATGTACAAAAAATATTGTAATCAGAATTATAAAATGCCATTAAAATATGACTATGTAAATATATTTAAAATTAATAATAGATTAGAACACTTACATAAACATATTCATAATTTTATCACCCCTATAAGAAAGTTTTTCAAATGGATTTTTGAACCTATTTCTATACTATACTATGCTATAAAAATAGGATTAAGAATCATAACAAGATTTCATAGAATTTTTAAAAGATAAGAAGATGAGTTTTACAAATGTATAATAAATTAAAACAAAAACTATCATCTTCACCCTTAATCCAAAACTACTCTAAAATCTATCCATATGTGAAACCATATTGGATAAGAGCGTTAATTGCGGTTTTAATAACAATTCCTATCGGTTCAATGGATGCGGTAATTGCATGGTCTTTGAAGCCTTATATGGATGTGGTTATGCTTGAACAACAAACCACAGCTAGTCAAACTATGTTAATTCCTATATTAATCATAGTTTTTAGTTCACTTCAAAGTCTTTTCAATTATACCGCAACCTATATGAATACTTGGGTTGGTCAAAAGATTGCCCAAGGAGTTAAGATAGATTTGTTTGACAAGCTAATGCACTATAACGCAGGATATTTTGATAAACTTAACTCCGGTGATGTTTTATTTCGCTTCAATAATGATGTTGATATGGCTTGTAGCGGGCTTTTGGCTAACTTAAAACTTTTTACAACCAGAGTTTTCTCTTCCATATCTTTAATTGCAGTGCTTTTCTATAACTCTTGGCAATTAGCATTGGTAGCTGTAGTGGTTTTAGCCGGAGCTTTATATCCTCTTACAACTGTAAGAAGAAAAATTAAATCGGTAATGGACAAGACTATATTCTCCGGTGCCCGTGTGATGACACACTATAATGAAACCTTCAGTGGAAACCGTATTGTTACTTCTTACAACTTATACGATTATCAAAATGAACGTTTTAAGGAAACACTACGTTCTGTATTCAAACTAGGTATGAAAATGGTACAACGTACAGGTATGATGTCTCCAATAATGCATTTTATTGTATCTTTGGGTATTGCGGCTGTTATTTGGCTCGGTAGTTATTTGATTGTAACTCATCAAATTACTCCAGGAAACTTTGTATCGTTTATTACTGCTTTGATAATGCTTTATAATCCTATCAAATCCATTGGTAATAACTTCAATTCCGTTCAAATGGCTTTGATGGCTATGGAACGTGTATTCGGTTTATTGGAAGAAGTTCCTGTTATTACCAATAAGCCAAATGCCAAAAAACTAGGAAAAATCAAAAAATCCATCGATTACAAAGATGTTTGCTTTGAATATGTTAAAGATAAGCCAATCTTAAAAAATGTAAATTTAAATATCAAATATGGTGAAACCATAGCTTTTGTCGGTAATTCCGGTGGTGGTAAAACTACTCTGGTAAACTTGTTGCCCAGATTTTATGATATTAAGTCTGGTAGTATAACTATTGATGGGCAAGATATCCGAGATTTAGAGCTTAATTCTTTACGAGATAAAATAGCTATCGTTTTTCAAGACAATTTCTTGTTTTCAGGTACAATTAGAGAAAATATATTGCTTGGCAGAACAGATGTAAGCGAAAAACAACTAAACGAAGCCATTAAATGTGCCTGTTTGGAAGAGTTTATCAATTCCTTGGATAAAGGTTTAGATACCGAGATTGGTGAACGAGGTGTTTTGCTTTCCGGTGGTCAGAAACAAAGAATAGCAATCGCCAGAGCTTTTATTAAAGATGCTCCGATTGTTATTTTAGACGAAGCAACATCAGCTCTTGATAATAAATCGGAAGCAGTTGTTCAACAGGCTATTGATAACCTAATGAAAGATAGAACGGTATTTATTATTGCTCACCGTCTATCCACCGTAAGGAATGCCGATAAGATTGTTGTTGTAAACTATGGTGAAATTGTAGAAATCGGAACTCATGAAGAATTATTGGCAAAAGATAACTCAATCTATGGTTCATTATATAAAACACAGATAAAGTAAATTTTGAAAGGACTAAAATATGCCATATAGAAATAAAACATATGTAGCGTTTGATGGAGACAATGATATTCATTGTTACTATTTAATGAAGGCCTGGAAACAGAATGATAATACTAATTTTGATTTTTATGATGCCCATGATATAAATACAGCTCAAGATACGAGTACGGAAGAAACGATTAAGTGTCGTTTGCGTGAACGTATGGCTAATAGTAAAGTTTTTGTTCTTCTTGTAGGAGAACATACTAAAAATTTATATAAATTTGTACGCTGGGAAATAGAAGAAGCTATAAGAAGGGATTTACCAATAATTGTTGTAAATTTAAATGGTTGTGGTCGACTAGATGAGCAAAATTGCCCTCCTATTCTTAGAGATAAGTTAGCTGTACACATAAACTTCTCTCCTAAAATTATGCAATATGCTTTAGAAAATTGGCCGTCTGAATATTATCGCTTGAAAAGCAGTGGAACAGTTGGCTCAAGATATTATGGAGATCATATATATGCTAAACTTCGTTAATATGAGTAAAAAAGTTAATTTTTTTGATTTATATATTAGAAAAAAGTTTTATACAATTCTATCTATTATTTCAACAATTGAAACTTTTATTTTAATTGGAATAAATATAGAAACATCATACAAAATTGAAGCATTATGTTTTAATTTATTATTTATTGTCGTTCTATACTTAGGATTATGGATAAAAGCAAATACATTAAATAATATATCAATCACCATAAATAGATCTAGAATTGATATTGGTTTTGGCAATATTTTTGATAAGAAAGGTTTAAAAGTAATTGCATTTAATGAATATTTTGACACTATAGTAGATAATATAATTGTTTCAGAAAATACACTCAATGGAAAATATTTAAATATCTTAAGTGATGATGATATAAAAAAACTTAATAATACTATGGCACACGATCATCATCTGAAAAAAAACATTGTTGATGTTAATAAAAAAAGAAAACAAGGTAAAAAAAATAAATATAAACTGGGTAGCATTTATAAACATGGAGAGTTTCTTCTAACTGCCTTTTCTCGTTTTGATGATAACGACAGAGCTTATTTATATATTTCAGACCTTATTTTATGTTTACTTAATTTTTGGGATGAAATTGATATAAAAAACTCCGGTCATACAGTTTGCGTTCCTCTCTTAGGAACAGGAATAACAAGATTGAAAGAATATATTGATATATCTGAGCAAGAACTGTTAGAAATTATATTATGGACATTAAAAATTAGTAGAATCAAAATTACCCATCCAGCAAGATTGTGTATTGTAATTCATCCTGATAAAATTGAAAAAATCAATCTTCATAAAATTAAATATTTATTTGGATAAAATTGATCTTTATATTTTAGACTATTTTAAGGAGACTTTGTAATTATACTTTCATTATGAAAGGTATATACATCTGCAATTATGAGTATATTCCATCACCAATACAAGCGGCAGGTATAAAAACCTGCCGTTTTTCTTTATTTTCCAAGGCTTTCAGCGAGTTCGAATGTTCAGTTTTTAAATTTCTGGTTTTGGGAAGTTTTTACGAACTCGTTTATGCAAAAGTCTTTGTTTTTCAATATTTTGAGTGAGTTCAAATCTCGTTAGGTTGTTGGGATACTTAGACTGATAAATATATTCATAATATTTAATCTTTACTTTGATGGTTTTTATTTGTAGTATTTATTTTGGATAGGCGAATTGTCTGTCTGGGGTGTGGAAACCTCTCCGATAGCGTATCGTGTAAAGACGAAACTTTTGCACGCCTGAAAGTCTATATGACTGGAAGGCGGCAAAATAAGCTATTCCAGTCAATATGTCGCACTATCTATCGGTAGTTTCCAACTTCCAGTCGCCTTCTATCAGGGCGACTTTTTAGTCAAATAAATAATAGGGAACTACATTATGAAAAAAATATTAAGTTTATTTATATTGGTAATTATGCTATCGGGATGTGCATCTGTTCAAGGATGGAAATACACTTCAGAACCAAAAGTTTATAAAAAACCAGATATTAATAAGACTATAGTTATTGCCCCATTACGTGATGAACGTATCAATGAGAATGGAGCTAAAGCTAGTGCTTGGTTAGCACTGATTCCTTTAGTACCATACAGTACATTAAGTGAAGTTAATGTACCTGAATCATCGCCTTTTTTGAAATTTAAACCAATTGAAGATTTTCCTAAAGCAATTTCAGAAGAAATAAACAACGCTTCATTATTTAAGGAAAGCTATTTTTCAGATAGAACTAGCGATGCTGATTTTATACTGACTGGAACATTGAAAGAAAGTAAAATTATACAGCGATGGACTTTTTATGGATTGTCACTCCCAGGCGATTTGTTGTGGCTTTTAGGCATGCCGTTGGGTAGAACTCATAATGATATTGAAGTAGAATTTAAGTTAATAGATAAGAATTATAATATATATTTTGAAAAAACATATAAAACTAAAGAAAAATTCAACAATGGATATTGGACCAATCCGCATGAAAGTTTTCGTTTTGAAATAGCTTTCAAACGCATTGCATTAGAGTTAATTGAGGATTTACGAAAAGTAATTCCTTCATTAAATGATAAGAAATAGCTCGTAAACCGTAAGCTTTGCATCACCAATACAAAAAGCCTCCCCTTGTGGGAGGTTTTTTGTGTTGGTAATTCTAACAGAGCTGAAGAACCCATTGGGTTCGGAGTGGATAGTTGGTGAAAACGAGTGTTGAGCTTAGCAAATCGCTTAGCGAAACACGATGTTTGAGCCTTACGACACGAGGAGGACCCGCGAAACTTTGAGCGGGAGTACCCAATCCCGCCAAAGATCACCAATAAAATAAAGACTTTCGGATGTTTTCTGAAAGTCTTTTTGTTTTTTCATACAGACAGGATGTTGTATTAAAACTTGTTAATTTCTGGTTCATCGTCAAATTTAGGGCAAAGGTAAAAAATTATAAAAAATATTACACATCAATTCGACCTGTTACTTAATAAGTCAAGCACATAAAATTCTGATACGCAAGCAAATTCCGTCTAATATTGTTGTTTTGCTCGAATATAATTCGGCTCACAACAATAAGTCTCATTGCTTGACTCATAAAAAACACCGGAGCAACGGTATTTTTTATTTCACAGTTTTCAAAATTCCTAAATCCGTACGCTCGTCGTTGTATCAGTTTCATTTTTCTATGAAATCTCTCAGTTATTTCGTTACTTTTTGTAAATTTATCCTTAATATTGAACCACCCGTTGTTCCCGTAGAACAAATTAATAAAAAATACTTTACAGTTTTGTTTTATTTTATAATAATTGTTGTAGAGGCATCCGTGGAAACATTACTATGGCAAAATATATAATCACAACTGCAAATGTCTTTATTCCTGCAGAAATTCGTTATACAAATATTTCTAGCACATACCTTCCTGCAGATGTACTAAATAAGCTATTAAAAGCTTTGGGTAAAGATAGTACATTGGTTGCGGGAGTGGATGTATATGGTAAACATGCCTATAGAGCTTTAAAACTTGTAGAAAATAAAGATAAATATATTGATGAATGCAAAGCAAAATTTAGGAACACTCTCAAATTATGGGGAATAGAGCCTGATTTATATATTGATTCTGATAATGTTAAAATGGATGAATTTGTTGAGTATTCAATCAAAAACTTACAAAACAATGGTATAATTGAAAAAGTTGAAGAGCCTGCTTTTTACTGTCATGATTGCAATGAAGAACTATCTAAATCGGAATGTAAGATTACATCCAAGAAAGAAAAAAGATTAAAAAAATATGATAAAATTGATGATTTCATCAATGAAGATATTGATTGCAAATTATGTGGTAGCGAAAATGTGGAAGTTAGGTTTGAACAACAATGGGGTATGAAACTTCCAAGAACATCTTTACTTGATTCTTTAATGGAACAACAAGACCCAACATCTAATGTTTCACAGAATATGCGTGGCATATATGATAACAACTTCAACACATGGGTTTTCACTCGTAATAATTATGGTCGGATAATGCCTATAGACCAAGATAAACAAATTTATCTATGGTATGACTCTCTGGTCTCAAAATTATTACCCCTTACAGATAAACCAGATAATGTATCAAATGATCTCAAAAATTCAGAATATTTTTGTTATTTTGGAAAAAATATACTACCGTACTATTCTTTAATTATGCCTACTATATTCAAGTATGGCTTTAATGCCGATCAAATGAACATTAAATATGAAGCAAGAGGATTTTGTTTAACTCAAGAAAATGATGCAGGTATCCTTTCACAAGATGTTTATACACCTGAGGAATTAAGCCGTGTCAGATTATTTGTTCTTTCAAAAGTTCCTGATAAAATCAAGGATTATAAGCTTACTGAGGATAATTATAAGCAATTCTTAAGTGGAACCTATAAAAATTTAATTAAATATTTTCATAGATTGTCTCCAATATTATCTGGTCAGAAAATTGATATTGAGTCTGAAGAATATAAAACCATAGAAAACCATATATTAAATGGTCGAGTAAATAAAGTTGTTTCAACAATAGAACAATGGGCCGTAGATGATCTAAAAGAAATTAGTAAAGATAGTCATAACATCAAAAAAATTGGGAATCGGTACGCTATAATTACTAAAGTTATGGAGGCTATAGCTCCAAATATAGTTAAGAAGTTAAATCACATTAATACAACATCTCAAGTGAAACAAGCCATTATGGAGAAAAAGTATGATTATTCCAAATAAGTTAAAACCTCAAGATACAGTTGCTACAGTATCTATTTCTTTTGGAACAGCAAATATCTTTCCTAACAGATATACTGCAGGCATTAACGAACTCAAGAAAAAATTCAATGTTAGTGTAAAAGAAATGCCTAATTCACTAAAATCACATCAATGGTTACAAGATCATCCTGAAGCAAGAGCTCAAGATCTTATAAATGCATTTGAAGATGAGAACGTTAAGGCTATAATATGCAATATTGGAGGAAATGATAGTGTTAGAATAATACCTTATTTAAATGATGACGTAATAAAAAATAATCCTAAAATATTTTTAGGTTATTCGGATGCTACTGCAATTCATGTACATTTATATAAATTAGGTATAACATCATATTATGGTCCAACTGTAATGGCTGGGTTTGCTGAAAATGGTGGAATGCAAAAATATTCTTACGAATGCCTAAAACAAATGATTTGTGAAGAAGGCGCTGCTAAATTTTATCCCAATAAAGAAGGTTGGACTAATGAGTTTTTAGATTGGGGAAAACCTGAAAATCAATTGATAAAACGTAAATTAAATACCGAATGTAAACCAAGGCTCTTACAGGGAAGCAAAAATGTTAGTGGACACTTAATCGGCGGATGCATGGAAAGTTTAGAGTTATTAAAAGGTACTCCTTTCTTTTTTCGTCCTAATGATTTTAATGGTGCTATTTTATTTTTGGAACTTTCTGATATTAATTTAGGAAGTAATTATTTTATGAAATGTTTAAGAAACTATGGTTTAATGGGAGTATTTGATAAAATAAGTGCATTAATTATAGGTCGTCCTGGAGAATTTTTTGATGATATGTCCAGATTAGATGCTTTTGATGAATACACTAAAAGAGTAGTTTCTACCGAATTTAATCATCCTGAATTACCAGTTATTTCAAGGATGGACTTTGGCCATACAGAACCAATGATGACTCTTCCTTATGGACAAATTGCAAAACTTGATATTAATGATTTGTCTTTGGAGTTTGAAAATAAATGAAAGATATTCGTGAAATTATGAAAAAACGTAAACATGAGGAGTATTTACCTCCTGATTACTACATACAACTTTTGAAAACATATTCTTTTTCAGGAAAGACAGATATAGAATTATTCAAAGAAATTTTAAATATTATTCCTTGCACTAACAAAAGTATTGAATTTGGATGTGGAACTGGTCGAGGTACAAAATCATTTTTAGAGATCTATCCAA
This sequence comes from Alphaproteobacteria bacterium, assembly GCA_015062305.1. GTDB lineage: Bacteria > Pseudomonadota > Alphaproteobacteria > RF32 > CAG-239 > CAZU01. The sequence continues at coordinate 21,719 of SUUX01000002.1, forward strand.
ATTCAAATTTAGATATTTTGGATTTAAGTAATGATATGCTTTCTTACAGTAAAAGCAAATATAATGTGAAAAATGCTATACTGAATGACAGTTTATCTTTTATGAAACAGTGTTCTTCGGTTTATGATTTCTGTTTCAGCCTTTGGAGTTTTTCTCATTCTGTTCACCAAAACTTGGAAAAATTTGAAAACGAGATAGAAGGAAAAAAATATGTAATTAAAATTTTAAGAAAGTTTATTGATGAAAATTTAGAGAAAAATGGATACTTTTTTATTATTCATTTTGATTCTCATTCCGAAGAACAAACTATTTTGATGAAACAATGGTCCAAGAAGTCTTACGTATATGACAGAAAAGAAAAGCTAAGTTTATCTTTAGAGACAATATTGGAGGCTTTAGATGAACTAAAGAATAGCAACATAGCTAATTATAAAATAGAACATTTATCTGGCGATACCATTTTTTATGAAAATCTAGATGAAGCAATAGAAATCTTCTTAAATTTTCACTTAGAAGGAGTATTTAATAATTGTTCAGATGATGAGTGGTTAAAAGTTTACAATGAAATTGAAATGGATCTAAAAAAATATATAACAGCCGCAGGTAATTTATCAATCCACCCAGGCTGTTATACAATATTAATTAACAAAAATAGTTAAATTGGATGTGCTGTAAATAATTCAGGATCCATTTCTTGATTTTTCTTTTTCAACAACATCACTGTATACCCCATATGAGCTAAGTTATATCTAAATAGCTGCATATATTTTCTATATACACGTTTTAATATTAAAGTGGCTTCTGGTGATAAATTTTGTAAATGTTTTCTAGATAAAATATAATCACAAAATTTATCAACTTGCTCTTCAGACAGTTGATCAAAAGCAAAATCTTTTTCGATAAAGATATCAAAATCATCTTCTGTAAAAAATTGTTTCCAAAAGTCTTTATACAGTGGCTTAATATCTACTTGTATGGCTTTTGATACATCTTTTATTAATTGTTCAGATGGCTCTTTTATATAATACATTGGAACAGCCACTAAAAAACCTGTATCTTTTAGCACTCTTTTATATTCGGATAAAGCTTTTCTTCTATCGCTTAATAAAGACGTAACGTTGCCACATACGACTACATCAAAAAATTTATCGGCTAAAGATAACTGCATTGCATTATCAAGCTGAAAAGAAACTAATCCGTCCAATTCATACTGTTTTGCTCGTTCCCTAGCCTCTTCCAAGCTGTTTTCATTTATATCTATACCTATAACTCTAGCTCCGGATAAGTTTGCAAGCTCAATTGCTGTATTACCAGTACTTGTACCAATATCTAACACCTTCTTTCCTGGATGTAATCCACTCATTGCAGATATATATGCTATAGTCTGCGAACCACCAGGAATCCTATTAGTTTCTTTAACCAGTCCTATCAGTTCATTATAAGACATTTTTTCTATATCGTTTGAGGTTAGCTTATCCAAATCCATTTTATACTCCTTAAGGAAAATTTATTTGTCTGTGATTACGAATTAACAACATACAATCACGAATATCATCATGATTTAAGAGCCATAAAATAAATCTCTCAATTCCCATTCCAAATCCAGATGTTTGTAAAGGAAACGATTTTTTCATGTCGTAATACCATTGATAGCCATCTATTGGTAAGTTATGATATTGTAGCGATCTATATAACTCATCTGCACTTTTACATCTCTCTCCACAACCTACAACTTCCCCTATTCCTGCCAATAGATCTGCCGCTTTAGCTATTTTGAAATCACTTTTTTCTGAGGCCTGATAAAAAGGTACAATTTTAGTTGGTAACTCAGTCAACCAACAAAAATCACCATATTTTGCAATTAGCGCTTTTTCACCATATTTGGTTATTATCCTATTTCCATAATTATCAATATTAATTGCTTTATCAACCTTGTTAAGCTCTTTAAGTGCTTTATCATAAGGAATCCTATTAAAATAACGTGATGGGTACTCAACAATATTCGCAATATGATTGATATTTGTTATTTTTTCTAATTCTTTTTGATTGTTTTTAAAAAAGTTGCTTACCAAGAATAGCACATATTCTTGGACTAATTGCATTACATCATCAATACTTCCACGTATTTCAGCTTCCGAGTGAAAAAATTCATTTAAGTGACGTTCATCTACTTCTTCTCCTCGGAATGAAGGCATTATATAATAACATCCTTTTTCAGCAAGCCTAGTTCCAACTTCCAAACTAAATTGCATGGAATCAGCTAAAAAAACTTTATTACCTTTTATTTCTATTTGAAGAGGTAGTGAATCACTTCCTTCTCCCATTGGGGAGCTTATTGAACCTGTTGTGATGGGAAATAATATAGGATTTATTTCTTTCTGTTTGTAAAACTCATGTGTATAGCTAATAATAGAACTAAAGGTACTGAATAATGTTTGGTACCAAGGATTTGTGAATAAATCGAATAAATGATCTTTGGGATTTTTCTGTGCTTCCATTTAGAATTCCTTTAAATATATTGCAATACTAATATTTATGTCTAGATTGTCAATACAAATCATTTTACGCCGCCCTAAGACATCTTACGAATACCATTAAAATGGAGTTATTTTATCATATTTTATTATATTAAGAGCTTGTAAATTGCGGTAAAATAAGCACTAGGAAATTTAAGAAAAATTCAATGTGCCTTTTATATCAAGTAATAAAGCCATATATTGGAGAATAATCAAATAAAGTATATGTTTCCGCAAGAGCGACCTAGTCGCATCACCAATACAAAAGCCTCCCCTTGTGGGAGGTTTTTTGTGTTGGTAATTCTAACAGAGCTGAAGAACCCCTAGGGTTCGGAGTGGATAGTTGGTGAAAACAAGTGTTGAGCTTAGCAAATCGCTTAGCGAAACACGACGTTTGAACCTTACGACACGAGGAGGTCCCGCGAAGCTTTGAGCGGGAGTACCCAATCCCGCCAAAGATCACCAATACAAACAACAGGCTGAAAAATGCCTGCTTTTTCTTTTATTTCCAAGCCTTTCAGCGAGTTCGAATGTTAGTTTTTCAAAAATAGCTGTTTTTGTAATTTTCACGAACTTAACATATCAACTATCCTTGTTTTTCAATGCAGTATAAGTCGTTTCAGTCTAGATATTGCAATTTAATCTTGTTTTACTCTTCATATTATGATATACTTATACTGTATAAAAAGTTATTGTGTTCTATTATTTGGTAAAAGTGTTTCATAATTGTAAATTGAGGATTGTTCTTCATTTTATAGTTATTGTTATCTTTTTCAAATAGTAGAACACTTTTGCTTTTTGAAATAAAACAAACAATTAACTATAAAAAATTACAATTATGACAACATTTAACAAAGTTTTCCGCACAGCGGAAGGTACAGTTTTCACAAAGATCGACGCATCTAAGGTTTCAACATTTTTAGGTAATTACATTACTGTCATTGACAACAAAGCTGTTGCTGTCGTTGATGGTGTAGAAATTCCTATGCCGGAGGTTCTCTATAACGAGATTGGTGTAGAATATCATTTCGTAGATTTCTACGCACATGGCGAGAAAATGGCAAAGAAACATGGTGTATATTTCGCTGTGAAGCAGGAGCCTATCCGTGTATGGAAAAACGTAAAGCCTGGTGAAACAATCCGCACAGTGATTGACGGTTATGAGGAGCATTCTGTTGCACTTGATGAGAACAGCGTCGCTGCTCAGAACGTGGTTAAGAACGAGTTCTACGCCATTCCTAAGAAGGTTTTGGAAGAAAAGTATCGTTATGACCACTCAGAGTTCGATTACGATCTCTACGTGCCAAAATCTGATGCGGTTTCGCAGTGGGTTTACTCTGACGTCAACGTGTTTGGTGTTCTCTGGGGTGGTCTGGAGTTTTTGACAACTCCTATGATCAACATTACCAATCCAAACGATTGTTACGGATGTAACTATATCGTATGGTGGGGAAATGATGGACGCCTTTCAAGTTATCGAGTACTTGGATACTTCCGTGCCTGTGGTACCAAGTTCTACGAACTTCCTTGCGGAGAGCCTGTCAAAGTGGCTTTGGCCAACTTTGAACCGCCTAAAGTACTTGCTTGCTAAGGTTCTTTAGATGAGTAAAAAAAACTAATACTATCCAAATGGATAGTATTAGTTTTTTTTAAGCATACATTTTTATATATTTGCAGAAAAAAAATCTCATTTGGGCGTGTAAGATATAAAACACATCAACTATTATAAAAGTATATATTTCCGCAAGAACGACCTAGTCGTATCACCAATACAAAAGCCCTCCTTAAAGGAGGGCTTTTTTTATTTTCCAAGTCGGGTCATTCAGTGTTAAAGGTAAAACATATATATGTATTTTTTACTTTATTAGCGATGTGTTTGTTGCGCAACTTTGTGTCTTTGAATGCTATTATATAAAATTTTATTATATATAGCTTTGCCATTTTCTTTGATTTTATTAAATATTTTCTTTAAGTTATCATCTTGCCCACAAATCAATGTTTCTGTATCAGCTAAAGGCTCATTTTTTATTGATCCTCTAACACCATTTACAATAGCTTTGCCTGAAAGTGCCAAAATAGCCTTTCCTTCATTAGATAGTCCTTTTTGATTTATGTCATAACCTATAAAATTGTGTTGTTCAACTTCTTCGCCTAAACTCGAACAAATGAAAACATTTCCTTGTCTTTCAGGGAAATAGCTGAGCGTCATTTCTCCTTGTTTATTAAGATTTACAATTTCCGTCTGAAAATTATTGTGATGACTAACTTCATCATCTTGCGCTGAACAAAATGAAATTAAAGTAGATTTTGATATCCCTAAAGGACAGTATGGAGCATGAGCGACACAAAGAAGTTGCTTTTGAATTTGCTGTTGCTCTTGTTTTGTATAGCCCAACTCTTTCATTTTAGCTGTCATCATATCTTCTAATTTTAAGAATGTGTAAGCACCATGACAATGGGCAACAATATTTAGTTTTCTTATATTTTGCATTGCCTCTTCAGTTGAAATTCTCTTACCATCTTTATCTGATATACGAGGTAAAAATGCTGTATCAAATATTTTTTTGATGTAACGAGGGTTCATTGTATCGTCATTTAAGTGGGATTTTATTTTCACATTGCGTTTATGTGTTTGCATTAGATGAGTTCGGGCATTGTTTGCGTTAAATACAATATCCCTATCATCCCAGCCTCCAAAATCATATACTACCGAATATAGTGCTATATCTTCATTCATTTGTTCTCTTTGAAATAATTGTTCTAATGATTTTAGATAGCCATTAGCTCTTTTATCAAATATTGCTCCATCTCCTCCCAAAAACAAAACACAAGTTTCTGTCGGTTGTATCTCATCTATATTTTTCCAACCCATTGGATTATCTTCATCTTTTTCGACACGTTGTCCAATAGATATGCTACTGCACAGTTCCTCATAGTTTCCTAAAATCCTATGAGCAACTTTTCCTGATTCTTTACTGTTATTAGGGTTGGATAATCCCATGTTAATTATATTATCAATTTCATTTTTAAATTTTTCATGTGTTCGCATACTTTCTAATGATTTGTATGCTGATTTAAGGGATGCTGCATCGTTTTGTGAAGATAAAATATACTGCTTAATGATAACTAAACTATCATCTATTCTATCAGGCGAAATACCGCAAATTTGGGATAAATTTTTATATAAAATAGAAAGTTGTGAAGAATCTTTAGGTGCAGTTGTAGTAATGATTTTCCATATATCTTCAGATATTTCAGGTTTTTGTTGATATATAGATGGTAAAAATTCCATTATATTACTTTGAATTCCCGGAACTAAAGACATACTTTCATTTAGTATTTTAAGAGAATTATTTGGAGACGATGCTGTTATTATTGATTTTAAAGCAGAAACATATCCATATTGATTGTTTATATTCATATTTTCAGATAATCTTTTGAATTCCTCATACATCATACCTGACAACTCAGGGCGAGATTTGAGTATATCACTTGTGCAATTTGTAATTATCCAACCATTTCCTTGTGATTTAATTATATCAAAAGAATCTTCAATTTCAGGATAAGATAATTTGCTTATAATAGCTGCATATGTTGCACATAGACTTGGTCGTAAATCGCTAGATTGTGCTACTTTATCATTACTTATATGATAAAAAGCAGGTAAATATAATGATGCATCAGAAGGATGTTGAGAAATAAGTACTTGTATGTTTTTAAGATGATTGGCAACATCTGAAAAACTAAATTCATTCTGTTCCAATATTGCTTTTATTGTGTCCATATTTTCCTCTCAATCTTCCATTCTATTAAGTGCAATTATAGCAAATTAATTGATTTTTATCAATAGCTTTTCTTATAAAGACAAATAGATTTCCAAGAAAAATGGTTTGAGCATATTTTGGTTAGAGAATCAGTTTGATGGTGATGAGGAGCTATTTTAAACACTTTTCTTTATAAGATATTGGGTGATGATTACATTTTAGCAAATCATATATATCACAACCAACTTTGGCATCAAAATATGCCTTTAATTTATATCTTGGCTCTATCTCTTCTGGAGTTATCTCTATTCCGTGCCTCTCAGAATATTCTTTTGCACGTTGTTCCAGTGTTACAACACCATCTTTGTTAGCTAAACTATCGGCTAATTGGATTAATAAATCTTCATCTGTTGTTTGGTGTGATTTAATAAATGATGCGATAAAATCATAATCTTCTTTCTTATAAAAAAACATTTGAGAATATTGTTCATATTCCGGTAAAATATTCCACGGAAAAGAATGAAGCAATGCAGATATGGCAGATTGCTCGTCAATATCTTTAAGCTTTTCATACCCTAATATTCCGTGGAATCTTTGCTCCCTATCCTCTTCTGTACGGCAAATATCGTGCAGCATTGCGGAGACACATACATTTTCAGCATTCATCCCAGGAATCTTTGAAGCTATTGTTTTGGCAATATTGGCCGCCGTCATGACATGATTTTCATAAGTAAACCACGTTTCCGCTTTTCTTCCTAAAGTTATTTCTTTTTCTTTTAGCTCTTGTATTAATGCTTTTGCTTTTTTAATAGTTAACATAGTCCAACTCCAAAAGTTTAAATGTTTTATCTTACTTTGGTCGGTGCATTTTGTTTTGATGAATGTTGCATTTTAACACGTTTTTTGGACGCTAGCAACATCTATAATTAACGCAGAAAATCTATTTGGAGCTTTCTATAATACCACCGCCCAAAACATATCCATTGGCATCATATAATACCACCGACTGGCCGGAGGCAATGGCCTTTTGAGGGCTTGTAAAGTTTAGTTGCGCCCTACCCTCAGATAATGCGGTATATTCGGCCTCAAAAGCCGATTGTGATGAACGGAGTTTGATGTATACTTCTTGTTTTGCATCCAGATTTGCGACAGAGAGCCATGACCAGTTTGAAGCTATTAGGGATTGGCGTTGACAATCTTCATCATAACCTAACACTACCTCATTACTATCTTTGTTTATGGCAACAACGTATAGAGGTCTGTCTGCACTAATTCCTAACCCTCGGCGTTGCCCAATGGTAAAATTCCAGATTCCTTGATGTTGCCCAAGTATTTTGCCATTTTTATCAACAAAATTACCCTTTTGGGGTTCAACTTGCAAAATATCGTTGATGTCGCCAGAATAAAAGTCTTGGCTATCTGGCTTGTCACTGACATCTAGGCCATATTTGCGTGCAATTGCCCTAACGTCATCTTTGCTATACTCTCCTAGCGGCATGAGAATACGCTGCAATTGTTCTTGTTGCAAACGATAGAGAAAATAGCTTTGATCTTTTTGACAATCTTGAGCCTTTTGCAGACAATATCTATTGGTGATTGGATTGTAAGATACTTTTGCATAGTGTCCGGTTGCAAATTTATCAAATTCAATGCCTTGCGCTTGGGCAGATAGAGGTAAAGCATCAAATTTTATCTTGGAATTGCAAACAACACATGGATTAGGGGTGCGCCCTTGAAGGTATTCTGACTTGAAATTGGATAAAACAATTTTTTGGTATTGTTCTGTGCAATCTATGACGTGATATGGAATGCCTAATTTTTGACACAAATTGCGGGCAGAAGCGATATCTTGTTCTTCGTGAGGAGAAAAACAGGACTTGGCACCTACAGGCATATTAATAGCCATATCTTTGTGCCAAATAGACATAGTGGCTCCGATAACCTCGTGTCCGGCATCATGTAACAAACACGCAACAACCGAAGAATCAACGCCCCCACTTAGTCCAACTAATATTTTCATCTACTCTCCAATGTATATTTATTATAACTGGAATCTAGCGGAAAAAATACAAAAAAGCAATGATTTTATCTGGATAAAAAAAGAAGCTGCAATCCTTTTGGGAGTGCAGCTTCAGTTGAAGTTTTGATTAAAGTTTCAGACTTCTGTAAAATACCTCTTGAAAGCGTATAGGCCAAGATGAGTGCGAAGTTCATCATACTCATCAAAGCTTACTTCTACGTATGCTGCATCTTGCGCAAAAGACGCGATTATCCTGTCTCGTAGCGAAGGTTCTATCTTTGCTCGAAAGAAAGACCATAATTTGCGTAATTTGCCATCCACGTGAAGAAGCGTTTGATTAGCAAAGGCTTCTTTTTCAAAGCTTAACTTCCATTTTATTTGAGAAGCATCTCTTTCTACTGAAAGCTTGCCACAGAGGTGATTTACCTCAGCGCCGTTGGCACTTGGTCTTAGGATGTAGCCTTCGTAGTATTCGCCCTCTTGGAGAAGATTTGTCTGACCATATTTTGAAAGGATATCACTCCAATCAAGATAGTCCTCATTCTTAAACTTTGCTGCTTCAGATTTTGTAATTTTGATAAATTGAAAACCTAAAGGTGCAACTAAGCTTGCCTCGGAATAGAGCAAGTTTTGCTCATTAAAACGTAATCTTTTCATAACTTCTGGTTTATTTTTGTTTATTAGCATTCTAAAAAAAGGTCTTATTCGTCTGATACATATGTAGACCACAAATGCATATAAACTCTTCTAAAAATTGACACAATAAGACCTTCATGGTGCTGTATATATCACAAAAAAAAATAAAATCAAGCTTTTATATATCTAAAAGCAAATTGTTGACTTTTATAAAAGAAAATTTGATAATTTTATATATTCTGAAAGAGATATTTATGAAATATAATATTAGAAATATGCTAAAAAGCTTGGCTGATGAAAGATATCAGAAATTTGCTTCATCTTTATTGCCAAATATTAGTAATGTATTGGGCGTAAGGATCCCAATATTGAGAAAAAAAGCCAAAGAAATTACCAAAAATGAAAAAGACTTTGTGTGGCCTGATAAGTTGCTATTTATGGAAGAAATTTTGTTAAAAGGCATGATAATAGGGTTACAAACAAAAGATATGAACAATTGGAAAGAGGTGGAAAAATTTGTTGAACTTATTGATAATTGGTCTGTTTGCGACAGTTTTTGTTGCGGATTGAAATTTGTAAAACAAAATAAAAGTGCCGTATGGGAAAAATTACAGATATATTTGGCTTCTGACAAAGAATATTATCAACGCTTTGCTTTGGTTATATTGATAAATTTCTTTGTTGAAGAAGATTATATTGCAAAAATTTTAGATAAAACAAGACTTGTAGATAGTGACAAATATTATGTGCAAATGGCTGCCGCTTGGCTATTGGCTGAATGTTTTGTGAAATTTAGAAACCAAACATGGGATTATTTAGCTAAAGCAGATATAAATGACGTTATATATGATAAAGCTATTCAAAAAATTGTAGAATCCACTAGAGTTGATCTCCCTACAAAAAATGAAATAAAAAAACTAAAGTTGAAAAAGAAGCTCCTGTAGAGGAGCTTCTTTTTAATCGTCTATATCATCTTCGCTCTTGGGACGAGGTTTAGTTTGAGCCTTGACACGGGTTATGCGCATATTGTCAACACTCAACACCTCGTAAAAACAAAATTCATCTTCTGCTTTGTCTCCAACCTTGGGCTCTCTGCCCAAAAGTCCAAAGACATATCCGCCAATGGTACTTTCTTCATGTTCCACCTCAGGCAGATCCATACAATCAAAAGCATCTTCAATAAGATATGTTCCCTCAAACTCACAATTACATTCATCTATCTTTTTGATGGGTTCACATACTGGAGCATCGTGCTCATCTAAGATATCGCCAACAAGCTCTTCCAGAATATCTTCCATTGACAGAAGCCCCGCTGTGCCACCGTATTCATCAACAACAACAGCCATGTGAATTCTTTTTGACATCATCTCGTGCAAAATCTCTGATATAGACTTGTTCTCCGGAACAAATAATATCTTACGAGAAATCTTGACCAAAAAGTCTTTGTCATTGCGTTCGTTATTACGCTCTATTATATCTCTGATATGAATCATACCAATAATATGATCTCTGTCTTTGTCACACAAAGGAAACCGAGTGTGGTGGTTCTTTTTGATGAACTCCAAGACTTCTTCGTTGCTGCTGTTTTGGTATATGCATTTGATGTCTTGGCGAGGCACCATAATCTCATGAGCGCAAATTTCTGAAAATTCAATGGCATTTTGAATAATTTCACCTTCTGTTTCATCAATTACGCCTCCTTTTTGAGAAGCATCTATGATAATTTTGATTTCTTCTTCAGAGTGTGCATTTTCATTTTCATCTGCCGGTTTTGCTCCCATAAGGCGAAGTATACCAATTGATACATGGTCAAACACCCAAATAAAGGGGGCAAAAATGCGATTAAACATATATAGCGCCGGAGCTATGGCTAAAACATATTTTTCGGTTGATTGAATTGCTAAAGACTTAGGGACAAGCTCGCCCAATACAACGTGTAGCAAGGTAATAAAAGAAAATGCTATACCAAAGCTAACAGAGTGCAACACGACAGGGTTTTCGCTAATTAGCGAACCAAAAATCTCTTCTAAAAGCTTGGAGACGGCAGGCTCACCAATCCAACCAAGACCTAGAGATGCGATGGTAATGCCTAGCTGAATAGCACTCAGATAGGTGTTGAGTTGGTCGTTTATTTTTAGGGCAATTTTGGCTCTGCGACTGCCCATGTGCGCCAGTTCTTCAAGCTTTGTGCGGCGTATCTTGACAATTGAAAACTCGGAAACTACGAAAAAAGCATTGGCAAAAACCAAGAAAAAAACCAATCCTAGATTGATTATATACATATATACGGGAGACATTTCTTTTAAACTAAATTCCTTCTTATTACTATTGTTATGCTTATATTAAGATATATAAGTATCTGTTGTCAATATCGTTATATAACTTGTTTGTTAAATCGTTGATTATTATTGAAAAGGCTTGGCATATTCATCAAACTTAGCTTGGTTTTCTGTAGACCACCCCATGATGTATCTATCGCCCATGCAAAATAACGGAGTGCCTAAATTGCCATCTGTAAGATGGAACTTTTGAGCGCAACGCAAAAATTTATCAAATCCAGCCTTGTTGGCAATGTTTATTTTTTCGATATTTAAACTAGGATGTTTTTGTTTAATATAAGCCAAAGCATGGTGACAATGCGGACAACTTGTCTGATAAAAATAATAAATTTTATCTGAACGAATTTGTGGAGCTTGGCTAGCAGCTCCGCTTTGTGATGCATCGCTACACCCGACTAAAAATAAAGCAATAAAAACAAACTGCACAAACTTAAATAACATTTCTAATTCCTCTTGTATGGTTATTGTTTTTGTTTATTATAGTTTTGCTAATATATTGTTAACGAAAATATTTTAAGATTTCATCATATAATTTGGTGAATATTTTTAAAGGAGAAGATAAATGAAAGGACTTATGATTTTGGTTGTTTTGGGCGGCTTAGCATACGGTGGAAAATGGCTATACGACAACCATTATTTTGATAGCTTTTTAGATAGTTTTGGAAAAACAGTTGAAAGAACCGGCGATTTTGCAACAGATAAAGCCGTGAAAAACACCAATTTCGACGGGCAAGGAAATGCCTATTAAAAAAAAGCTCCGAATTTTCGGAGCTTTCTTTTTTTGAATTATACAGACAATAAAGACTATGCCTCCAAAATATGGAGATAACGCATAAGTTGCACCTCATCATCTGCAGTGATATAGATTTCTTCAATACTGTGTTCACCGGAGAAGCCGTTTAACACATCTTTGACAATATTAAAGAAATCTACAGCCAAAAAACCATCAGCGACACAAAGTGCAGGCATTGCTATTGTCTTGATGTCATACTGATTTGATATAGCTAAAAAGCGTATCAATGATCTACGTATGGCACTAGCAACTGCTTCTTGGTTGCAATCTTTATGGTCTCTCTTGCTTTTTGCATCGTCAGTAGTACAGCGGCAAACAAGATTTGCAATATACTTGGATTTTCCTCCGCCTGACGGAACAACAAGAACGTGCCCCAAATGAAGAGGGTCGTTGTTAATTTGACGTCGCAAGCGATACTCAATAAAATTGCGAACTCCTTTGGCGCCACTCAACTCAACAGCCCAACGCTCCTCACCGGGATTTACATGATGAGAAAAATAAGGCAACAAATACGCATCAACCTGAATCTCTTGAATAGGCTGCTGGCTAATTTCAATCTTTACATCATTCAATCTCATAATTATAAAAATTTAAAGTTAGGAAGAATAATTAGTTGTTGATATGAAAGGTATATCAGCACTAATTTTTATGCAACGAGGTTTGTGAAAAAAATTATTTACTCACATTCCAGAGACGTTTTCCTGTGTTTTCTCCGACAGTTACAAGCACAGGTTCATTGTGTATATAAATGGATGAGGCCTGATTATTATCAGCATTAAGCAATTTGTTTTGTAAAAATATTTGATTTTGAGATGTGATTTTAATTTTATCTTTATAAATACATACTTCATTTTGGCATTTCAAATCCAGCCATCGTGGTTCTGTTGTTTCTCCTTTTAAAATTTGTTGCAACAAATCCTTTTGAGCCGTTGTTAAAGAAGGTGAAGCGGTCTTTTCAAGCCATATTTGTTTGATAAATTGTTGACCTCTGCATGGTAGTATCACCATATTATTGTGTTCATCTTTTAGAGCTATTAGTTTAGAATCGGCGGAAATGAGAATATCGGGATTTTTAGCACAAGAAAAACTCAAAACCCCTATGGCTATTCCCAACAATCCCCATAAACGCCATTGGCGCTGCCATATACATAACCAAAGCGCTCCGAATATTATACACAACAAACCCCAAAAAGGCATGGATAAAATAGAAATTGTTGCCCCTTCTATTGAGCTAACCCATGCTGTTACAGTATTTACCAAATGTATTCCTAAGCCACATATCTGCAAAGGAACAGACGCCAACCCTAAAGGCATTAGAACAAGTGAAAATAAAACAAAAGGCATGATAACAAAACCGATTATCGGTCCTGATAAAAAATTGGCTAAGGTAGTGTATAACGCAACACGATTGAAATGATATATAACGAATGGTAATGTTGCAATACTAGCTACAAAATCAGCAATTATTATACCTATAAGATATGCAAAAATTGCTTTTATCACAGTAATCAACTTTGATGTTTGGCTTTGGAAAAACCAGCTGTTTATCGACTTGGCGAAACGTTCATAAAAGGCTATCAGAGCTATTACTGCAGAAAAAGACATTTGAAAACTTGCGCTAACCAGCGCGTCTGGACTTATGATAAGAATCAATACTGCCGCCCACGCAATTGTGTACATAGAAATAGCCTGACGATTGAATAAAACCCCCAACAAAACTATAAATGTCATAATAAATGCTCTTTGAGCGGGTATAGCTACTCCGGAAATGAGCAAATAACTAAAACTGACAAAAATAGCAAAGAGGGCAGAAATTTTTTTGGCATTTATGCGAAGTGATATTTTAGGAAAAAAAGCTAAAAAGAATCGGATAGAAAAAAACATTAGGGCTGTTATCAGGCTCATGTGTAGACCAGATATGGACAAGAAATGAGACAAACCAGAATCTCTATATTGTTGCATTTGTAAAGATGGTATGCGCCCCTGCTCTCCGGCAATGAGAGCTGATGCAACAGAAGCCTCTGTAAAAGGAAGTTCTTGATCGATTTTTTGGATAATTCTGTGGCGAATTTGATGAATATGATTTTTATATTGTTGTGCTAATGATGGTTTTTGACTGCATTCAACCGGTAAAACTCTGCTATTGGCAAAACCGGTACCGGAAAGCCCTTTGAAAAAATTGCTACGGTCAAATTGGTAACCGCCAACTATGGGTGTAGGTGACAGAGGAAAAAATGTGGCAATTAGCTCAACACATTGCCCCGTATAAAATTGTTGATCCTTATTTGGTAATGATACACGAAAAATTCCCTCTATTGGCTTATCGTCAAAATTTTTGATATTATTTAAAGTTAACCTTAGATTATTTTTGTGGTTAAAATCTATGTTTTTTATTTGTGCAGATATATACTGCTTGCTGCCCAATGGCATGGTTGACTTTGTTTGGATTGCCATGTGCAGACTGTGGACTTGGGTCCATGCAAAACCTATAAAGAAAATTCCGCACCACATAATAAACTTTAAAATATGAGGTCTGAAGCGAAAAACAAAGGCTAAGACTAATAATAATTCTAATATAAACAAAGTTATCCATTTTGATGGTTCTATAGGGAGACCAAAATAGACACCGATACCCATCGCAAAAACAACCGGAAACCATAGTTTGCGGCGTTCGGGTTCAAGACTTGCCTGGCGGCGAATGTATAACCATATTGCTCTCATTTCTTTTCTTGCTAAATGTAAATCATTTATGTTTTCTTTGCAATACATTAACTTTTTAATTTTATAATGGATATGTAGTTTTATGAAAGGCAATAACATGAAAAAGACATTCTTTGTTATCTTGGGGCTATTGGTGTTTGTTGGAACAGCGAATGCTAGGGTTAGACATATTACTGAATGGCAGGATTATACAGCCGCCAGAGTTGTTGATAAAAAACAAACATATGAGACTTGTGCTGATAAGTGTCCCGGATATGATTTGACGGTTACGCATTGCTCCGGTGAAAATGAAGAATTGGAAAAATGTGATGAACCTGGATGTGGTTATTATTACAGGTGTGTAAAAGTTAACTAAACCCAAAAATTATATACTTACAATAGCTGCAATGTATTTTAGTACTTGCATTATGTTTTTTTTGCGTATATCTTCGCTGAGAATTTGGAATTATTAATTATATAAATATTATGCTATGGGCTTTTTTAATTTTTTAAAAAAGAAAAAAACTTATTTGCCTTTGGATATAAGGACATCTAAGCAAGCTATTTGCGGATATAGACTACATGTTGTGCAAATGCTGGATGAAAACAAATTTGGTGTCGTCAGACGCAATTCGGAAATCATGGTTCCGTTTGAGTTTGATAGAGTTATCTATTTAACCAAGCCATCTGAGAGTGTGCCTATTGGTGCATATCTGGTAAATGATCAAACACAAAAGGCTTCTTTGGTGCTTGGAAGATTTCATATTATTCACGATTGTGCATATTTTAAGTCTGTAAATGTTGACAATTTATACAGTGCAGACTACATGAAAGTACAAAATGAAAATGGCTTGTGGGGAGTGGTGCTTATTGAAGATTCTTTATTGCGACCAGTGATTCCTTGTATGTATAGCAACATCTGGAATCTTAGTTCTTGCTTTTGTCCTGTCAGATTTTGGGTGACACAGTCGATTTATAAATCTCATGTAGATATATTATCGGAAGATGGTGTTGTGTTGCGAGAATATGAAACATCTGAAGTTGATGTGAAACTGGTTGGTGGAATTATCGCCTACAGACCTCAATTGAAAGGCAAAAAGGCATCTGGTTATTTCATTGTTTCTGCTAAAAACAACAAGCTTTTGTTTACGAGAGCATCGCTAAAATGGAGTGATATGTTTTCTAATTGCGCTGTGGTTGACGTATCTGGTAAAGATTATTTGATTCATGAAGGAAAAGTTGTTTTTGAGGGAAACGATATTAAACCTCTGAAAGTAAAAGATGGCTACGCTTATACCTTTTCTGCGGTTAACAATAATGGATTTCAGACTATTATTGCAAACGATGGAAAACGTATTCGTTAATTGGAAAGACCTGCTTAGTTATACTAAGCAGGTCTTTATTTATTAGAGATTTGCTATTCTATTCAGCGCCTCTACAACTTTGGCTTTGTTTTCAAGTGCCTCTGCCTGACGTCGTTTTTCTTCTTCGACAACGGCTATTGGCGCTCTCTCTATAAAACTAGGGTTATTTAGCTTGCGAGCATAACCATCAAGGTTTTTATTTAGGGCTTCAAGCTCCTTATTCAAGCGTTCTCTTTCTGCGGCAAAATCAACAACCCCTTTGAGAGGAAGCAATATGGTTGCCTCTCTAAATACGGTCTGAACCATATCTGAAGAAATATCTCCCTCATAGGCTTCTATTTGCTCTAATCTAGCAAGAGAACATACAATATCATGAAAAGTTACTATCTGCTGTTTTGATAAGGCAGAAGCACCTTTGATAAATATTGTCAGTTTTGCAGATGCAGGCAAATTCATTTCTGCTCGCAAAGAGCGAATAGCAGAAATTAAATCTATGCTCCAATCTATATTATTGAGAGCTTCGGTATCAATATTTTCAGCTGTTGGCCATGAAGCGTGAAGCAATTTACAATCTCTTTGAGCTGTATTGTTCCATAGTTCTGTGGTTATAAATGGCATAAACGGATGCAAAATAATCAAAATTCTATCTAAAACCCACGCAAATGCAGATCTGGTCTCTGACTTTGCTTGCTCGTTTTGGCCATAAAATATCGGCTTGCTCATCTCGATATACCAATCACAGAAAGCCCCCCAAACAAACTGATATACAGCATTTGCAGCATCCGAAAAGCGAAAACTATTCAAACTGTCTGTTACTTGTTTGGTAGCTTCTCTGGCTTTGGCAATAATCCACTTATTGGTTGGATATTGGCAAGCATCAGGATTAAAGAGGGAGTTCAACTTGCAGTCATTCATCTCTCCAAAACGTGCGGCATTCCATAATTTGGTTGCAAAATTACGATATCCGGCAATGCGAGATTCACTCATGTTTACATCTCTTCCCTGAGTTTCCATTGCGGCCATAAAGAAGCGAAGAGCATCTGCTCCGTAGGTTTCTATGGTTTCCATCGGATCCACTGTATTACCTTTTGATTTGGACATTTTTTGTCCTTTTTCATCTCTTACCAAGCCATGAATATAAACCTTGCGGAATGGAACCTGTTTCATCATATACATGCTCATCATCATCATTCTGGCTACCCAAAAGAAAATGATATCAAATCCGATTACTAATACTGAGGTCGGATAAAATGTTTTTAAATATTCGGTGTTTTCCGGCCAACCTAATGTCGAAAATGCCCACAAGCCAGAAGAAAACCATGTATCGAGAACGTCTGTTTCTCTGGTTAGTTCTACCGGTTTACCATAGTGATTGTCGGCTGCGGCTTGAGCTTCTGCCTCATTTTCTTCGCAGAATATTTCTCCATCCGGACCATACCAGATTGGCATTTGATGCCCCCACCAAAGTTGACGAGAAATACACCATGGCTGAATATTTCTCATCCATTCAAAGTATGTTTTTTCATAAGATTTTGGAACAAACTCCATTTCTCCTTCTTCTACAACTCTAATGGCTTCTTTGGCCAAAACAGGAGCGTCTACAAACCATTGGTCTGTCATTAAGGGTTCAATAACCACACCAGAACGATCTCCATAAGGTATGACCATTGGGTGATCTTCTATTTTTTCCATTAGACCCAGGGCTTCAAGTTTTTCGATAGTTAACTTGCGTGCTGTTTGGGTATCTATACCGGAGAAAGGAGTGTTCTCATTTAAGGTAGCATCTTCGTTTAAGATGTTTATGAGAGGAAGATTGTGACGCTTGCCAACCTCAAAATCATTGAAATCATGCGCCGGCGTAATTTTTACAGCTCCGGTTCCTTTTTCAGGGTCGGCATGGTCATCTGCAATAATTGGTATTGCACGGTTTACAATAGGCAAAATAGCATTTTTGCCAATCAGGTGTTTTAATTTCTGATTGTCTTTGCTAATAGCAACAGCTGTATCACCAAACATGGTTTCCGGTCTGGTTGTGGCAATATGAACAAATTCATTTGAGCTTCCTTCTATTGGATATTTGTAATAATACATTTTGCCAACAGTTTCTTTTTGGACAACCTCAAGATCAGAGACTGCGGTCATAAACTTGGAATCCCAGTTGACCAATTTTTTGGCTTTGTAAATGAGGCCATCTTTGTATAAACTTACAAAAATCTTACGAACAGCACGAGATAATCCTTCATCCATGGTGAAACGTTCACGTGTCCAGTCGCAAGAAGCTCCCAAACGGCGTAACTGTTTACAAATTGTTCCTCCGGATTGCTCTCTCCATTTCCATACTGTTTCTATAAATTTCTCTCTGCCTAAATCATGGCGACTAATGCCTTCTTTAGCTAAATTTCTTTCTACAACCATTTGAGTTGCGATACCTGCGTGGTCTGTACCAGGTTGCCACAGAACTTTTTTGCCTAACATACGATTATAACGGATTAGAATATCTTGCAGTGTATCATCTAAAGCGTGCCCCATGTGCAAAACACCTGTTACATTAGGAGGAGGAATTACTACGGCATAAGCTTCAGCATTTTTGCTCATGTCCGGCACAAAGTCACCTGATTTTTCCCAATCGTTATATATTCTTTCTTCAAAATCTTTAGGATTATAATTTTTCTCTAACATTTCTCTATTCCATATTAATGATAACTTCTTTTGAGACAAAAAGCCCTCAAGGTTTTCCTCGGGGGCATAAGAGATTTTAGGTCAGCACAATGGTTATTGATTACTGCCAACCTTTGCCATCACTCGTTCAATTTCTTGTTTAATTATTTTTTCAACCAGAGCAGGAAGATTTTTTTCTACCCATTGAGATGTCTGGCGAGCAATTTCTTCTCTGGCTAAAACATCATAATCTAAGCCATCTTGCCAGTGTATAGAAACCTCTTCTCCGATAATTTGTTTTACAACAGATGCCACAACTTCTTCAATGGTCTTACTTCCGTCTCCCAAATTGATTACCGATGGAGCTGCGGTTCGAATAGTATGCTCTGATTTTTCTTCGTGAGAAAATATTTTGGCAAAACTACTAATGATGCTGGCGGAAGCGTCGGGCTCTTGCTCCTCTTTCATCTCTGGCTCTGATTGTGTTTCATGAACTGGTTCTACAATATTTGT
This sequence comes from Alphaproteobacteria bacterium, assembly GCA_015062305.1. GTDB lineage: Bacteria > Pseudomonadota > Alphaproteobacteria > RF32 > CAG-239 > CAZU01. Next base: position 41,022 of record SUUX01000002.1, read on the forward strand.
CTCAGGCTCGGCCTCAAACGCTGTTTCTGGCTCTTGTTCCGGTTCTGGTTCCGGCTCTTGTTCTGTTTCTGGCTCAGCAATAATCTCCACAATCTCTTGAGGCGCTTGCTCTTGTATGGTTTTAGGCTCCTCCTCAACATCTGAAGAGAAGGTTTGGGTATCATCTTCTTTTGAAGAAATCGGTTCTTCTATTTCATCATGCCAACCTTCTTCCTCTTCATAGAAAGGATCAGAATCGAAGTCTTCACTACCTATACTGACGCCAGATGATATATCTGAAGCATCTTGGGTATCAGAAATAGTTTTAATCTCGGGCAACGTTACGTCTGACAGCTCTTTGTCCAAATCAAGATCTTCCGTTTTGTTGTTGGGTTGCTCATTAATGGAAGATTCAGCAAAGCGCATATCCGGAGATAGCTCTAACACATCATCATCTTCTTCATCTTCGGATATAATAGGGGTTTCTGTTGCAACAGCATTTTCTATATCTGCTGAGGACAATTGATCTTCCTCCAAGATATTCTTGATAGAAGACAAAATATCTTCCATAGCCATTTCTTGATTGTTTTCGTCTGCCATTTTTACGTTCCTAATTATTAACTTTGGAATTAGTTTACACAAAAATACAGCGATATCAAGTGCCTTTTGCAGATTTATGCGAAATATTGCTAATTAAGCGACAACCATTTACCTTTTGTGTCTTTATAAAACTCTTTGGCATCATATAAATCCACTCCAAGTTTGAGGTCTTTGGCGGTTAATCTGCCCATTGAGAGAAGCAATTGCATTGCAGATACGTAATAATCTCGTCTAGCTTTTACTTCATTTACATTAGAATTGAGCAATTCTTGATATGCATCTAAAACATCGAGAATCGTACGATTTCCTAGAGCCTCTTCTTTTTGAACACCTTCAAGAGCAATTTTATTTGCTTTAACTTGATCTTTGATGGCGAAGATTTTGCTCTCATTAGACTTCATATATTCCCATGCACTAGAAACTGTTGCCTTTACTGCACGTTCTGTTTCCAAAACAATTTCTTGAGCCTGCCATTTTTGGTGTTTGCTTTGACGAATTTTGGCTCTATTTGCACCAGCATCATATAAAGGAACATTAAGGTTTAACCCCCATTCAACACCTTCTGTTGTTGTATCGCCAACCAAATGATTGTCATTGCTATTTTCAACTTTGGAAGCAGATGCATCAAAGCTCAACTGAGGAAACAGAGCTCCTGTGTTGGCATATACTTCGTATCCTTTGGCATTGAATAAATGACGAGCCTGTCTAATTGAATAATTATTTTTAAGGGCAACACCCAAAGCTTCATCATAACTTGATGGCAGAAAATCTTTTATAGATGTAGGATCATCAAGGGTCTCAGGAGCTGTTCCAATTATTTTGGTGTATACTGCTTTTGAAGCCTCCAAGGTTCCCTCGGAAGAAATTCTATCAGATTTTGCTTGAGAATATCTGGCCTTGGCTTGTGATACATCTGTGCGGGTAACTTCACCAACATTGAAGCGCTGTCTGGTTTCATCTAAACGCTTTTTTAGAAGTTTTTCATTGTTTTTCTGAAGCTCAACAATTGCCATATCTCTAACAACATCCAAATATGCTGTAGATGCATCTAAAAACACAGACTGCTCAACATTGTATAGATTGTTTTGTTCTGCTCGTACGGCTTGATCTGCTGACTTTACGGAATTTACGGTTGAAAAGCCACTAAACAACGGTTGTGATATTTTTGCGGCAATAGTTTGAGTATCATAATCATTATCTGAAGAAACATTATTGTTTTCTACTTCGTTAGAACTATCACTATATGATCCGACCAATGCGATGGTTGGACGATATCCGGATTTGGCTAATGCAACATTTTCATCAACACTACGCAGATATGCTCTTTGAGCTTGCAGTGTTGGGTTTGTGTTATATGTTTGGCTCAATGCCTCAAATATATTTTGTGCAGAAGCGGAAGCAGACATCGTAAGAATAGCTACAGTGGCAACTCCGGCCAGAAAACGTTGTTTCATGTTTATACCTCAAGAAAAAATAAAATTATTTGTCGGGATTATATTACAAATGACTTTTTTTACAAGAATATTTCTTTAAATAATCTAACAAACTTATAAACTTAAAAAAAAAGCATTATATTATTAACCTTATTTCAAACAATTTTCTTTAGGCTTGGGATAAACTAGTATTTTACCCAAACAGGAGTGTGAAAAGTGAACAAAGGCTCAACTATCATAAATGAAATTGACCGTGCCCGTCTTAAGGTGTCTATAGAGCACTATATAAAATATTTTATCGGCAAACGCACCTGTGAGCTGACAAAAGAGGAAGCTCTGGAAGCAATATCTTTGGCTGTAAGAGAGTTTGCAATGGATAAAATGTATGAAACCATTGCTCGCTATAATCGTTGTAACTCTAAAAGAATCTATTATCTTTCAATTGAATATTTGATTGGACGTTCTTTGGAAAACAACCTGCACAACTTGGGCTTGTTTGATATTATAAAAAACATTCAAATAGATGGTTTTCCGAATTTTTCATTGGAAGAAATTTTTGATGCAGAATATGACCCAGCTCTTGGAAATGGAGGTTTGGGGCGCTTAGCTGCCTGTTATTTGGACTCTATGGCCTCTTTGGGCTTAGCGGGTTTTGGATATGGAATTGATTATAAATTTGGCTTATTTAAGCAAAAATTTGAAAATGGGTATCAAATTGAACAAGCTGATAGTTGGTTGGGTGAAAATTCTCCATGGCAATTTGCCAGACATGATAGAATCGTAAAAATTCCAATATATGGTGATGTAGAGGTATTGGATAATCCCAACGGGCAAAAAAGCTTTGTTTGGATGAATACCAAAACATTGTATGGAGTACCATTTGATTTTCCTGTTGTAGGATATGCAGGCAAGTCTGTAAACTATCTACGTTTGTTCTCGGCAAAAACAGATGACGAGTTAGATATTAACATATTTAACGAAGGTGGCTATATAGAAGCCATGAAAGAAAAAATTGAGACCGAAACAATATCTAAGGTTTTGTATCCGTCAGATGCTGTAGAATCGGGCAAAGAGTTGCGCCTAAAACAACAATACTTTTTTGCATCTTGCGCTATTCAAGATATTTTGCGCAGATTTTTGGAAAAAAGTGATGACTTCAGCAAGCTTCCGGAGACCGTTGTAATTCAGCTGAATGATACTCATCCGGCTATAGCAATTGCAGAAATGATGCGTATGTTGGTTGATGTTCATGGACAAGAATGGGAAGATGCTTGGGATATAACAACAAAAGTATTTGCTTATACCAATCATACCTTGTTGCCTGAAGCACTAGAAACCTGGCCTGCAAGAATCATTGGTAGAATGCTGCCTCGACACCTACAAATTATCTATGAGATAAATCGCAGATTTATGGATTTTGCTCGCTCTCGTTTTGGAGATGACAGAGCTAAATTGGACAAGGTTGCGATTGTCTTTGGCGAAGGAAACAACCAAATAATCAGAATGGCAAACCTTAGTATTGTCGGCTCTTTTTCTGTTAATGGTGTTGCCGAAATTCACTCAAATTTGATTAAGACAGATTTGGTGCCAGAGTTTTATGAACTGTGGCCTGAAAAATTCTCTAATGTGACAAATGGTATTACACCAAGGCGTTGGTTGTTGCATGCAAATACAGCTTTGGCAGATTTGGTAACATCCAAAATCGGCAATACCTGGGTTACAGATTTGACGGAGCTGAGAAACCTTGAAGAATTTGTTGGTGATAAGAAATTCATGAAAGCTTTTCAAGATGTTAAAACCAGCAACAAACAAAGGTTGGCTCAACATATATTTAAGGTTACCGGAACAATGATTAATCCGGATAGTATGTATATTGTGCATGCAAAACGTATACACGAATATAAGCGTCAGCTAATGACAATATTGCAAGTTATTGGTGATTATCTGGATATAATAAAAGATAATGTGAGACCGGCTGTTGCAAAAACATATATTTTTGCAGGAAAAGCAGCTCCGTCTTATAATTTTGCAAAATTGATTATTAAGCTGATTAATAATGTTGCAGATGTTGTGAACAATGATTCGAGAGTGAATAACTTGTTGAAGGTGGTATTTGTGCCAGATTACAAAGTATCTTTGGCAGAAATTTTGATTCCGGCGGCAGATTTGAGTGTTCAGTCTTCTACAGCAGGTTTTGAAGCGAGTGGAACAGGAAACATGAAATTTGCGCTGAATGGCGCCTTGACAATAGGTACTCTTGACGGAGCAAATATTGAAATTAGAGAAGAAGTAGGCGATGAAAACTTCTATCTGTTTGGTTTAACAGAGCAACAAGTTCATGAAAAACGCCCAACATATAATCCTCGTGCGATTTACGAAAACAATAATTATATTAAGAGAATTCTTAATGCCGTAAATTCTAATATGTTCTGTGAAAAAGATTATGTGTTGCTATTTAAGCCAATTTTTGAGGAATTGGTTAATCGTGACTACTTCTTTGTTTTGGCAGACCTAGAGGCCTTTGATAAGAAGATGGCAGAAGTTGAAAAAGACTTTAAGGATAAGGATACTTGGGCGAAAAAGGCTCTGTATAATGTTGCTCGTATCGGCAAGTTTACATCTGATAGAGCCGTGATGGATTATGCCGAAAACATTTGGAATATGTCTCCTTGCGAACCAAACAGCAGTGACAAAGCTGTGACTACTTGCAAAAAGCCAAGGTCTGGCCGCAAGAACATTGCTAAGGCTGGATAAGTAAAAAAAAGAGGTGCAGATTAGCACCTCTTTTTTTATGCTGATTTTGATTATTTTTTCAAAACCACAACTCCTGGAAGCTCTTTGCCCTCCATCCATTCGAGGAAAGCTCCTCCGGCAGTAGAAATATATGAGAACTTGTTTTTTACTCCGGCATTGGCCAAAGCAGAAACAGTATCGCCGCCTCCGGCAACGGAGACCAACTTGCCGGCTTGAGTTAGCTCTGCAGCTTTTTCTGCAACTTTATTAGTTGCATTGTCAAAAGGTTTCATCTCAAACACACCCAAAGGACCATTCCAAACCAAGGTCTTGCATTCTTCAAGTTTTGCACAAATTGCAGCGATGGTTTTTTCGCCAACATCAAGCAAACTCCAACCCTCAGCAGGGATATCATCTAAAGCAACTGTTTTATGCTCTGCCATAGGTTTAAACTCTTTTGAGGCAACAACATCTACCGGCAAAATAATCTCACAGTTGTTGGCCTCTGCGGTGGCCATGATTTCTTTTGCAGTATCTAACATATGCATCTGAACCAAAGAATTGGCCTCATTGACAGCATTGTAGCCTTTAGCACGCAAAAATGTGTGAGCCATACCGCCAGAGATTACCAATTTGTCTACTTTCTTAACCAAATTGTTTAAGAGGTCAAGTTTGGTGTCTACTTTGGAGCCACCAACAATAGCCATCAACGGACGCTCAGGATTGTTCAAACCACGAGAAAGAGCGTCAACTTCTTCTGCCATGAGCAAACCAAAAGCGGAGGGGCGTTCTTTTACGGCGGCGACCATAGAAGCATGAGCTCTGTGAGCTGTAGAAAATGCATCAGAAATGTATACATCAGCGGGTTTTACCAACTCTTTGGCAAAAGCTTCATCACCTTTCTTTTCTTCTTTGTAAAAACGCAAATTCTCCAAGAGCAAAACCTCGTCTGCTCTCATATTTTTAACAGCTTCTTCTACCTTTGGACCAATACAGTCATCAACAAACACAACATGTTTGCCCAAAGATTTTTCCAACTCCGGAGCAACATGAGAAAGAGAATTTTTCATATCTCCTTTTCCTTCAGGGCGACCAAAGTGAGAAACAACCACAACTTTGGCTCCTTTGTCCATTAAAGCTTTGATGGTTGGGACTGTGCGATCAATACGAGCAGTGTTGGTAACATGAAAGTTTTCATCCATAGGTACGTTTAGGTCTGCACGAAGCATTGCTACTTTGCCATTCAAATCGCCTAAATCGTTAATGTTTTTATATTCTGTCATTTAATTTTCCTTATTTCTAAAAAAACAGAACCCCCTTGGTGTTATGCAAGAGGGTTTGTTGTTTTGTGATTAGCCGTTTACTTTAGCCATGTGAGCAACGAGGTCTAATACTTTATTAGAATAACCCCACTCATTGTCATACCAGCTAACAACTTTTACAAAAGTAGGTGTCAACTGAATACCGGCTTTAGCATCAAAGATAGATGTGCGAGAGTCTGTTAAGAAGTCTGAAGACACAACGGCATCTTCGGTGTAGCCTAAAATACCTTTGAGTTCACCTTCTGATGCCTTTTTCATAGCAGCGCAAATCTCTTCATAGGTGGCAGCCTTTTTCAAGTTAACAGTCAAGTCAACAACAGATACATCCAATGTCGGAACACGGAAAGCCATACCTGTCAATTTGCCATTTAATGCAGGGATAACCTTGCCAACAGCTTTTGCGGCACCAGTAGAAGATGGAATAATATTGCCAGCAGCAGCACGACCGCCACGCCAATCTTTTACAGATGGACCATCAACAGTTTTTTGAGTTGCAGTTGTTGAATGAACAGTTGTCATCAAACCGTCTTCAATACCAAAAGCATCGTTCAAAACTTTGGCAATTGGAGCCAAGCAGTTGGTGGTGCAAGATGCGTTAGAAACGAACTGAGTACCTTTTACATAAGAATCTGTGTTTACACCGCAAACAAACATTGGTGTATCATCCTTGGAAGGAGCAGACATAATTACATATTTGGCTCCGGCATCAATGTGGCCTTGAGCCTTTTCTTTGGTGAGGAACAAGCCAGTAGATTCTACAACGTAGTCTGCGCCAACTTCGTTCCACTTGAGATCTGCAGGATTTTTTTCGGCAGTAACACGGATTGCTTTGCCATTTACAACCAATTTGCCGTCTTTTACTTCGATTGAACCGTCAAATTGACCATGCATGGTGTCATAACGTAGCATATAAGCCATATATTCTACATCGATGAGATCATTAATACCAACAATCTCAATATCATCTCTTTTTTGTGCAGCACGGAAAACCAAGCGGCCGATACGTCCGAATCCGTTGATACCAACACGAATTGTCATATTTTTATCCTTCCTAATATTAAGGTTATTTAAGTGTGGACAGCCCCACACAGGCATATTTTATCGGCTGCTAATTTATCATTTTTTAGAAATTTTTCAAGTATATTTTGATAGTTATGTGAGGTGTTTTGTGTTTGCAAAAACTATTTTGTACAATTGTGAGTTTAATTGTTTATAAACAAATATTTGTTATAAGTTGTGTAACATAAATTTAACAATATTCAGACAAAAAAAGCTTTATTTTTTATCTAATCTGTGATAGGATATAGGAAAATAAAGCTTATAAAGGTGTGACAATGGCAGAATTAACCCCTCTAAAATTTGAAAAGAACCCAGATTTGTGGGAAAACTTGGAATTAGAAAGTTTTTTTCTCCCAGAAAACAGACAAGGTATTACCGAGTTGATAGAGGATTGGGATAAGGTGATGCTTGACTTGAGTGATGATGATGTTCAAAATGAAGTTATGCTAAAAAAATACAACATTGATGATGCTCCCTATCTGATATATAGCGTCAATCCAAATAAAATAAAATCGCTATTATGCATATATGATGAAATAATCAGAAATGAAACAAACATTGTAAATAAAGAATCTCTTCTGAAAAGTTTTACATTCCTGCAATCATTAGATAGCCTCATGCAAGAGCATGCTGATTGGCGATATTATAAAGATACACTAGGAAAAGAAGTAAATAAAACAGAATTATCGATGAAAGACAACAAGATAATATTACGGATACGGAATCTTGCGAATACAGATTTAAGCTTTGCGCTAACAAACGATATATCTTTGATTTTCTTAGATAATCTCACATTAACAAACAAAAAAATAGAAGCTTTATCTTGTTTCTTTTATGATATGGGATTAAGTGTTTCAGATTTTACTACAACAGCAAAATTAAAAGTGGTGGAGGGATAAAATGACCGAAAAAAGTTTTGAAGAGGCGTATCAAGAAAATAATCCTCAAAATTTTATGGATAAACCTCTTAAAGAAATAAGAGAAGAGATAGATACTCTTCACAGAGATGGAAAACCAGTTCCTCAAGCCTTACAGATAGCGTTTGATAGCAAACAAAATCAAGAGGAATTCGGAGAAAACAACAAAGAGAACCAATACACTGCTGATGGTTCGACAGGCAATAGTGGCGGGACAGTGAACGGAGCAGCTAATGATTCTCATGCCGATGCAAAACTTCCTTTTGATGAATATATAAAAGGTGATAAGATAGATATTTCACTGAAAAAAATGAAAGGCGGAATTATAGCCAGAACAGGAATTATGCGCACAGACAAACGTTGTATAAAACAGCGCAGAATGCCTGACGGAAGCTATGTGATATCATTATATGCATCAGAAGCTGACAAACTGAATGACGGTAAGTTGGATAAAGATGGCGTACCGATGAACAAAAAACGTGTAAGCTTTCGCTTATACTCCAATAGAAGACCGGCAACAGTTGGTATTTATGTACCGCAAGGGGCTAAGTTTGAAACATCTTTTGCTAAAGGTGCTTTGAAAGCTCTGAAAAACTGCGGTTATAAATATTTTGTAATGCCCAATGCCGTGGAGTTTGGTGGTGATGCTCAAGGTGCATTTTGGGAAGCAGCCGGCGACCAGTTGGTTTGTCCAAGATTGAAGAGATATAAAGATGATCCTAACGGTTGTGATATAGGTAATGATCACTTGGCCAAATTATTGAAAGCTATTGAAGATAAATCTGATGGTAATGCTGAAGACATCATTGAATATAAGATGAGATTGGTGAGAGAGCTAAGGGCTTATTGCAAACACACTCCAAACACCCACTTAGCGAATACTTGTTCGAAACTTGAAGGGGATTGCAAGTTTTATCACTATAATAACGAAACCAAACCATTTATTAATAAATTCATCAACGATGGTATTGATGGAAAATATGTTGATGAAAATGGTAACAATAGGAAATGGAATCAAATTGATGTGGCTTGTGCTTATGAAGCAACAGCTAGATTGCTGCAGGGTCTTGACAAAGGATATTTTGAGGATGCTAAAGGTAACCGACAAGACTTCCCTAAAGGCTTTGATATCTTAAACGGTGGAAACAAGGATTTTGTAGAAAAATTTCTCCAAGAACATATGGCTGCCTGCCGTGAAGAAGTTATTAAGACTTATGAAGATAAGATTAGAATCGGAGGAGTTGATATAGATGCAGGAAGTGATGATAATGATGAAAAACAAGCAAATAAATATAAAACAGCATCAAATGAAACTCTTGAAGCCTATAAGAAAAGAATGGATGATGCGGCAAAAGACTGTGCAGACTGTGGTTCTGATCAGTCCAAAGATTTATCAATTAAAATTTCCGCAAGAGCAATAGATGCAGCACCACGTGATATATCAAAAGCTAGTAAGAAGCCTAATATGTCACGTCGTGGTAATGATGGCAGATAGCACATTTATAAATAGCTTATGAAAAAACTCCCGAAAGGGAGTTTTTTTACTGGTGGTTTATACTTTTTCTATCCAATGAATTTTGCTTGCATCAAAGCGGTCTTCCGGTTGTTTTGGAGTTTCGGCCGGATATCCCATTGGCACAATGGCAAATGGACGAATATTGGATGGCAAATTGAGGCGGTCTCTTAGAGCTTCAACGACCTTTGGCATGGGGGCCGCACCACAATAGCAACTGCCAATGCCTTCAGCCCAGGCAGCAAGCATCAGACTCTGGGTGGCAATGGCGCAATCTACATCTACATATGTCCAACTTTCATCTTCTTTGTTGCGACTAAAAGATTTGTCTGTATCACCACAAACAATCATCACACAAGCGGCATCTTTGGCAAACGATGTCCAGCGCTGAATTACTCTGAGTTCTGCCATAAAATCTTTGTCGGTGATAACATAGAACTCCCATGGACGATGGTTGTGCGCCGATGGTGAATGTTGAGCTGCTTTGACGATTTTTTCGATTGTAGATTTATCTATCGGACGATCTTGATATTTGCGTACAGAACGTCTGGTTAGCAAACCTTGCATTAAATCCATTTTATATGCTCCTAAAAATTCAATCAAACGATTGAATTTTGCACTAAACACGTGAGATGTCAAGCAAAAATGTGTAGCTTGCGATTAATTGACTGTTCTTTGTAGGCTCTCTATCCGAGGCAAAACAGATTTTTCGATAATATAAGCAATGGTTTTTTCGACCATGGCATCTACAGACTTGAGAGCGGTGGTAATCTCTTCTTTGTTGCCCCCTTTGGCGAGTTTGTAGTTGAGACCAGAATAGGCGCCAGAAAGTTCGGACATAGAATCTATGAGCTTTGCCAAGTAGGCCGGCATTTTGATATCGGTATTGCCACCCCAAAATCCCTCTACAAAACCTTGTTCTATACACACAAAACGGCGCTCAAAATATTCAAACAAATCTTTGTAAGAAAGTTTTTCTAATTTGATTTTGTTGTTTTTGACACGTTCAAAAATATCATCCCATAAACCCATAAAAAATTTGAAAAATAAATCGGCTTCATCCTTGGTTTGCAATCTGGGAGCTTTGCCTGATGGCCAAAAAGATGAAATTACGTCTGTTGGGCGCAACTCCAAATTAGGACTGCAGATGGCGCCAACAAAGCGCATTTTGACTACATCTAGAGGAGTTGGGCATTTGTAATGCTCCAACATTTTAATCATTTTTTCGTCACCAATATATTTGTTTTCTTGCATTTTGCTCTTCTTTGTTTATAGTGTTTAGGAATATTTATTAATGTAATGGAGTTTTTTTAATTGTCCAGATTAAAATTGATAAACTTGATGCTTTTGGCTAGCTTTTTGTGTGCTTGCTCACAGTTTAGGCCGTTTGTAGACCGCAGACGTGAGGCCGGCGCCAAAACGCAAGCCTCTTTGTATGTAGGAAAATCTACGCCACAGAATCCGGCTATTTGTTATAATGCCTTATATACACCGTATAAAGATGTGAAAAAACTGGCTGATGAAGTTTGTGTAAAAGAAAAAACCGGAACCCATGCCGTGCCGGTGAAGCAAACAATATTTACTTGTAGAATTTTGGTGCCAAACCATTTGTATTTTAAATGTGAAAAATAATTTTTGAGGAAATAAGATGTCTTTATCTTTGGAAAATATGTTGAATAAAAAATTGGAAAACATTTTTGCGGCTTTGGGATTAGATACAAAGTTTGCTTTTGCAAAAGTTTCTGACAGGCCAGACTTGAGCGATTTTCAGTGTAATGGAGCTTTGGCTTTGGCAAAATCCGAACGCAAAAATCCCAGAGAAATTGCTACCTTGATTGCCACAGAACTGCAAAAAGACTCAGATTTGGCAAAGGTTTCGGTTGATGGTCCCGGTTTTTTGAATATTACCCTTGATGATGCTTTTATTGCAAAAACCATGAATGAAGCGGCAGATGATGAGCGTTTTGGAGTACAAAAGACAACAACTCCTCGAAAAATTGTGATGGATTTTGGCGGACCTAATGTGGCAAAAGCTTTGCACGTTGGACATTTGCGTTCTGCAGTGATTGGAGAATCGTTAAGAAGAATCGAAGAATTTGTCGGTCATGATGTGGTATCTGATGTGCATTTGGGAGACTGGGGTACTCAGATGGGTATGATTTTGGCTGAAATTATTTTGCAAGACGGTGATTTGAGCAAAACTGAAACTTATAATATTGACGAAATATCGGCCTTTTATAAGCAGGCAAATGCTCGTTGCAAAGAAAATGAGGCAGCTAAAGAAAATGCTCGCAAAATCACGGCAGAATTACAAAATGGTGATCCTGTATATCGTAAGGCTTGGCAACATTTGCGCAAGGAATCTTTGGAGGCAATCAAAAAGAACTATTTGGTTTTGGATGCTCATTTTGATTTGTGGTTGGGTGAAAGCGATGCCCATGATGCCAGTGGAAAAATTGTGGAAATGGCAAAAGATCAAGGCTTGGCAAAAATTGATGACGGAGCATTGATTATCAGATTGGCAGATGATTCCAAACCTCCGGTGATTTTGGTGAAAAGTGACGGTGGTTTTGGGTATCAGGTGACGGATATTGCCACAATAAAGATGCGTGTTGATGACCTACAGGCGCAAGAGATTTTGTATGTGGTGGATAAGCGTCAGGCTTTGCACTTTGAACAAGTGTTTGAAGTGGCAGAAAAATTGGGAATTGCTCCCAATGTGAAATTTAAGCATATTGGTTTTGGCACGGTTAATGGCGCAGACGGCAAACCTTTTAAGACCAGAGATGGCGGAGTAATGAATTTGGAAGATCTTATTGCCTTGTCGTTGGAAAAAGTGAAAGAATCTTTACCTGAAGAGGCCGAGGGATATACCAATACAGATATTGAAAAAATGGCAGAACAAATTGCCATTGGTGCTATAAAATTTCAAGATTTGAAAAACAATACGGCTTCGGGATATGTGTTTGAGCTGGAAGACTTTGCAAAATTTGAAGGTAAAACTGGGCCATATATACAATATGCAATTGCCCGTATAAATTCTATTTTGCGTAAAGCAGGAATGGAACCCAAAGATGTGGTTATTACTAACAAAGAAGAACGTGACTTGGCTTTGAAAATTGCTCAACTAAACTCTGTGATTGCCAGAGCTGAAGCTGAGAAAGAGCCTAGTATTATATCTGATTATGCTTATAACTTGGCACAAGTGTTCTCTAGCTTTTATAATGCTTCTTCTATTTTGAACGAACCAAACAAAGAAGTGGCGGCGTCAAGATTGAAACTGGCAAAACTGGTGAGAGATATATTACAACTCAATTTATATCTTATGGGTATTGAAGCTCCGGAGGCAATGCTCAAAAAATAGTCTGTTTATGAAGGAGGGTTATCATGCTGGAAAAACTAAAATCTTTTAGGGCTTTTATATCTCCTTTGGCGGCGTTTTTTGTAGGAACAATGCTAACTAGTTTAGCTTTTAGTCTGTTGTCTTCTTCTTTGGCAATTAGGTTGAATGCTCAAGTTTCTACATTTACATCAGGTATTGTGATGTCTTTGTATTATGTGGGCTATATCTTGGCCACGTTGAGTTCTTATAAAATAATCAATCGTGTTGGACATGTGCGAGCTTTTTCTGCCTATATATCTATATTATCGGCGTTGGTTTTGTTGCATGCGGTGTATTTTAGTGCCATATATTGGGCTTTTTTGCGACTGATGGAAGGATATTGCTTGGCATCGGCAACAATCTGTTTGGAAAGCTGGCTAAATTCCAGATCTAATAACAAAAACAGAGGTGTTGTGATGTCTTTTTATATGGTGACAACATATTTGGGTGCAGCCTGCGGACAGCTATTGTTGAATATGCCAGATGAAAGCGGAATGCTGACATTGATTGTGATATCTGTTTTATATTCGGTGGCTTTGGTGCCAATATCGTTGACAGCCCTGCCATCTCCGGACGTGAGCAAGCACAAAAGTATGTCGCTAAAACAACTTTATACAACAGCTCCGGTTGGGGTTGTCGGGTGTATTGTTAGCGGTGTTTTGGTGGGAGGTGTTTATACCCTGGGGCCCATCTATGCCGAAAAAACAGGATTGCCATTGTATGGTGTGTCACTGTTTATGTTTTTTTGTATTTTGGGTGGAATGTTGGCACAAACGCCAATTGGACGGTTGTCTGACAAAATGGATAGGCGCTTTGTGATGATGTGGTGTAGCGGAGGATTATTTTTGGTGGCTCCGTGGTTGCATATATTTGTATCGGGTGAAACTTGGCAATTGATTGGAGCTGCTCTGTTGTTGGGTTGTGGTACTTTTGTATTGTATCCGATTTGTGTGTCGCATGTGAATGACAAAATTGATGATGAAGAGCGTGTTGAAGCCTGTGGACTGTTGATTTTGTTGCAAAGCGTGGGAATGGTATTGGGACCGATTATGATATCTTATTTGATGCAAAAATTTGGTGCAATATCTTTTCCTTTGGCTTTTTCGGTGGCAAATGGAGTTTTTGTGTTGTTTGCCTTTAAGCATATATCTTTCAAACCGAATGTTGACTATGTGACACAAAGCAAAACAGATCCGGTTCCGGTTACTCAATCGCATGTATATCCGGAGATTGCAAAGTTTGATACTCTGGTGGACATGGCAAAGAAATCTTTGCTACGCAAAAAAGGCCGGCTTTAATTGATTATCTTTATAAGGAATTGATATTAAAAATAAAACAGTGTTTTTATATATGGGAAAAATAGATAAAAAGCACCCCGACAGTTTTTTGAACAATCGGGGTGTTTTTTTGGCAAATACTTAATAACAGTAATCACCCTCCGGTATGCAATTGCCATAACAGTACTGGTATCCACTTTGGCAACCGCTTACTGAATAGCAACAAGTATTGCTATCATAATTACAATCAGCGCCCTGAGGACAAGAATCATAATCACTTGAATAAGATGAACAATATGAAACACAGTCACCATTACACATCTTGTATCCGCTATGACAACTCCATATACAATATTGACAAGCCACCCCACCTACAGATGACCCAGATGAAGCTCCTAAACGATAATATCCATTAGATGGCCCTGTTCCACAGTCGACAACCGATGTTGCTTGACCAGATGGGCAAGACTGTGCAATACAAGCTGTTCCTGTAGAGTTGACGTCATAACCTGTGCTACATGCCGTTACCTTATATTTGGTGGTGCCACCGCAAGCCGATTCAGCATATGCTGCGGCATTTGCCACATTTCGACTAGTTAAAGTATAACCATTCCATGTACAAGCTGTACAAGTACCGCAACCATTTGAATCAGCTCCTGTTACCTCATAACCGCTACTACAAGATGATGCTTTACCACTCTTACAAGATAACTTACAGTTTTTACAAGCTAATTCCCCTGAATATCCGTTTGTCGTTGAACCTAAGCTGTATTGGCTGTTTGTTGGAGCAGTACCACAACCGGATACCGCTGTTGCATAGCCTGCTTGGCAACTCTTTGCTGTACAAGTATTGCCACTTTGGGTGTATCCATCTTTACAACCTGTAATTTTATATTTAGTTATATTGCCACAGGTTTTGGCTTCGTATCCCTTAGCTCCGGTTACTCCGCTACCGCTACTTAAGGTATAATCACCCCAAGAACAAGCTGTACAGGTCGTTCCGCTCAAATAATAGTTATCATTACATGAATAACTACAAGTACCACAAGTTTTACTTCCACAGGTTGCTGTACTTGTCAAAGTAGCTTTTCCGTTTGTTGGGTTCGTACAACTAGATACATAACCACTAGCACAACCATAACTACAAGTACCGCAAGTTTTGCTTCCACATGTGGCTTTATTCGTCAAAGTAGCAGAACACTGCGTGGCCGGAGCTGTACAAGAAGACACATAGTTAGTAGCACAACCATAACTACAAGTACCGCAAGTTTTGCTTCCACATGTGGCAGTGTTCGTCAAAGAAGCAGAACATTGCGTGGCCGGAGCTGTACAAGAAGACACATAGTTAGTAGCACAACCATAACTACAAGTACCGCAAGTTTTGCTTCCACATGTGGCTTTATTCGTCAAAGTAGCAGAACACTGCGTAGCCGGAGCTGTACAAGAAGACACATAGTTAGTAGCACAACCATAACTACAAGTACCGCAAGTTTTGCTTCCACATGTGGCAGTGTTCGTCAAAGTAGCAGAACACTGCGTAGCCGGAGCTGTGCAAGAAGACACATAGTTAGTAGCACAACCATAACTGCAAGTACCGCAAGTTTTGCTTCCACATGAGCCTGTGTTTGTTAAAGAAGCAGAACATTGCGTAGCTGGAGCCGTACAAGAAGTTACATAACCTCCTGTAGTATTACAAGCATAGCTACATGTGCCGCACTGATTGGTATCAGGGCTAGAAATGCTATATACACATCTGGTTGTGTCTGTTCCACATGAGGTCTGCGATTGATAGAAATTATTCTTACAAGATAATTGACACTTATAACAACTAGATGAGCCGGAACATCCACTTGTTGACGATGTTGTAGAATACACACTATTAGTAGGGGCTGTTCCACAACCAGCAGCAGTCGTTGCATAGCCTGTCGGGCAAGTTGCTGGTGCACATGATGTACTACCAGATAAACTATAACAAGAATTACAAGACACAACGCATTTTTTACATTGAGTATAAGTACTATGAGCAGAACCCAGACTATAAGAGCCATGCTCAACAGAACCACAATAACCAACACTCACGGCATATCCGCTAGGACAAGCATTGGCTACACATTTTTTACAAGTCAACGAAGCACACGTACTCTGCTCACTACTACTTAATGTATAATAACCATTACCGCTATAAGTGCCACACCCATCTACAGTTGAAGCAGCCCCTCCTTGACAAGCTTTACCAACACAACTACCACAACCATTTTCATCAGGAGAATTGAGGGAATATGTACAATAAGTTTGATCAGTACAATTTTGAGCGCTGCTACTTTTGCAACCTGACGGATAGTAAAAAGTTTTACTTCTACATTCATCAAAACAAGAAGAGTAAATAGAATTGCTTAATCCTGCATAAGTAGAAACAAGAGAGCTGGAAGCTGTGTAATAGGGAGTGCTAACATTAGCACAAGGTTGACAACAACCTGTATAACACCACTCGCCATTTGACATCTTAAATTTACCACTACAATCCTGTGTGCCAACATCTGATGCAGCTGTTGCTCCATAGGCACCACAACCAAAATTGTTTGTACGATTAAATTTATTTGCATCTGTAGGGAGCTGTTTAGTTCTGCCGTTGACTTCTTTTTTCTGCATTTCTCCCGTCATATAATCCGGCAACCAATAGACTTTGGCACACACAACTGACGTGCATAACACAAAGCACGCCGCAATAACAGCGTAGACAGACTTCTTCATCAAACTGACTCCCATAAAAATTCCTGTACCAATTTTAGGATATCAAAAAAAAATATAAATGTCAATATATTTAAGATTTCTGCCGAGTCGCAAAAAAAATCCGGCAACATATTTTTTTGCCGGATTTCTATGGATTTGAGAGCAATTATCCCAATTTGACTATGGCATTTTGGATACGGTTTATGGTTTCTGTTTTACCCAAAATAACCGCCAATTCTGTTGCGCCTCCGGGGGTGGTCTCTTTGCCACTCAAAGCAATGCGTGCCGGATAAAGCACTTGACCATTTTTGACACCAAGGCTTTCGGCCAAAGATTTTAGCGCCTCAAACAAAGCCTCGTTGCTCCAATTGTTTTGAGAACTCAAAACTTCTTTGATTTTTGGCATAACCGACTTGGCAACTTCAGAATCAGTCTTCATTTTCTTGTTGCTATATAGCTCTAGGCTATAATCCGGCATAGATTTGATGAAGTCTATTTGCTCAGATATTTGACCTAGCGTTTCTACACGAGGTTGCAAAGTGCGGCTCAAGGCCTCTAAATCGATATTATCGGGCATATCTGTATAGTATGGCTGAGCTAATTGATGAAATTTTTCTGCAGATAAGGCTCTAATATAACAACCATTCATCCACGTGAGTTTGGTAATGTCAAAAATTGATGGAGAACGGCTCAGCCTGTCTATACTGAAAACTTTCTTCAACTCATCGATAGAAAAAATTTCTTCTTCGGTACCGGGGTTCCAACCAAGCAAAGCGATATAGTTAATAATCGCCTCCGGCAAATAACCCTTGGCAACCAAATCTTGGAAAGAAGCGTCTCCATTGCGCTTGGACAGCTTGTGTTGGGAATCTTTCATTACTGGCGGAACATGAACATAAAAAGGATGTTGCCAACCAAAATCTTCGTAAATCAGATTGTATTTTGGAGTGGAAGATATGTATTCGTTGCCACGAACAACGTGAGTGATGTTCATGAGGTGATCATCTACGACATTGGCAAAGTTATATGTCGGGAAACCATCAGACTTGAGTAATACGCCCTCGTCCAGCTCATCATAATCTATTTCTATATCACCGTATACTTCATCATGATATTTTGATTTGCCTTTTTTGTTGATGGTTTGGCGAATAACGTACGGCTCACCGGCAGCAATACGTTTTTTGGCCTCGTCCAAGGACAAATGTTTGCATGGATCTTGGAATTTGATGTTTTGCTCCTCGTTTTTTTCTTCATCGGCTTCGGACTTTGAACAAAAACAATAATGCGCACCGCCAAGCTCTACCAACTTGTGAGCATATTCAGCATAAAGCGGTTTGCGCTCTGATTGAACATATGGACCATAGTTGCCACCAATGTCCGGACCTTCGTCCCAATGCATGCCAACGGTTTTGAGAGTATTGTAAATTATTTCGGTTGCACCTTCAACATAGCGCTTTTGGTCTGTGTCTTCTATACGCAACAAAAAATCTCCACCTTGAGCCTTGGCAATAAGGTATTCATAAAGTGCTGTGCGTAAGTTGCCAATGTGCATATAGCCGGTGGGAGATGGGGCAAAACGAGTTCTGACTGTCATTTCATTTTCCTTTTTGATATCTTCAAACTGTTAAATAACTTACTCCAAAATCAAAATTTGACAAGAATTTTATTAGATAAAAACAAAAAAGTCGGTACAAAACCGACTTTTGAAAACTATAGGGCAACAGTATACATATTCGCTTTTTTTAGAAAATATGTTCCACCATAGCAGATGAAGATTAGATTATCTTCTTGTCCGATATTCTCCGATAAAATCTGGCGCAATACCCGCTCAGAGCTTTTGGATATTGGTCGATGTTCTATTATCTCTCTGGCAGTCATTTCAACTCCACGAATGTAGTATTCTATTTTATTGCTAACAGTCTTAACAAATTTTCCAGGTGAAGAGACATGGTATTGGTTTGAGATAACCCGAATACCTAGCACGCTTGGGTTGCGCATAAATTCTAAGAAGTCTTTTTCTTTATCCGTCTTTTGAAAAAAACCAAAACGATCAATTAGGTGTACGGATTTTAGTTCAATAATTGTTTTTTCCATAAAAATTTGATTTTAGTTCAACATAATTGTAATTTTAATTGAGCTATTGATATCATATAATTAAGTTTTGTCAATAATTGCGCGCTTGAGGAGCAAGTTTTGCTTGCTCTTTACCTTTAATAGCATATACTATAAAAGTAGTTTTTAAGGAGCCCTTACAATGTTTATGCGAATTGTTAAAATATCGATGAATGCCCTTACAGCTTTAGGATTGGGATATATGTTTTATTGTATTATTACAGGTTTCATCAGCTGGATTTGCGATTGCTCGGTTGGCGGATTAGTTCCGCTTAAATGTATAATTGAGGATATGTATAAATTTGCCCCCATAGCACTGATTGCCAGCATTATTGGCATTTTGATATTTAAGAACTTGTTCAAATTACATTCTTTTCGCAAGCATCTGTTCTTGTCCATAGCAGCAGCGATACTGTTCGAGACTTATTTTTACATCCTTTGAGGTGTAAATTAAAAAACTTATCCACAGAGTTGACAACGCGGGAGAAAAGATGTTATCTCTTGATAGGATGTGAAACAACTGCATCTAAGGACCTATTTGTAATAAATAGGTCTTTTTTTATTTTCAACCAGCCCCTTGCCCTAGGGGCTTTTTTTATGGAGAAAAATATGTTCAATAATATATTTGAAACAGATGAAGAACGCCAAAAAAGGTTATTGCAACAAACGCAACCTACTAAACCAATGGAACAAATGTCAACCAGAGAGGTTTTGGAATATGCTTGGGAGCAGAGTGAGGCCAAAAACAAAGCTATGGAAAATCAGAATCAGAATACAAATTTTATTATGCCACCGGAAAGAAAACCTCGTTATGCAGAGCTTAATTTTGATGGTGAAAAATTAGATTGGGTAGAAAATGACCAAATAAAAAAATCGTGGCCGGCCATGTCCGGATATCCGGAATATCAAAATGCCAATGCGACATCTATACCTGATAAAGGACCGCTTCCGCAAGGTGATTGGAACGTGTATCAAAAAAACTTGGAGAACTTTGCCGACTTACCGCCAATGAAACAAAAATTAAGCCGTTGGTTTTTAGGAACTTGGCCAAATGGGCTTGAGTCTTGGGGAAACCATCGGATAAAATTAGAACCTGCTGAAAACACCAACACTTTCGGAAGAAAAAACATTTATATGCACGGAGGCGCGGAATTTGGATCTAGAGGATGTTTAGATTTAGAACAAAATATGGATGATTTTACCGAAGAATATAAAAAATATGGTAGAGATATGCTGATGCGGGTAAAATATCCCAAAAAATTTTGGTAATTTCTAAAGGTAAAGAGCAAGTTTTACTTGCTCTTTATCTTTTATAGCATATACTATAAAAGTAGTTTTTAAGGAGTTCTTACAATGTTTATGCGAATTGTTAAAATATCGATGAATGCCCTCACGATTTTGGGTTTGGGATATATGTTTTATAATATTATTTTAGAATTTATCAGTTGGCATTGTGGTTGTAATGTAGGAGGACTTCTTCCTGCTAAATGTATGATAGATGATATTGATACATATATTTATTTGGTTTTGCTTTCATCAATCGCAGCCATTATGTTGTTTAAGGATTTGTTTAGGTTGCATTCTTTTTTCAAACACGTTTTGATATCGACAATTGCGGCTACTGTGTTTGACTCATACTTTCGGTTATTATCATCATGTTGTTTATCCTAACAAAGCAATAATAACTTAGTGTTTTGCAGATAAAATATCCTAAGAAATTTTGGTAATTTCTAAAGGTAAAGAGCAAGTTTTACTTGCTCTTTATCTTTTATAGCATATACTATAAAAGTGGTTTTTGAGGAGTTTTTATAATGTTTATGCGAATTGTTAAAATATCGATGAATGCCCTCACGATTTTGGGTTTGGGATATATGTTTTATAATATTATTTTAGGATTTATCAGTTGGCATTGTGGTTGTAATGTAGGAGGACTTCTTCCTGCTAAATGTATAATAGATTATATTGATACATATATTTATTTGGTTTTGCTTTCATCAATCGCAGCCATTATGTTGTTTAAGGATTTGTTTAGGTTGCATTCTTTTTTCAAACACGTTTTGATATCGACAATTGCGGCTACTGTGTTTTACTCATACTTTCAGTTATTATCATCATGTTTTTTATCCTAACAAAGCAATAATAACTTAGTGTTTTGCAGATAAAAATCCTAAGAAATTTTGGTAATTCCTAAAGGTAAAGAGCAAGTTTTACTTGCTCTTTTTTGTATACAAAAAACCGCTCGCCAGGTTATTTTATGCGAGCGTTTTTTTGTTTCGCAATCCTCAATCAAGCTGATAAAAAATTTGGCCCATGAAAGATAAAAATAACACAATTTTAAAAATTATTTTATCAGCAATATATCAGCGGCTGCCCTCGCTTCATCTGTTATACAAGAGCCAGCTAACATACGGGCTATTTCTTCTCTACGCTCACACTGTTCTAACTTATTCACCGATGTTGTAGTAATATTGTCTGTGGTAGATTTTTCAACTTTGTAGTGTTGTTTTCCTTGGGCAGCCACTTGCGGAGAATGTGTAACAACCAAAACTTGAACATCTGAACCTAATTTACTCAAACGTTCTCCAACGGCCTGAGCCGTTGCGCCACCGATGCCGGCGTCAACCTCATCAAACACCATTGTTCCCACAGCAGAACTTTGAGCTAAATTTACTTTCAATGCCAACATAAATCTGGCAAGCTCACCGCCAGAGGCTATCTTACCCAGCGGTCCTTGCGGAGAATTGGGGTTGGTTGCAACCGTAAAATTAACAGAATCATATCCGCTCTCGCCCCATGAAGTTTCAGCTTGTTTTTCTATCTGGGTTATAAAACGTGCTTTTTCCATCTTGAGAGGAGGAAGTTCTTGCATAATTTTTTCATCTAATTTTTGAGCGGCATCAATTCTGGCTGCGTGTAGTGAGCCTGCGCTCTCTAAATAGGCCAGACGTTTCTCTTGCTCGGTTCGGCGGAGTGTGTTGATATTATCTTCACCAAACTCTATGTTGCTCAGACGGTTGCGAAATTCAGATAAGGTGTCTGACAGCTCATCTACTGCAACTCCGTGTTTGCGAGCCAAATCTTTGAGAGCAAACAGACGGCCATCTATGTTTTCTTGCTCTGATGTGTTTAATCCAATATCAGCAGAGGCATTTTCTATCCTATCCATGGCATCGGATACTTCTATCAAAGCTCTGTCCAAAGCTGCATAAATATCATCATAGCGGCCGCTGGCGTAACGGTTTGCTTTGTCTATGGCTGATTCTGCCTGACGTAGAGCTGATGATATGTCTTGATTGCCTCCAATTGCCTGATATGCATAGTTGAGGCTTTCGATGATTTTTTCGGAATTCATAAGCTCTTGTCGACGAGCTGATAATTCGGTTTCTTCTCCTTTGATGGGATTAATTCGCTCCAGTTCTCGAACCCAATGCCGCAAGTTCTCTTCCTCTGCTTTGGCAGCGCTGATATCTGCTTCGGCTTTGGCTCTTTGTGCAGAAACAGAATGATATTCTTCCCATGCAGTGGAAACCTGTTGTAAAAGATGCTGATATTGTCCCCAAGAATCTAAAATATTGCGGTGATTGCATGGGTTTAATAATCCTTGATTGTCAAACTGACCATGAACCTCCACCAGCATTGCTCCAATTTCTTTTAGTATGCGGGCGCTTATGGGCTGGTCGTTTATAAATATTTTGCCTTTACCGTTTGTATCTAGTGTGCGTTTAATGATTATCTCGTCACCGGCTTCTATCTCATTTTCGCTAAGAAATTTTTGCAATGGTAAATTAGATTTTTGACCATCAAAAACTGCGGTTACGCTAAGCTTATCTGCTCCGTTGCGTATTAATGTTGTTTCTGCTCGTTTGCCAATAACCAAGCCTAAAGAATCTAGCAAAATAGATTTGCCGGCACCGGTTTCTCCGGTAAGCACACTCAAACCAGATGAAAAATCAAGATCTAGTTTGTCTATTAAAACAACATTGCGAATATATAGTGAACGGAGCATTACTAATCCTTATAGCTTTTGAGCTCTTTTATTCCATTTGCTGTCGGGATAGTTGTGAGCCAGAACTTTAACTACGTCTTGAAACTCTTTATTTAACCCTAAAGTTTTGTATACTTCTGCCTGGCGATATAAAGCTTCTTCTATGTGTCCAGTTGTTTGATAGTTATTTACGACCTCAGAAAAACGATTGAGGGCAGAAAGATAGTTTTTTTGATTGAGATAAAAACGTCCGACTTCCATCTCTTGTCCGGCCAGATGGTCTTTTATTAAATCCATTTTTAAGCGTGCGTCTTTGGCATATTCGGAATCCGGAAAACGAATGATTACCTGATTAAAAGCATCTTGTGCCTGACGGGTGATACCTTGATCTTTTTCAATACCAACAATTTGCTCATAATAGCATAATCCTCTCATATAATATGCATAAGCAATGTCTTGATTGCCCGGGTGATACTTGATGAAACGTTCTAAGCTGATGATTGCATCATCATACTTTTGGTCTTTGTAATATGCATAGGCTCCCATCAATTTGGCTTTGGTTGCCCATTTTGAATAGGGATGCTCTAACTCTACTTTTTCAAAATTGGCGGCAGCTTTGGCATAAGATGTTTTGTTTAGCTGCTTATACGCCCTGTTGTAGAGAGCTTCAGCAGATAAATGCTCATCTTTGGGAGCAGACGAGCAAGCAGATAAAGCTAAAACACAGGATAATAATGCAACATATTTCTTCATGATTTATTCCTCAACAATTTGATAATTAGCAGGGTTAGAAAACAAAACTTTTAAAATCTGATTATTATGATAATGCCCACTTTTGGTGGCGATAAGCTTGCCTATAATTTGGTGATCTGCCGTATACAAATCGCCTATAGCATCTATAACTTTGTGGTTTACACATTCGTTTGGAACTCGAAAACCACCTTCGTTTAATATTGTATCACCATCTAAAACAACAGCGTTATCAAGGCTCCCTCCTTTGATAAGTCCAATGGATTTTAGGTAATCAACCTGATACTTTTCACAAAACGTCCGACATGGAGCAACTTGAGAAGCAAAAAGGTCTTCATTTATTGTAGAAGAAAACTCTTGATGACCAACAACCTTAGACGGAAAATCTATGATAAAATCTACGGCAAAATCATCAGAAGGCAAAAGCTTAACAACAGCTCCTTTGCCATCATCAAAACAAATTGGCCTTAATACTTTTATTTTTTTGCGAGGAGAATTTTGTGCAACAACCCCCACTTTTTTAATTGCATGATAAAAAGGCAGTGCGGAGCCATCCATAATAGGAATTTCTGGATTATTAATTTCGATAATGGCATTATCTATTTGAAGAATTGCAAGCGTGGACATTAGGTGTTCAATTGTAGAAACAATGTTGCCTTTGGCATCACCAAGGCACGTGCAGTTTCGTGTATCTACAACATTATTATATGTGGCTTTTATGCCGGTATGCGCATCAATGTCTGAACGCACAAAAATAATACCATGGTTTGCGGGAGCCGGTTTTATATTAAGCAAGCTCTCACATCCGGAATGCAAACCAATCCCTTTTATGGCAACTTCTTTAGCAAGCGTATGCTGCAATTGTTATCTCCTTTTATACTCAAACTTCTTTAGGGTAGCCTATAAGCCGGGTTCTGTACTCTCATTGCAAGAGCGATAGCTATTCATCTGGGCTGATTATCACTAATACAGCTCGTTGCGACCTACCTCTGGAGCGGAAGGAGAACATTCCGTGTAGTACAGTTTACACAAAGGCACTTGCACTCTCCTAACTTGGTCTTGCTTCAAACAGGGTTTACCTTGCCAAAGCTGTTGCCAGCTTTGCGGTGAGCTCTTACCTCGCCTTTTCAGCCTTACCAAAAAAACTTTGGCGGTTTGTTTTCTGTGGCACTTTCCCTTGGGTTTCCCCAGCCAGACGTTATCTGGTGTTTTGCTCCCCCGAAGCCCGGACTTTCCTCACAATAAACAAAGCTATTGCGCAGCTATCCGGCTACCCGAAAAATAGAATATCACCTACATATTTGATTGCAAGAGGTTTGTTTTTAGAAACACCAAAAAAAATGTAAAAAAATATCCCCAATTTTTATTTTTTTTATTTTTGAGGGTCAGCATAGGGTTGATGGAATCGCCCGCATATTTTTATAGAACAAAACCAGAACAGTTAATAAAATACTAAAAATTCCCATTGATTCCCATATAATCCCATGTTATACCATATATATAATGTTTTTTAGTTAAGGATCTTACAATTGCGTAAAACATTTTTATTTATGGATACGATTTTGAACAAGGTGGATGCCAAAGGGCGTGTTTCCTTGCCGTCTGATTATCGCGCAATTGTTAAAGAGACTGGCTCTGAGATTGTATGCTATCGCAGCCTTTCGGCTCCGTGTATCGAGGGATGTTTGGAAGATTTGCTTGATAAATTGGCTACACAAATGGAAGATTCGCTAGATTTCTTTTCCGAAACCCAAGATGATTTAACAAATCTTGTTTTTGGAGATGCGAAAAGGTACCCCTTTGATTCTACCGGTCGGGTTATGTTGTCTGAAAAACTCTTGAAACATGCAGAGATTAAAGATTGCGCTGTATTTGTCGGGAAAGGACGCAAATTTCAGATTTGGAACCCTCAAAATTGGGAGAAAGAAGAGCAACGGATTCGAACTGCAGCAATGAAAAACCGTCCTGCAATCAGAGAGGTGGCTCGTGAATCTTAATTATCAAAAACATTTTCCGGTAATGTTGCCTGAAATTTTGCAAGCGCTTGCTCCAGAAGATGGCAAGGTGTATGTAGATGCTACTTTTGGGAATGGCGGATATAGTGAAGCAATCTTAAAAACTGCCAACTGCAAAGTTATTGCTCTGGACCGAGACCCTAATGTGTTGGCAAGAACTCAGGAACTGAAGAATTTATATGGCGATAGATTTGAATTTAGGGCCGGTCAATTTGGTAACTTTGCTGACCTTATTTCTGAAACAATTGATGGTGCTGTATTTGACATTGGAGTATCCTCTATGCAACTGGACGAAGCAGATAGAGGATTTTCTTTTGCCAAAGATGCTCCTTTGGATATGAGAATGTCTCAAAAAGGCGAAACAGCTGCTGATTTGATAAATTCATTGTCTGAGGCTGAGTTGGCCGATATCATATATAACTACGGCGAAGAAAGAAAATCCAGACAAATTGCTAAAAGAATTGTTGAATTTCGTAAAAACAAACCGATTTCTACAACCAAAGAACTGGCTGAAATTATTTATGGTGTAATTCACAAAACACCAAACACTATTGACCCGGCAACTCGTACGTTTCAGGCATTGAGAATTGCCGTAAATGATGAATTGGGCGAGTTGCAAAAGGGACTTAGAGGAGCTGCCGAACGTCTTGGAGCAAACGGAAAATTGGTTGTGGTGGATTTCCACTCGTTGGAAGACAGAATCGTAAAAACTTTTTTTAAAGAAAACAGCAACAAAAATCGTCATGTTTCTAAATATGGCAAAGGTACAGCTATTGATGATGATGCAATATTTGTAACATGCTCAAAAGCAATAAAACCATCTGATGAAGAAATAAAAATTAACCCTCGTTCACGTTCTGCAAAAATGCGTTTTGCCGTGAAAAAAGATAAAACACAAAAGGAGCAAAATTAATGAATACAACAAAATTGGCAGCATTATCTTTGTGGTTTGTTCTTCCTTGCCTTTTGGGTTTTAGTTCTTTGGTTATGAAAAACATGGTACAAGAGCTGGAAACAGAGCTCAATACTATCAATAGCAACATCAGAAATGATATTAGAAGCATCCATGTTTTGAATGCTGAATGGTCTCATCTAAACAATCCGTCTCGCTTAAGAAAATTGGCGGCTAAACATATTTCATTGAATCCGGTTCAAGCTGAACAAATTATTAACTATTCTGCGTTACCATTTAATCATGAGGGCGGCGAATCGAGAAAACTTGCTGCTCGCAAAAATATTTCTAATTATGCAGAGCATAACAAGGGTCTAAAAAAACTTACGAGTGCTCACAGATAGTGGTATAGGCAAAAGCAGGAATGTTCGGAAAGTATTTTTCGAAAAAGAAATCGGGTAATTTTTACCTTCCGGGAGAAGAAATAAAACTTGATAGAGTTGTTTCTTTGGGAGGGGGCTTGGCTTGCGAAAAAGATCCTCTTTCTGTGTGCAAATCCAGAATATCCTTAGGAATAGCGGGTTTTGCTGCTGTATACCTGTTAATTGCTTGGAGATTGTTTGATCTTTGTGTGGTGCCATATTTGAGTGCAGAAACAGTTGTTCAGAAGTCTGTGGCAAATCATAACCCCATAACCAGAGCGGATATTGTTGATAGAAACGGCACTATCATTGCTACATCTTTGCCCACTGTTAACCTATATGCAAAACCCCATAAAATTATAGATGCAGAAAGTGCTGCAAAAGAATTAGTTAAAGTGTTGCCAGAGCTAAAATATGAAATAGTATTAAAAAAACTACGTCATAAAGGAACTTTTGTTTATTTGAAGAGAAACCTAACTCCTTCACAACAATATCAGATTAATTATTTAGGAATTCCGGGGTTGGAGTTTGAAAACGGAGAAAAACGAGTATATCCACACAAAAACCTGTTTGCCCATATTGTAGGATCAACAGATATTGATAATGAAGGAATATCCGGAATTGAAAAAGCTTTGAATGACAGATTGACCCATTCTGATATTCCTCTGCAATTATCTATTGATGCGGGCATACAAGACACCGTTAGGGAACTGCTAAAAGAAGGTATGGAAAAATATCATGCGATTGGTGCTACAGCAGCATTGATGGAAGTAAAAACAGGAGAAATTATTTCTTTGGTATCTTTGCCTGATTTTGACCCTAACACAAACAAAGTTAAAACTGAAAAAGCTTTGTTTAATATGGCCACCAAAGGTGTTTATGAGCCAGGATCGGTGTTGAAAATATTTAATACGGCGATGTCTTTGGAGAGTGGAAAAGTTAAGGTTTCTGACAAATTTGATGCAACAAAGCCTTTGAAACTTCGTCAAAATGTGATTAAGGATTATCGAGGTGAAAATCGCTGGCTGTCAGTTCCAGAAATTTTGGTATATTCATCAAATATCGGTTCAGCACAAATGGCACTAAAAGTTGGTGGAACAGAGCAAAGAAACTTCTTAGAAAAAATTGGTTTGTTTGAGCCGCTAGATATTGAAGTTGCAGAAAAGGGAAAACCAATAGTGCCAAAAAAATGGAGTGAGAGTACGGTTGCTACTGTAGCCTATGGATATGGTGTTGCTGTTTCACCCCTGCATGTAGTTAGCGGATATGCTGCAATGATAAATGGAGGAATTTATCATAGCCCGTCATTTATCAAAGACGGACCTAAGAGCAAAGATGGGCACAGAGTAATTTCTAATAAAACATCAAATTCTATGCGCAAATTGATGAGGTTGGTGGTGACAGACGGCTCCGGAAAAAGAGCTAATGTTCCCGGGTATGAGGTGGGAGGAAAAACCGGAACTGCAAATAAACTTTCGGAAAGAGGTAAATATGTAGACAAGAAAGTTAGGACTACTTTTGTTTCTGCTTTTCCGATATCTGACCCAAAATATGCTTTGATTGTAATGCTTGATGAACCTAAAGCAATAAAAGAAACTTGGGGGTTTGTAACATCTGGTTGGAATACAGTACCAACAGCATCAAAAATAATATCTGCAATTGCCCCTCAACTTAACTTGAAGGCTAATTATGATATTGACGATTTGAGAAAACAAAGAATCATCGAAGCCAGTTATTGATTTAATCTATAAAAGATTAATAATATTACAAAAAACCGCTCTTGCGAGCGGTTTTTATGGTAATTTGCTAATTAGGCTTTTTTCTTAGCCGGTGTTTTTTTGTCCGTAGTTTTCTTTTTGGCTGAAGCCTTTTTCTTGGTTGCTGTTTTCTTAGCTACAGTCTTTTTGACCGAAGTCTTCTTTGACGCTGCCTTTTTGGTGGCTGTTTTCTTAGCTACAGTCTTTTTGGCCGGAGCTTTTTTGGCTGTTGCCTTTTTGGCGGCTGTTTTCTTAGCCGGTGTTTTTTTGGCCGTAGTTTTCTTTTTGGCTGTTGCCTTCTTAACAGTGGTTTTCTTTGAGGCCGTAGACTTCTTCTTGGCAGGAGTTTTTTTCTTTTTCTCCTTTACCGGCTTGGGTTGTGATGCAACTAAAGCCTGTTCCAAATCTTTTTCTGAACACAAACCAATGGTTACCGGATTTTTGGCTCTGATATTGGCCATATCTTTGTGAGTACCATTACGAATTGCCTCAATGGTGTTTTTGGTAGTGCCAATAATTTTGCAGATGAGAGAATCTTTAATCTGCGGATAATTTTTGATTACCCATGCTATAGCATTAGGTTTGTCTTGACGTTGAGACGGAGACAATACTTTTTTGGCCTTCATGTTGCTGGCCTTTACGTTTCTTTCCATTTCATTAGCCTGTAAATTTGCCTTATGGTCGGCTTCGCAACGGTGAATTTCTTCCCATGTCAATTGACCATTGTCAATGGGTGAAAGTCCACGAATGTTGCCAGAAACCTCACCATCAGCAATGGCTTGAATTTCCAATTCATGAATCTCACAAAAAATTGAAATCTGACGAAATGTTAATGTCGTGTTTTCGACAAGCCAAACCGCTGTGGCTCTAGGCATAAGAGGAGCTGTCATTGTATATTCCTTTCGATTCGTATAAAAAAACAGAAAAACTATCCTAAGGATAGTTTTTCTTTGCAGAATATACAAGTGTTTTTTAGAATTTGTTATTATAGTGGTTATAAATATCTGCCATATTGAGATATCCAACTTGTAACATTTGAGCTGTTGCCTGATATCTGGTGGCTTGTATTTGCAAAGCATTGACACCTGACAGGCCACCTTCAGTGCTGGTTAGAGAAATGCGGCTGGTGGTTTTGTTTTTGGTGTCCTCTGATCTATTTTCTATTGCAACATAGTCGTGTTTGAAGCCACTACCCATGCTGATTTGCAGGGCATAAGAAATCTCTTCACTTTCGGGTGTCTCTTCATCTCGACTAACTTTAATATAGTAGTCTCCCATGGCTGCAGAATATTCGCCTTTGAGAATTGCACTCATATTCTCATATTCTTTGCTGTCTTTTTCTGCTGCACTATCGGCAACCAATTTTTGACGTCCAAATTTGTCAGTAAAATAAATTTCTATGCGCATACCGGGGGCTGTGGTCTCTAATAGAGCTTTTTCTGCCTCTGCCTTGGCTTTTTCTTCTTGTTCTTTGGCATAGCCCTCAGGATCAAATTGTTTTTTTAACTTTTCAATTTCAGCCTCATATTTAGATAAATCTAGGACTTTGTCATCTCCTTTTGTATTGCGGAGAGACAATGCTAACTTTCCTCTTTGGCTGACAACTGTTGTTTTGTATGTATCTACGGTATCGTTGTTGGCCAGTTCTCCAACTGCGGTGATACGAGAATAATTAAGACGAGTTTGACCGAGATCTCTGGCATTGGCAAAGGTCTCATCAATATCATTCATATCTGTAATACGCTTTTCCCAAGATTTAGCAGTGCTTTCGCCCAATGCTGAACTCTTTAAGCTATCTATACCAGACATAGTTATCCTCCCATAAATACCTTTTCATTGTATCACAAATTTGATACCAAGGCAATATAAATATTGATTTATGCTATTCTAATAATTTGTATAGCTCTACATCTATTCCCAAATTCTTAAATTGTTTTTCTCCCAAATAATCTAAATGCCTGGGGTTTTCTTTAAGATTTGCTTGAACATTGGCTGTCATGACAATCTCATTGTTATAGATATGCTCAAACATATCTGCCAAGAATGATGAACGATAGCTTGGCTCGTCTTCTTCTTTGAAAATTGTTATAGCACAGCAGTTTCTCATTAATAAATTATCGTTGGATAAACCTTCTTGATATGTGGAAATGTCTGTGAGAACATTTGTTGCAAACTTGATGGCATTTGCTATTTTGTTAAACTGGATTGTGGTGGTTCCGCCTATTTCCACAACATCGAAACCTTGGTATTTGTTTTGCAAATTAGAAACAATATTGCGAAGTTGTGAGCTAATATCTGTTGCTATTTTTTCTTGATCCGGAATGGAATTATCCATAAACTTTAGGTCACTCTTGAGACTAACAGATGTTTTTATGTTAGCATGAGGCTCCTTGGCTTCTATCTCTAGAGAAGCCATTTCTGCTTCCGGCTCTGGAATATCTGCTGCCAACGTGCGATCAAATTTTGGTTCTGCATCTTGGTTTTCCCATTTGTTGAATGCAATGTTAAGCAAGTTTGAAGATATTGGCAATCCTCCAATTACTTGAGCCATAATATGGGCGCCTACTCCGGTTAGAAAAATGGCAATTTTGTTATCTCTGTATGATCTTTTGGCCTCATAAAAAGCTTCTAAATCTGCACTTTTGCCATCTATTATCTTTAGAGCATCGTATAATACTGAATTAGCCTCAGCCATAGTTAATCCGCTATAACGTGCTAACTCTAAACATCCGCCATAAACAAGCAATTTTAGTCCCAATCTGGAAAAACGATTCAGCATTACTGTTTGTGATTCCAGTTGTGAAAGCAAATCACTCAAAAAAGACACTATATATTGTTTGTACTCTATTGGTGCCTCCGGATACGCAGGGGTAACAACAGGATCTTTATCTGAATTGAGATTGTATGCCCGAATTAATTCATCTGCTTTGGTGTAAAACTTTTCTTCTTTTATACCTATTTTGGAACCGTGACGACCTGTGAATATATGCCAAGGAATACTCTTGAGCAAAAGAGGGACAGACATCGCCAAAAATACAACCAAAAAAACACCAAAAAGTACAGGACGACTATTTTCTTCTGGCACAAATATCTCTAAAAGAGGAAAAATTAAGCCAACAAATAGATTTGCAAACAACAAGCTGACGGTTATTAGCAAAACAAGCTTTAGTATTGCGCCGGCAAGTCCTGTGCGAGAAACCATGGTCTTGACAGGAGGCGGAGCAAAAGATACATCATCATCTTCTTCTTTCGAAGCCCATCCTCCGCCGAATCTCTTTTTCTTTTGTGGCTTGGACTTATTGGGGTTACTTATATACTCAACACTCTCTTGGTATGTATTATTTTGAACATCAAAAATTTCTTTGATTATTTTTACTTTGAATTTATCGGCTTCTCTTTCTTTGGCCAAGTTAAAAGCATCTTGCCTGTTGTCCTCGGCAAAACGCTCTTCCAACTGCCAACCGGCGCCTCTATCAACATATACTTCAAAGTGTGCAATCTGAATCATTTTTGTAAAACCTATAACAGATAATAAAAAAACCTGCCTCTAGCATAACAGAGGCAGGTTAATAAATTGCTAAGCAATAATTGATTATTCGTCACCAGTCTTGAGGCCGAAAGCGCCAAATTTGTTTTTGAATTTGGAGAGCTGACCTCCTGTATCTACCAAACGACGAACACCTGTCCAAGCAGGATGAGATTTCGGATCAACTTCCAAATTGATAACGTCGCCTTCTTTGCCCAAAGTAGAGCGAACCTTAACTTTTTCACCATCAGTCATAACATATGTGATTTCGTGATAGTCTGGATGAATATCTTTTTTCATCAGTAAAAAACTCCTAAAAACGTTCAATTGTGCATAATTTTGATGACCTTATACATTAATCAATCAAAGAACGCAAGCATTATTTATAATTTTTTTTTAATTTTTTAGCTCTTCAAGCTCTACAGTGTTTCCTTTTTGAGAGTTTGCATCTACATTTATGACCTTGATGCTAAAGTTTTTGTAGCCTTTTGGCAAAAGGTAGCTGCGAATCTCAACTGCTCTGTTGAGGCTTAGACGTTTCTTTTTGAAAGAATCTACTCCATCATCCAGATTATAGGAATAAATGGCAATTTTATTGACTGATGGATTCTCAAAAGAAGCAACAGTAGCGTCTATTTGGGCCTGTTGTTCTGTTGTTAGAGTATCTTCTCCATCTGCAAAAGAAATGACTCCTTTTGTGCTTGGTTGCATCTGAGATGTTTGAGCTGGGTCTATCAGCAATGTCGGAGCATGTTCCTCAACCAATTTATCTTCCGGCTTTGGTGTATCAACAATAGAAGTGTTTGCTGACAAAGAATTTTCTGCGGTTGTTTCTTCTGTAGGCTCCTTTGCTGGAGCAGGAACGAGAACGGGTGCTTCTACAGATGCAGGTTGTTCTTTAATTGCCGGCACTTCTTTTGTTTTGGTATCAACACTGGGTTCAACATCCACAACAACTACAGGTTCTGAGCTTTCAATGTATGGAATTGGCTGATGATTTTGGTGTTCGGCCTTATTCTCAACGACTATTGGTGCTTTTACTTCTGACTTTTCTAAAACTGGGGGTTTGGGTGCTATTTTCACCTTTTGAGCTACCGGTTTTGGTGTGCTTTTCTTCTTGACAACAGGAGATTTTTTGACAACAGGAAACTTGGGTGCTGAAATGTTATATGTTGAGGCTCCAGTTCCAGACAAACTCTCTAAAACAGAGAGATCAACAAATATATCGTCCTGAGCCTGTGCATTTGTTGCTCCAACACAAAAGGCAACCAAAGCGGCAATCCCCAAATTTATTTGTTTCATCATCAAAGTCCTCCCTTTGTTATGTTTATTTGTGTGCTAAGGCAAAAAGTTTTGACCCTAACTCAGCGTTGGCAACAATCAAACTGCCACTTTGCAAAATGGCTGACTGATTGTCAGTACGTATATCTTTCTGATTGTACTCGTAAGCGTAACCTCCTGCCTCTTTGATGAGAAGCAAGCCTGCGGCAAAACTCTCAATTCCACAATCTTGGAATATAGCTCCTTCCATGCGGCCAGAAGCAACAGCAGCCAGATCCAAACATATGGAACCAGTAACTCTAACTGCGGCAACCTCGGACAGCAAAGAAGTATTTGCAGATGCAATTATGGAATCTTTGAGCTCTTTGCGGGCAGAAACACGCAAACGCTCATGGTTACGATATCCTTCTTTGAAAGCTCCACTGCCTTTTTCTGCAAAATATAAATCGCCGGTAGCCGGATTATATATTACAGCTGATGTAACTTGCGATTTTTCTATTACGGCAACAGATACGGCAAAATATGGGATTCCATGCATGAAGTTTAGGGCTCCGTCTAAGGGAGCAATAGCAAAGCAAGGACCTTCGGGTATTGTATCTTGCTCGCTAATAAAAGCGTAGTCCGGACGGCCTTTTTGTAGTTCTACACGCAAAGCTTTGGTCATACGTTCTATAGCAGCTTTGGTAAATTCTTGATGTCCTCGCAAAGATGTTTGCAACTGTTCAATCTCATTAAAATCACGAGTAAGTGTGTTGCCAACCTTTTTGACAGCATTCATCAAAAAATTGAGATTTAGTGAAATGTATGACATTATTTTGCTCTTTCTACATATGTTGCATCGGCAGTAGCAACAACTATCTTGTCTCCAGTACCAACAAATGGAGGAACGGTTGTTCTAACACCATTATCCAAAATGGCAGGCTTGTATGAAGAAGAAACTGTTTGCCCCTTGATTACAGGTTCTGTTTCAACAACTGTGCAAACAACCTGCAAAGGAAGCTCTATGGATATTGGCTTACCATCAATCACGCTGGCTTTCACTTCCATACCATCGGCCAAAAACGGACGAGAATCGCCCAAAACGTCTGTTGGCATGGTGAACTGCTCAAAGGTTTCACTCTCCATAAAATTCAGACCATTAGAATCCTCAAACAAAAACTGGCAATCTTTGGTTTCTACCATCATTTTTTCTACCATATCTTCCGTACGAAAACGCTCGTTGGTTTTGGTTCCCTCTTCTACAGACTTCATCTCAACCTGCATAAAAGCACCGCCTTTTCCCGGTTTTACAAAGTTGGTTTTGGTAACTGTCCATGGTTTGTTTTTGTACTCAATAACCCAACCGATACGAATTGATCCTGCTTGTTGTTTCATTACAATATCTCCTTAATTTTATCTGATTTAATGGCAAACTAATATAAAGTTTGTCATTTAGCAACTAAAATTATCAAAATCGTGCGAATTTATTATCACAAAATCTACATCTAACCCCGATATATCGACAAGACCAGAGCTTAAATCTGCCGCAGACTGTATCAAAAACAACTCATTGTACCATGTAATAATGTCTTTTGCCTTGGCTATAGATGTTTTATCACAACGAAAGCAAACAAATTCCGGTTCTGTTTCTGCAGCCAACATTGCTTCATGTCTAGATGGAGCAATCACAACTCCCAACGCTCTTTGAGGTCCTATTTTTTCTCTAACAGGGCGAATCTGCTTTTTAACAGGCAACGAAGAATCGACATCAACTACTACTCCTGAAGCGCCTATAGAAAGACACTTATCTGGCGCAGCATCGCCAAAAAGCAGCATCATTTTACCTTTGGATGCAATTTGAGACAAATAATCTACTGACAAAGAAGCATCTGCCAAATAGCAACAGATATTATCAGAATCATAAATTTTGTCTGAATGATTGTTAATTTTGAGGATAATATTAGGCATAGACTTGTAAAACCATTATAGTTGTTTATTATGCTTTGAATAATAAGTTAATATTTTGAATTTAGAAAGAGAAATTTGCAATGGAGAACAATTTTTTTGAGTTGCCACAAACGAATCAAGCATTATCGGCGTTGAGTGCAGATATTGCATCGTTAGCAACATCTATTAAGGCAAAAAAAGAACTCTTGAAAAAACAGTATCAAAATTGCGAATCCGCTTTATTGGCAAAAGAACAATCTTTAGAGGAACTACAGTTGGCTTCAGCTGAGGTTTTGGCTGATTTGGATGGTGTTATTTCTCAACTGGAAAAAGTGTTGGAAGACAATGGCTCAGGTAACAATAACAATTAATTCTAGAGAATATGCAGTTGCTTGTGAAGACGGACAAGAACTGAGAATCATACAACTGGCAAAAATATTAGACGATAGAGCTAGAGCTTTGACTGGTGGCAGTCAGCAAGTTAATGAAGCCATGCTGTTGGCTTTGGTTGGGCTTATGTTGGCAGACGAACTGACAGAAAGCAAAAAAAGCTCATCAACAACGAATCCACAAGCCAATCAACACACTGAAGATGAAAAATTTGCAGAACGAATCCGCAAAATAGATGAATCAACCGCAAATCAGATAAAATCTTTGCATGAAAAGTTGAATCTTCTTGCATCTGAATTAAATTTGTTATAGCCTTAATGGCATAAAGGAACTGCGTAGTTCGTATTTCCGCAGATCTTCCGAGCCAACATATTATTTTAGGGAGCGGTTCCTGAATAAATCGTGGTTTATTTATACTGCGCCCACCTGGTCATAGGCGGTTCGATAAGAATGTATCCATACGGCTAAATGGTTTCTGAAAGAGATGGAAAGCTCCGTTGACACAAACGGAGCTTTCTTGTATTATAAAATAAAATTAATATTCTCGGATAAAAAACAGAGGAAATCGCATGAGAATTATATATGTGGGAGATATTGTGGGAAGAGCCGGCAGGGAGGCTTTGCTCGGCAATATTGATAAGCTGAAAGAACAATATCGATTTGATGTGTTGATTGCCAACACTGATAATGCTGCCCATGGCTTTGGTACAACGCCGGGAATATGTAGAGATTTGCTGGAAAAAGGTGTGAGCGCAATTGTAACCGGCGACCATGTGTGGAACCAACGTGAAATTATCCCGTTTTTAGATGAGTGCAAAAAAATAGTGCGTCCGCTTAACTATCCGGAAAATCTTCCCGGTTGTGGAGCAAGAGAAATTGAGCTTGCAAACGGCAGAAAAATATTGGTGGCAGAAGTTGTGGGACGTTTGTTTATGGAAGCGGTGGATTGCCCTGC
Organism: Alphaproteobacteria bacterium; assembly: GCA_015062305.1. Taxonomy (GTDB): domain Bacteria; phylum Pseudomonadota; class Alphaproteobacteria; order RF32; family CAG-239; genus CAZU01. The sequence continues at coordinate 77,978 of SUUX01000002.1, forward strand.
ACAAGCAATGGACAAACTTTTGAAATCTTATACGTTGGGGCGCAATATAGATGCAATTTTTGTAGATATTCATGCAGAGGCAACAGCTGAAAAAATAGCCTTTGGACATTACCTGGATGGTAGGGTTTCTGCAGTTGTCGGATCGCATACGCATGTGCCAACCAGTGATTATATGATTCTGCCCAAAGGAACGGCATATCAGACAGATGCAGGAATGTGCGGTGATTATAGCGGTGTAATAGGCTTTGAAACAGAGGCTCCGATTGATAGATTGTGCCGCAGATATACCGGTAGCAAACTTGTTGTTCTAAAAGGAAACGGCACATTGTTTGGCACATATATTGAAACAGATGATGCCAGCGGATTAGCTACAAAAATAGAGCAAATTAAACTGTAATTTTGATTTCTTAATAAATTAAAAATACTATAGAAAGTATCTTCAATACTCTTTTTGATAAAACAGCAAAGAGATATAAAAACCATAAGACCAAAAAATTGGCCATAGTTTCAAAAAAATGGTGCCGCCTGCGTGAATCGAACACGCGACAACATGATTACGAATCATGTGCTCTACCAACTGAGCTAAGGCGGCGCACAGGGGTATTTCTACACTACTAAAATTTATTTATCAAGGCTTTTTACGATTTTAATAAAATGTTCGCCTCTCTCCATAAAGTTTTTATAGTGACCAAAACTTGGAGCCGTTGGCGAGAACAAAACAAGTTTGCCATCGACCTTTTGAAGCTCTTGATAGGCTGCCATTACCCCCTCTTCTAAAGTGTTGGCTTCTATGAGCTTGAACCCCGGACGTTTGACAACTCTGCGGATATTGGCTGCAATCTGAGGGCCACATTGAAATAAAGTGACAGCGACCTTAACCTTTGGATTGTTTTCTATAAACATGGCATATTGCTGGTAGTCTTGGTGATTTTCAATGCCTCCGGAAATTATTGCCATATTGTCTTCAAAACTTTGCATGGCGCCAATGGCAGCCTCTGGAGCTGTGGAAATACTGTCATTTATAAACAAAATACCGTTGATGGTGGCAACCTTTTGCAAACGATGAGGCAACGGCTCAAAATCAACAAGAGTTTTGGCTGCAGCTAAAAAGTCTAAACCAAGATGTTTTATGATAGTCATAACACCAGCAAGATTGTCTATGTTGTGGTTGCCACTTATGCGTAAGTTATCAATATTGAGAAGCTCACTGTCTTTGTAATATAACTTTTTGCCATTGGCGTGGAAAGTGTCTTCTCCGCCATAATAGATAATGTTTGGGATATTTTGGGCAAAAGACTTGAGTTCTGCATTGTTAATATTGACAATGCTGATGTCAGAGCCTGTTTGATGCGCTGAAAGGTGAAGTTTGTCTTGGCAATACTGACTATGCCCTCCGTGCCAATCGGTATGAACTGAAAAAAGATTGGTATACATGGCAATATGTGGTGACGATGTTAAATCGCTAGACTGATAGCTGGAAAACTCACAAACAATATAGTCATATTCGCCGTCTATCAACTCTATAAGAGGTTTGCCGATATTGCCTCCAAGAGCAACTTTTTTATCCATTTTTTTGAGCATGTGGTAAAGCATACTAACACTAGTACTTTTGCCTTTGGAACCAGAAATTCCAATAATCTTTGTATGAGGATGATTGTGTCGGATTTCATCTAAAAAAATATCTGAGCAAGATGTTATCTTAACCCCTAATGATCTGGCTTTGGCAATCTCTGGTTTGTATATACTAACCCCAGGTGAACGAATTATTACATCGGCATGAGTAATTAGTTCTTCAAACTTTTGTGCTCCATCATCATCATTATATTGCATAATGTTATTTGTGATTTTGTGGTTATCTAGGTATTCTTTAGCGGCACGTCCCTCTGAACCCATGCCCCAAATTAAAACATTTTGTTTTTGCAAATCTTTAATTAGCACTCTTTTTTCCTCTCCTCTTTGATGCATAGAACATATCGGCAGTTTCTTTGGAAACCTCACTTCCGGTATGGACAACTATCTGATTAAATGGAATCTCTATTCCCTCTTCGGCAAAGCGTTTGTTGATTTCAAATCGCAAATCGCTAGGAATCATCCATCCGCTCCAAATATCGTTGGTATAACAGCGCAACTCAAAATCCAAACTACTGGAGCCAAAGTCTTTGAAAATAACATAAGGTTCCGGTTTGCGCAGAACTTTTTTATGTTCTCTGGCGCACTCAAGTAAAATCTCTTTGACTTTTTGTGTGTCACTACCATAGGCAACGCCAACTTTTACAGATTGACGAGACCAGTTATTGCCGTGTGTAAGATTGATGACCGTGTTTGACAACAAATCTGCGTTGGGAATAATCAAACTAGATTTTTTGAAAGTCTCCATTTCTGTAGAACGGATATTTATTTGTTTAATACGTCCTTCTTCTCCATTTATGATAACCCAGTCGCCAACTTTGACAGGACGCTCAAACAATAAAATAATACCAGAGACAAAATTGTTAACTACATTTTGCAAACCCAAACCAATACCAACAGAAAGAGCTCCGGCAACCAAGGCTAAGCTTGTTAGGTTTCCACCCATAATAACAATTGCCAAAAGTGCGGAAGCAACATAGCCTATCGATGAAAATCCGGAGGCTAAAGAGTGGCGTATGCCGTCATCTATTTCCATACGGGCTAAAAATCCGGTTTCCATCTTTTGGCGCAGACTTCTGACAATAGCGATAGAAATGAAAAATGTAATAATACCAAAAATAATGGATAAGAGAGATAGTTCTACACCACCTATTGTAAAACCTGTAAATAATCGGTATACGATATTGCGCAAAACATCTACCGGCACCCCCCAAACTCCTAAAAAGATGAAGAAGCCGCTCAAAGCTAATAGAGGATCAACAATAAAGCTAAACCAAAAGTCTAAACGACGTATGACTTTTCTGCGCATACGAAAAGTCTTAAACCAAAATTTTAGGAATAAAAGTCGATGCAAAACCTCGTGTATAATCTTACGCAGACCAACAAAAACAAAAAATAAAATTATGGAAAATATAATGCGGTCGGTAATAAAAGATGCCAAATAAGGGTAGCCGAATAGTGACACTCCTAATATCCCCAGCGCTATTAAGCTTGAGGCTAAAGTAACACGCAAAACCATATTATCTTCATCTTCGGAATCATCATCTGCATCCGTTTCCATCATTTCGGCAGATACTTCTTCAAATGAAAGAGGTTCTATGTTCTCCCACAAAAACCGGTATAAAACCCAAACAACGCAAAAAGCTTTTATTGAGGCAGAAGCTCCAACTAAAAAAGTCTGTAATTCAATTGGATAGTTTTGAATTGTAACAATATTTTGAAAAAAAGCCAACAATCCAACAGTAAAAACACTTATATATAAAGAAGTGGTGACTCTTTTGGCTCTGTCGGTTGAAATATTAACAAGGCGCCAACGCTCATTGTAAGGAGTAAATATTACTCGGCAAGTTGCTTTGGCGATAATCACGTACAAAGAATAATATAAAAAGCTACTAAGAACAGCCCCGAACAAACCTCCTGTTAGTAGTTTTCCATGAATAAGCCATAAAAGTAAAAAACCGATAATCAATGTTGGAATCAAACCGTAGGCCACCCATACAGAGGCTGCCGCCAACACTTTGCGACCAAACCTCGGGTGTTCAATATCTGACTTGTAGCCAAAGTGACGCAATATAATGCGTCTTAACATATAGCCAATGAAGCTAATTACAATTATGATAAACAGTACAGGTATGATATTTGAAGACAGACTGCTTTTGGCAAGAGGGGAAAGTTTTTGAAACCATGGCAACGGAGATTTTATAATATCCAAGCATAGACCGATAAATTGTTGGGCAGAATCTAAGAATACAGATGGATATATCAGAGGGGTACTGGAGCTAAGCAAGTTGCCCCAAAGCTCTTTGTTGCGCAACTCAAAAATGGACAATTCAAGCTCTTCTATTTTGGCCAGAAGCAGATCGGCTTCTGAGAGGCGGGCTCTTTCTTCGGCCAGTTCTTGTGCAAATTCTTGGCGTTTGTCGGATATAATCTTGACTTCCAGTCCATCTACCGGAGCAGCTCCTAGGGCTTCGACCCTTTTTTCTACGAATTTGACGGCATTTTCAATATCTCTTTTACTATTTTCCAGTTGTATGCGTTTTTCCCTTAAGTATGTTATGTCATCAGCGATTTCATCGCTGGTTATACTTTTCTTTTTTAGGGATGAAGATATTTGAGATAATTTTAAATTTATCTCGTTATAGTGCAAGTCTTCACTAATGATATTGATAGTGTTTTCGGCATGAAGTTGGGTGCATATAAAAAACAAACAACAAAAAAACCAAACACCAGCGGTCCATATTTTTGTATTTTTCATATTTACTCCCTTAAATTAGTGAGACATAGACTTTATCAAAGCAAAGATATTATAAGCCGCAGCGGCTCTTAGAGCATCGGCAACACACCAAAAGCTAATACCATTTTCCACACTGGTATCTTGGCGCAAACGACTAATATAAATATCATTTTCACCTTGAACATCGTGTAAGGTGACATATCCGCCATCTGTTTGTTTATCAAACACCACGACTTGAGGAGTTTGCTTAAACTCCCTTTTGGCATCGGCAACATCTATCTCTTTGGCAAACTCTACATTTATGAACTGGGCGCAACCAACAAACGCAGGAATTATGGCACAATTTGCATGCACTTTTACATCTTGCCCCAATATTTGTTTACTTTCTGCATTAAATGCCCATTCACTAGAAGTTTCTTCGCCCATAAACTCTCCGACATGAGGAATTACATTAAAAGCTACTTGCTTATGAAAAACAGATTGCTCATCGGCCAAAGTTTCGTTCATAAATATTTTGCGAGTTTGATTAAACAATTCGTCCATACCTGCTCTTCCCACTGTGCCGGCAGAGCTATATGTTGATACAACAATGCGGTTGATGTGGTATTGGCGATGCAAATTTTGCAAAGGTATCAACATTTGAGAAACCTCTGCTGATGGAACAGCAACAATCCCTTTGGTGGCTAAATTTATTTTATCCTCATTGTGACCATATAATATCATCGGAACATCCGGATTACCAATAGATGAACCAGTTGCATCTATCACCTTGGCTCCGGCCTTGAGAGCAGATGGAATGTATTTGCGAGCAATTTCGGCTCCGGTTGCAAAAACAGCAATTTTGATAGTTTTGAAATCAAAGCCATCTAAACTCACAACGTCCAACTCATCGTCTTCGCCAAAAGAAACCATATTACCAAGGGCAGAACGAAGCTCCAAAGCCACAATATCTTTGTGGTTATATCCCTGTTCAGCCAAGAGATTCAAGACCTCTTTACCTATTCCTTGTTCTACTCCAACAATAGCTATTTTTGGCATTTTATTATTCCTTATAAAAAAAATATATTTTGTTTGTTTGAATAATAACATTTTTTATAAAAAAAATACAAGCATCTTATGTTAAAAGGGGATAATTTTTGAAAACCCTTTGCTCTTGACAACATCTGCTTTTGGCTCTATTAAAAGGTTTCTGGTTTAACTGTTTTGAGGATAGCAAAAAATGACAGCTCGTACATTGCAAGGATTTATGGAACTTCTGCCTGAAGAGCAGATTGTGATGGAAAAAATGAAGCATGTTATTGCTCATACTTATGAGTTGTTCGGATTTGCTCCTTTGGATACGCCGGTATTAGAGTTGGCAGATGTTTTGCTATCAAAATCTGGTGGAGAAACAGAAAAACAAATTTATGAATTTAAAAAAGGTGACACAGACTTGGCTATGCGCTTTGATTTGACAGTGCCTTTGGCAAAATATGTGGCCCTTTATCACAACAATCTGACTTTTCCGTTCAAACGTTATCAAATTGGCAAAGTATATCGTGGTGAACGCCCTCAAAAAGGTAGATTTAGAGAATTTTATCAGTGTGATATTGATATTATAGATAGAGATGAACTCAATATTGTTTATGATGCAGAAGTTTTGGCTGTTATATACACTGTATTTAATAAGTTGGAATTGCCGACATTCAAAATCTATATAAACAACCGCAAATTACTTTCTGGTTTTTTGGAAAGCCTTGACATTGCCGATAAGACTGTTGATGTATTGCGCTTGGTTGATAAGATTAAAAAAATTCCGGCAGAAGCTTTTTTGGGAGAATTGTCCGAGATGGGGCTACCCCAAGATAAAAATGAAGCTCTGTTAAAGTTTATTAAAACCAGTGGCAATAATGAACAGATTTTATCACAACTGGAAAATTTGGGTATTAGTACTGAAAACTATGTCACAGGTTTGGAAGAACTGAAAACAGTTGTTAACCAAGCGAAAAACTTGGGCATCAACCCACAAAATATGCAGATTGATTTAAGTATAACCAGAGGTTTGGATTACTATACCGGTACTGTATATGAGACATTTTTTGATGACTATCCTCAGTTTGGTTCGGTATGTTCCGGCGGACGCTATGATAATTTGTCTAGCGTATTTATGGATAAAAAATTTCCTGGTGTTGGAATATCTATCGGCCTAACAAGATTGTTTGATCAGCTGAGAGATAATGGCTTGTTAAAGATTGCAGGTCCTACTCCCAATAAAGTGTTGATTGTAACACAAAATCCGGATTATAATGATTTGGCAATCAAATTGGCAGGGGAGTTGCGCCGTGATGATATTGCGGCAGATGTGATGATACGCAGTTGCAAATTTAAGAAAAAAATGGAATTTGCAAACAAAATAAAAATTCCGTATTTGATAATAATAGGTGAAGAAGAAGCTCAATCACAAATATTTGCTATAAAAGATATGGTAAGCGGAGAGCAAAATAAAATGACGTCTTCCGAACTTATTAAATTTTTGAAAAATTAGAAAAAAACTCCAACCATTGGGTTGGAGTTTTTTTCTGGTTAGTTTGAATTTCTTGTTAGATTTATATGATTACTTTTACAATCTTTACTCGAAACTCATAAGAGAAAGTTCCGGGGATACTCGGCGTTTTGCTAATGTGGGTAATATAACATATTACTTCATCTTCTTTGTCTCGACGAATATCCGGGTTCTCGAGAACGATATTAGCGTGATCTACTCGAAAACCGCTGCTTGTGCGGCTGCTCTCAAACACAGGAATTAAATCGTCATCTAACGGACGCTTATAATTACAGCCTAGGCGGTAGGGTCCAGCCACAGTATATTCGCCATTATTTATGGCTGTGTCGATTAAATCCTTATGAAGATAACCAACAGCTGTTGGATCATCATACTTTGATCTGCCGGAGAATGGTTTTGTTGACTGTTGCTCGTCTGATTCAACCTTAATAAACTCTCCAGTAATCTTGTCGTCCTGAGAGATGAATGTAATTCTAACCAGAGCTTGAGATACACCCCTTGGAAGATTCTTAACCATTTCAAAGGATTGTCCTTTAGACATCTTTATAGAGCCATTCTTGTCCACGTGCGCATGAACACATTTGCCCAATTTGGCTTGGCGCCACATCTTTTTAGAACCTTGCGCTACGACTTGCTCAATCTGCGCATCGGTCCACGGAGTCAGAGGATCTATGGGTTGAAGCTCTTCTTCCTTAGGGATAATAACCAGATTAGAAGCTTGATAAGCATCTTCCGCTTCGATCCAAACCAACTGAGAAACAGAAATTTTGTCTCCCGGTTTGATTTTTCTGAACTCTTCCGGTAGCGGATCTTGCTCAAAATAGCCATCTTTGTTCAGGTCATCCAAGTAAAAAGCTATGGCTCGAGGCGTTACATAGCCGACTGTAGCATGATGAGGCAAGTGTTGTATTTGCCACTCTTTTGTTGGCGTAAAGATGGGCATCCCATTTTCTTGAAAACCGCTGATTATTGCCTTTAACAAACAGCCTATTTCCAAGCTAAACTGAGAATCAAGGTAGCCAAAAACACCACCTTCTGTCTTTACTGTGGTTGTTGTACCACTATTTGAGACGGCATGAATATGCATCTCATCTCCCTCTCGCAGAAAGCCCCTTCCTGAGAACTTTGTCTGCAATCCACAAACGTTTGTCATTGTTCTTTTAATTTTAAGTTATTTTTTATTTTTTTGGATTTTAATCAAAGCTGTGCAAATGAGAGAAAAAACTAATATCTCTACAATAATAGCTGATTGGACTGTCTTTATATCATAAAAACAGCAACAAATCAAGCACAAAATTTGACAAAACGATTATTTTTCGAAAATTTTGCTTCCATAAGGTATTTCTAAGCCAATTCCCTGCTTGAGAACGTTGAAGAGGACAAAACCCATCTCGCCGTTGTCTATCATAATACGAGCCCAGATTTTGTCTGGAGTTATGCCGGTTAGACGTATGGTGGCTCCCTTGGAGAGCGTGGTTAAAACATCAAAGTCTTTTGACGGACCATACATAACTTTAGATTCTGAGATTAAATGGTACAGCTTTGAAACATCTGCTTTATCAACCGGAATACTCATAACCTTGCCGACAACAACGTCATCAACACTACGCCCTTTATTGGAAAAATGAACCTCTTGATAGTAGTTTATTTCTGACTTTTTGGATAACCAACTCCACAGTTCTGCATCATTGACATAGGCACTGCCACAACCTATGGAAAAGGCTAAAACTATAATAAAAGGAACAAGCAATTGAACCATTCTTAACAACCATAAATTCCATTGTTGAGGTCTGGATACTTTAATGTTTTGCTGCTGAATAAAAGTTTGTAAAAAATTGCGAGTTTGAGAATCTGCATATTGCAAAGCTAAAATTGCAGATATAACAGCGTTTTGCGGTTGGTGCAAACGAGTATATGCAACTATATTGTGTATCAAAATTCGAAGACTTTCAGATGATGATATCGGATGCCGAAAGTTGTTTACGATGGCTTGCAGATTTTGAAAAAATCCTTGCAAACTCCACCACCCCAAAAGCCAATTGTTGTTTGAAACCTTAAATAACAATCGAGAGGCAGATGACATATCGCAAGCATCGCTTATGGTACTTTGTTTGCTTGTTATAAAGTTGCCTTTAACTTGTTTGGCGACAATGCCTCTAATGTTGGGAAAGCCTTCTTTGTATGGAATAATACTTTCCATAGGTGGAAAATTGGTTTCATTATATATGAGAGACAGGGCGTCATAGCAAAAACGACTATCGCTGTTTGATAAAACTTCCCAGGCAGTCGATAAATGCTGAAATTTTTCTACAGCTTCGGGTGATGTGTTGTAATCAGGATGCCAGACCTTAGCTAAATCTCTATATGCTGTCTTGATTGTTGAAATATCGGCATCAACGCTGACTCCTAAAACACTATAATAACCCAAAGCGTCTGTTTTCATTATATGTATACTCCCTTGTTGGAGGTTTTCTCCGGCTTTTCTGCCTTGATAAAGGCCTCTTGTTGATTTATCTTGATAGAACCAATATAATCAACATCGTGTAAAGATTTCTTAAATAAATTTATAATATGGGTGCAAAAATCTGCATTTTGGGGGCGTGAAGTGCGTATCACTAAATCAAAACGTCTTTCTGCCGCAACGGAAAGGCCATCAAACTGAAAGGCACCTAAATTGCTAAACTCGGTTTCCAGCATGAAACGTAAACCACCTTTGCGAGGTTGATTCCTGTTCTCTTTTTCGGTATCTTTTTTGATTGATATTTGCATAGGCATTAGTTGGCTGCCATCAAAAAATGGAATATCAATAACTCGCCACAAAGGAGTATCTTTGATGCTAGATGTCAGAAGTTGCTCTATGTGTGTGATGGCCTCTTTTCCTTTGGGGGAAGAAGATAACTGTGATATTAGGTCTGCACCTAACCAATCTGATATGTTGGAATTTTGAGCTGCTTTATAAAAAGAATGTATGCTGGAAAATATATTTGAAGTGGTGCCTGGAAGCTTTTGCATAACAGACGAGGCAAGAGTTTGGTTGGTTTCCACCAAAACAAGCGGTTTGAATATGTTTAAAACTTTTGCTAAAATATTGTTTTCTTGTGTTGAAAGTGATTGAAGCAACGTCTGAGGAATGGTGGTAAATTCTTTTCCGCTTGGCACAAGCTTTTCTAATATATTAGATATTTCTTTTAGTAATACGACATCTGCCGGAAGATTAGAGAATTTGGTTTCAACAACAGACATTTGTACTGGTGTTTCTTGAGGAATCTTTATGGCTTGCTCACTCCAAACAGAACCTAATTCACTGGCAAAAAGAGTGGCGTTAACCGTAGGTTGTGGCACTACCTTGGCCGAAAATACTTGTCCTTCCATAGATTTGATATCTGTTTGAAGTTGCTGAATGAGGTTTGATACTTGTGTGGGATTAGCTGCATTATCTAAAATTTGAATTAGAGTGTTTTTGAGAGGTTGTAAAATTTGCACATCTAAAACCGGAGCTTGACCAATGCTGTTTAGTTTTAGCATAACCTCAACTTGAGGCAGCTCTCTGTTTATAATGTTTTGTAATGATAGTGGGAAATTAAGATCTTGCATAATATTTTTGACAACAGGTTGCAGTCTTATCGGGTGCAAAGAAATATCCGGCATATTTGTTGGTGATGTTTTTATCACTTGAGTGGCGGATAAATCAGAAGATTGAGCAAAAGAATTGGCAATATGATTTTTGGCAGAAACGCCAGAAGACTCACCGGTTGCGGTATTTGCTCCTTGCGAAGAAGGCGCGGAAACAGAAGGCTTTTGCGGATATAGTTGAATTGTTCCGTCTGGCATGGCCTTGGCAAGAAAACTCTGAGAAGTTGATGTATCTGGTGGTTGGGGTAATGATGTTTGTAATTGTACATTTATGGGTATGAGACCACTTTCTGTTTTGAAGTTTAGAGTTAAAATGCTACCAACTTTGAAAGTGTCTGAATTGATGATTGTTTCTATAAAAAAAGATGTTCCGGGCTTAATTTCTATAGGTGTATCCAATGGTATTGCACTGATGGGTTTGTCTGTGTTGACTATTGGAGTTCCGGATAAAAGTGTGGGGGGAACTATTTTATTCATGAGATAATAACCTTTTGGCAATTTGCATGACATCTTCGGCCGCTTCCGATGTCGGATAGCGACTAATGATGGTGGACTGGTTGCGAATAGAATCTCTAACACGAGTGTCTCGTCTGATTATACCTAATAATGGCGGAGTTATTTTCAAGAAGTTGGTGCAAGCCTTGAGCAATGTGTCGTATGTGCGTTGCCCCTCTCTGATGGTGTTTGCTTGGTTGACAACGATGTTTATATTACTCTTGGGATATTGCATTGTCATAATTTTGATAAAAGCATAAGCATCGGTTAATGATGTTGGTTCATCAGTGCATACAACTATTATTTTTTCTGCCATACCTGAGAGAATGCGGACTGGCTTTTCGACCCCAGCACCCATGTCTAAAAGCAGTTTGTCGTAGCTTCCGGCTATGGTATTTAGATCTTCGCCCAATATTTGCAAACGACCGATAGGCATTGAGGCCAACCCGGCAGAGCCGGAACGACCAGCAATTATGTCAAAGCGTCCTTTGTCATAATTGTGAATAACTTGATTGAGGCTTTTGTCACCGGAAATAACACTACCTAAGTCATATTTTACCATGAGACCAAGCTGGATATCAATATTTGCCAAACCAAGATCACCATCAAATAATAGTGTGCGTTGGCGGTGAAGACTTAAAGCGTGAGCTAAGGTTATGGAAAACCAAGTTTTGCCTACTCCTCCTTTGCCAGATGCAATAGCTATCATATTTTTGCCTTTGCGAGGAGCTCTGGAAAAAGTTGCTTTGGGTGCTAAATGTAATTTTTCTGAATTTTCCATTTCTGTTTCTCCTTCTAGCTCAAAATTAACTCTGAGAGGGCTTTAGCATTAATAGGAGCTAGCCCTTTGGCTATAGATGAACTTACGCCGGCAGCGCATAACTGCATATTCAAAGAGCCGGCAACACTCAATATTGCACCTATACGGCGTGTTAGATCAAGTCTGGTTGGCAATAACATTTTGGCTCCAAGACTGTTAAAGATTTCTGCAACTTCTACGGCTTCTTCTACATTGCGACCGGCATCGGCTGTGAGAATTTTATCGCCTTTAAATGTGTCGGCAAAAGATGCTACTTTTTCAACCTCTGTGGCAATAAATGGATTTATTCCCGGGGTATCAATAAATATGCGATCATATTTATCACTTTCTGTTTGTAAAAAATGATACAATTTTTGCGGCTCTTTGAAAAAATGAAAATCAACATCTAAAATCTCGGCAAAAGATTTAAGCTGAATATTGGCGCCGGCTCTGATATTGTCTGTGCTAACAATGGCAGGATTTTGTCCTTTTAGCTTTGCTTGGGTGGCGGCTTTGGCAATTGCTGTTGATTTGCCGGCTCCGGGAACGCCCATAAACATTTGCAAACGCTCCGGACTTTCTAAAAGAGGAGTAAAACTAAAAACTTGAGACAATGCTAATTCTAAAATAGATTGCGGAGAGGCATTGGTTAACATTTTGGCGGCTTCTCTACCCGCAGAAAGTAGGTGATATTGAATTTTGTCGACTAGACCATGATATGAAAGAGCTTTGCGTAGGATTGTTTCATCAAAAAAAGCCTTTGTGTTTATAGATGATATTTGCTCGTTTTCGTTAAAATCAAAATCTGTAGTTTCATCCCAACCAACTGTGAGCTGAAAGCCTTCTTTGCTTTGTTGTTGCGATAAAATAACAACATCTGATCCTAGCTCTTCTTTTATTTGGAGCATGGCTTCGTTAATGCTGGGAGCATAAAAATTTTTGACTTTCATGCCTTATATTTGTCCTACTGTTTTTATTTTAGCTTTCGGGTGTATTTCGTTTTGAGACATAACCACTGTCAATGGCCTGAAACGTTCTATAATGGATCTGACAAAAGGTCTGATGGCAGGGCTTGTCAAAAGAACGGCGTTTTCACCCTTGATTGCCAAATCCTCAAGTACGGTTCTAACCTTATTAATGAAATTTTGTAGGCTAGACGGTGCCATTGCCAACTGGCGTTCATCGCCTTCTCCAACAATTGATTCTGCAAAGGCGTGTTCCCACTCAGGTGATAGAGTTACCAGAGGTATAACACCAAATTGGTTTGAATATACGTTGGATAGTTGTCGGCTCAAACGGGCTCTGACATGTTCGGTTATCATCATTAGGCTTCTGGTTGTGGTTACTGCCTCTGAAATACCTTCTAGGATTGTTGGCAAATCACGAATTGAAACACGCTCTTGTAACAGATTTTGCAATACTCTTTGCAAAGCACCCAAACTAATTTTGCTTGGAATAAGCTCTTTGATGAGTTTTTGATGTTCTTTGTCCAATTCATCAAGCAACTTCTGAGTCTCGGCGTAAGAAAGCAACTCAGGCATATTATCTTTGACCAATTCTGTTATATGGGTGGTAACAACCGTTGCAGGGTCAACTACTGTATAGCCCCTAAACATGGCCTCTTCTCTATATGAAGGATCTACCCACATAGCTTTTAAGCCAAACGTTGGCTCAAAGGTATTTTCTCCGGGGAGAGTTATTTGTTCGCCTCTGGGATCCATAACCAAAAGCTGTGTCGGACGAAGTTCTCCTTTGCCAGAGCGAACTTCTTTGATGTAAATGTGATATTCGTTAGCCTCCAACTGCATATTATCTTGTATGCGGATAGATGGCATAACGAATCCCAATTCTGAGGCCAAGGCCCTACGCAAAGCTTTGATTTGGTCTGTCAGTTTGCGGTTAGTTTCTTCATTAATAAGAGGAAGCAAACCATAACCTATCTCCAATCTAATGAGATCTACTCTCAAGGCATTGGCAATAGGTTCGTCTGTCGCTTTGGCTCCTTTGCCTTGTTTTTGCTCTTGCTCCATTACGGCCTGAGCTTGAGCTAAAACCTCTTTTTGTCGTTTATCTAAATAATATGCTGTCGTACCTGTTAATGCGGCTAATATCAAAAATGGAATAGCAGGGGTGCCAGGTATCATGCCCAGAATGACGGCTAAAAAGGAGCTCATTCCAAGTGCTTTGGGATAATTGGCGACCTGGTCAAATAGTACTTTGTCTGTAGAATCGCTCAGACCGGCTTTGGAAACCAAAATACCGGCTGCAACAGAAACTATTAAGGCTGGTACTTGGCTAACCAAGCCATCACCAACGGTTAGACGAGTGTAGGTTTCTCCGGCAGCGGCAAAACCCATATCATTTTGCACCATACCGATAATAATACCCGCAACTATATTAATTAGTGTGATGATTAGGCCAGCAATGGCGTCCCCTCTAACGAACTTGGAAGCACCATCCATGGCTCCGTAAAAAGAGCTTTCTTTGGAGAGATCTTCGCGGCGTTTACGAGCGTCATCTTCAGTGATAAGACCAGAAGAAAGATCTGCGTCTATGGCCATTTGTTTGCCGGGCATAGCATCTAAAGCAAAACGAGCTGCTACTTCGGCAATACGCCCGGAACCTTTGGTAATAACAATGAAGTTAACCAAAACCAAAATGGCAAAAACTATTACACCAATAACAAAGTTATTGCCCATGATAAAGCCACCAAAAGCCTTAATTACTTCTCCGGCGGCATCGGGACCTAGATACCCTCGTGATAAAATTAATCGAGTGGAAGCTAAATTTAGAGCCAACCTATACATGGTGGTGATGAGCAAAACTAATGGAAAAGCACTGAATTCGATGGGCTTTTCAATAAAAATTGCCATCATTAGGACCAAACAAGACAATGTTATAGAAAAAGCCAACGACACGTCTAATAACCATGCCGGCATAGGCATAATAAGAATAACCAGCATTAAAATGATGGCAAATGCAAAAAAGATATCACCTCTTTTGGTGGAACCAATAAGCATGTCCTTAAAAGATTTGCCAAAGGCATTTGGTTTGGGAAGAGCCATTTACTTGTTTATCCTAAAGTTGCTGGAGGAACGTCAAATCCCTCTTCTTGATATTGTTTTAGTTTGTTGCGCAAAGTGCGAATAGAGATACCCAATATATTGGCCGCCGTGGTGCGATTGCCAAGAGTATGTTTTAGGGTATCTATAATTAATTTTCTTTCCATACCTGCAACAGTCTGGCCAACAGAGGTTGGCTCTTCTGATGCAGAAGGCTCAGAAGTTGGCAACATAATTGATGCTGTGTCTATCTCTTCTCCTCCGGACAACAGCACTGCTCTGTGCATGGTGTTTTCCAACTCTCTGACGTTTCCGGGCCAAGAGTATGCAAGCATTGCCTGCTCTGCTTGGGGTGAGAGATCCTTCATAGGCAAATCGTTTAGTTCTGAAAACTTTTTGATAAAATGTTTTGCCAAGACAATAATATCTCCGGGACGATCTTTGAGGTCTGGAATATTTAGGTTTATTACATTTAAACGATAGTATAAATCTTGTCTAAACGTTCCTTTTTCTACAGCCTCTGCAAGATTGCGGTTTGATGTGGCAATAATGCGAGTATTTACCTTGATGGGAGATTTACCTCCAATACGATCAATTTCTTTTTCTTGAATAGCTCGAAGCAATTTGGCCTGGATACCAATGTCCATCTCGGATATTTCATCTAACAACAATGTACCGTCCGAAGCCTCTTCAAATTTGCCAATACGGCGAGAAACGGCTCCAGTAAAAGCACCTTTTTCGTAACCAAACAACTCAGATTCTAAAAGAGTTTCCGGAATAGCAGCACAATTGACTGCAACAAATTTTTTGTTAGCTCGCTTGGAGTTATCATGCAAAAAGCGAGAAAAAATCTCCTTACCCGTACCGGAGCTTCCGGTTAGCAAAACGCTTGCCTCTGATGGTGCTATTTGCTTGGCCATTTTTAGGATAGTCTCTGTCTTTTTGTCGCCATATATCAGAGCATGATTTTCTCTGGTAGCTGCAGCTAATACGGCTCCTATCAACTCCGGATCTGGAGGTAGAGGGATATACTCCTTGGCTCCGGCCTTGATTGCTTTTACGGCCAATGAAGTGTCATTGGCTACACCGCAAGCAACCACCAAAACATTTATGCGTTCTTGTTCTAAAGAAGAAATAAATTTGGCAACATCTAGCTTAACATCTATCATTACCAATTCTACAGTTTTGCCGGAACGAAGAATTTCTAATGCCTTTTCGGCGCTATCTGCAAGCAAAACCTGCCCTCCTTGTGAGATGGCTATCTTGCTTGCGGCCCCTATTTGTCCGTTTAATGTTCCGACTATTAAAATTTCCATATTTGAAAGCTCTCTTATTTGTTGGTAGCTTTAACAATTTCGGTCATTGTGATTCCTAGTTTATCATCTACAACCACAACTTCACCTCTGGCAACAAGGTTGTTATTTACATAAATATCAATTGCCTCGCCAACTTTACGATCTAACTCGATAATAGCTCCTTTATTAAGTTTCATCAATTGGCTAACTGTCATATTGGTTTTGCCAAGAATTGCAGAAACTTTCACTGGAATATTATAAACAGCTTCCAAGTCACTGGTAGATGTGGGAATATCAAAATCTTCCACACCAGTTTCTTTACGCAAAATAGGTTCATCATCCAGTATCTGGCTTTCGCTCATTTCATCTAACTCTAAATTCTTATCCATTTTCCCTCTCTTTTTATTTTGATATTAAATCTTCAATTTTATTCAATATTTTAGACGAGCTTTTTTCCACTCCGCCATTTTTCCACTCAACTCTACAATCACTTAGTCCTAAATTAATATCTTTGTGAACAGAAATTCTGCCCTCAAAATCATTTTTTTCTGCTAACTTAGAGAGCTGGGGAGCGATTTCTGCCGCCATATCAGGATTAAAACTAAAAGAAAGACTGTTTTCTTGTCTAAAACGTGCAAAATTATCGCTCAAAAACGCTGTTAATTCTTTTTTGGCAACATCTGGTTCTAAAGATGGTAAAATTTTGCGAACAGCTTCTAATCCTAGTTTTAGGGCAGCTTCTTCATTTGACAATAATTTATTATCTATCTCTGTTATTAAAGCAGATACTTGTTTTTCTATCATTTCCAGTATCTGTATTTGTTGTGTTTGCTGGCTTGAAGATGCTTCTGCATATCCTTTATCATAACCCCGTGTTTCAGCCTCAGCTACAGCTGTGGAAACAGCTTCGGCAATAGCAGTATCAAGCTCTTCTTGCGTATAGCCATTCTGAATAATTTGTTGCACCACAGGAGCTGGAGCTTCAACGGCAATATGTTCTTCTACAATTGAATCGGTAATGGTTTCTGATGTTTGATTTTCAGATGCTTCTTCTGTCTTTTCTGATTTCTCTGTATCGTCTGCTTGAATATCAGATATAGTACTTTCATCAACTGTTGTGCTCTCCATAGAATTATCAACATCAACCGGTTGTTCAACATCCAGTGGTTCTGCGATGCATGTTTCTTCATCGCAGGTAATAACAAAATTATCAAACATATATTTTTGATATTGTACCACCGGTCCATTCTCTCCTTAGTAAATCAGCTCATCACTATCTTTACCTTCGCTAACAACAATTTCACCGTTACTAGCAAGCTCTTTAGCCATTCCAACAACGTATTGTTGAGCTTCTTCAACATCTCGCAAACGAACAGGCCCCATTGCATCCATATCTTCTTTGATGATTTTTCCTGCACGAGAAGACATATTGTTGAAAAAGAGTTCTTTGATTGTATCTGAAGCTCCTTTAAGAGCGATAGCCAATTTGTCTTTGTCAATATTGCGAAGCAATACTTGAATGCCTTGATTATCAACACGATTAAGATCTTCAAATGTAAACATCAAAGATTTAACTCTATCGGCACTCTCACGATTACGTTCTTCCAAAGCTTCCATAAAGCGAGCCTCTGTATTTCTATCAAGAGAATTGAAAATATCAGCAATAAGCTCATGCGAATCTCTGCGAGTAGATTTGGAAAGGTTACTCATAAACTCTTTGCGCAAAGTTTTTTCCAAACCATCTAAAATTTCTTTTTGAACAGAATCCATTCTGAGCATACGCATAACAATTTCCATAGCAAAGTTCTCTGGGAACAAAGCAATTACCTTAGCGGCGTGATCGGCTTTAATTTTTGAAAGAATCACGGCAATTGTTTGCGGATATTCATTTTTGAGATAGTTGGCCAAAACATGCTCATTAACATTGCCAAGCTTATCCCACATGGTTCTACCCGCAGGACCTCTGATTTCTTCCATAATAACAGAAACTCTGTCTTTGTCCAAGGCTTTGGCCAACAAACGCTCTGTGCTCTCATAGGTTCCGATTAGATTACCTGTACTAGAGATTTTTTCGTTAAATTCACCAACTAATTGTTCTACAACACTTGAATTAACCTTTCCTAAGCTAGCCATAATAACAGACAGCTCTTTAATTTCTTCATCATCCATTAAAGAGAATAAGGCGGCAGAACGTTCTTCATCCAAAGACAGCATTAAGACAGCTGCTTTTTGTTGACCAGAAAGAACATTAAAATCATCTATTATATTTTGTTTCATAACAAACCACCTTAGTTATCGTTGTTATACAACCATGAGCGCAAAACATTTACTGCGGCCTCTGGATTCTTCTCAACCAAATTATTAAGTTTTTTGAGTGACGAAACTTTAACACGACCGTCGACCTTGTTGAGGTTGATAAGCTCATCTGTTCCGTCATCATCATTCAAGAAGTTAGATAGCAAAAGATTGTCTTCTTCAGATCCGCCACCCAATAGTTTGTCTGCAACTCCGGATGTCGGCTCGAAGGCATTGTTGATAAGAGGTCTGATTACCAATAAGATAACCAATATTGCAACTATTGCAACACCAAGACCTTCGGCTATGCGTAGCAACTCAGACTTAGTTAAGCCCATATATAGAATCTCTTCAACCTCTTCTTCCTCTGGGGTATAGCCAGCAAAACGCAAATTCTCAACTTCTACCATATCTCCACGATTAGGATCGTATCCCACTGCAGACTTGACCAGCGCACGCAAACTTTCCATTTCTGCCTCTGTGCGAGGACGATATGCCATTTTCCCTTCGGAATTTTTTTCATACACACCATCGACAACTGCAGCAACAGTCAAGCGCTTAATGGTGCCGGTGTTCTTTACTTTGTTGCGAATAATCTTAGATATCTCATAGTTGATGGTTTCTTCAACTCTGGAATTTTGTTCAAAAGTTCCGGAATCAGTGGTTACACTCTCCGAATTTGGAATATTTTGAGCAACTGTAACCGGTTGAGATTTTTCGCCTGTTACTCCTTGTTCGCTAACGTTAGCTATTGAACGAACGACTTGTCCATCAGGATCATAAAGTTCCTCATTTGTAATAACTTCATCAAAATCCATTTCTATTGTAACTTCGGCCTGAGCTCTGCCTTCGCCAATAGTTTTCTCCAGCATATCTTGCACTTTGGCAGCCAACTTACGTTCTTGTTCCAGGCGCATAAGTTCATTTGTTGTATTTTTTTGGTTTTGCTTTTTCTCTTCATCATCATAGTTAGTGAGCAAATTTCCAGATGTATCAACAATAGAAATATCTCTAATGTCTAACTTGGGAACAGCTGCTGAGACTAAACGCTGAATTGACTGGACAGCTGACAAATCTAAGTTACCATTTATAGTTTTGATTACAACAGAGGCTGATGGTTTCTGTTCTTCTCTTGAGAACATTTCTCTTTTGGGCATAACCAAATGAACTCTGGCGGACTTGATATTGTCTACTGAACGAATCGTACGAGCCAACTCGCCTTCAAGAGCTCTTATTAAATTTACATTTTGCACAAAATTAGTTGAGCCCAATGCATCTGTATTGTCAAAAACTTCATACCCGACATGAGATCCTTTGGAGGCCATTGCCAATTCTGCTGTATTTACACGCATACGATTGACATCTTCTAAGGGAACAAGGATTTCCGTACCATTTCTGCTTAGTTTATAATCAACATTCTCAGAATCCAGACGAGCAACAATCTGTTTTGCATCTTCTAACTCTAAGTCAGTATATAGCACACCATATTCTTTGGTGTTCATCTGTACAGTTAAATATACAAAAAAGCTGATTAAGAAAATGATTATTGCCGCAATGGCTCCTAAGCGACCAAGCGACATATTTTTCAATGTTTGTAATAAATTATTCACTAGATTCCCCAATCTATTGCAATATAAATATAATAAACCTTTGCCACATAGGTAGGCAAATTTTTCCCCATTTATTTATGGTTTAACTTAAAAATCTTTTTTAGGAAACTTATATTTCAAGATATCAACAGCCACCATATAAAAAAGTACACCATGAAAGAACAAAATCCCTCTACAATTCTTGTAAAGGGATTTGTCAGTTCAAGGAGGAAAGATTTTTATTCTAAATTAATTCTAGGTCATTCTGGTAAGTTCATCCAACATCTCATCTGCAGTTGTTATGATTTTGGTGGCTGCAGAATAAGCACGCTGGGTAATAATCATATTAGAGAACTCTGTTGCCAAATCTACGGTTGATTGCTCAAGAGAGTTAGCTTCGACCTTACCAGCACCATTTGTATTGGCCATTTTGAGCAAAGCCTGACCAGAATAATCTGTTTCTATCCAAGCGTTTCCGGTAAGAGCACCCATACCATTGGGGTTAGAAAATGTAGCCAATGGAAGAATCGCAATTGGTCTAGTTTCACCATTATCATAGAGAGCTGTTACAACACCGCTTTCATCAATACTCACGCCGGCGTAACTACCAAATTTGGCACCATCTTGAGTGATGTAGTTAGTATTGAAATTTCCGGCCAAGCTGGTTAAGCCGTCATTGGTTCCAATATTACCCATCTGCAAAGATATTGGTGTTCCTTCGCCATAATCTCCATTCATGTTTTGAGCGCCATTTGCCCATTCAATAGACATGGAATTTACAAAGAAGTATTGTGGTGTTCCATCTGAGTTGAATTTTACAGCAGGAACAATTGAACCAGCCTCTACTTCTGTATTGTTCAGCTTGAAGCTATTAGACAAGATTACAGGTGTTTTTGTTAAGTCAACAAAATCCGGACTTGTTCCATTGCGACCTTCACCCTTTGCAATTCCGGCCAAACCTGTAGTACCTTTAACTCCTGCAAAATCTAAGGACAAGTCTGGTCCGGTAGATGTCGGAATAAACTGAACTGAGGTACCACTAGATGTTACGCGTTCTGGCTCGGCAATCTTGTTCTTTATAGCAGCGGCAACACGAGATGCTATTTCTACAGCATCTATATCCATAACACCGTTGCCATCTATATCAACCATAGCTTCATTTAGGTTTATTGCTACATATGCAGGATCAGAAGGAACTGTACCTTCTACAAACTCATATACTTGTCCACCTACAGCAAATGTTTTGTCTTTATATGCTGCGGGGTCTGAGCTTGTGAAGCTTATTGTTGCAGTGTTTTTAATTTCGTCATCAATAGCTTCTACTCTGAATGTTCCTGTAGGAACACCTGTTTCGTCGGGATTGGCAGCAGATTGTACACAAGCCAAGGTTTTGCTTGTGTTGATAGCCAAAGCTCCACCGCCAACAGATTGTTCAATGTATACACGGTTTGCATCTGCACTAAAACGGCCAGCGCCAGGCATTACGGATTGGATAACTTCAACAAAGCGATTGGTTAAGTCATTGGTTGAAACAATACCTGTTGAAATATCGATTGCAATATTGCCATCAACAACATTGTTTGGTGTTTTAGTAAATTCAAAGTTGAATGTTTGTCCTGTTTGCTCATCTGTTATAGAAATTACAGAACCGCTATCAGGAATAGATGTAAATTCCATCTGACCGGCAGCAAAATAAACATCAGGACTTGGATCTTTGGCATTTTCTTTTGTGCCGGTAAGAGTTATTGAAGCAGCTCCTTTGGGTAAAGATGCTGCCATACCCCATGTGTTAGAACTCTGCTTAGTATATGTCAAATTCATATTACTTGCATTACCCAAGCTATCATAGATGAGGGCGTTTACAGAGTGGCGGCCTCCGGCAGTGGGGTTTGCAGTGCTAAAAATCGGATCTCCAGAAGGAAGGTTTGCTCCATAACTTATTTGTTGAGTTGGAGTTGCAGAACCACCAATGGTAGAAAGGTTAATTGGACGTAGGTTGCGAGAATCTACGATATTGTCATTGATATATACAGTGTTTCCTTGAGCGTCATAATAGGCTTTCATGTAGTTGATGCCATTATAATTAACTACTGTTGCGTTAGAATTACCATCCCAAGGAAGCAAAGACCAGCCTTGCAAATAGAATCCACCGGTGTTTACCAAGTAACCACGTTCATCAATATCAAAATCTCCGGCTCTGGTATATGCCCAAACATCGCTTTCTCCCGGATGGGCGGCAGAGTTTACGACAAAATATCCGTTACCGCTGACGGCGATGGCTGTGCTTGAAGAATTGGCAGCCAATAAGCCTTGAGCGTTTACAGACTGCTTGGATACAGGCTGCACGCCACCAGGGGCATAGTGATTACTAGAAACCTGTTTGGTTACCAAAGTCGAAAAAGCGACTGAATTGTTTTTGTAACCAACGGTGTTTACGTTGGAAATATTATCAGAAATAGCACCCATTGCTGTAGACTGAGCGGCTAAACCTGAAATTCCAGATTGCATTGCACCAAAAATACTCATTTTCTTTCTCCTAAAACTTCAATAATTATACGATTTGACTTTTATCTTCTTCGGCAGAGCCGGTGTCGATTTGGTCAAAATAATCATCATTACGCATGGTGAGAATATCACTAAGACCAGCAGTTACTGAATCTCCCAGTCCGATATAGACACCATTGTCATCACTAGCAACTCCGGTTACTTTACCAAAAATCGTAGTGGTTACATTTGCAGATGTTTCTCCATTAGCAACTTTAGGACTCACGATGATTTGATATGCACCGTCTTCCAACTGATTTCCGTTGCTGTCTTTGCCATCCCACACAAACTCATGAGTTCCGGACATAATCTCTCCGTTGGCGGTAAACACAACACTGCCAGACATATCTTTCACTGTAACGGTTGTAGACAAAACATCTTTATCTAAAGTGTAGGTAGCTTTTGCCTTGCCATCTTGCAAAGGCATAACATTTCCTAAAACCTGAGCTGTTTTTCCGATATATGATACAGCCTGAGCTCCTAAATTGGATATATTTAGCGTTAGCAAGGTATCTAATTTGGAGTTGGTTTGAATTGCTTGTTCTACGCTAGAATATTGGACTAACTGGTTGGTAAATTCAGCAGTATCCATAGGATCCATCGGATCTTGATATTTTAGCTGTGTGGTAAGCAATGTTAAAAATGTGTTCATATCGGCAGACAAAGTCTGGCTGCTACTGTTGGTAGCTGCAACGCTTGTCTGTACCATATTTGTTAATGCACTTACATCAGTCATAGCGGTTCTCCCCTAAAACCTAAACCCTAATGTTAACCCCTTGAGCAGAAACCCAACCATGCATATTATCATTGTCGGCCATCTCTTCTGAGGCATCATGCTCCAGAGCGTTTCCGATAAAGTTGCGCAATTCAGAACTTCTTTCTTGTTCACGATTGCTTTCTCCACCCTCACGAAAACTAAAGCTTAAAGAACCGGCATCGGTTTCAAAACCGGCATCATTAAATGCTTTTTCCAAACTCTGGATTTCCTTTTGCAAAATTTCTACTGTTTCTGGACGACTTGCAATAATATGAGCTTGCAATTTGCCCTCTTTGGAAATTTGCATTTTAATTTCAATACTTCCCAATTCTTGAGGTCTTAATTTTATATCTATGTTATCAACGCCTTTTACGGCTGATTTTGTAATGTTAACCTTTACTTGTTCAACAACCTCTTTGCTCATGCCTTTGAAAACATCACGGAAAGAAGCTTCTTGAGTTTTGTTTGAAACTTGAGCTTCAGCATGAAGAGCAACACTTGCTCCGGCAGCCTGTCCACTTGTACCAGTCAGAGAAGAAACCCCTTCAACAGCCACAGATTTGGCAGCTTCTGCAGATACTTGAGCCTCGACAGCAACAGGTTGAGAAATTGATACAATATTTTGCATTTGAGCATTTTGCACTGAAGAGTTTTGAGTTTTGATATTTGACAAATTCTCAGATACAGAAGAAATTTCTCCCTCTGCCTTACTTACAAAGCTTGCTTCAACAACCTCTTCCAAAGCCACTGTGTCTTGAACAAGTCTGTTGCCATTCATATGGGAAATTTCTTCCTCTACGACATTAACATCTATTGATACTTTGTTTTCTTTACCAACCTTCACATCCAAAACTTTTGCTTGCTCTAACAATTCTTCGCTAGCAAAAACTTCGCTCTGAGGCAACACATCTACAGTGTCTGCAACAAAAGATGAGCCTTTACTCTCTTCAGCAATTATTTCTGCCGCAACAACTTGATTTATCTGATTATCAATCATTTCTGTCGGAACAAACAAATTTTCTTGAGTTGCAAATTGCTGCACTTTTTCAACAAACTCCGCACCACTCATAGCGACTACTTCGCCAGTATCTGCATTCACCACATTAACGACAGGCATTGAGGCAATCGCAGACAAATCAAGATTTTGAGAAGTTAGAACCATAGATTCTGAATTTACTACAGCCAAAGGAGCTTGTTCTCCACCTTCAACAACAGGTAATTTGATATCCATCGCTTGAGGCAAAGCAGCAACATCTGCAATAACATTTTTAGCAACAGGCAACACAGAAGAAAGCTCCCCTTCAGCAGAGTTTTTTTCTTCAACAGAAGCATTACTCTGCACTGCATTTTCACTCACAACAGGTGTATCAGCTCCCTCTGAAACAGTTTTTGTATTTGAATTATCTTCAGCAACCGCTGAAGCATCAGTTGAAACATCTGAAGCACTGCTCTTGCGCTCTTTTTTAGAAACAGCTGCCTCCTTATCATCAGATGAAGGCTTAGACTTTTTTACATTTTTTTCTTTTTTAGTATCAACTTTTTCAGCAGACGGCTTTGCTTTGTTATCTACAACAATTTTACTGTCAGAGCGTTCAACAGGCTCCGATTTAGAAGCTCCACCCACAATATCAGAAACTTGACTTACCAAACTGGCAAAGCCATCACCTAATACTTGACCTGTTTTTGCTCCAGCGACAGCTTTACTAAACATTGCTTGAACAGATGATACATTATTTAAATCTTTGACTTCCATGGCTTTCACCTTAAAAAAATTTCACTTACGACTTAATATGCAAATAGCGTGCCAAAAAAAAACAACATCAACAACAAAAGCCTCAAGACATGAAATCATCGCCCTTTTATTAAAAGGCCATTTCGCTCATTTTTAGCAAAAAAAAGAGCTTTTTTGAGCAAAAATTGAACATTTTTGTTGTTTTTTGAGCAAAAATAGAGTATTTATGGAGAGAATTTGTTTTTTTGATTAAACTATATTTGAAAGTGAGAAAAAACTCATGTCTACATCATTGGATACAAAAGTTATTGGGAAATTAGCTGAGATTTTGGATAAAAACAACCTAACAAATATTGAATATGAAGATGAACTCTGCCATATAAGCTTGAGCCGCTCTCTTCAAGGGACTGTTGTTGCAGCGCCAGCTCCGATACTCCAAGCTCAGCCGGTTGCATCACATCCAACTGCAGCAACTCCTGTTGCAGAAAGCGTTCCTGCAAAAGAAGAAGACTATACAAACAGTGCAAATGCTATAAAATCACCAATGGTTGGCGTGGTTTATCTGTCACCGGATCCAAACAGCCCTAATTATGTGAAGGTTGGAGATAGCGTAAAAGAGGGCGATATTGTCTGCCTAATAGAAGCCATGAAAACATTTAACCCTGTAAAAGCTCACAAAAGCGGTGTTGTCAGCAAGATTTTGGTAGAAGGTGGTGATCCTGTTGAATTTGGCGAGCCATTGGTTGTTGTGGAATAAAACAAGGATTAATGAATGTTTGAAAAAGTATTGATAGCAAACCGTGGCGAAGTTGCTTTGCGCATACATAGAGCTTGTCGCGAAATGGGAATTAAGACTGTTGCCGTACATTCTGAAGCGGACGCAACGGCTATGCATGTTAGATTGGCTGATGAAGCAGTATGTATCGGGCCTGCTCGCTCAAGTGACTCTTATTTAAATAAATCTGCAATTATTTCTGCTGCATTGATTACCGGTGCAGATGCAATTCACCCCGGATTTGGTTTTTTATCTGAAAATGCTGACTTTGCAGAGATGGTAGAATCGCACGGCATTACATTTATCGGACCTTCTGCTGAACAAATGAGGCTGTTGGGGGACAAAATAACCGCACGCAAAGCCGCAGAAGAGGCCGGACTACCCGTAACTCCCGGTTCTCCTGCCCTAGAAAGTGTTGAACACGCAAAAGAATGGGCCAACAAAATCGGATATCCGGTTATTATTAAGGCTAAAGATGGTGGTGGCGGAAAAGGCATGAAAATTGCTTTTAATGATGAGGAAATCGGTGAGGCATATACAATGGCAAAAGCCGAGGCTAAGGCATCTTTTCCCAGCGATGTGGTTTATATGGAAAAATACTTGCAGAATCCTCGACATATTGAAATGCAAATTTTGGCTGATAAATATGGCCATGTGGTGCATTTGGGAGAACGAGATTGCTCTATTCAGCGAAATAACCAAAAAGTTATTGAGGAAACACCGTCTCCAGCGCTAAACCAACAACAAAGAAAAGAGATTGGTGATATTGTTAGAAACGCTGTAGAAAAAATTGGCTATACAAATGCTGGAACTTTAGAATTTTTGTTTGAAGATGGTCGTTTTTATTTTATGGAGATGAACACTCGTCTGCAGGTAGAGCATCCTATTACCGAAGCTGTGACAGGAATAGATTTGGTGAGAGAGCAAATCCGAATTGCCAGCGGTGCTACTTTGGGCTACACTCAAGAAGATATCTCTTTTAGCGGACACGCAATTGAGTGTAGGATAAACGCCGAAGACCCTGAAACTTTCACCCCTTGTCCTGGTAAAATATCGGAATGGCACGCCCCCGGAGGGTTGGGAATTAGGGTTGATTCCGAGATATATTCCGGATATAGCATTCCTCCGTTTTATGACAGCATGATAGCCAAGCTGATTGTTAGCGGAAAAACCAGAAATGCATCTCTGATGAGGTTGCGCAGAGCATTGGAAGAATTTGTGATTGACGGAGTCAAGACAACTATTCCTCTGCACCAAGATATTATATCTCAGGCTGAATTTATTGACGGCCAATATAATATTCACTGGCTAGAAAGATTTATGGAAAAATAAATCAATAAAAAGTCCCAATTTTGAAAATTGGGACTTTTATTTTATCTGGCTTCGTCTATGTATTGGCGAATATTAGTACCAAATGTTTGATTTATATATTTGGTAATTTCTGTTGGTTTTGGAGAGAAACGTTCAGCTTCAGCTTGAGCTTGCAGAACCTCATCTATTTTCATTTTTGATTCTAGCTCTGCACGCATGGCCGCCGCACCAGTTGCGCCTCTGACGGAGGCCAAATTGAACATGACATGAGCAGTATATGCATCTTTGGCATAAACCTCTCCCCTTGCGAGTATTCCTCCCAAGACAACCATTGCTTCTACACTTCCTTGAGCAACCGCCGATTTAAGGTTTTTAACGGCATTTCCATAGTTCTGGGGCGTTCCCAAACCTTTCATATACATTTGTGAAATTACATATTGAGCAACATCTATACCTGCACTTGCGGCATCTCTGATAAGGTGTGCGGCTTGATTATAGTCTTGCGGACGAAGTTTGCCGGTATAAAAAGCATAACCGAGCATAAATTTGGCTGTAGGATTGCCGGCTTGGGCAGCTTGGTCAAAATATTCCATAGCAAGCTCTCTATTTTGCGGAGCGCCGTTGCCACTGATTAGAATAAAGCCAAGATTAACCGCACCCTCCGGATTGCCAAGCTTGGCTGCTTTTTCAAACAAGACTGCTGCTTTGGAGGTATCTCTACCGATGCCGATACCACTATAATAAAGGCTGCCTAAATTGTTTAATCCCACAGGGTCATTTTGCATTGCGGCTTGGGCATAATACATAAATGATTTGTCATAATCTATTTGCGCACCATCTGTGCCATAAAGATAAGCATACCCAAGCATAAGCTGAGCATTTACATTGCCGGCTTCAGCTTGCTTGATATTTTCTTCTAAAAGGGTTAGTTTTTGTTCAGAAGCGCTTGATAAAATATCTTTTTTGAAGTTCAAAAAAGAAAAAATACTTTTTTCTTCCTTTGTATCCGAGACAACAGATGCTGTTTCTGCTTTTTTTGCAGCAGGAGTTCCCTCAAAAAGCGATAATATACCCGAATCATCTGCAGCAAACGCAGATGCTGAATATAAACCAAGAACAAATGCAAATATTTTTTTCATTACTTAAATATACCTCTTTTCGTGATTTATGATATTATTAATCACAGAAGATAATTTTGCAAGCAAAAACCCCGTTCTTTGCAGAACGGGGTTTTGAATAAAAAGTTGATTAGAACAACTTCAATACACCTTGGGCTGCCTGAGAAGCCAAAGACAAAGAGTTAATAGCCAACTGCTGTCTGGTTTGCAGAGCAAGCATATTAGCAGATTCCTCGTTCATGTCGGCCAAGGTTAACTTATCGGCACCTTCGGTCAATACGTTTACCAATTTTTCGGTAAAGTCTTCACGGTTTTGAATGATTGAGTAGTTGTTACCCAAATCAGCAGACCAGTTACGCAATGTGTTGATTGCATCGGTTACAGATTGAAGAACTTGCTCTAATTCTGTATTGTCTGTCCAAGTTGCGTCTTCAACCAAACCCAAACCTTCAACGTCAGCTTTGTGACCTTTTACCTCTAAGAAGTTTGAGCTGTCTTCGTTAAATTTAACAGTAAGATTCTCTTCTTGCAAAAGGTTTACACCTTTGTAACCAGCATCTTCTGCCAAAGCTGTGATTTGGTTCAAAACCTCGTTGTATTGTTGCTGATAAACTTCACGATCGTTCTTTGGAGCATTAGGATCAATTGCAGCAGCAGTAGCAGTTATGGACAAACCATTAACCGTACCAGAAAGAGTGAAAGCAACATCTTCATTGCTGTTGGTAACGGACAACTGACCTTTGTTTACGGTTACAGTAAAGCCAGCTGCACCTGCAACACCTGAATCTCTCAGCTCTTCTTGCAAACGTTCTGCCAAAACATCTTCTGCTGTTTTACCAGCACCGATAGTAGTAACTCCATCGCGAATATCATTTATTTTTATTGTTTTTGTGTCATCACCATATTTGAGAGTGAACTCAACCTCAGTCTCTTTCGCAACATCATCGGCAGTATCCGGTGTTCCTTTGTCATCCACACCGGTACCATCCTTGAATGTTCCGGTAGTTTCAATACCTTTACGAGGGCTAACAGCACCGGCATCAGGAGACACATCAAGAGCTGAGTTTACAATAGCTTTTGCTTGTTCAACAAAAGTAGTGATTGCTTCAATACCCTCTGTTGCGGCCTTGATGGTTTGGATACCTTGACCCATAGAATCCAACAAAGCATTCAAGTCGCTGGCACGGTTGTTCAAAGAACGAGCCGTGTAGTAAGAAGCAGGATTATCAATTGCAGAGTTTACTTTCTTTCCGGTAGACAGACGCTCTTGTGTCAAGTCCATCAAACCTTGAGTATTTTGCAAAGAAAGCAAGTTAGAACGCATAGAAGCGGTAAGTGAAATATCGGCCATTTTTTTCTCCAGTGTTTTGCACAATATACACCTACTGGATCTGACTACTGTGCGTTTACAAATTCTTTAAGCAGAGCCTACTAGCTCTCTTCTTGTTTTTGATTTTTAACCAAATATTAGGCAATGTCAACAACACAGAAAGCATTGTGCATAACTCTAAAAAAAAAATATTTTTATAAAAATAAAGCACATAGCAAAACAAAGCCCGCTCTTTGCAAAGCGGGCTTTTGAATAAAAAAAGTATTGTTAAACCTCCGGGTTTAGCATAGAGCCAAAAACTTCATTTTCTCTTTCTAGCAATTTTGATGCAGCCTTAATTGCGGCATAGTAATCGGTATTTAAAATTGCCTCGTTGATGGGGGCAATAAACGGGATTAGACTAGGCGCTGCATCTTGCAAATCTCTGACATAGGTGAGATATAAATCTTGTAAAGCAACATCACCTCTGGAAAGATACATTTGCTGCACAACAAAATACAACCTTTTGCTTGGAGTATTGGCATCTTTCTCTCTCAAGATAAACTTTTCTCTCAAGATAGGAACATTTCCTTCTATATAAAAACGTGTGCGCTCGCCGTCATTAGTTATTAGCGACTCACCGATGATAATGCTCTCGTGTGGTTTTAGTTCTATTTTTAGTGGCATTATTTTTCTCCCTGCCAATTATTTTATTTGTGGCTTATAATATAGTGTTTTTTTTATTTTGCAAATCTTTATTTTTAATGTATAAGGGAAACAAGTATATTTTTTGGGAAATTTGGCAATGGAAAAGACTTTTAAGGACAACCTCAACAATAGTGAGAAGCTTATTTATATGAAAGCCTTGGCTTTTGCGGCCAATTTGGGACTAAAAAGCCCGCACACCAACAAATTTGTTGCAGAACAAGCTGATAGAATCGGTTTTTCTTTGGAAAAACTGAAAAATCTGAAAAAAGCAAAACGCCCAGAAACGATATCTAATGAGTTGCTAAAAATAAAAGATTTGAAACTAAGACGTTATTTTGTTAGAGAAATGGTTATGCTGGCAATTGCAGATCATGAGCTTTCTGACATGGAAATGTGCAATATGTATAAAATTGGAGTTGCTCTAGGAATTAAGGAAGACAAAATGAATGACTTCTTTTTGTGGGCAGCACAAGGTATTGAATGGCAACTAGAAGGGGTTCGTCTGGTGGAAGACGATTTATAAACACAATGCAAGAACCTCCTATTTATACCCTTAAAGGCATTAGCCTTGCGTTTGGCGACAACCAACTATTTAATGACGTGGAGTTGTATATCAACCGTGGAGATAAAATATCTTTGGTGGGCAGAAATGGCTCCGGAAAATCTACATTACTAAAAGTTATTGCCGGAGTGATAGAGCCAGATGGCGGTGAGATTTTTATGCAACCAGGAATCAAAGTTGCATATATGCCTCAAGAACCGGATTTCTCAAAATATGCTACGCTAAGAGATGTGATTAGAGCCGGAGTTGCAAGTTATAATGAATCTTTGGAATATAAAGTTGATATTTGGATTGACGCTCTAAAAATCGAGGCAGAGCAAAAAGTATCCAAAGCTTCTGGAGGAGAACTGAGAAAAGCTGCTTTAGCGCAGGCTCTGGTTGGAGAGCCGGATATATTATTGCTTGATGAGCCAACAAACCATTTGGATATTGCGGCAATAGAAACCCTAGAAAAAATTATTGCTGATTTTTCCGGCGCAGTAATGTTGATTTCTCACGACCGAATGTTTTTGTGCAACACATCAAAAACAACCTTTTGGCTGGATAGAGGCAAAATGCACCGCAGTAATAAAGGATTTGGATTTTTTGAAGAATGGCAAGAACAGATTATCAACCAAGAGATTATTGAACAGCAAAACTTAAACAAAAAAATTGCTGAAGAGACAGAGTGGCTCCACAAAGGAGTAACAGCTCGCAGACGGCGCAACATGGGAAGATTGCGTCGATTGCAACAGCTTAGAGCAGAACGCAAAGAACAAATTAAACAAGTTGGAAGTGTCAATCTAAAAGTGGAAGAAGCTGATTTTAGATCTAAATTGGTGATTGAAGCAAAGCATATTGAAAAAACTTTTGGCGACAGGCCAATAATCAAAGATTTTTCGACACGCATCATAAAAGGCAACAAAATAGGAATCGTTGGTCCCAATGGTGCCGGAAAAACAACCTTGATAAAAATGCTAACCAAAAGATTGGATCCGGATAGTGGGTTTGTTAGAATTGGAAAGAACCTAGAAGAAGCGTATTTTGACCAGAACAGGCTCACTCTGGACCCCAAAAAAACATTGTGGCAAACTCTTTGCGATAAGGGTGACCATATTATGGTGCAGGGGCATTTTAGGCATGTGGTGGCATATTTAAAAGACTTTTTGTTTAAGCCGAGCCAAGCTCATTGCCCTGTTGCCGCCCTGTCCGGCGGTGAGAAAAATAGGTTGATGCTAGCAAAAATATTGGCGCAACCTTCTAATTTTTTGGTGCTAGATGAGCCAACCAATGATTTGGACATGGATACTTTAGACTTGTTGCAAGAAGTGTTGGATGAATATGGTGGAACAATTTTGGTAGTAAGCCACGACAGAGATTTTTTAGATAGAGTTGTCAGCTCTGTTATATATTTAAAAGGTGATGGCTCTGTTTATGAACATGCCGGTAGTTATAGTGAACTTTTGGAAAAGAAGGCAACAAATATAACAAAGGCAACAACAAAACAGAACTCAATAAAAAAAGAAGATGTAAAACCTAAAGAAAAAGCCAAAAAGCTTAGCTATAATCAACAAAGATTGCTAGATGTTTTGCCTGTGGAAGTGGAACAACTGGAACAACAAATTTGTGCTGTTAGCGAAGAATTATCGGATACTAATTTATATACAGATAGCCCGGACAGGTTTGACGAACTAAGCAAATTACTCCCCCAACTACAAGAGCTGAAAGAGCAGAAAGAAAACCAATGGCTGGAGTTACAAATGTTGGCAGAAACATTGTAAATTATTTGCCATTTAAAATGCTTACAATCTGCGACAGATTTTCTTGTACCATGGCAATTTCTTCTTGATTGTAGGAAAGCGATTTCAGTTGCTTTTCTTGTTCGGCAAATACTGTTTGCAAATTTGCATCTGATTTTGATTTAAGTTTTTGATTGCTTTCTACATTGTTTTTTAGGGTGGCGATAGAAACAAGCTCCCTCAGACGTTGCTCGGTGGCAAAAAAACGTGAGGCATTCCATCCGTTGGCTTCCAGCCAACGCTCCACCTGAGCGGGTATCTCACTGTCTGAACTTAAAGAAATATGAGCCATGTGTTTGCTGATATCTCTATGAATAAAATCGGCCCATAAATTTAGAAAAGAATTTAGCTCCTCTGCACTAAGAGTGGATTGTGGCGACTTGGGAGACAAATAAGACGAAGGATTGTTTACAAGATGACGTAGAGGAACAAACATAAAGAACAACAAGAAAGCCAGTGCACCTAATAAAATGAGTGTCTTTTTGCTTAAAAACATTGGCTACCACCGAAAATTTGAAATTACATAATCAGGAGATGCATCATAACTGTTTGATAACTCTCTGGTTTTGGCAACATCGGGAATATATCCTTCTCCAAGAAAATTCACGTGTCTTCCTTTGGAAATCAAAACAGAATCCCATCCAAGCATGGTGGCGCCTTTTATGTCTGTTGCAACATTGTCTCCAACAACCAAAACATTTCCACAATCGTTGATGCCATCCACGCAATATTTGAACAAGGAGGCATCCGGCTTGCCAATGGTAATTATACGCCCTCCCATAACGGCATATTGTTCAGCAATAGCTCCCGGAGCAAGACAAATTTTGCCATCTTTGAAACAAGAAGTGTTATTGCCCGCACAGACAAACGGAAGCCCCAAGGCGGCAGCTTGTTCTAATATTGGACGATAGGTGTCTATAGTATCGTTGATATCAGATACAGAATCCATATATATAAAATGAGCGGCTGATACTGATGCTACCGGCACGAATGGAAGACCGCAAAATACACCTTTATCTGTAGGATTGCCCAAATGATAATAATTACTACCCAGTGCAGCATAGTCACCCAGCGCTGATTTTAGTTTGTAGTGCAATATCTCTCCCGCACTCATTATACACTGAAAAATAGATGGATTTACGCCGTTTTGACTGAGCCATTCTGCGATTGTTGCAACTCTTTGGGCTGAGTTAGTGAGCATAATCAACTTTTTGCCCTGTGCAATCATATTGCGCAAAGCATCTGCAGCTGCAGGTATTATATCCCCGCCTTCATGTATAACACCGTTGAACCCCAAGACAAAAGTATCATAGTTATCTGCAGCCTTGGATAGGTTAACGACAGGTTTTATCATTTTCATTATTAATCTGCCTTATTTGAATTTGCATTGAGGTTAGAATAAATCTACATTAATTACAAGCAAATAAACCAAGTTTTGCGCCTATTTTTGTGCATTTGCCAATTGCAAAATAATATGATTGGCAATCATAAGCCCAAAAATTGCAGTAATGGTAGGTAAAGAACCAAGCGTTTTGGGTTTATGAGCTGATATCTGAACTGGTTGCTCTTGAGAATAGACACACATAATTTCAGACAATTCGACACCCTGTTGGCGAAGATTGTGACGGATTTTTTTGGCCAATGTGCAATTTTGGCTTTTGGAAAGCGGAGCCAAACGGATAGCTGAAGCATCTGTTTTTAGGGCAGCCCCCATAGAAGAAACAAATGGAATTTTTTGCCACCATAATTCTTTGATTAGCTCACATTTGGCATCAAGAGAATCTATGGCGTCTACGACATAATCAACTCTTGTAGATAGTAATTGCGGCAAAGTAGAGCCGCTGACAAATATGTTGTGCGTTTCCACATGACAATTCGGATTTATGTCTTTTATTCTGTTGGCCGCGGCTTCTGTCTTGAATTGACCAACAGTAGAATCGAGGGCAATAATTTGACGATTGATATTGCTTATTTCTACCTTGTCAAAATCCACCAAAATCAGATGCCCTACACCGGCTCTGGCCAATGCTTCCATAGCATATCCACCAACAGCTCCAACACCTATAATCATAACCGTAGATTGTCTGATGTTATCTAAAGATATCTCTCCTAATAGCTGCGATGTGCGCATAAACCTATCTTCTGACATTGATAAACTCCATGGTGTTTTGTAATATTTGTTGTGACAGTTCTTCCTCAGAGATACCTTTTATGGAAGAGATTTCTTTGAGTAATTCAGGGATATCAAATGGCTCGCCCTGGAATGGACCATCGCTCTCAACCAGCAAATGCACCAAAGGCACAAATTGGGCTAAGGTCTTAAAATTTTGGCGTTTGCGAATGCTGGGAGCAAATGAAACATAGCCTCCAAAAGAAACAATTCGCTGCATAAACTCAACACTACCACCAAATGAATGCAATACAAATTTGACTTTTGATAAAGAAGACCAAAAATCCTCCAACCAGTCTTGGCTTTTGACTGAATGCACCAACAATGGCCGTTGGAATTGCAAGGCAAGATTGATATGTGCGGCAAAAGTTTTTTTTTGCAAAATTGGCAGCGTGTTTTTTAGCTTGTCTAAACCGCATTCACCGATTATTGCATGAGGATTATCTTGTAGCAATTTTGCAAGTCGTTCTTCCCACCCCGAGTGAGCATCTGCCAGATACCATGGATGAAGCCCCAAGGCAGGAACAACCTGTTGCGGGTATGTTTGAGCAAAATTAAGGGTTGCATTCCAATCTTTTTCTGTGATAGAAGGACATATTAGTTTAATTAGGCCACACGAAGTTAGTTGGCGAAGAAATTGCGGTGTATTCTTTGCTTTGTACTCTTGCAAGTGAAGATGACTGTCAATAAAATGCATTATTATACTTCTGTGGTTAATATTGATAGGATTGTAGGTAATTATGAGCATTTTGACAAGACCAATTTTAGAGATAAATTTGAATAATTTATTATCTAACTACAAACAATTATCCGATTTGGCAAAAAACTCCATTGCAGCAGCTGTGGTTAAAGATAATGCATATGGATTGGGAGCCGAAGAGGTTTCTGCACTATTATATAAAGAGGCAAAATGCAGGCATTTTTTTGTGGCTCACGCTGTTGAAGGAGAAAAAATAGCTCACAATCTGCCTCAAGCAAAAATTTTTGTTTTGCAAGGAATTGGTAGTGACAGTTTAGATGTCTTTGAGCGAGTGCCTCAGTTGGTGCCGGTTATTAGTAGCCCGCAGATGTTTGATTTTTGGAAAGAACATCGTTTGGATGGCCGCAAACCGGTAATACATATTGAAACAGGATTAAATCGTCTAGGCTTTAGAGAAGCTGATTTACAAAAATTGAGCGATGATGACATCAAAGAATTTGGAATGGTTATGTCTCATCTGGCATGTGGTGATGAAAAAGATCATTTTATGAATGCTCATCAATTGGAAACATTTGAACAACTGAAAAATATATATTTTGCTGAGATTCCCGGTTCTTTGTCTGCCTCTGACGGTGTGTTTTTAGGTGACAAATTTCAGTGGAATCTGGTTCGTCTTGGGGCGGCAATGTATGGAATCAATACTGCTCCATATCGCAAAAATCAGATGCAAAATGTGGTAAAGATAAAAGCTCCGGTATTGCAGATTGCAAATTTGCCTAAAGGAGACTTTGTCGGGTATTCGGCAACCTATAGAGCCAGCAGTGAAAGAAAAATTGCAATTGTTTCCATTGGATATGGAGATGGCTTGCCTCGCTCTTTGTCTAATGTAGGAAAAGTATTTTTTAAAGTTAGAGGCCAGTTGATTGAATGTCGAGTTATCGGCAGAATGTCTATGGACAATATGATATGCGATGTAACAGAGGCTGATGGACTGGAAGTTGGTGACTGGGCATATATTGCTGATGATTTTTATACCCTTGATGATGTGGCCAGAGATGCCGGAACAATATCTTATGAGATTATGTCTCGAGTAGGGAAAAATCCCAGGTATGATAGAATTTATATCGGGAAATAAATTTTTAGCAAGAAAAAACCGGAGCATCAGCTCCGGTTTTTTTGCAATGACTACGGTTAACGTCCTGTTTTGACACCATTAAA
This sequence comes from Alphaproteobacteria bacterium, assembly GCA_015062305.1. Classification (GTDB taxonomy): domain Bacteria; phylum Pseudomonadota; class Alphaproteobacteria; order RF32; family CAG-239; genus CAZU01. The sequence goes on from SUUX01000002.1 coordinate 114,736, forward strand.
TCTTGCATATGTTGTTAAAACAGAATCGTTGCGTTTTCCCGGAACTGATATTTTAGTAAGTTCACTCTTTGGAGCTTCTGCAACATCTTGAATATGCAGATTTGCATCTTGATGAGCATTAAGAGCCTTGGTGAATTCTTCAACACCGGCTTTTTGCACCTCGTAGGGGGCTCCACCTTCAATAATGGTATCAACACTCATTGTCTGAGTTGCCTCATTGAATGTCATGTGTAAACCATTTTGGTTTACAAAGTGATAAACTGTATTTCCTTTTTCATCAACACCAGAAATGACCTCGTTAACATTACCGCCAAGTTCTTCGGCAGCAGCTTGTGCGGTTTCGGCTGTTGGAATACCGTAACCATTGTTAATATCAAAGGGGCGCTGTTCTTGGTATGCAGAACCTTCAGGTCCCGTAATTTCCAGTTGAGCTCTATTGTCGCCAATGAATCTATATGCTTCTTCGCCATGTCTTCCTCTAACAGCAACAGCCTGCAAGCCGTCACCATCTCTATCGATAGCATGAATCTTATAGCCTTGTTCTGCGTGCTCAACGTTGTTTGGATAGGTGTCTTGGTGAGCATAAGCAGATGGATAAGAAACAGATGCTTCTGGCTCTTTGGCCCAATTAACCGGCATTTTTTCTATCACAGTAATTTCCGGTTCTGCTACAACAAGAGGTGTTTGGGCTGGCTCAGGCTTAGGCTCAGGCTTAGGCTCAGGCTTAGGCTCTGGAGCTGGTTCCGGCGCCGGTTGTTTTGGAGCTTCTGGTCTTTGACCTCTGTTAAAGTGGTTTTCTTGGCCTTCTCCGCAATCATCAACACCGGCACCTTGAACGTGATAGTTGTTGGTCGGAGCATATCCAGGACCATGATATCCACCTTTGTCATCGATACAAGCAAGAGCTTTATTAATAGCTGCGTATTCTTCTGGCTCAAGTTTTGTACCATCACAATTAATTAACTTATTTAAGTTTGTCATTTCTTCTTCAAAATGATATCTGGTTGCACCTTGAATTGATACATACTGCTGAGCCTCGGCATCCCAACGAACGCGATCTGTATAGGCATCAAGCTTGCTCCACTTGAAAAGAACTTGCTCTTTTGTCAAACCGTTAAAATTGTCAAGCACACCATCTTGGCTCAGATTAGAATACATGGTATCAAGATCTTCTACAGAATAAAGTTTCAGCAAATTGTTGAACTGTCTTTCAGAAATACCCATATCCGAATTATATTCTGTTGGAAATTCAACAAAAGTGTATTCAGGAACATCAGTAATATCTGTAGTATCTGTAATATCTGTAGTATCTGGAGTGCCTGAGATATCTATTTGATCTTCCGCTCTAAAACCGAAGAGTTTATTCTTCCAGTTATCCCAGCTCCAAGGGTTAGAATTCTCTCCATCTCCAACAGGGCCAAGGTGAGAGTTATCAACATCTGGTGCTTGGGGTGTAATTCCTTCTGCAACACCAGAGGCTGCATCGTTAATAGCATCTGATGAACCTATCTTATCCCAGCTAAGCCATGCGCCGAAAGCAGAGATAGCCAAACCAACACCAAACGATTTTTTAGCAGATTTTAATTTGTTTAAGTTCTTTTCACTTTGGTCTTTTTTATAATCTTGTTTGGCAAATATCCACTCTGTTGCTTGAGCGGATAAGGATGATGCCATGCGAGCAAGAGCAGAGCCAGCCTTTGCCGTAATTGCTTCTGTTCCACTTAAGCCCAAAGCTCCACCTATAGTAGCTCCTACTAGACCCCAGCCTGCTTTGTTTTTGTAGCTACGGTCATTTTTCTTGATATTCCAAGCTTCTGCCAGAGAAGACCAAAACCCCAGCTTTTTGCCCGAATTTTTGGCCTCTTTGCGCAATTTGCGAGCCTCTGAAACAACGGGTACAATAGAATATTTCCCAAATGTATAGGCAGCATATCCGGCAACGGCAGCTCCGGCGATGGTTATAGATGTTCCACCAATGACAGCTCCTGCTGGTGCAAGAGCTGTAGCCCCCCAAACTGCGGCTGTAGCCATACCATCAGAAATATATGTCCATTTGTTTTCTTTAATGTTTTGTACAATGTTCCTCGTTATCTTGTAACGGTTTCCCCACAGGGCAAGAGCTTTCTCTTTAAAAGAACCTAATTTCTCGCCTAGAACAGACTTTATTTGAATTTTTTCCTCTAGTTTTTTTACAAATGTGCTTACATCCAAGTCTGTATCAACGCAAGCTGTGATTATGTCCTTAACCTTTATAGAAGCTTTTTTTCCTTGCTTGGTTAGTTTTTCTACAAATTTTGCTGCTTCTTGTTGTTTTCTTTCTAAATATTCTTTTAATTTTTTGTCATTTTGTTGTTCTTCGGCTGTTGGAGCCTCAAAGGTGGAAGCAATTCCTGCGGCACCAATTTTAGTAATAAATAGGTCTTTAACTTTTTCTATTAATTGTTTTCTTTGATCAGCTTTGGAGGATAATAAATATTGTACACTACCGACATTTTCTTTGTGAGCCTCTAATTTGGCTGCAGCAAACAATTGCTCCAAGTATTGTTGTTTTGTTTTATCATCTACAGTATTGTTATCATCATCTTGGATCTCAATATTGTTCAACATCTCAGAAAAGTCTTTGAACTCTTCACTAACTGTGCCATCTTTGAATAGATGCACAGAATCCAAATGACGTCCTAGTGAAACATCATTTTTTTTGAGAACTTCCTTATCTTGGTCCAACCCATTTTGCTTGTTGTATTCTTCTATCTTTTTTTCTAGAGCCCGCATAGCATTTTCTTTTTGTTGCGGATTAAGACCATTAGCAAAATTCATAATTATACTTTGAGCGTATGGCAACTCATCTATGGTAATTTGGATTTCATTATTAGTAAATTCAAGCACTCGTTTAGAAGCAATCTTATTGAGTTTCACTTTTGCTTCTGTTATTTCTTGTGTTTGTTCTGGAGCATATTCAAACAAATAATGTGCGTCGTATATTTCAGAAAAAGATGACAGTTTTTCTACGGCTTTTGCCATATTATCAGCAGTGTTTTGAATATCTTTTTCTAAGTCTTTTTCATAATCAGTTTTTGCAAATATTTTGCGCACAATATCATATTCACTATAGTTAGGATTTTCATTATCCAATGACTCATAGTATTTTTTATAAAATGCATTGAGCTTTTCACTTTTGGTTGGGTCGCTTGAATCTTTAACCAAGCTAACAGCCTGCAAAATATCTTCCTTGCTGTAGTTTATAAAGCTGTCTGATGTTAATATTTCTAAAGCCTCGTCCATTGTCATCTGCTTGTTTTTTGCCATAAATTTGCTCCTTAAATTAATGCTTTGCATATAAAAACTGAAAAGAATATATCACAAAAATCAGACCTATGCAACACTTTTTTGTCAAGTTTGTTTAAATTTTGTAAATATTCGATTCTATAGCTATGTTTTGCTATGATTTTAAGGCAAAAAAATTAAGATAACGCTAACTATCGATGACTAAGTGCGAATATTATGGTAGAATAAAAAAGTTTAAGCATCATTACACTTTAGGAAAAGAAGAGGTAAAGGAGATAAATAGAGACCATTAAAATGCAGACCGCCAGAATTACGCAAGTAAATTCTGGCGGTGTTTTTGTTATGTTGCTGTTTAATTAAGCAACTTTTGCATCAAAGTTTATGGGAGCTCCGTCAATGTCGGCAGATGTGCCACCTTGACAAATGTTATCTACTTTGACGGCCAATACTTGCTCGGCAATGTAAGACTTGTTTTCTTCCAAAGCTTTTGCCAGCTCTGAGTTGGAAGTAGACCAACATAGTTCTATGCGGTCTGATATGTTGAAATCTTTATCTTTGCGCAAAGTTTGAACCAATCGAACAAAGTCTCTGGCCATACCCTCTCTTTTGAGTTCTTCGGTAACGTTGGTGTCTAACGTTACAACTGCTCTATTCTCGGCAAATGACTTGCCGGCAACGCCGTTTTTCATCTCCAGACGGACTTCAAACAAGTCAGGCTGCAATGTTTGTCCGCCTATGCTTAAGGTGCCATCAGTGTTTAGGTTCCATTGTCCTTGCTTGTAGGCGGCCATTACAGCTCCCATATCTTTGCCCAAAGCCTTGCCTAAAAGCGGTGTATATAGATAAATCTTTTTATCTGCGTAGGCACTCAAGTTGTCATCAAATTTGACATCTTTGATGTTGAGCTCATCTTTGACAATTTCTTGATAATCAGCAGATAACTTATGCCCAATAAGTGTTAGACTAGCTAACGGCAAGCGGTTGCGTAGATTTTTTTCTTCTCTTATGAACTTGCCGGCAGAACATAAATCTTGCAAAAAGTCCATTTCATCAACCAAAGATTTGTCAAAGTTCACCTCCGAAAGTGTGGGATAATCTGTTAAGTGAACTGATTCTGCTCCTGTGAGGGTTTTAAATACATATTCGGCAACAAATGGCATGAGTGGAGCGATAATCTTGCTCAAGTTAACCAAAACTGTATAAAGGACATCAAAAGCTTGAGAATCTCCCTCCCAGAAACGATCTCTGCTACGACGGATGTACCAGTTGTTTAAGATTTCCATAAAAGAAGATATCTCATTGGTGGCAACGGCAACATCGTAGCTATTAATACCATTTTTGACAACTACTGACAGATTTTTGAGTTTGGAAAGAATATAATTGTCTATTGCCTCTGTAGAAGAATATACCTCTTTGGCCTTGTAGCCTTCTGCATTGGCATATAAGGTGAAGAAATAAAAAGCATTCCACAAAGGAATTTGAGCGACTCTTGCAGCCTTGGCAATCTCTTTTCCCTCTTTATCTACGGCCAAATTTCCGCCTTTGAGCACAGGTGATGACACCAGGAACCAACGTAACGTATCTGAACCAATGGTATCTAAGACTTCATTGGGATCCGGATAGTTTTTGAGGCGTTTGGATAGCTTCTGTCCCCCCTCTGCCATGAGCAAGCCGGTGCAAATACAATTTTTGAATGCCGGTTTGTTGTGCAAAGCAGTTGAAAGTACTGTTAAAGTATAAAACCAGCCTCGAGTCTGGTCCATTGCCTCAACAATAAAGTCGGCTGGAAAATGATCTTCAAACCACTGCTTGTTTTCAAAAGGATAATGAACTTGGGCATAAGGCATGGAACCGCTCTCAAACCAGCAGTCAAAAACATCGCCTACTCGGCGCATCATGCTCTGACCGCTCGGGTCATCCGGATTGGGATAAACAACATCATCAATATATGGTTTGTGCAGATCTTTTACGTCAAAACCTGTTTTTTCTTTAATCTCTGCAATTGAGCCAAAAACATCTATGCGCGGAAACTTCGGATTGTCGGACTTCCACACAGGAATCGGTGTACCCCAAAAACGATTACGAGAAATTGACCAATCTCTAGCCCCTTCCAACCATTTACCAAAACGTCCGTCTTTAATATGGTCTGGCACCCAATTGATTTCTTGATTGTTTTTGACCATATCGTCGCGGAAATCGGTTACTCGAACAAACCAAGATGACATTGCTTTGTACATAAGCGGAGTATCGGTACGCCAACAAAACGGATAAGAGTGTGTATATTGCTCTTTTTTAACTAACAAACCGTTTTCCTTGAGCCATTGCATAATCGGCTCATTGGTTTCAAAAACTTGTTGGCCTGCGTAGTCTGAAACTTCTGCAGTAAATTTACCGGCCTCATCAACAGGGCAAACAACCGGAAAACAATCATCACAAGCGCGGCAAACATCAAAGTCGTCTTGGCCAAAACCGGGAGCAATATGAACAACTCCGGTACCATCTTCGGTGGATACGAACTCGCCAGACAAAACCTTAAAACAACCTTTTTCTTTGAGGTGCTTAAAGTATGGGAACATCGGTTCATAGCTCATGCCAACCAAGTCAGAACCTTTGAAAGAACCGACCTCAACGGCATTTTCAAGTTGTTTTTTATAGCGTCCCAACAAAGCACGTCCCAAGATATATTTTTGTCCATCTTCTTCCATAACAACATAATCAATATCGGCACCAACTGCCAACATCAAATTTGAAGGCAAAGTCCAAGGAGTGGTTGTCCAAACAAGAATTTTCATGCCATTTTCGAGCTTAAATAATACGGTGATGGCGTTATCGGTTTTATCTTGGTAGCCTTGGTTTACCTCAAAGTTAGAAAGCGGAGTTTCGGCTGCCCAAGAATATGGCAAAACACGGTAGTCTTCGTATACCAAACCTTTGTCGTAAAGCTGTTTGAAGTTGGAAATTACACTCTCCATAAAAGGTAAATCCATCGTCTTGTAATCGTGATTGAAATCCACCCAACGGCCAATGCGCTTGAAAGTGTCTACCCAAATGTTAGAATATTTAAGGACATCGGAGCGGCAGAAATTATTGAATTTTTCAACACCATATTCCTCAATTTGTTTACGCCCGGAAACACCTAATTGTTTTTCGGCAGACATTTCAGCCGGAAGCCCATGGCAATCCCAACCTAACCGACGCTCAACCTTTTTGCCGTTCATAGTTTGAAAACGGGCAACAACATCTTTTACATAAGACACCATAATGTGTCCGTAGTGAGGGGTGCCATTGGCAAACGGAGGACCGTCATAGAACACGAATTCAGCAGCGCCATCACGATTTTTAACGGATTTTTCAAAAGTTTTGTTTTCTTCCCAAAATTTGAGAATTTCTTTTTCTACTTCTACAAAGTCTGGCTTGGCCTTTACATCGGCATAATGTTTCATCATCTGAATACACCTTTATTTTATGAGTTGGTTGATTTTAGAAATGAGATTGGTTAATTATGTGCAACAAAAAAGATAATCCCCCTAGGGGATAATATTGGAAATGATATGTATGTAAAATTTGCACATAAGTCTAAATCTTTCAAAATAAATTCGTTTGTTAAAATAATACAATGAATCGACCGAGTCAATTAAAAACTTAGCAAATAACAATTGACTTTTTTATATGCATTTTTATAATTTCGCTAATTTTGAATTATTAACCTAATACTTAAGAATATGAAAATTATTTATCTTTTGAGTAAATCCTTGGTTCCATTTGTATTAGGAGGCATGGTCGGAGCATCTATTTGGGGAAAACTACAGTTTTGGTGGTGGGGTTTATCCTTACTGATTGTTGGTCTTCCATATTTCATCGGACAAATTTATGTATATTTAACATATCGTAACTTTGTTAATGAATATGTGAGAATTCTGGATGACTTCCCTTCTAAAAAAGCATGGAAAGATGAAAAAGCGGCTATACGCAAAAAATCAAAATACGGTTTTTTGTTTGAGTGATAGCCTTTAAGCCTTGCATCAAAGCAAGGCTTTTTTTTATTTTGGTTCAAAAACCTCACCACAAATACAGGGCATAGAAACACCGGTTGTAAAAGGGTATGTTGCAGGCATTAAGTTAACCCTGCGCGCCGCCAAATAAGCAAATGCCTGTGCCTCGATAGCTGAAGCATCCCATCCTAATTCTGATGCGGTTTTTACTACAGTAGAATCGAACCGTTGCCGGAGGAAACGTACCAAAGTTGGATTTTGAGCCCCTCCTCCACAAATTATCAAAGTTTTGGGAGCTTCCGGCAAATATAGGGCTATGGAATACGCAATCGCTTCTGCGACAAAAGATGTGGCCGTCGCCGCTCCATCTTGCAAAGACAGGCCTTCAAGATGTTCTAATTTGTCTTTAAACGTGGCTTTGTCTGCAGCCTTGGGTGGATGTTTGGCTAAAAATTTGTGCCTCATAAGTTGGTTTATTATTGGCATGTGTACTGTACCTAATGCCGCCTGTTTTCCGTTGTAGTCCATGTGCTGGCCAGCGTGTTTAAACACCCAATCATTGATAGCATTATTGCCTGGGCCGGCATCAAAAGCCAGAAGCTCACCATTGGAACCCATCCATGTGAGACTAGAAATCCCCCCTATATCTACAAATGCAACTGGTTTTTCTATTGCTGAAGCCAACGCCTGATGATAGACAGCAGAAAGAGGAGCGCCTTGACCTCCGGATAGAATATCGGCTTGCCGAAAACGGCTAACAACCTTAATGCCTATTGAATCTGCCAACTGTTGAGCATTGCCAATGTGATAAATAAAATGTTCGTCCGGTTTGTGAACGATTGTGTGTCCGTGAAAACCAACCAAATCTATTTGCTTGTCATCTGAATCTATAATATCTCTGATTGCGGTGGCATGAGCTTGTGTTAGAAGGTTTTCCAATTCTTGTTTTTGAGCTTCTTCTGCTGATGTGTAATTATGATGGAACCAACGCAACTTGTCTCTTAGCTCATCGTCATACGGAATCTCTCTTGCTTCTCCAAATTCAAAAACATCTACTCCGTCTGTGGTGATAATGGCAGCATTTATGCCATCTAATGAAGAACCGCTTATTAACCCCAAAACTCTTTGAGCATGAACTGTATCCATAATTAAAAATTTAACTCCTATCTTGCATTGCGTAAATATTATGCTATTATGCGTTAAAAATTGGTTATTATAAAGTCAACTTAGTTGACTGAAATATTGTATTTTGAATAGGAAAAAAGGATGGCACAGTTTAAGTCTCAATTTATCAACATTATGGTTGAGCGTGGTTTTTATAACCAATGCACTAATGAACAAGGGTTTGATGATTATTTGTATGAGTGCGAAAAAAGCGGTAAGCCTGCTGTTGGATATTTGGGATCTGACCCGACCGGAGATAGTTTGCATGTTGGTCATATTGTGCCATTGATGATGCTAAGATGGTTTCAGAAATGCGGGCATAAGCCTCTGGCTCTGGTTGGCGGAGCTACAGCCCGAATCGGAGATCCTTCCGGCAAAGATAAACTGCGCCCATTTTTGTCTGATGAGCAATTGGCTCATAATAATGCAGGGTTGCGCAAATCTTTCTCTAAATTTTTAAAGTTTGGTGACGGCTCAACTGATGCCGAAATGGTTGATAATTGGGATTGGTTTAAGGATATTAATTATTTGGCATTTTTGCGTGATATCGGCACATATTATTCAGTAAACCGAATGTTAACTATGGATAGTGTAAAAAGTCGTTTGGAAAGAGAACAGCCAATGAGCTTTTTGGAATTTAACTATATGTTACTTCAAGGTTATGATTTTTGCGAATTGTACCAAAAATATGGTTGCCGCGCACAAATCGCAGGCTCTGACCAGTGGGGAAACATTACATCTGGCACAGAATTGGGTCGCCGTAAATATGATGTGGAGTTATTTGGTTTTACCAGCCCGATTATCACAGATTCCAATGGCAAAAAAATGGGCAAGTCTGAAGGAAATGCTGTTTGGATTAATGAAGAAAAACTCCCATCGTATGATTATTATCAATATTTTAGAAACATTGGTGATGCAGAAGTCGGTAAATGTTTGCGTATTTATACAGATTTGCCGATAGATGAAATCAGACGATTGGAAGCACTAAAAGACCAAGAAATTAATGAGGCGAAGAAGATTTTGGCCTTTGAAGCAACCAAGATTTGTCGTGGCGAAGAAGAGGCAAAAAAAGCGCAAGAAACCGCTATTAAAGTTTTTGAGCAAGGTGCTGCAGGCGGAGACTTGCCTCAAATAAGCGGTTCTGAAGGGTTGGGTATATTAGATGCCTTTGTGGCAATCGGCTTTGTGGCTAGCAAGGGAGAGGCAAGACGTTTGATTAAACAAAATGGTCTAAAGCTCAATGATAAGCCAATCACTGATGAAAACTACAGACTGCAAACAAGTGATTTTGTTGACGGGCAAGCCAAAATTTCTCAAGGTAAGAAGAAACACGGACTTGTAAAATCAAAATAGTGTTCAGATAATCAAATAAAGTAGCCATTAATTTTTAGGACCTCTGCGAAGCATTGGTAGAGCAGGCAAAATGCCGACAGAGATGAACATTCAGCCCTTGAAAATTGCAAAAAATTTTCAAGGGCGTCTTTTTTTTGAAAAAAACGTGTTGATTTTGTCTAAAAATGTGCTATATTTGTTTTTAATAGAAAATTATTTATTCATTTATAATTTAAAAACCCAAAGTTATGGTAGAAATGAGAATTGAGAGTGTAGAGAAGACAGAAAAAGGCTACACTTTGTACTTGGAAGGCGGCAATGCTCAAGTAGATGTAAAACAGCCCATTGACAAGCAACCCCAAGTTGGAGATTTGTTTAGAATTGATCAATATGGAGGGGAAACACGGTGCTATCTGAACGGAGTTTGTCTTAGTAAGGTAGAGGGACGAATTATTGCAGTTAAAGAGAGTACAAAGTTTTATACTTTCTTTCTTAACAACAACCCGGAGTGGCCAAATGAAGTACCTATAGGCTACTTTAGAGGAACAAGGAAACCTAAAAAAGGGGATTGGCTAGAGATGATCCCTTGTGATGGAAGAACTCACTTGTTCTTGAACAATAAGCCTCTAGGGAAGCGCTGTTTGATTTCTGAGGAAGAAAGCAGAGTTGTTCTGCAAAGACAGGAACGACTGCAAAGAAAGTACGATGAAATCAAGAGGCGTCGCGCTAAAAATCAATAGCAACGCCATTTTTTAAGAGCCCAACAAAATTGTTCGGGCTCTTTTTTTTGCGATTAATCTCTGTTAGCGTTTTCGGCGCAACAAAATATAAAAGGCTCCATCGCCTCCATCTTCGGGCTTGGCGTGACAAAAGCTGAGGATTAGAGGACGAAGTTCTTCTGAATTTAGCCATGATGGAAGGCTTTCTTTTAAAATACCTTTTTTTTCGTACCATGGGTCGGTTTCTTTATTCATGCCTTTGCCTGTGATAACCAAAAGACACCTAAGCCCTTTTATATATGAAGAACGAACAAAATTTATAATCTCTGATTTTGCTTGAGCCTCGGTTAGTCCGTGCAAATCTAGTCGGCGTTGAACTTGGATTTCTCCTTTTAGAAATTTGGAAGCGGTGCGAGAATCGATATTGTTGATATCGCCAACTTCTAAGCGTTCTAATTTGTTGCCAGAATAAGCCGATGAATAATCTAATTTGGGAGAGACATCTCCAATTATAAGAGGCAATGACGGTTTTTCTTCGGCTTGAGGAAGTTTTTTGACATCTGCAACCTCAGCTGCCCATGCATTTGTATCATCCTCGGCGAGAACGACGTCGGTGTTTAGGCGCTTCATCTTTTGGTTCCTCTTGCGGTTGTTCCGGCTGAATTACGGTCTCTGGCTCCGGTGCTGGTTGGGGCATTTCTTTGGCTGCCACTAATTCTGCAAAATTTTTAATAATAAATTCTTTCCAGTCGGCATCGGGAGCTATGCATCCGATTTTTTTGTTGGAGGCATTCACAAGCACAAGACCTCCAAAATCCCACAAAACATTGCAATTTTCGAATGATGATAGCAAAAAAGTTTTAGCTCGGTCTAATAAACGTTGATCCAGCTTCTTTTTAACAAGGTTAGAAGTAACAAAAATGGCCGCCACCATAAAAACAAGTCCAAAGATAGGGCCTACAGCCAGAATTAGGATTAACCCTAGAACAACAGGAGCCAATATTGGCAATAATACTTCCCATGGATTGTATATGGGTGATGTGGGACGATTTATGCGACTTTCCACTAAACAGAGATGTATTTGCTCAGTTTCTATGCCTCTTTTTAGAGCCTGAAAAACCAACTCATCGGCACGATTTTTAATCTTTTTTCCCATTGTTTTTCTCCTGCTTGGGCAACATAATATAATAACTCCCTTTTGAGTTCATCTGTCCGGCTTGTTGTAAAACGTCATCTCCTCCGCTTCCCCAGAAGAAGTCACCTCTGATAGCTCCTTTGATGGCGCCTCCAACATCTTGTGCATTAATCAATCGCTGCAATGGAGTTCCATCTGGTTTGACTGTATCTAGCCAGAGCAATGCGCCTAATGGAATATATTGAGTATCGACCGCCAAAGATCTGCCTGCAACCAGTGGCGTATTTAGAGCGCCTAGCGGACCGGTTGCGCCAATTAGCTGGTGGAAAACGTAGCGAGAATTTTGATTCATGTATTGCAGAGCTTTATCTGGGTTTGCCAATAGCCATTTTTTTATCTGTCCCATAGATGCCTCTCCGGCTTTTAGCTCTTTGTTTTGAAGCAAAATAGAACCTATTCCTTTAAACTTTAGCCCATTGGTGTCTGCATAAGAAATTCGAATCTGACTTTTGTCTTCAAACTCTGCCAATGCGGGACCTTGAATGTGCATAACAAAAACATCTACAAAGCTATCTGCCCACAACAAAACCGGAATATTGCCTTGCCCCTCTGCAATTTCGGCACGAGAATAATAAGGCACTAATTTTTGCCCCTTAATACGACCAACCAAACGTTTGGAAGGCATAGAGGCATCAAAATCATGAGGATTAAACTCTATCAAATCTAGCGGCTTGGCATGAATTGGATATTTATATTTGTCGTCTGGAGTTTTGGAAACTCTGATTAACGGCTCATAATATGCGGTAAACTTGCCTTCTGAACTGCCTTGATAGAGGACTAAATAGGGATCAAAATTATCTTCCACAAAGCTTTTGAATTTATCGGGAGATATTGTTTGTGCTTGTTCACACAACTGCACAAAACGTATGCGATTTATCTTTATTTGTGATGCTCCGAGAAATTCTCCTTTGGCAAATTTTACTTTTTGGCAACTTAGCAAAAACGCTTTATATGCTTCGGCATGATTGTCTTGTTGCCACCCAGGCAAAATAGAATATTCTGTCTTTTTTAGTTCTAGTTCTTGTGGTTTTGGCTCTGGTTGCGGTTCTTGTCCGCAAGAGACCAAAAGCAAGACCCAAAATATATTTATAAAGTGACGTAGTTTCATTATTTTTTTGTAGATACAAGAATCCAATTAGGGGAAGCAGAGGTGATGGATTTTTCAAAAGTCCACACATCGGTTATGTTTTGAATATAGTTTTCATCTCCTTTGATAACATCTCCTTGGGCGTTGCGAAGAATATTCACTTGTTGAGATACAAACTCGACTGTGATTGAGGCTGTTTTGTTGGCTTTGATAGATGCTTTTATAATTTCTACTTTGTCAAAACAAATAAAGTCTGTTTCGGCAACAACACCTTCTTTTTGTCGGCTTTCAATAACATCGCAAAAGCTATTAAAAAGCTTTTTATTCACAAGCATTTCCAATGTTTCTGTGTCGCCTTTGTTGAACGCCTCGGTGATAATTCTGAAAGCATTTTCTGCACTACGAATAAATTTGCCCTTGTTAAAACCGGAGATTTGTATGAGTGTTTTATCAGGCTCTGATAACGGCTCATCATCTATTGGTGTAAGCTCTTGCGGAGCGCTGCTTTGCGAAGCTTGCTCTTGAGCCTTCATTTTGTCGGCTTCACTTTTGAGAATGTTATATAATTTTTCGGCATTTTCTTTGCTGAGACGAATGCGTTTTTCTTCACTGGGACGAGTTCCCAACACGCTACGCAAACGTTGAAAAATAAGTACCACAACAATAAGTAGCACCAATATATCTAAATGCGACATCATTTTATTCTTCCTCTCTGTTTCTGTCTTAAATATAGCGTATTTGTATCTATTATCAACCATTATTATTGATTTGACCAAAACAAAAATTAAGTGTAAATATAAAGAAAATAGTTTTTAGGAGATGATATTTATGGAAAAGACAAAAGAAAATAAGATGCCGGCAATCATCATGCAAAATCAATACATAAAAGATTTGTCGTTGGAAATTCCACACGCACCAAAAATCTTTGCAAAATTGGATACTCAACCGCAGATAAAAATTGATGTCAACATAAATGCCGAACATATTGAAGAAAATCTTTTTAATGTGGAACTCGCATTTAGAATTGATGGCGATTTAAGAGACGAAAAATTCTTTATAATGGAGATGTCTTATTGCGGTCTGGTCGCTATAAACGTGCCGGAAGAGCATAAGGAGCCGGTATTGATGATAGAGATACCTCATATGTTGTTCCCATATGCAAGACAGGCTATATCTACAGCAATGTTTAATGGCGGTTTGCCCCCGCTGATGCTTAACCCCATTGATTTTGTAGCAATGTATAATGCAAAAAGGCAAGCAGCTTCTGCAAACAAACAATAAAAATTCCCCCTGCTTATTAGATCTGTAAGCAGGGGATTTTTTATTTGAAGATTACAATAGGAAAGTTAAAATTAAACTCATCCGGCATTTCGTAATGCCACCATTCTTGCACTATTGATTGAAAACCTGCGCTTTCCATCAGCTCTCTAAGTTGATCTCTATTGGCAATTTCTTGAGATAAAGAAGAATCGTGATAGTCATGACGACATTGTTTGCAATATTCATAAAAATCTTTAGTATCTCCTTTTCTGACTTTTTGTGCCAGCTCTTCTTTGTAGCAGTCAACCGGCGTGGGGTATGGAAGCTCACGCCCTGACAAATCTGTGAGCGCAACATCTATGGCTGTTCCGTGACAATGCTTTGATATTGCCGCTCTTGATGCAAATATACCTCCGCCCTCTTCGTTTATGGCTTTTTTGAGTGCCATATGAGCTTCTATAGGACGGAATGCATCACATATCTTCATCTTAAGTTGATGTTTATCAAGCCAAGGAATAACTTTTTGCAAACGCTCCCAAAGTTCTTTTCTGACAAAAGCCCTCTGCCCCAAACCAATTTGTGCGTATACCGGTTGTCCGGATAGATTCTCCGGCTTAGCATAAATCATATCCACAATAAAATGAGGGTCTGTTATCTCGACCATACCTGCAGAGGCAAATGATTGTTCTCTTTCATCTATCATTGTTCCGCCCCGAACAGCTAGAGCAAACTTCTCAAACAAGCACGCGGTTAGAAGATCCTCTTTTGCATAAAACCTTTCGGGATGCCATTGCAAACCAAGGATAAACCAATGCCATGGATGCTTTAGCTCTATAGCTTCTACCGTGCCGTCTGAGGTGGTGGCAACAGCTTTACACTCTCCTAAATTTTGCGAAGAAACAGCATCAAAATGATTTGAATTTACTTGGGCAGATGCGTGAGGATATATATGATGAAGTAGGCTATTCTCGGCAATTTGAATTTCGTGCGAATAGTTATCTATAGGATTTCTGTGTCCTTCTACTCTTGTCAATTTAGCTCCATGCATACCTGCCAAAACTTGTTCTCCGCCGCAAATTCCTAAAACAGGCCAACGATATTGTTTGGCATATCTGATGCAAGCCTCATAAGCTTGTTCTCGGCGTAAATCTCCTCCATGAGCCAGAGGCTTTTCGGCCCATTCGTCAGGAAATTTAAAATCGCCCCCTACTAGGAAGACAGCTCTTGGTTTTATATTTTCTAATTGTTCTGTTGTTTTATCAAAACCAACAAAAACCGGCCGTATCCCATATTTGAGAAGAGCATCGACATAAAAATGCGGAATGTAATAATCCGGCTCTTCTCTGTCCGGATGTCTTTCTACTGCCATAATAACAGCAGCGGTTGCTCCTTGCACATCTTGAGCCAGTCTAATTTCCGGAATCATTCCTTTTTGTAAAACACTGTCAACTTCTTCTGCTGTTATATAATAGCTATCAAACGAATCTTGAGGATAGCGCATTTGGCGCAGATACAGAATTTGAACTTCTGGCTTGTTTTCCATTTTATGGCCTCCTAAATATTAACTTTTGAATTGCGCATTATACAAAGAACGATATGCTCCATTTTCTTTGTCTAAAAGTTGTTGATGATTTCCTTGTTCTATAATTTGCCCATCATTTATAACAACAATATTATCTGCGTGTTGAATTGTAGACAGGCGATGAGCAATGACAAATACTGTTCTGTCTTGCATCAGATTATCTATTGCTTTTTGAACAACTGCTTCAGATTTATTATCAAGTGCTGATGTTGCTTCATCTAAAATAACAATAGGAGCATTTTTTATAAAAGCCCTCGCAATCGCCAGACGTTGGCGTTGTCCTCCAGAAAGCAAGCTTCCTCGCTCTCCGATATCTGTGTCTAATCCTTCGTCCAAACCTTCAACAAAATCTTTGAGATAAGCCATTTCTAAAGCCCTATCTATTTCTGCCTCTGTAGCATCTGGTTTGCCCATAAGAATATTGTCTCTGATACTTCCTGAAAATAAAAAATTATCTTGAAAAACAACTGCGATATTGCTGCGCAAGCTTTCTAATGTCAGCGAGCGAATATCCTGTCCATCTATAGATATGGTTCCAGAAGTTACATCATAAAAGCGCGGCAAAAGACTTACTATTGTAGATTTTCCGCCACCGGAATTACCCACAATAGCTGTTGTTGTGCCGGCTTTAACCTTGAGATTGATATCTTTTAGCACCAAGGTTTCTGGGTTGTAGCCAAAATTAACTTCTGAAAAACAAATTTCTTTAGTAACTTTTTTAAGTTCTTTAGCCTGAGGAGAACTTGTAATCTGAGGTTTAATGTCTAAGATTTCGGCAATACGCTCTATTGCAAGAAAAGACACTTGAACTGCACTAAAGTTTTTGCCAATGTTTTTAATGGGATTATACAGCAAGATAAGAGCTGTAATAAATGACACAAAATTACCAGATGTGATGGTGCCATTTACAATTAAATAGCTACCATATCCGATAACACCACCTATACCAACAGATGCAACAATATGTAACATTGGTGTCATCCATGCCGTGCGTTGTACCATTTTTATGGATAGTTTGAACAACTTGGTGATGACTGTATTATATTTGCCATAGACTTGTTCTTGAAGATTATATGATGCAATTGTTTTGTTGCCATGATACGTTTCATTGTAATTGGTGAGAATTGTAGAATTCTCTTTTACTGTTTTGAGAATAACTCCTTTTATCATGCGCCGTAAACGAGCTAATGGCATAAGAGCAAAGACTAAAACTAAGATGGCGATTATAGACAACTGCCAAGAATTGTAGATAAGCACCCCCACCAAAGACAATGACGAAAAAATACGAGAAACAAAAAGCCTAATATTATCTATCAACCCATTGCAAGCGGCATCGACATCGGCAGAAAAGCGTTGGATTATATGACCAGAATCGTGTTTATCATAAAAAGCCGACTCTAAGAACAACAGCTTCTTGAACAAAGCTCTTTTTACATCTGTTGTAATCTTACCACCAACCCAAGCATTGAGATAAGTTGCCGCATAGTTAAAGCTACCCTGAACAATTGTGAAAGCAATAATCAGCAACGGAATATAAGCTGGAGATTGGTCACTCTTATCTACCAACACAACATCCATATATGGCTTGAGAGCCAACGCAACAACTGCATCTAGCGCACCAATAGGAATACACAGAGCCACTGCCAGAAATGCTCTGAAAATATACGGTTTTACAAAAGGCCACATGATTTTGTAGTGATCCATAAACGGAAGCTTTGGAGCTTCTTTGAGCTTTGTTGATTTTGACATTTTTATTCCTATAATAGTTTCAGTATTTTGAGAATAACATAAATCGCAGCAAATTCCATGACAATCATCAGTTTATACATTGATTGATAGCTTTTTTTGGATGTTTTGTGATGAAAAACTTTCTGCCCTACAAAAGCGCCTATCCAGCCGCCCATAAATTCCAACATATGAAGATCGTTTTCTCTTATGCGCCATGTTTTTTTTTGCGCAGCTCTCTTGTCTGTCCAATAAGCTATAAATGTGCATATGTTTATGAAAAACAGCTGAAAGACTAAAAAAAGCAAAAAGGTCTTGGGATGAAATGCCGGAGCTGTAAAAAAATGTGTCTCGACATAGTATGCCGAACCTATTATCATGGCCGAACTGAGCAAAAAAAAGTTATTGCGACGTAGAGGATATATAAAAGCAGCCAATCCTAATAAAACAACACTAAATGTGATAACCATATAACAAATATTCTCCCTAACATGAAAGTAGAAGAAGTGTATTATATTTTATTTTAAATTGCAAATAGTGAATAAGTAAAAAAATGTGTTATGATTTTATAAAATAATATTTATAATCTGAATAAATATAAATTAGGGCGAAAGGATAATCTGATGAAAAAACTGATGTTGGCAGTTGCCGCTGTATCCATGATTGGTGCTTGCTCAACAAACGGAGATTCAACTCTTGAAGAAATGCTTTTTGGAGAAAAATCAGTTAAAACTGCCGTTCCTACATATAGAAACACGCCTGGCGAAGATATAAATATCGTTGAGGTTGATGTAGATGTAGAGCCGGAGGACGATGAAGATGTGATAGTTGACAACGCTCCGGGGACTTATCAATTGCCAACCAGATCAGAAAGATATGCTCTGTATGCTCCTTTGCCGGAAATATATGCTATTCCAGCAACAAGAGCTACAAATAAGATGCTTGATGAAACAAGAGAATTTTATGAGCAAAATGGAGATACGTTTTTGTTTATTACTGATTTGAAAAAAGGTGATAGACAATTGCCTGATGGCATATATAAAGCAGAACAAACAACAAGAAAAATTATAGAAGGTTCTAAGACTTTTAAAGTGGTTGGAAACAAGAATGAAGCTGATTATATTTTGGAAACAGCAATTGATAATGCCGGCACGCCAGAGGAGCCCATTTTGGTATATAGAATGATCTTGCTTGATAAAGATAATAAAAAAATTAATGAATGGGTAGAAATGGTTCGCCGTGTGAACAACGATGACCGTAGTTGGTGGTAATGAATAGAATCTTTTATTTGATACTTTGCTGGGGCTGCTTTGTAGCAGTGGATGTTTTTGGCATGGAAAGCACAGATGTGGAGGCTCAAACCGTTTACGCCTTGATGTGTGAAGATATTCACGGAGAAGAAAGCAAATCTGAAGTAAGATCAAGAGCTACAGACAAAGCTTGTTTTAAGGCTCTTGAAAAGATTGGTGAACTCAGCGAATATAGAAAAAAATATGATGAACATGATTATGATGTGTTGATTTATCACTTGGTAGACAACTATTTAGAAGACTTGACTGTTCGTACGATAAACCAAAATGATAACCAAGTGTGTGTGGAGTTAACCGGATATTTTGATCCTAAAAATATAAAAATTGCGGTTAGCAAATTGGCAGAACGACAGGAGGCTCAATATCCAGATACGCTGGAAATAGAGGAAGAGGCTTTGAGCTTGCCTTCTCCAACAGGGATGCCGCCTAAACCAGAAATAAAAATTAGTAAAGAAATTGCAGTTGATGAAGAATTAATTACTCAACCTGAACCTGTTATTATACCAGAAACAAAAGAAGAAGATTCCACTACAAAAAGTGTACCTCAACCATTGCAACCTCTGACTGAGGCTGAGCAGAATAGATGCACAAAAGTGTTTATTGAAAGAACTAAATTTTTTAATGATACTAGCACAAATGCCTTTTTTATGGATATATCTCAGATTATTGAAGAGAACCCGTATTTATGTGTGTCTATGAGTTCTCAGGAAGCTGATTATATAGTTAAAACCAATGTTTTGAGAGCAAAGGTAGACCCTATAAACAAGCAAACGAACAGAATGCAAATGGTGATTTCTTTGGAATTGACCGATGTAGAAAATGCAACATCTATTGTTGAGCATCAAAATAGATTCTTGTTGTTTGAAAGCACTGAAGATGAGCAAAAAGTGGCAGCAGATTTGCTGAAAAAGCTACTAATAAAAGGAAGCAAAAAGATAGCCCCCAGAATAAAAGCTAAGGCAGATGTTTCCAAAGAAGTAATAACTCCGAGTGCATCGGTTATAAAAGTATACAAACAACAAAACTAAAATTATTCGGTTTCGTCAGCAATCCAAGAATCATGGTCTTTGATATTGCTTACAACGACACTAAGATTATACAGCCGTTCTTTGCCACTAGACAACCAATAGGCTTCTATTTTACGGTCTATAGAATTTTGTATGCGCAGACAGCTAATATCGTCTTGTGCAATATATAAGACAATCTCTAAATCGGCAAACCCCCTATCATCATATAAATTATATTCATAGGCGCAGATATCTTCTTTGATGTTTTCCAGTACTAATTTTTGAATATCCTTAAATTGAGACACACATCCTGCCTCTTGAAAAACTTGAGAAAATTCATACAAAAGAGCATCTTCTTTGGCGTATTCGTTGAATGCTGACAATCGATTCAACAAAGATAAACTTCCGGTTTGCACAGCAAACCTGCTCAATACAGAATAAAAGTCTTCTATATTTTCACGTAAAGCTTCAAAACGAGGCTTGACAAGAACTGACGCCATTTCAACAAGACCTAAGTTAAGAAGATTTTCTATATATGTTATCTCAAAAAAGCTTGGTAGCTCTCCCCCAATCTCCCAAATACGGTAAGCCAGTTCTTTGGCTGATTCTCTTTTGCCTTGAGCAATATCTAAAAACATCATAGCAATTAAACCGCAGATGTGAGGTGAATTTTGATTTACTACGGAATATAACTCTTGCTCCAAAGCTACAAAATCTGATGTTTGTTTAAACGGAATAGAAAAAGCTCTATCCAGAATATCTTCATAAATTGAAAGTTCATTTATATTTTCAGCCATAATTTTCTCCTTATTTTTTCTCAAGCATAAATGTAACAGGACCATCATTTATGAGAGACACTTTCATATCTGCTTGAAAAACGCCCGTTTGTATAGAAATATTGTGCTGTTGCATACATTTGCAAAAATATTGATAAAGCTCGACTGCTACTTCCGGTTTTGCCGCAGTTCCAAAACCTGGACGGTTGCCATGTGTCGTGTCTCCGGCAAGAGTAAACTGTGAAACAATCAAAACTTCGCCACCAATATCTTTGACCGATAAGTTCATTTTGCCAGCATCATCTTCAAATATTCGCAAATCAGAAGCTTTTCGTGCAAGATATTCAGCACAAAACTTTGTGTCATCTTTTTCTACACCCAGCAAAATCAACAAGCCTTTTTTTATACCTGCGACTTGTTTTCCTTCTATATTTACTGATGCTTGTGATACTCTTTGTAGTAATGCTTTCATTTCTTCTCCATTAGGGATAATTGTATCAGAAAAAAATGTAAGAAAAGTAAATGGCTGCAATTATTCCGGCAACATCTGCCAATAAAGCACAGGGCAAGGCTGCGCCAACCCTAGTTATACCGATTGCACCAAAATATACGGACAAAACATAAAATGTTGTTTCTGTTGATCCTTGGATGACGGAAGAAACAAAACCTTGAAAACTATCAGCACCATAGTTTTGTAATGTTTCTATCATCATTGCTCTGGCTCCGCTACCAGATAAAGGCTTTAGTATGGCGGTTGGCAATGCTGGAACAAAATCTGTATTTATCCCCAAGCTTGAAAATAGTTTACTAATTCCGTCAACCAACAAGTCTAAAGCACCACTGCTGCGCAAAACAGCTATGGCAACAAGCATTGCAACCAAATAAGGAATTATTTTTATTGCAACTTGAAAACCCTCTTTAGCGCCGTCAATAAAACAATCATATAAATTGATTTTTTTATAAACTCCAAATCCGATAAAAAGCACTATAAATGAAAATAAAATAAAATTGCTGCTTTCTGTGGCAATAATCATTCTTTGCTCTGGAGCCAGAGAAATAAAATAACAGGCAATACTTGCGATGAAGGCGATAGCAATTAATAAATATGCAAACACAACCGAATTGAAAATCTTTAATTTTTGCACCATTGCAATACTCAAAAAACCAACCAAAGTGGAAACAGATGTTGCTAATAGAATTGGAATAAAAACCGCTGCTGGATTAGATGAGCCGAGTTCAAAACGATACATCAGAATTGTAATGGGAATTATTGTAACTGCAGAGGCATTGATAACCATAAACAGTTGTTGTGCCTTAGATGCTACCTGGCTTTCTTTGTTTAGCTCTTGCAGTTGTTCCATTGCTTTGATACCTATTGGTGTTGCTGCATTGTCAAGTCCTAATATGTTGGCGGCCATATTCATAATAATAGAGCCAAGAGCCGGACTGTCGGAAGGTACTTCTGGTAATATTCTTTTAAATAAAGGGCGCAATAATTTTGCTAGCATATCTGCAAGACCAGATTTTTCTGCTATTTTCAAAAAGCCTAACCACAAGCAAAGTATTCCAGTGAGGTTAAGGCAGATATCAAAGGCAGATTTTGATGAAGAAAAAGTAGCGTTTACAATATCGGACCAAACACCATCCTGCCCCATATACAAACTTTGAACACAGGCAAAAATAAAAGCGACAACAAAAAATCCGACCCATATAAAATTAAGCATCTATTCTCTCCTTGTTATCTGAGACTAACAAGGAAAGATAAACATATAATTAAGCCGATGATTTTTTTCTGTTTTTAAGTTTGGCTAACTTATCACTAACAACGGCTGTATCTCTGCCGGTTTTGGACAAGCGGTCATACATTCTTTCTATCTCTTTTTCTAAATACGCTTGTTCTATTTCATTTTTTAGTGACTTTTGCTCTTCTTCTGTTCCTTGCGTTGAAACAACTTCCATATTGGAGATGATATCCTCTACATTAATCTTATTATCGGCCATTTTTTTCTTGATAAAATATGGAAGCTCATAAGCTAATTTGCGCGCTTGTGCATATGCCTCCTTGGAATTGGCACAATTGTTGTAACGAAGTTTGAGCAAGCGAAAGGCAAGTTCTAATTCCTCACTATTATCCACTACAATAAAAGGCACCGGATTGGCAAACCCTGTAGCTGTTAGTGATTTGAGAAATTCGAGAATATGGTAGAAAAAACCATCTATGTTATAAATAATAAAAGGCTTTGTTTTTAAGAAACCGTCTTGCATAGCAACACAGTCATAAGCCAACTCATCTAGGGTTCCAACACCTCCGGGCGCAAAAACAACAATATCGGCTTCTAATAATCGGATTTTTCTATTTTCTAATGTATCTTCAAGCACAACTTCACTAATTTGCTGTAAAAGTTCATCTTTTTCATAAAGTTCATAATATTCTTTGGTAGTTACTCCAACAATTGGTGCGATATCGCTATAGTATTTGTCCTTGTATTTAGACCAATGGTCTAAAACTCCTCTGGCAACAGCACCCATAACACCGCTGTTGGAAAAACCATAATCAAGACAAAAACCCATTTGAGCAATTTTGGCTCCGAGCTTATAACATTCATCTACAAAAATTGTGCTTTTGCCGTCTCTGTGTCCACCAGAAACACAAACCCTTAAATTTTTGGGACGTGATATTTTGCAGTCTTGTGTCATGTTATATCTCCTCTATATCTCCTTGTGCTTGCTTGGTATAAAAATCAGCAACAAACTTATCTAATTCACTTAATTCTATAGATGTTCTCAGCCCTTGCATAAGACGTTGGTAATAACGTATGTTGTGCCATGTCAAAAGCATTACGGCTAAAACCTCATTACATTTTTGTAAATGATGTATATATGCACGAGAATAGTTTTTACAAAGAGGGCAATCGCATTCAGCTTCTAGAGGACGAGGATCTTCTCTATGGCGAGCATTGCGGATATTGATGGTTCCTCTGGATGTAAATGCTTGCGATGTGCGACCAGAGCGAGTGGGCATCACACAATCAAACATATCTACTCCTCGTAAAACCGCGCCAACAATATCGTCCGGGCGCCCCACTCCCATAAGGTAGCGAGGTTTGTCTTCTGGCAGTTGGCCTGGGGCATAGTCCAGAACCTTGAACATGGTCTCTTGTCCCTCCCCTACAGCAAGACCTCCGATTGCATAGCCATCGAATCCTATTGCTTTTAGTTTTTCAGCAGATAAGGCTCGCAAATCTTCGTAATCGCCTCCTTGCTGAATGCCAAAAATACCATAACCTTCTCTATCAACAAAGGCTTCTTTGCTGCGCTTGGCCCAGCGCATAGACATCTCCATAGATTTTTTGACTTGCTCATGTGAAGCCGGTAACTTAACACATTCATCCATACACATTGTGATATTAGAATCTAGCTTGTGCTGAATTTTTATGGACTCTTCTGGAGAAAGAAAAAACTTTTTACCATCTACATGAGAAGAAAATTTGACGCCATCTTCCGATATTTTGCGCAACCCAGATAAACTCATAACTTGAAAACCGCCAGAATCGGTTAAAATTGGTTTATCCCAATTCATAAACTTGTGAAGACCACCCATCTTTTCTACTAAATCGGCACCAGGGCGTAACATTAGATGATAAGTGTTTCCGAGCAATATTTCTGCTCCGGTTGCAGCAACAGATTCAGGCATCATTGCTTTTACCGTGGCGCAAGTGCCGACGGGCATAAATGCCGGGGTATTTATGATGCCGTGTTTGGTATACAGACGTCCTCGGCGTGATTTGCCTTGTTTTGCAATTATTTCAAATTTTAAAGCCATTAATTTTCCTTTCTTATTATTATGAATATGCCTCAAATACTATAAAAAAGCAAGAAATTAGTGATTGACAAAATAGGCAAAAACAATAAAATCATAAGCAATTTTTTATTATGAATTAAATTATTGGAATATGAAAACATTTAAACTAAAAAATGGTTTGCAGTTAGTGATTGATACTGCCAACACACAAATGTTTTACATTGAAATTGCTATAAAGAATGGACCGGTGTATGAAAATCCTAAAAACAATGGCGTTTCACATTTTGTGGAACACATGATTTATAAGGGGACAAAAAACAGAACCGCGACTGATTTATACAAAGAAATGTTAGATATTGGTGTAGTTATCGAGGGGTATACATACAAGGATCATGTTTCTTTTGCCAGTGAATGCCTTATTGAAGACTGTAAGGTTTTGTTAGATATGCTTGCCGACATGATTAAGAATCCAATATTCAACACAAAAGAAATTCAACGAGAACGAAGTATTATCTTGGAAGAATATTGGTTGGGCGTTAATGATATTGATATTTTGATGGCAGATATTAGCTCTGAAGTTGCGTATAAAGGATCTGCCAAAGGATTTAATGTTTTGGGTTCTTTGACAAACATCAAGAGAATGTCAGCAAAAACACTCAGAGATTTTCATAAAAGAACCTATGTGGCTCAAAACATGTATATTTCTGTTGTGTCATCAATGCCGGAAGATGAAATGTATTCAATCATTAAAGACTTTTTTGCAGATGTACAAGAAGGAGCTCCTTTGGAAGACGCACATCATGCTTATTCCGGGGGATTTAGGCACTTGCTGCCTCATGCAAAAACAAAAAGAATTGCTTATCTGGCTTTCAATGCTCCCAAACAAGATATCTTGGGGTTTGATGAGCGAGTATTTGCAGACGTTCTGGAGAGTATCTTGATTGCCGACATTAGAGAAGACAAGGCTCTGGCTTATTCTT
Source organism: Alphaproteobacteria bacterium (assembly GCA_015062305.1). Lineage (GTDB taxonomy): Bacteria > Pseudomonadota > Alphaproteobacteria > RF32 > CAG-239 > CAZU01. The sequence goes on from SUUX01000002.1 coordinate 139,952, forward strand.
CCGATGTGTTTTTGGATCAAGATAAATTCGATGGAGAAATCAGTTTTTGTGTGGAAGCCAGCGAAAGCAAAATACCTGATTGTATTATATGTTTCTTGAGTGCTTTATCTTTGCTCTGTGAAGAGGGATGTGATGAAGAGGTGTTGAAGCGAGCAAAAAAGGCCGAAATAAAAAACATCATAAAATCATATGATGAACCTTCCGGAAGAGCCGCCAGAAACTTATCTCAACTTTTTTATTGGGATACCGTGATGGATAATCAGCAACTTATAGAAAAGGTGAAGTCTATTACCGTTAACAATATTAAAGAAACTGCAAAGCGTATTTTTCATGCTCAATTCTCTTATCTGCTATGTGGCAAGATGAAAAACATTATCACTGCCGATAAGATCGAACGAGTTATAAAAGGAGGTGCATAGCACCTCTTTTTTTTGTGATAAAATTTATTCTTCTTCTGAAAGGCTTGAATCAATTGCATAGCCAGATGCTCTTACTGTACGGATATAGTCTGGCCCATATTCATTTAGAGATTTGCGCAAACGGCGTATGTGCACATCTACTGTTCGAGATTCAACATAAATATTATCGCCCCATACTGTTTTTAATAAAATTTCTCTGGAAAACACTTTTCCTGGCGTTTCCATTAACATTTTTAGCAAACGAAATTCTGTTGGCCCCAAATGAATATAGTTTTCTCCACGAAACACTTTCTTTTCTACCAAATCCATGCGGATATCTTCAAACATTATTTCTTTTTCTGAAGCAGGCTCTGGCGCATGGCGTAATTGGCTCTTAACTCTGGCCAGAAGCTCCGGAACAGAAAATGGTTTGGTAACATAATCATCTGCACCCGCACTAAGGCCTTTGACTTTGTCCTCTTCTTCTCCTTTTGCGGTGAGCATTATAATTGGAATATTTTTAATATCTGGCTTAGAACGAATGAGCTTACATATCTCAACTCCAGATATCTCTGGTAGCATCCAATCTAACAATATGACCGAAGGCATATGTTTTTCAACTTCTGCAATGGCTCGGCTTCCTCTGCTTTCTGCCACAACATTGTAACCTTCTTTTTCCAGGTTATAACGAAGCATTAGAGCTAAAGCTTCTTCATCTTCTATAATCATGATTGTATATTGCATGTCTACTCTCCTGTTGCATATTTTAGAGCTTGAATGTTTTCTGCATATTTGCCTTCTTTAAACACTGCTGTACCGGCAACTAAAATATCTGCTCCGGCAGCTGTTGCTAATGGTGCTGTTTGTAGATTTATGCCTCCATCGACTTCTATAGTAATTGAAAAATCTTTTATCATGCTCTTTATCTCTTTTATTTTTTCAATCTGAGAATCTATAAACTTTTGTCCACCAAATCCGGGATGAACACTCATTACCAAAATTTGATCTATGTCTTTAAGGTATGGCGCAAGCACAGAAGCAGGTGTTTCTGGGTTTAGCGAAAGCCCACTTTTGCACCCAAGTCGGCGAATATTTTTTAGAGTTTGAGATATATCTTTCGCAGCCTCGGCATGAATGGTTATGACATCTGCACCGGCTCTAGCAAACCACTCAATTTTGGTTTCTGGAGAACATATCATCAAGTGTACATCAAAAGTCAATGCGCTATCTTGGCGCAAGCTTTTAATTAGAGCAGGACCGAATGTTAGATTGGGAACAAAAACACCGTCCATTACGTCAAAGTGCAAAGTATCTGCACCGGCGGCATCTAGACGTTTTACTTCGGAGCGCAAATCTCCAAAATCTGCAGACAAAAGACTGGGTGATATTTTAACCATTGATAAATTCCTTAAACATTATATTGTCATTCTAATTTTATATATTTTAAAACCACGTTAATATGAACTTGAATTTTTGAGATTTATTATTATTTGAAATTCGAAATCTTTTATTTAAGGAGAGTAGAAATGGGTGAAATGGCTCAAAAGATTATAAAACTTGACAGAGAAGAACTGATAAAAGAATTGAACATTGCCTTTGCAGAAGAGTGGTTGGCATATTATCAATATTGGATTGGCGCTCAGGTTATGGTTGGTCCAATGCGTAAGGATGTCGCAGAAGAATTTATTGAACACGGAAATGAAGAATTAAAACATGCACAATGGCTGAGTGACAGAATTATCCAATTAGGGGGAATCCCCGTTTTGGATCCAGAAAGTTGGAAAAAGGTTGCACAGTGTAAATATGATGCTCCAACTGATGCATATGTTGAAAAATTGATTGAACAAAATGTGGTTGCAGAACGTTGTGCTATAGCCAGATATCAAAAGATATGTGACATTACACATGGAAAAGACTTTGAAACCTTTAGATTGTCAGCAAAAATACTAAAGGAAGAAATAGAACATGAGAATGAAATAGAGAGTTTTGGCGACGATATTAGAGCGACAAAACTTCATTTTTAAAATAATTTATAACTGATTGTTTTAAAACAATAAAACCATTTGGAAGTCTTCTGAATGGTTTTATTTATTGACATATTAGCCAAAATATTTAAGATAATGACAAATAATCGGAGTCGCAGATTCGTTTTGTGCGGTTTTATCTGATAAAATGTACTAACTGAAAGTAAGCCATAATCTGGCTCCAAATAATGAAAAGGTTTGCTTCTTGATAGTCGTTTTCAGATAACGAAAAGCCTGAAAGATTTTATCTTTCAGGCTTTTTTGGTGGAACAATACTTTACTGTGCCAATTTGTAAAAACTTATACCAACCTGATGACCGTTGATTGTTATTCCGCCACCATCCGGTGTTGGTTTTACAATATCTCCGTCTTTGGCTCTGAGCCTAAGGGTATAGTCTTCAGAATAGCCCTTTTCCTCATAGCTCCAATGAACATAGGTGTAACCATTGGGACGCCGAACAACTTTCACGTTTCTTTGTTTTGCTTCAATACATGAAGGGGCGTGGAAAATTCTGGGACCAGATACTGTTTCTAACTTGAAAACATCTTTGAATGAAACGGTTTTGTTTTTTTCTGTAACCATAAAAAAAATTTTTAAGTTAAACATAAGGCCATCCGTTTTTTTATAAGACATAAATATAGATAACCAATAATTAATTCGAGATGGACTGTTTAGCATGCAAAAATGATAAAAGCAACAAAAAAAGCGATAGTTGCCTATCGCCTTTTGTAAATTGAAATATAAAATTAGATCTCTCCTGCGGCATAGCGCTTGGCCATTGCAGACAGAGGCACAGGTTTAATTTTGTCTGCGTTGCCTGCTGCACCAAATGCAACAAATCTGGCTTCACAAACTTTTTGCATTTCTTCAATTGCAGGTTTTAAGTATTTGCGAGGGTCAAACTCCTTTGGATTTTCTGCAAAAATCTTACGGATCGCACCGGTTATTGCCATACGGCAATCGGTATCTACGTTCACTTTGCGAACACCTGATTTAATACCTCTAACAATTTCTTCTACCGGTACACCATAAGTCTGAGGAATAGCACCACCATAAGCGTTTATCAAATCTTGCAATTCTTGAGGAACAGAAGAAGACCCGTGCATTACCATGTGGGTATTGGGTAATTTTTTATGAATTTTTTCGATGGTTTCTATTGAAAGAATCTCGCCATCTGGTTTACGTGTAAATTTATATGCACCATGAGAAGTACCTACAGCAACAGCCAGAGCATCTAACTTAGTTTCTTCTACAAAACGAGCTGCCTCATCAGGATCTGTAACCAGGCGTTTTTTATCAATCACACCTTCAGCTCCGTGACCGTCTTCTTTGTCTCCTTTTCCTGTTTCCAAAGACCCGATTACCCCGAGTTCACCTTCAACAGATGCCCCAACAGCATGAGCTCTGGCTACAACCTCCTTGGTTACCCTTACGTTGTATTCAAATGAAGATGGTGTTTTGCCATCTGCTTCTAAAGAACCATCCATCATTACAGAAGAATATCCGTTGACAATGGCAGATTGACATATATCTATAGAAGAGCCATGGTCTTGGTGCAAACAGATAGGAAGTTCCGGAAACATCTCTATACCGGCAGCAACCATATGACGAATCATTGGGTCTCCGGCAAATTTTCTGGCTCCGGTTGATGTTTGCAAGATAACAGGAGCATTTACTTTGCGTGCTGCTTGCAAAACAGCAATTACTTGCTCCATATCGTTGAAGTTGAATGCAGGAACTCCATAATTGTTCTCTGCTGCATGGTCAAGAATCTGACGCATAGAAACTAAAGGCATTTTTTTCTCCTTATTTATACATTAACTAACGCAAATAATATTATGAAACGGCTTTTTTGCAAGATATTTTTATCTTTGTTCTATTTGCTGGTGATTATATTTTTGACGGCGTCAACAACTTCTTCTACCGTGATACCAAAATATTTGAATAATTCACCTGCAGGCCCAGATGCTCCAAAGCCATCCATACCGATAATATCGCCATCACAACCGACATATCTTTCCCAACCATATTTAGATGCGGCCTCCACAGCAACACGTGGTGCTGTTCCTAAAACTTCGGCTCTGTATGGTTCGGGTTGCGCATCAAAAAGTTCACAACACGGCATTGAAACTACCGCTACTTCTATCCCTTCTGAGGATAATTTGGCTCTAGCCTCCATAGCCAGAGATACTTCTGAGCCTGTTGCTATGATTGTTGCTTGTCGTCTTTTTGCATCTCCGGCCAAAATATATCCACCTTGTGCTGTTTTGTTGTCTTTAGATGATTGTCTGAGCATCGGCAAATTTTGACGAGTTAAGACCAAAAGGCTTGGCTTATCTTCTGTTTCTATTGCCAACTGCCATGCCTCTGCAGTTTCAACAACATCGCATGGGCGGAACACCAACAAATTTGGCATACAACGATATGAAGCCAAATGCTCAATCGGTTGATGGGTAGGACCGTCTTCGCCAACACCTATAGAATCGTGAGTTAGAACATGAATGGTGCGAAGCCCCATTAGTGCTGCCAAACGGATAGATGGACGCATATAATCAGAAAATACGAAGAATGTGCCACCAAAAGGAATAAGACCTCCATGTAAGGCAAGTCCATTCATGATGGCAGCCATTGCGTGTTCTCTAATACCATACATGATATTATTTCCGCCATAATCTTTTGCTGTAATAGTTTTAGAGGCTTTGGTAAGGGTAAGATTTGAAGCGGCCAAGTCTGCAGAGCCTCCAACCATCTGTGGCAAATTGGGTACAATTGCCTCTAAACATATTTGCGATGACTTACGAGTAGCAATTTTTGTTTGCTCCGCAATAGCTTGCTCTTTGAGCTTATTTAATTCTTTATCCCAACCACGAGGTAATTTTCCAGCAATTGCATCGGCAAAATCTTTGCTTTTGCTTTTTGCACGAGACTGCCATTTTTTATATTCTTCTTCTGAACGTCGCCCTGCTGTTCTCCATGCTTCTAAAACATCAGAAGGGATTTCAAAGGGTGCATGAGGCCATCCTAAAGTTTGGCGAGCGGCTGCAGTTTCTTCTGCTCCAAGAGGTGAACCGTGACATTTTGAGGTTCCACATTTGGAGGGAGCTCCGTAGCCAATGGTGGTTTTGCAGGCAATCAATGTCGGCTTTGATGATTTTTGAGCTTTTTTGATAGCTCTTTCTATCTGACAATGATTGTGCCCATTAATGCTTATGGTATTCCAACCGCAGGCTTCAAAACGTTTAATTTGATTGGTAGAACTTGTGGTAGATACCTCTCCATCAATTGTGATATTGTTATTATCCCATAAAACGATTAATTTGTTTAGTTTAAGATGTCCTGCCAAAGAAATAGCTTCTTCGGATATGCCTTCCATGAGACACCCATCTCCGGCAATAACATAGGTATAATGGTCACAAACATCACTGCCATATTTTTTTGCCAAAACACGTTCAGCCAATGCCATGCCTACAGCAGAACTGATTCCTTGCCCCAATGGGCCAGTTGTCATATCTATACCATCAAGGTGTCCATATTCCGGGTGTCCTGCTGTTTTGGCTCCGAGCTGACGAAAATTTTTTATATCTTCAAGGTCTATGTCTTTGTAACCAAGCAAATAGAGTACCGAATATAATAGCATTGAGCCGTGTCCAGCAGACAACACGAACCGATCCCTGTCAAACCAGCGTGGTGCAGATGGGTTTATCTTTATGAACTTGGTAAATAGAACTGTTGCAACATCTGCCATGCCCATTGGCATTCCGGGATGCCCAGAATTAGCTTTGTTTATTGCATCGACAGAAAGAAAACGAATCGCATTTGCCAAAGACGTGTCCTTGGCATTGTTTGAAAATATACACATAAACATTCTCCTTGATTTTATTTATTGCAACCGCAACTGCTAGATGTTTGAGCTGCACAGCTCTGCTCAGAATCGCTACTTTGACTAGCCTTGTAGTTTCTGGTATCAAACGTACTCTTATTATATTCATATTCGTGAGAAGACATTTCAAGACCTAGCATTATCTCAAAATCATCGTCATCCATAGGTATTTTTACTTTTACCGGACGTCCACTAAAATCAACATATTTTTGGTTAGCATCTATTTGACCATTTGCAAAATAAGTTCTTTTTCCTAAAAAACCAGGAGGACCTTGTAACGTTTCTGTATGAAAACTAAAATCCACTCTGGTTTCATCTATATCTGACAAGCGGTGAAGCCTAAACTGAGGTGTAATTACAGCATAGTGACGAGGAAGATTTGGCTCAACATAGCAATACCCCTCATAACCAACCAGTTCTATACGAAAATTTTCGCCTCGATTGTCTGCTCTTGTAAGATAGGCTTTTTCTCCAGGAATGATGACATTGGGACAGCCCATGCCTCCTTCATTCCAAGAAGAAGAGCAACCAGACAAAAGTAACAGTGCGTATATTAAAATATTTTTTCTCATTGTAGCTCCACTATAAAACATTGTTACTGGTTTGTAAATAAGGCAACCAACTCACTGTGTTCAGAATATACGAATTGGTCAACTAATCTAATGTCTTTTAAGATATATCCACCAGAAATAAGTTGTTGAGCATCATTAACAAAGGTGTTGGGGTTACAAGATATTGCAATAATCTTTGATGGACGCCTATCTGGTGGCATAGAAGCCAATAATTTGCACTGAGCTGCCGCCCCTGCTCTAGGAGGATCAAAAACAACAATGTCTACGTTTTTTAGATCTGCAGAATCTAGAGGGTATTTAAATAGATTTCTGGATTGGATTTCTATGTTATTAATTTGATTTTGGTTAACTGACACTCTGAATCCTCTCAGCAGTTCTTCTGACGAATCTATAGCCAGTATTTTTCCCGTTGTAAGTTTTGATATCACATAGGAAAAAGTGCCAACCCCACAAAATAAATCAGCAATATTTGAATATGTCTGACCTATATATGAGGCAACAATATCAGTAAGCGCACATTCTCCTTCTTTTGATGGCTGCATAAAAGTTCCAGCAGGAATACTTACATTAAACTCACCAATAGAAACTGTCGGAGGTGTTTTTTCGATAATAGGTTCTGAACGAACAGAACTATTGTGGCGATGAGACAATCTTATTACCGAAGGCTCTGCCGTTATGTGTTCAAACATTATCATGCGGTGTTCTAATGTTAGAGGAGCATCATATTCTAAAACAATGTCTAATCCGCCAGAAACTTCTGATATCCAAACATCTCCCGTAACAATACGTTGCGATATTTGTTTCTTACCTTTTTTTGTTGTATACGGACAAGAACATAAATCCAAAATCATTTTTCTTACCATCGGTAAAACCGAATTGATAAGAGGAGTTAGGAGCTGACAACTAAAAACATCTACAATTTCATGCTTTGCTTTTGGATTGAAGCCCAGTGACAAAGTGCCTTTATGATATTTAAAAGCCATTGAAGTGCGGCGCCTGGTGCCATCTGCAATAAATATAGGTTTGCTCCACGGCAAAGGCTGGGGTAAGCTTGATAATGCTTTGGTCACTTTTGATATTTTATATTCACGATAGGCTTCAATATCTTTTGAACGGTGCGGACAACCTCCACATTGTTGAGCAACAGGACAAGACATTATTTCTCTTCCTCTACGACTATATTTTCGTCGTCCGGCAATGGATTGCTTTCTATTCCATCAAGCAAAGATATTTCTTCATCTGTTTCTTGCTCAAACACCGGATGGACATCTGCTGAGGCGTCTTTGTGTGATAAATGTTTTTCAGCTTCAAAAGCTTGCATATCTTGTTTTGAAAACAATTCTACTCTATTTCTACCATTTTGCTTGGCTCTATACAAAGCCTCATCTGCAGTTTTGATAAGAACATCAACATTGTCTGAGATAGCCGAAGAAGAAACACCTATAGAAACTGTGATACTTATAACATCATCATTGTCACCAGTAATCCGAATACCTGCTATACTTTGACGCAATCTTTCGGCGACTTTTTTGCCTTGCTCTTCGTCAATTCCCGGCAAAAAGACAACAAATTCTTCTCCTCCGTATCTAGCAACGATATCTTTATCTCTGAGTTCTCTTTCTGTTGTAGAAGCTAGTTCCATTAGAACTTTGTCTCCAATCTTATGTCCGTATGTATCATTAATTCTCTTGAAGAAATCTGCATCTATCATCAATATACTATATGGCTCTTTGGATGATTTATAGTCAAGAATGTTCTGGTTCACGGTTTCTTCAAAATAACGACGATTAAACACAGATGTAAGCGGATCTCTGGTTGCTTGATTTTTAAGCAATATTTCTCTAGTTTTGCGAGAAGTTATGTTCTGGAATGCCGAATAAAGAGCAATTTCATTGTTATAATCTATGATGTTTGCAGAAGCTAACAGCCAAAAAGGTGTTGTTGATTGCGGTGTTTTTACCAAAATCTCGAAATCTTGAACATCTTTTTCTGCTTCTAGCCTTTCCAATAATAATTTGCGATTATCAGAATCGGCAAAAAAGTCTTTTAAGTGGTATCTTTCTACTTCTTCCGGTTTGATACCAAATAGCTTTGTTGCGTTGTCGTTTGCTAAAATGATTTTATCGTCCCCTAGTCTGGATATAATAATTGGAAAAGGAGACAGGCGAATAATCTCTTCAATTTTTTGGTTATAATTTTTAATTTCAATATTTTTTCTATCTATACTTTGATATAAGGAATCTGTTTTGATAATCAGAAAATCCAATGCTAGCAAGATGTACAACAAAGGTGATATGTACCATGCTTTGTCCTCAAAAGAAACACTCATCCCCATTGCTCGCAACAGCATCCACACAAGCAATACAACAAAAATTATTGTGGCAAAAGTATATCCGTTTTTGCGGTTGCTTCGCAAGCGACTAAGCAATCCTACCAAAATACAAGTAACGCCGGCTAGAGGGAATACCTGACGCATATGGTTCACATAATTTCCATCCGGAAGGAAAAACACAAACAAACCAACGGTTACAACACCGATAATTCCTAGAGAAGCAACAAACCAAAAAAGGGCAGGAGGAGCTCCAAAGAAGCTTGATGCAGACAAGAACAAAAATAGCATTGCCAATAATGACATAACTAATTCAACAAAAACATAGCCATTGATATTTTGCCCTCCGATAAATGCTTCTGATGCATTTGCAGCAACAGCATTGGCAAAAAAATCTAATAATATTCCAATTGTTAATAACCACAAAGGTGCTGATATGCTTTTATCTCCTGCGGTGGAATAAAAACACGATAACACCAGCAAAAATAACGCAATGTATGATATTGTAGCATTGGCTTGTTGAGAAAATATTTCTATTCCACTCATGTCTTTGTATCCTCAATTTGTTGCTTTTTGTTTTATGCTAAGAAAAGAATATTAAAATAAATTAAAAAATTGATGAATATTTAAATGTTTTGAAGTATTATGTAAGCGATTGGGTATAATAGTGTTTTTGGAGAGTGTGTTATGAGCACCAATGCGCCAGATTTTTATAGTCATAAATATGAGTTAAAACTTAATGGCAAAACAGCAAAAGCCTCTGATAGAACGAGTTGGCGTTTCTTGTTGCCCGGAATTGTTTTTGGGTCTTTGTTGCTTTTGCTTGGAATATGTGAATTGTTTATTGGGCTTGACTATACAAACCCAAATGTTGCACAAATTATACCTTTGGAAGAACATGTTGCCATTGATCCGCTTATTACTCCTGTATTTTTTGATATTGTATTTATGATAGTTGGGCTCGGAATGATAGCTGCCGGAGTATTTTCTTATTTGCAATACAGAAAATATATATATGACGGCAAAAGGGTGTATATCGGCTTACGCTCTGCGTTGGGTAATAAAAAAATATTTGAAGAAAACATAAAAAATTATCAAGGTGTCCGTTTTAGAATCGAGTTTTATCAATGCGGATTTATAACTGCCAATAAATATATTATAGAATTGTATCATAAAGATCCAAACAAAATTGTTCCTTTGTATATTTCTACATCTCCTCAAGGAGTGCGAAAAAAATGGAAAGATTATGCCAGATATTTTAAGCTTCCGGCAGTGGTTAATACTGATGAAGGACTAATTAAGAGAGACCTAAAAAATTTGAACAAATCAATACAAGAAATGTCCAAGCTTGGCTTTGTGGTTGATGAATATGATTCTTATGAACCTTTGCCAAATAGTATTAAATATGTGCGTAGACGGGATAAAATAGTGATTAAATGCAAAAGAATTTGGGATGTTTATAACTTGTTGGCTTGGTTTGCTATTGTTATGGCAAGTGGTCTTATTTTTATTATGCTACCTAAAATAAATGTATTAAGACAAAGTGCTCCTCTGTTGTTTTATAGTGTAGCAACAATTGTGGCTTTGGCAATTGTCATGGCTATTTTCATTTTGTTTAGAAGAGAAAAATTGGTTTTGAAGAAAAACAAAATAGTGAATACTCATAAATATATGTTCTTTTCAACAAAGCATGATGAAATGATGAAAAATGACATAGAAGCCATTGAGGTATCGGAGAATCCTGCAACCGGGCGCTTTTTTGTTTCTATTATATCTGAAGACAAAACAATTGCTTTTGGCAAAAAACTCTGTGTTGATGAGTTAAGATGGATAAAACGTTTCTTGATTCACGAAGTTATTAAATAATTTTCTTGGCTATTTATAATATTTATTTTATATATTTGCTAAGAAACATTTGTTATTTAGGAGATGATTATGAAAAAATCGAAAAAAGATATTTTGGCGGAAGATGCTTTGATTAGAGAGGTTACTGATGATGTTAAAAATGATCAGTTACGTCAATTATGGAATCAGTATGGTTTGTTTGTAATTATCTTTGTAGCGTTGGCTCTAACGGCAGCTGTCAGTTTCGAATCTTTTCGTTCTTGGATAAATAAAAAGAATCAAGAGGTTTCTAATGCATATGCTGTGGCATTGTCTTTGCAAAACCAAGGACGTTTTGATGAAAGCCTAAAATTGTTTCAAACCTTAGCCAATAAGTCCGGCATTTATGGAGATATTGCAAAATTGCAAATAGCTAATATTTATATGGAGCAAAACAAAAGAAATGAAGCTGTTGAACAATTAGAAGCGTTGGCTTTTGGCAAAGGCGTAAACGAACAAATGCACGAAATTGCTTCTTTGAAGTTGGCGGCCATAAAATTGGATGACAATGCTCCCTTTGCAGAGGTAAAGGAGATATTGGATCCGTTGCTTGATGAAGACGGTGAAAGTTATGGAGTGGCGCATGAATTATTGGCAATGTTGTACATTAGAGATGGTAATTTGGTTGAGGCTAAAAAAGAATATGAGGCGATAATTGCATCTATAAAAAGCTCTGATGCAATTAAATCACGAGCTCAAGACATGATTACAATCATTGAAGACCAAAGCAAATAAAACGGAGAATATTTATGAACAAAAGATTGCATTTTAGACTAGCAATTTGCTCTAGTATTTTGTTGTTGGCTGGTTGCGGGCTGTTTGGGAAAGAACCTCTAAATATTGATGGAACAAGAATCAATGTGATAAAGGAAGGAGCTGCATTGGCTCCGGATTTTAAGCCTGGTGAAGTGAAAATAAAGTTGCCGGCACCATACCTAAACACCAAATGGACACAAAGAGGCGGTAACTCACTGCATTTGATGGGACACTTGAAATCTGATGCAAAATTAAAAGAACTTTGGAACGAAGATTTTGGAAAAGGTAGCTCCAAAAGGGATTATCTGATTGCTGAACCTATTGTTGCGTATAAGGTTGTATTTGCAATTGATGCAGAAGGAATCGTTACTGCCAGACGCCTGGATAATGGCAAACAGATTTGGAGAAAAAGACTAAAACCAGCAAACAAAGAAGAAAAGACAGCGTCTCTTAAAGGTGCTGGCTTGGCCGAATATAACAAAAAATTGTTTGTTACAACCGGTTTTGGCGGTGTGTTTTGCTTAGATGTAAAGACAGGAAAACAAATTTGGCGAGTAGATTTAAATATGCCAATCAGAATCGCACCTAGCGTGAATGCTGGAAAGGTCTTGGTACAGACCTTTGACAATACATTGTTTGCTTTGCATGCTGATACCGGAATAGAAATGTGGAAAAATCAGACAGATGTGGAAGGAACAACTCTTGTGGGAGGAGCTACTCCGGCATATAGCCCAAATGAAGATGTGATTGTTGCTGCTTTTTCTAATGGTGAGTTGCGCGCTTTTAAGGCCTCGACAGGAACTCCTTTGTGGGGAGATATGCTAATATCCGGCAAACGAACAAATTCTCTCTCGGATATCAATGCTATCAAAGCCAGCCCCGTTATTGATGGAGGCAAGGTTTTTGCAGTAGGATATAATAGTGTTTTGACAGCTATAGACTTGCGTACCGGCTCTAGAATATGGGAAAGAGAAATGGGTAGCACAAACCAACCTTGGGTTGCCGGAGATTATTTGTATGTATTGACCAATGAGTTTGATTTGTTGGCCATCAACAAGGCTGACGGTAAAATAATTTGGAACACAGCTATTCCTAAAGGAGATAAAAATGATGATATTACCGGTGTATTTGCAAATGGTCCAATACTGACAGACAACAGATTATTGGTTACAACTTCTAACGGATATGTATATGCAGTTTCTCCATATAATGGAAAAATATTGAGCTATGTAACAATGGATGAAGGCGTTGAACTTTCTCCGATTATGGCCGAAGGGGTGACTATTTTTACAACAAATGATGCAGAGATGACGGCTTATAAATAGGGATACGCTTATGACTTTGAAGGTTGCAATTATCGGGCGTCCGAATGTAGGAAAATCTACACTATTTAATAGATTAGTAGGACGCAAAGTGGCAATTGTGCATGATAAACCAGGTGTGACAAGAGATAGAAAAGAAGCAAGTGCTAAACTCAATAATCTATCACTAAAAATTATAGATACGGCTGGTTATGAATACTCAAATGAAGATAATCTGGAAAAAAGAATGTGGCTACAAACACAAAAGGCCATAAAAGATGCTGATGTCAGTTTGTTTTTGTTTGATGCCAGAGATGGTTTACAGCCTTATGATGAGCATTTGGCCGGATTGGTTCGACAAGAAGGAAAGCCGGTGGTTTTGCTGGCGAACAAATGTGAAGGCAAGTTGCAAGAAGATAGTATTCATGAGGCATATAAACTAGGCTTGGGCGAACCTATTCCTTTTTCGGCAGAGCATGGCTTGGGTTTGCTTGATTTGTATGAGGCATTGAAAGATATTGAAGAGACTATTCCAGAAGAAAATGAGGTTGATGTCTTGGATGAGCTTGATGATGAGGAATTCAAAAAGAAGCCTATCCAGCTGGCTATCGTCGGACGTCCGAATGTGGGCAAGTCTACACTAGTGAATGCATTGTTAAATGATGAGAGAATGTTGACCGGTCCGGAAGCGGGTGTAACCAGAGATGCTATTACATCTGAATGGAAATATAAAGGACGACGTATAAATTTGGTGGATACGGCAGGATTGCGAAGACAATCTAGAATTTCAGATTCACTGGAAAAAATGTCTGCGGCCAGCACAAAAAGAGCCGCCTTTTTGGCACAAGTGGTGGTTTTGGTTTTGGATGCTGATGCTGTGTTGGACAAGCAAGATCTTACTATTGCAAGGCAAGTTCTTGATGAGGGAAGAGCTTTGGTTATTGCCGTGAACAAGTGGGATATTGCCAAAAGAAAAGAAACATTACAACGACTGAATGATCGTTTGCAGTCTTCTCTGGCGCAAGCAGACGGTGTGCCGACCGTGACAATATCTGCTCTTAAAAAAGAAAATTTAGACAAGTTGATGAGTGCGGTTTTGAAAGTGTATGACCGTTGGAATGTTAGAATCCCTACAGCTCCGCTAAACCAATGGTTTGCCGATATGATAGATAAATATCCACCTCCATTAGGCAAGAACAAAAGAAGAATTAAATTGCGCTATATTACACAAGCAAAAACCAGACCCCCTGCTTTTTATATTTTTTCTAGTAATCCGGAGGGACTGCCTGATGCGTATTTGAGTTATTTGACGAATCAATTGCGTTCTACGTTTAATTTGGGAGGTATTCCTATTAGGATTACGGTAAGAAAAACAAATAATCCTTATGCAGATAAAAAATAGGCTGAGTAAGCGTTTTGTTGCTTTGTTTGAACCGCTCAAAAGAGCGGTTTTTTTGTTGTGTATCTTATCCACAGGCGCTTAAAAAGATGTTTGTTCGTAATTGCATATAGTGTACAAAATAATTAGATATTTTTAGGAGCTATAGATGGCGAATATAAGTTTGACAGCAAGCATGCGTAGCAATTTGCTGAGTTTGCAAAAGACCAATAGCCTGATGGATTTGACCCAAGAACGTCTATCCACCGGCAAAAAGGTTAATTCTGCTATTGACAACCCCTCTTCTTTTTATACGGCACGTTCTTTGAACAACAGAGCCAATGACCTAGATGCCCTGCTGGATTCTATGGGGCAAGGAATTCAGACCATCAAAGCCGCTACCACAGCTATTGAAACCGCCACCTCTTTTTTGGAGCAAGCCAAAGCGGTAGCAAATCAGACACTGGAAACGGCTCAACCTGTTATAGCAAGAGTAAAAACTGAGCAGGAGTTGTTAGCTGCGGTTAACTCTGGTCAAAAAGGGTTTATTGTGCTAGAAAATGATATAACTATGTCTGATAATCAGAATATAGTTTTGAGTGATGGGCAATCTTTGGTTGGTGCAAGATTTTTTGATAAAACAGCCTCACAAACGACTTTGAATTTTAATTATGATATGGCTGAAGATGTAGCAATGGAATCTCCGATTCATGTTGGAAATGACACTGTAATAAGTGATTTGAATATTAATTTTTTAAGCAATACTCGGAATAATCTTGGTGGTGATATTGTAAAAGAGGGAGGCGTTATATTTGTTAAAAATAAAAAAAATGTAAAGGTACAAAATATAGATATAAAAATTGATACTTCTAATGCTAATAAGCAAGCCGCTTTTTACGGTGTGTTTTCTGAGAGTGGAAACGTATTAGTTGCTGGTAATTTGAATATAACAGGAACAGCAGCATTAGATAGAGGAATATATTCAATAAATGGGCAGTTAGACGTAAATGATGCGAAAGTGAATTTGTCTAAATTAAATATGGGTATAATAGCTTCTTTGGATTCAGAAATCAATGTAAATGGCAAAAGTAATATATGTTTTAAAGATACATCTTTAAATTTGTGTGCTATGGCGGGAAGTTCAATAAATCTTAATAATGACAGTTGTGTTAATATTGCTACGGGATATATGATTTATACATCACATGAAGATGTTTGTTTAAATGTAAATGATAATTCACAACTCAATGGGGATTCAGACAGATTTATATATCTATCAAGCGGTGGAAATACAAAGATAAATATAAATGATAGTGCTGTTTTGAATGTTAAAGAAAGTATAGCTTCATATAGCACTGCCGCTGTAGATTTACAAATAAATTCATCAGCGGCTTCTATAAATTTAGATGTTGCAATGGATAGATTTAATTTTTCATCAGTATTAGGGGCGCAGATTACGACACAAGATGGAACTTATACTTTGGATAATAATGTTGATGATGAGCTTTTAAATTCAGCCAATTTAGCTGCAAACGGGTCATTAGATGTGGATAAAAAAGCCGGTTTTGATGCCGAAACCATAGCAATGTTTGCAGATTTTGAAGCATATATGGCAGCTAATAATAATGCTGAAACTGATAACAATATTGAAAATTTAGAACAATTTAGTGATATTTTGAATCAATATGATGATTTGATTGATGATGCCAAATATAAGGGTGTTAATCTGCTTAAAAATGAAACTCTAAAAATCAAATTTAATGAAACAGGAGATGCATTTTTAGATGTGGTTGGCAAAGACATTTCTGCCGCAAATATCGGGCTAACTACAACAGAATGGATAACGGCTGAGGATGTTTCTCGTTCGATAGGAGAACTGACTTCGGCAATTGGTCAATTGCGAGCATTTTCCGGAGAACTTGGTAATAATTATAGTATTGTGATGAACAGGCAAGATTTTACCGAGAATTTGATTAATATTCTGACTGAGGGCTCAGATAAGCTCACTTTGGCGGATATGAATGAAGAATCTGCCAATATGCTGGCTTTGCAAACTCGCCAACAATTGGCGATTAATGCCTTATCTCTAGCGTCACAGGCCTCTCAAGGTGTATTGAAGTTGTTTTAAGGCAATAGTGACGTTTGAACTAATGGTAATAAACGTTAGCCATGTGGGTAATTAATACTTTATGAAAAGTTATTTTTCAATAAATACTTTCATGGCCGGAAGTTTGTTATATTCATTAGGTAAAGAGGGCATAAAATCGTCCTCCATATCCAGCGCCCAAATCATTGATTGCTGATTGGCTATTTCCCTGCCCAAAATAATATTCTCTTTGTTTTTGAGCAGATGTTCTTTTTGTTGAGCTGTTGATTCGATATAGCTACGCAATAGACCGTTTCGGCGAGAATAAACTATGATAAAATATCTGATGGCAGATAATACCATAATGAAAATTACACCACTCCAGATTGATACAACAGACATATAAAGCAATATTGAAAGCAACAAGATGCAAATGCCTATTGTTTTGCAAATAATTTTTAAAATAAGCGAATTTGTACGCCAATAAAAACAAAACATACCCAGCACCGCAACAACATCTCCCAAAAGGAAAGCTTGCATAGTGAGCAACCAATTGGCTGAAAACATGGAAATTAAAAACTGTCCAACTATCAGCATGCCGGCACTGAATAATATATATGTAGAATTTAGGATAACCAAAGCAGAAAATAATTTGTGGCGAAAATCTTTTTCTATGATTCTGGCTGCTCGCATTATTTTGAGGCGGTTTTGCTGATTGGCGTTTAGAACCGGCTCATCTTGTGTGAATAGTTTTTTGATTGCTTTTTGCTCTGCTCCAGAAAGAGATTTGAGATCATCGGTGCGTTTGATGAGCAAAACTGTGTCTTCATTTTGCTGAATGTCAATGATGTTTTTGCGGTATAAATCGAGCAAAAAACAAGCAAAGGATTTGATATCAAAACGGTTAAACAATAAATATCTGGCAAAAATTGGTGTTTTGGGCAAAGATGATTTTGTTTTGGATTTGTTGGTTTTGATGTATTTCCACGATAGAATGAATGAACCTAAAACAACAAATAAGGTTAAAAGGGAAATGTATATATCTTGATGTTCTTCAAAAAATCTTAAAAACCTTTTGCCCATAGATGGCGCAGAAATGGTGTTGGGTTGAAGGCTCATAATCAGATGCAGACTTTCGCCGGGGAATAGCGGACGTTGCGCAGCATAGCCCCAAACCCTTGGAGACGGATTGATGACAGCTACCATTTTATTGTCTAAATTGAAAGGGGTGCCAACAAAATTCTCAAGGCTAATAGGATCTGCAGTGCCAGGAATGCTGATAGTGGCTCCTGTGCGAGCAATGACTAAGTTCCACAGGCTTCCGGTGACATCCCAATATAGTTCTTGAAAATTGCCGTAGTCCCAAACGATATTGTCGGCAATGTATTCAAAATTGTAGGTATAAACCCCCGGTTCCAAAACATAGTTTTTGTTGGGCGCTAAAATATATCCATATAAACTCTCAGATAGACGGTAATCTAAAGCCTCTCCGTTGGCGGTGACGGAAATTAGGTTGTATGAGATTTTGTGATTGTTTTGGTCTCGAGAAAACACCTTTTTGGGAAGAAGACGTTTGAGACCATTTTTGAGTTTTTTGCCATTTGCAACAACAACTATGGTTTCGGTTATTTTAGCCGAGCCATCTATCAAAATATCTATGTTGGTCATGAGATAGGGGATATGCTCTTCTGCCGGAACCAGTGTTGGCTTGCCTAGCGGAGGAAGATTTACGGTGATTGATGGAAAATTGGGTTTGTTGAGTTCTTCTTGAGGCAAATTGTATGATGGCTTTCCTAAAAATTGAGGCATATCTGAAGATGAATCTGTTGTTGAAGAATCAGAAATACGGCCAAGTGCAGATTCATAAATCTTTTCAAAAGTTGTTTTATTGTTGTTTTGTTGTAAACGCAATAATTCATCACTGGGCTGAGAATCGATGTTGTCAGTGCGAATTGATTCCTTGGGAACAACAAGAGCTTTTTCGAATCGTTCGGTTAAAAAGTCTTCCAGATCTTCTTTGGTTACGGCATAAGATGACGGTGAAGATTGTGGACGAGAATCTGTTGTGGGTATTTGAGATTGATCTAAAACTTTAGTTAATTTTGCTTGAACATGACCAATACTCAGACAAATGAAACAAATTGCAAAAAAAAGTTTTCTCATAAAAACCTCTTTGTTAACGAATAAAAGATAAATTCATTATATGATGAACTTATTAAAAAGTTATAAAAGTTTAAGTAAAGGAGTTAAAAATGACAAATGTTGCTGCGATAATTTTGGGAGCCGGAAAAGGTACTCGTATGAAATCTGATTTGCCAAAGGTGCTGATGCCCGTGGATGGCAAACCAATGATACGCCATATTATAAATACATTGGAAGAAATTAAGGCTGAAAAGATTGTTACAGTGATTGCTCCTGATGGAGATTTGGTAAAAAAAGAGGTAATGCCCTATCCTACTTGTGTACAAGAAAAACAGCTGGGAACAGGACATGCTGTTTGTTCTGCCAGAGCTGAGCTGAGTGGATATAAAGGAGATGTTTTGGTTATATTTGGCGACCAACCTTTGTATACAAAAGAAACTATGAAAAAACTGTTGCGTAAAAGAGCAGAAGGCTATGCTGTGGTTTGTTTGGGTTTTCGTCCGCAAGACCCTGCCAGATATGGCAGATTGATTATGGACAAAGGAAATCTACAGAGAATCGTAGAATATAAAGATGCTACAGATGAAGAAAAAGCTATAAACTTTTGCAACTCTGGAATGATGTGCTTTGATGGTGCAGTGTTGTTTGATATTTTGGCTGCTATCAGTAATGAAAATGCTGCCGGTGAGTATTATCTTACAGATGCTGTGGAAGTTGCTTTGCGAAAAGGCTTGAAGTGTAGTGCTGTTGAGTGCCCTGTTGAGGAAGCTTCTGCGGCTAATACTTTGGAAGAACTGGCTTATTTGGAAGAGCTTGTTAAACAAAGAAAAGCCAAGAAAGGAAATTGATGAATTTTGTAAGACATCACTGGTTTGGTCTCATCATGAGCATAGTTGTTTGCGCATTTATGCTGATGTTTGTGTTGGTGTTGTTGTCCCCTCGACAAGATGCAAAAAAGCGAGGCTTTATCCCTTGTACAGAAACCTTGGCTGAAAATATATTGTCTTGTCAGAAAAATAAGGTGTTTTGTTTGCTTTCGGCAGTGGTCAAAAATTCTTGGTGTGATGCAAAAGTAATTGGAGCAGGATTTTCGATGTGGGTTGGAGGTGAGCAATCTACGCCTTGGGCAAACTATATTTTTGAGCCAGAAATTGTGTTTGATGGTATTGATGATCCGGAGGCAAGAGAGCAATACTTGAAAGAAAACCCTAACCTTAAAACAGAAATGATAGAATTAAAGAGATTGAGCGAGGAGCTGGAAAATGAAGAAAGCAAAGAACAACAACTCAACGAAGAAGACAAGCCCGAATAAGTTGCCTGCTTGGGATTTGACGGATCTGTATGATGGAATTAAAGACCCTCAAATTGAAAAAGATTTGGACTCTTATGCTCGAATGAATAAGGCTTTGGCTCGTAAATATAAAGGAAAGTTGTCCACTCTGGAATCTAGAGATTTTTATTTGTCACTGAAGGATGTGGAAAAAATTAATGTTCTCGGCAGTAAGCTTGGTGTATTTGCTTATCTGAATATGGTTACCCAAATGAAGAATCCTCAAGCAGTTGCTTTTTATCAAAATGTGGATGAAAAAATGACCGAGGCTTCAAAACCAGCCATATTTTATACACTGGAGATAAATGCTCTTGGCGATGATAAATTTAGAGAATTACTTAAAAATAAAGATGTCCAAAAATATAAGCCTTTTTTAGAGAGAGTCCGCAGATTTAAGAAACATGAACTGCCAGAAGAACAAGAAGCTATTTTCTTGGATAAATCTGTTACATCGGGTTCTGCTTGGCGTAGGCTATATGATGAGCATTCGGCAAAATTGGTTTATACCGTTGATGGAAAAAATTATAATGACGCCGAAATTTCTAAACTGTTGCAAGATAAAGACCCTAAGGTTAGAGAAAAAGCAGGGAAAGAATTGAACAGAGTCAGCAAAGAAAACTCGGCCTTGTTTACGTTTATATATAATATGATTGTGAAAGATAAAGCTATTGGCGATAATCATAGAAGGTACAAAACACCTGTTGCTGCACGCAACTTGGATAATCAGGTGGATGACAAAGCCTTAGAAGCTTTGGTAACCTCGGTAAGAGGACAGTATAAGAACATTGCCAATCGCTTTTATAAACTAAAAGCAAAGTGGTTAGGAATGAAAAAAATTCAATATTGGGACAGAAATGCTCCTCTGCCGTTTGCTGATGATAAATTATATACTTGGGAAGAAAGTGTGCAGATTGTGTTGGAAGCTTATGGTAAATTTTCTGCCAAATTGCAGACTCTTGCCAAGCCTTTTTTTGATTATGAGCATTCATGGATAGATGTTCCGCCAAGAGATGGGAAAAGAAGTGGGGCTTTTGCAATGCCTCTACCAGCAAAGTTTCACCCATACCTGATGCTTAATTTTGTAGGAAAACAAAATAATGTTTTGACGCTTGCTCATGAGTTGGGTCATGGTTGCCATATGCGGTTGGCTATCAAGCAGGGAGAACTTAATGAAGACACTCCCATGATTTTGGCAGAAGTAGCTTCTGTTTTTGCAGAGATGATTACGTTTCAGTCGTTGCTGTCTAAGCTAGATGATGATAAGGCAAAACTTTGTTTGATTGCCTCTAAAGTAAATGACATGATAAATACTTCTTTGAGGCAAATTGCATTTCATTGCTTTGAAACAAGAATTCATCAGGAACGACAAAAAGGAGAGCTTTCTGCTGAAAAAATAGAAAACATATGGCAAGATGAAATGCAAACATCTTTGGGTGAATATGTAATTGTAGACAAAGATAGCCGTTCTATATGGCCAATTGTCAGCCATTTCTTCCATAGTCCTTTTTATGTATATGCATATTCTTTTGCGGATTGTTTAGTAAACTCTCTATACCAAGTGTATAAAGATGAAACTGTAGAAAATTTTGCAGATAAATATCTACAAATGTTGTCTCAAACCGGCATAAAGAGATATGATCAACTGCTTAAGCCTTTTGGTCTGGATGCTAAAAGTCCCGATTTTTGGAATAAAGGCTTAAATCTGATATCTTCTTATATCGATGAGTTAGAAAAATTGGACAAGAAAATAAATAAAAAATAAAAACAACTGTTGTAAAGCGTCAGTTATTACTGACGCTTTTCTACAATTTTTTTGGCAGATGTCATATAATCATCTGCTTGAGAGCCATCTCCAACATAGCCTAATGAATATTTTTTAATGATAATTCCATGAGGATTGTGTAGGTATTCTGCACTTGTTGTGTCAGCATCAAATTGTTTGTTATCTATTCGCATATATGCTCGCCATACTGCTTTGACCGGAGTTTGGGTCGTGCTACTGGTGGTATATGTTTCAAATTGTGCTACCCACAAAGTATTGGTCAGCTGTCTAACCCAGTCTATCTTAACATCTCTAGCTATCTTTTTTTCTACCATAGAAGACATTGTTTTGTAGTTCATTTTATGTGTAAATTCATAATAAACCGAAAGAGATGTCAGCTGATAAAATTCTGAGTTAGAATTCCAGCGATAAGCTAAATCTGCATAAGATCGTGGAAACTCATGTCTAAGGGTTATGTACCTGCGAATTACTTTTTCAGTTTGTATTTGTTCTGAGGACGCAAACACTTCTGCTGGGCGTGCTTCTCTAAGACTACTATTATATGTTTGAGCATGGTAAAGCTTGGGGCTCGAGCCTCTTTGCGGAAGCAAGACATATATTGTCATAGCTAGCATCATTGTAACACTTAAGGAGATGGCGCCCAAAATCACCATAATTCTAGATGTCCATAAATATCTCCGTTCTGGGAAAGCTCCTGTATGAACTTTTAAAGGATAAAGACCTAATTTATCCTTGCTTTTGCGGTCTTTGAAGCCAAATATAAGCGACAACCATTCCGGCATTCTTCTCTCCGCTAGTATTCGTATTTTTGAGCCCTTATTTCTTTTGCTGTATTTAGATAGCTTTCGGGCTCATCTGGTGTTCCAACATAGGAAAGCGAATAATTGAGAACTAAGAATCCAAACGGATTTTGTGTTCTTTGCTCTCTGTTGGTATAGTTAATGTCTGTAAATGCAGTTCTGATATATGCTCTCCAAATGTTTACTATCGGTTTTTCTGTATCTGGGTAGTAGTCCATGGTTATGAATTGTGCATTCCACAATCCTCTGGACACTGGTTTTACCCATTCAACTTCAACCAACCTAACAAGAGATCTCATCCTAAATTGTAAAATATTATTTTGAACATCATGTGTCACAAAATTTTGGAACACCCTTCGGCTAGACATCCAATACATCTTAGCACCTTTACTCCACCTGGATGTGAGTTCATCATAATCATCGCTGATAACATGACGCAGTAAAATGTATTCTTCTATTAATTGTTCTGCCAGCAAATCTTGAACGGGCACCTTTTTCTCATGAAAATCCATCAACTCAAGGCGGCTAAAATATTTGTTGCTGTGCATCAATTGAGGAAAAGCTCCTCTCTGAGGCAGCAATAAATATATGGTACTGGCTAACATCATTGAAAAGCAAATGCTTATGCTAGAAAAAATAACCAAACAACGAGATGTCCACAAATATCTTCTTTCCGGCATAGCTCCGACGTGTACTAATTCGGGATATGCCCCCAATTTGTCTGGACTGCGTTTTTCTTTATATTTAAAGACTGTGCGTATAATGTCTAGCATTTGAACCTCAATACAATCGTTTATGCTTATATTGTTGCACAAAAACATATCTATTTTATTAATTTTTATACAACAAAGTTGAATAAAAGCAAATAAATACTGTTAATATCCAAAATATTGATATATCCTGTGTTTAGAAATAAGTGCACTTATAGGAATTGATGATGAAAAAAACTTTGTTATCTACAGCTCTTGTAGCCTTTATGTTTTGTGGGTGTTCACCTCAAAACGATGTGAAATTTTCAGATGCCACTGCTGTTCCTGCTCCGGTAGCATATACCGATTGGGATAGAGCAATTAGGGTTGATACTGATATGCAAACTATGTATGCGGCAACCCCCAGACGTATAGAAACGCCCATTGATATGTATATGGCAATGGCGCTGACATTAAAGTATAACTACACCAGAAGAGTTGTAAATTATCAGCAAAGTTTGATTGAAGTTGGTCGCTCTCCTGCAAACAGATTACCGGAAATTTTTTCATCGGCAGGGTATGTGAATCAGTCAAACGGTTCTGCGATGGATTCAGAGCTTAAATTGGCTTGGAATATCTTAGATGTGGGAACAGTATATTACCAAACTCAAGATGCGCATTTCCGCTCAGAAGTTGCCTATGAGCAAAGCCGTAAAGTAATCCATAACTTGTTGCAAGAGACAAGAGTTTTGTACTGGAAAAGTCTGACATCTCAACGCTTGTTACCGGTTATCGATGATATGATTGAGTATATGACTCTTGATGTTGATGAAATTAACGCAAGAGCAAAAGAGATGGCTGATGAAGGCCGTGCGTTGAATATGCCGGATTTGGTCAAAAAACGTAAATATATGGAAGCAGTAAAAGAATTGTCTTCTTTGAGAAGAGATTTGGAAACATCTGAAATCAGACTTGCTTCGTTGATGGGTTTTCATCCTTCTACCGAGTTTAAATTGGTGGGAAAAGAGTTTGGCAATTTTGAACTCCCAGACATAAAAAGCTCTTTGGCCGAGATGGAATGGTTGGCTCTGACCAATCGTCCAGAATTGCGTGCCAGAGATATGGTTACGAATGTAGAAGAAGTGAAGGCTTCTTTCAGAGTGCTGGAAGATCCGGGGCTTGCAAAATATAAGAACAATCCGGAATATTATAACAAAGCATGGGCTAAAAAGGCTCAGAAATATGGTCTTAGCATATTTGAAGATATGAAGAATCCTTCTGAAAAAGAACTTGAGACTTTGCGCAGACAAAGAATGACCAATTTGATATTAAGCCAAGTATATGTTGCTTGGGCTCGATATATGTCTGCTCTTGAGGACTATCAAGTAAGCAAAGAATTAGCAAATGTGTCAGAAGATATTGCGGAAGACACCACTATAAAAGACGGAAGTCGAGCCGAAAAAAGCCAATTGGAGGCTTCTAGAGCTATTGAAGATGAGGTTAAAGCAATGCTTGCTTATGTAGACCTTCAAGACGCTTTAGGAAACTTATATGCAACTTTGGGCATGGATGCTATCCCTTATTATATGTTGGGTGAAAAACCATCAAAGATGGCTGTATATTTGCGTGGTGTTTTGGAAAAATGGCGTAAAGGAGACTTCTTGCCGGATAACAGACCATATTTGCTGAATGTGCCAACAAAGAGACCTCCCGTTAATTTGTCTTCAGCTAAACTAATGCCAGATTTGACAGTTGAAAGCGGTCAAAAAATATCGCTAACAATCCCGAAAGCTGTATTTAACAAGATGGATTTTGAAGGAAAAGTAATGGTAAAAGCCGGACAGGTTGATGATAGTCCGTTGCCGGATTGGCTTTTCTTTGATGAAAATAATTATACTTTCTCCGGTACGGCAATGCCAGGTGCAAAAGGAGAGTATAATATCAAGGTATATCTTGTAGATGAAAATGGAACAACAGGATATTTGACTTTCAAAATTAAAATTGTAGATGTTTATGTGCCTTCTCTTAGGGTAATGGGACTCACACCAGGAAGAAAGGCTACTGTCCTTAAACGATGCATAGGACCTCAATGCACAGATGAGTATATTGAGGAAAGTGTTATTGGTGAAGATGTAGCAGCTACTCCTCAGAGATAGACAACTTATCACAATAAAAAAAGTGGCATTTGGGGAGCCACTTTTTTTTTGTACTTTTTAAGAGTTTGTATAATCTTAAAATAATTTGATATTACCGGCAGCTGTTCTGCCTCTGTCATCATACAATTCGAAGCCCACTTTTTGCCCATCATCGAGACGTTTGAGGCCGATTTTTTCGAGTTGTGTCACATGGAAGAATACATCTTTACCGGTTTCTTGAGCAATAAAAC
>SUUX01000013.1 GCA_015062305.1 Alphaproteobacteria bacterium
GTCACAACATAATCGCCGTCTTCGTTTTGAGAATAAGAGCCTCCATAATCTGCGACTAGCAGATCAAGCGCTTTTACTCCGGTTATGATATCATCAAATTGAATTAGGCCTTGATTGATGGAGTTTAGATTAATCTTGCCTATTGAATATATAGCATTAGATTTTTTGGTTGTGGTTCCATCATCATTAATAGTTTCAGTATAATTACCGGAGAAAATACTATTACTGTTATTTGCTGTGATAATTAGTTCACCTTCGTTAAAGATTGCACCACCACGGGCATCTGAGCCTTTGGCGTAATTGTCATAAAAACTACTGTTAATTAGGGTAATGCTATCTGCGTTATAAATAGCACCACCTTGAGCTATTTTGCCTTGTGCATAGTTGCCTGTAAAATCTCCGGAAATATTATTTAAAATTCGTCCCCAGAGATAAATAGCACCACCATAAGCATTACTGTTTTCTGAATAAGCATAGTTACCTATAAAATCACCCGTGATATCTCCTATGGTGCCTTCCTTATAATTATAAATAGCTCCTCCGGAGGCATTGCTGTCTAAAGAGGTAACATAGTTGTTCATGAAATTACCGGTAATGTCTCCTATTGTGCCGCCATTATGAATAGCTCCTCCGGAGGCATTGCTGTCTAAAGAGGCAACATAGTTGTTCATAAAATTACCGGTAATGTCTCCTATGGTGCCTCCTGTATAATTATAAATAGCTCCTCCGGAGGCAAAATAGTTTTCTGAATGAGCATAGTTACCGATAAAATCTCCAGTGATATCTCCTATGGTGCCTTCCTTATAATTATAAATAGCTCCTCCGGAGGCAAAATAGTTTTCTGAATGAGCATAGTTACCGATAAAATCTCCAGTGATATCTCCTATGTGACTACCATACTCATTGTCAATAGCCCCACCGTTGGCATAATCTTGACTATAAGCATAGTTACCGATAAAATCTCCGGTAATGTCTCCTATGGTGCCTCCTGTATAATTATAAATAGCTCCTCCGGAGGCAGAACCGTTTCCAGAATAAACATAGTTGTCAATAAAATCTCCGGTAATATCTCCTATGTGACTACCATACTCATTGTCAATAGCCCCACCGTTGGCATAATCTTGACTATAAGCATAGTTACCGATAAAATCTCCGGTAATGTCTCCTATGGTGCCTCCTATATAATTATAAATAGCTCCTCCTTCGGCATATCTAGAACCGCTATTAACATAATTGTCTACAAAATCAGAGTGTATAGCTTCCGTAGACGCCGAAGTATTATAGATAGCTCCACCGTAGGCGTTACCATCATTTACTATATGTTCAATACCCTTAAATACCTTATTTGTAGTATTTTCTGCGGTTAGGTTATCATCAAGTCTGGTATTGGTTTTGTAGCCATTGGGCATGTGGTAGGTGTATTTGTAGAATTTATCGCCAATAGCAATGGTATCTTCTCCGGCAGCGTCAACCTCTTCCCATGTGACCTTGGCACCTGTGAGCGTATCTAAATAATCAGCATTAATTTCTGGAACATCTGCTTTTGCATTGGAGAAAACAAGACAAAAAATAGCCGCCAGAGCAACCGCCCTGCAGCTAATGAACCATGATTTCAAACATCCTGTTCTTCTCATATCACACCTCCAACGACCCATAGCTTTTCGACTCACTCCCCTATCCAAAACTCTCTCTTTTATTTCCCTCCCCCTTGATGGGGGAGGTAAGGTGGGGGTGATATCCAAAGCTGAACACTTCTTACAACCACCAAACATGGCCATAATCAGAAGCACTATTCTCTGATTATACCACATTTTTTGTCATCTCACAATGATTATGTGACTTAGATTAATTAAAATAATCTTAACGCTAAAGCTAGGGATTCTAACGATTCTCTCGCAAATCAAGACTCAGATTCGTTTTGAGTCCAATCAAAAAAATTTTGAGCAAAACCATTTTTTTGCTCAAATTTGTCATTCCAACTCTCCGAATCGCAAATTTTTTAATTTTTTATATCTTCAAGTTCTTTACAGAGTCGCACTATTGCTCTGGCCTCTTCTGCTCCAACTTGTGGATTTTGACCTGTTTCTAACATATTTAAAAAATCTTCCAATTCATTCTTCAAAGAATTTCCGCCCTCTGTCAGAACCTCACCATTTTTACTCAAACGCCTTTCTAAAAAATCTATTTGCCAAATGTTGTTTTTCATGTCGATAATTCGCATTCTTCTTTCTCTTTCAACATCGGCCCTAATAGATTCTAAGCGCACAATACTGCCACTATCATACTTCATTTCTACAATAGCGTGTTCATCCCATCGATATTTTTCATCTTTTTCCAAACTAGCTTCAATCCATTGGCCTTTTATCAGACTATTTACAATAGCCAAATCATGAATCATCAGCTCAGAAATCACATGAGTTTTCTTAAATCCCGGATTGTTAGATGTTCTGATAGCAGCCAAAGATTTGATTTGTTCTGACAACTCTTTTTTTAGCAACACAACGGCCGGATTATAGTTTTCTGTATGTCCAACCATTAACAAAACTTCGTTTTCTTGAGCTGTTTTTTGCAACTCAAAACACTGTTCATCTGTTTCGGCAAAAGGCTTTTCCACCAATAGAGGAATCTTTTTTTGTAGCAAAAATTTTGCAACTTCAAAATGATGTTCTGCCGGTGTTGCAACAATCACCGCGTCTGTATTCCTTTTGTTTATTTTGCTAATACTTTCAAAGGCATTTACACCCAATTCTGCCGCAGCCTTTTTGGTTGATTCTTCCGAAGAATTAAGAATTCCGGAAATTTTCACCCTGTCTGCAAAACATTCTCGCAAACACTCCAGATGCTTTCTGCCCATATTTTTGCATCCCACAATTGCTATTCTCAATTTTTTCATACCCATACTCCACAATTGTGTTTAATTAATAAGCCCCTTTGCTATTAATTTCATAACCAGTGTTTCCATCAACTACCGAATTTGCAAAAGCAAAATCTGTTGCGCTCACGGCATGAATTCTGTACAAAGTTTCGCCTTGTTCAACAGTATCACCAACTTTTTTCAACAAATCTAATCCTGCTCCCGGATACTGAGAAGCCCCTGCCAAAACACCAATCTTGTTGATTCTGTTATTATCAATACTTTCAACAATTCCACTCTGAGAAGCCACAATATCTCTGGTCAAATGCCCCAATTGCGGCTGAGGCGCTTTGCCTTGAGCATATATAATTTTGTTCATCGCTTCCAAAGCTCTGCCAGAAGTTAACAATTCCTTTGCCACAACATATCCTTGCCCTCCACGCAATTGCGGATCAAATTCCAAAACCCTACCTGCCAAAAACAACGATTTTTCCAACAAATCTTGAGGTGCGTCTGGTTTGTTTCGCAAAATTTTCATAATATCTCTAGCTTCCAACACAGCTCCCACACCGTTTCCAATAGGCTCGCTTCCATCTGTAATAACAGCATCAACCTCCATAGAGAGCATATCTCCGACATATTCCACCAATTTTCTAATCCGCATGGCCTCTGTTGTCGTCTTTATTCGAGAATTTGCTCCAACCGGAATATCCAACACCAAATGTGTCACCCCTGCCGCCATTTTTATTGCCAAAATAGAAGCTACCAAATGTTGTTGTTGCAAAAAGCCCAAATGTCTTTCAACGGTAGAAACAATCTTGCTTCCCTCCGCTATTGAAAGCGCATCATAATTAACTATTGCTCCTCTGTTTTCCTTCACTACCGATTTGAACGTCTCTTCATCCATATTAACATTTGCCAACACCGCAAAAGTATCTGCAACTCCGGCACAAGAGGTCAAAGACTTTGCCGCTGTCTTGGGCATAGGCAATCCATAGGCTGCAGCAATTGCAGTGATAATAATATCTGTCTTATTTCCGGGAACTCCGCCCATACAATGAAAATCTACTACAATGTTTTCATTATCCCAGCGCAAAACATCTTCCCCTATCAAAGCTTCGGTCAAAGCCAAAACCTCTGGAGCCGTCATAAAAGAACCGGAAGAAACCAAAAAAGAAGTAATGTCCATATTAGAATATCTTTTGGCTGTAATATCATTTACAATTGAAGAATATTCTGCCGCACTCAAGATATTTCCGGCAATTTTGCGCTTGATTGCATTTATACTTGGAGCCGCCGGGGCAATAGTCAAAGATATATTTGCCCCCTCTGGAAGATTAATCATCTTAAAAGCCTCGGTATTCAAGCCCAGTTCTCCGGGTTTTACAATCTTTACATCATCAACTATCTGCAAAAAAGCATAAACCGGTCGAACACCTCCGTGAATCTCCACTTTGGTTAAAACCTTTATATCATCAACCTTATAAGCGCTACAATCCTTATGAATATAAGCCAAATTCTCATTAAAAGATGTTACTGCAATATGTTTTAAACTAAGCATGGATTTCCTCAAAGCTTTATATTAATAATAAAATAGTATACTTTATCACTTGTTTAATATTAGTTAATCAACGTACAATCTACAAAAAAACAGGCCCTATAAAGAGCCTGTCTTTCATAAAACAAATGCTAATTAAGCATTCTTTTTCAGAGCCTCACCCAAAGCATCGCCCAAAGCAGAGTTTCCGGTTGCAGAAGAATATTCTTCCAAAGCCTTTTTCTCTTCTTCAATTTCCAATGCCTTTACAGAAAGGTTCAATCTGTTGTTTTTCTTGTCAACTGTTGTAACTTTTGCTTCCAACACATCACCAGCATTGTATGCCTCTGGATTTTGACCTGCTTTGTCCTTAGACAAATCAGCCTTTTTAATATATGCAGGAGCGCCGTCAACTTCAGCGATAACACCTTTGTCATCAAACTCAACAACAGTAGCTTTTACAACATCGCCTTTTTTGAAAGCTTCCAATGCTGCACCAGCTGTATTTTCTGTCAATTGTTTAATTCCAAGGCTAATACGCTCTTTTTCAACATCAACATCAATAATTTTTGCCTGAATATCTTGACCTTTGGTGTAGTCTTTTACAGCTTCTTCACCAGATTTGTCCCAAGCAATATCAGACAAGTGAATCATACCATCAATTTCATCAGACAAACCAACAAACAAACCGAATTCAGTAATGTTTTTGATTTTGCCTTCGATGATAGATCCAACAGGATGCTCTTCAATATAAGCAGCCCAAGGATTTGGATAACATTGTTTAATACCCAAAGAGATACGACGTTTGTCAGCATCAACTTCCAAAACTTTAACTTGTACTTCTTGAGATGTAGAAACAATTTTACCCGGATGTACGTTTTTGCGAGTCCAGCTCATTTCAGAAACGTGAACCAATCCCTCGATTCCATCTTCCAGCTCAACAAAAGCACCATAATCTGTGATGTTGGTAACTTTACCGGTATAGATTTCATCAACCTTATATTTATCTGCAACACTCTGCCAAGGATCAGATTCCAATTGTTTCATACCCAAAGAAATTCTTTGATTGTCTTCATTGAACTTGATAACCTGAACTTTGATAGTCTGACCAACAGACAACAATTCTGCAGGATGATTGATTCTCTTCCAAGAAATATCGGTAACGTGCAACAAACCATCAACGCCACCCAAATCAATAAATGCACCATAGTCTGTAATGTTTTTAACAACACCATCCAAAATAGAGCCTTCTTTGAGGGTGTCAATCAATTCAGCACGAGCCTCTGCGCGAGTTTCTTCCAATACAACACGACGAGAAACAACAATGTTTCCTCTTACCTTATCCATCTTCAAGATTTGGAACGGTTGTGTAATACCCATCAATGGAGTGATGTCACGAATTGGACGAATATCAATTTGAGATCCTGGCAAGAAAGCAATTGCACCATTAAGATCAACAGTGAAACCACCTTTAACACGACCAAAGATAACACCGTTAACTCTTTCACCTGAGTTTAGACATTTTTCAAGATCCAACCAAGCTTCTTCACGACGAGCTTTTTCACGAGAAAGAACGATGTTGCCATCTCTGTCTTCATAACGATCAACATAAACCTCAACAACATCTCCAACTTTGAGCTCTGCATTTTGGCCAAATTCACGTAAAGGAATACGACCTTCAGACTTCAAGCCAACATCTACAGTAGCAAAATCAGAAGTCAATCTGATAATAGTACCTTTAACAACAGATCCTGTAATACCATTATCGCCAAATTGTTCATTTAGCAAAGCTTCAAAATTTTCATTTGTTTCTGGAATTTTAATATCAGTATTAATCATAAAATTATGTATTTCAAAAATGCCATTCCTCAGCAAAAAATAAAGAGGCGGACTTGTGCGAAATGCAAAAAACAAGAACAAAGGACGCACCTCCTTTTGTCCAAGTGAGGTATTTATACACTCAAATATTTATTTTTCAAGAAAAAAACGCACTCAAAACTGCAAAAAGCTACTTAGAAACATCATTCACAATCTCAGAACCCCAATCTGCAGAAATTTTTTCTAAAGTAGCATTTATGTGCCGCAAACGTCGTTGAGCAGAACTCTTAAACAAATATACAAACAAATTAGGCAACTCAAAATAAAGCAACATCCCCAAGGCCGCCGCGCCCAACATAATGATAATATTAAAAACATTGCCTAAAACGGTTATCTCGCTCAAACTGTTAAACTGGTTAAACATACTAACCAAACACACAAAAGCGCCAGCTAAATTAAAACAACCCACCATTGTTAGCTTATTAAAGTTTCTGGAATCTATCAGCAAAACAGTCACTGTCGGAAGCATTCCTATAAGCAAAACTATCACTATCGGCAAAGATGTGATGGATAAAATAATCAAAGCCGCTACAATAAACAGCTTCTGCGCCCAATTAAGCTTAAAAGGAGCCTTCTTGGCTGTGTTTTTTCTTAAAGGTTTTATCATTGCAATGCCCAATACAAAATGCTGAAGACAAAAGATGCCAACATAGTTAAAACAGATAAAGTTGAACCAAATTTAATAGCGATATCTTTGGCTTCCTCTTCCAATTTAGAACCGCCAGATAAAATTTTATTTTTTTCGGTAACCAAAATATTTACCTTTTTCAGCGCTTCGGAATATTCTGTCCGATCTTTTTGCTTAGCATCTTCATCTTCCAAAATCTCCGACAAATCAACAATTTTTCCATTTTTAGAAATTTTTACCAATTCTCTTTCCAAAAACTTACGATATTTCAAATTGTGAAACGTCTGAATAATAGGTTTGCTTGATTTCAATAACCATTTGGTCAAGTTATATACTTGAACCGGACCATTTTTGCTCTGTATACTTGCATACAAACGGATTACTGCTGATATTTTCAAAGCATCTTGATGAGCATTTATGTCTGCAATCAACCCGTCTATTTTTTTGCCTAACTTGCACCTCAGATACGCAACTATATTTTTATCAAACGGAGGTTTTTCATTTTGAGGATTGTAGTTGTTATCCAAAGCTCTTAACAATCTTGATGGAGAATTTACAAATTCCTTATTTACAAGCTCACTTGTACAAGGAATATCTTCATCAAAATCATACATAATTCTTTCAATGCCATATCCATAGTCCGAACGTGCCATATAAACCTTAAACTCATTGCCATTAGTCGGAGCATGAATATATGGTTGTTCTTGGTACCAAAGCTTCATAATATCTCCTGAAAGAGAATTATGAAAGACATCTAAAGATAAATGTTTTTTCAAATAATAAAATATCGCTTTAGATAATCCTGTCGGAAACAAAAACATATCTCCGGCCTTAATAGGCAAAGAACTATCCAAATAAATACAAACCTGGGGTACTAACAAACGATTGTTTTCTTTTTCTTTAGCTGTCAAAATAAGTTTCTCTATCTTATTATGTAGCTTCTCATTTTCCAAACCGTTTTTAATCCACTCCAAAAGTTTTCCGTTTCTTATTTGTGCCAAAGCATCTTGTTGATTTTCCAACATCGCCAAAGCCGCAGTTTTTGCCGTATAATATTTTTCACCACCGATTGTCAAAGCTCTCATAGAGCGTTCTGCTCCTTCAGAATTCGTGAAACTATTAGCTTTCCCTTCCAAATAATTATATATCTGAGCTCCGTTCCATCTAGATTCCAAAGAATCTTCAAGCATTCCTTTTAACACGGAAATATACTGACTATTGAGTTTTTCTCCTTCTGTAAGAGCCACAAGAGACCCTTTTCTAAGTTTTAGTCGCAAAATCTCCGGTGTAGACATGTCTAAATCAATTTCTTTTTGCAAAACGATTCCCAACAAAGCAACCGCACAAGCATAAATATCATCTTTGACTGTACCATTTCCACGCCCTTGCGGCAAGCAAAGTAAACTTTCTACTGTTTCATAAGCATCTGGCTGAAACAGAGCCGGAAAAGATGCCGCACAATCACCCAAAACAATTTCTGTCGCTTCAGTGTCTTTATAAAAAAGGTTATCTAATCTTATTGCTCTATGAGTAATATTATATGTCTTAAGCGCCTCACATCCAGAAACCAAAGAAACAACCAAAGATTTAAATCTCTCTGTCGTAAGTTTTTCTCCAGATATAAACTCTGACACCTTTGGACCTGTTGGTGCTCTGTAAATAAGCGCCATATTATGAGTTTTTTGTGGAGCATATTCTACCACGCCAAATTCCACCAATTTCAACAAATTAGGGTGGTCTATAGACTTCAAATATGGCAACAAAGAAAGTCTGGGAGGCGTATCATTATCACAAATAAGAGCAAACAAATCTCTTTGCGGATTTATTTTATCTTTCACCGCAAAAGCCTTTGCTCCATTAGCATCAAAAGCGGGTAATGGACTATTATAATCTATCTCAAAACGCTCTTTAACCAAATAAGTATTATCAACAGCCTCAACCTGTTGATTCTCCTCTGTTTGCGTTAATTCACTTTCTGTCTCAGACATGGCAAATTCTCTCATATTTTATACTATTAATGCCCATTATATAAGAAGATAGTTAAAAAAATACGAAGATTTATCATTGTTTTTTTATTCAATCAGATATACAATCAATCCAAAAAGAAACTGAGTGTAAAATGGCAAAAAAAACAACAGATATAACTATTGATATGTTAGAAACACCGCCTTTGTCTACAGAAGAGACATCGGTTGACCTAAGTATACTTCAAAAAGCAACAGAGTACGGTGTAGATATTCACTCATTAGAAGATGCTTTTGCACCCCAATCAACACCCATAACACCGGAACAAACAAAACCCGAAGAAAAAGAAAAAAAATATTGGCAAGATCTTGATGTCAACCTCAAAGACGTAGTTAATTTACTCATGAACAGTTCCGAACGACCTATTATAATGGTATGTGACGACAAAATCATATACCTAAACTATGCTGCAATGCAAACCCTGGATATTAAAGAGGCCAAAACAGTAATAAACGAACCTTTTTTATCTTTGGTTGTCAAGGATGATTGGGAAAAACTAACATCAAACATCGGAGAAATGTTAACTTCTGCAAGCAAACAGCAAATTAAATTACGTTCTCCTAAAGGCAAAATAATTCCCATAGATTTCCACGCTATATATCTTCCTGATTCCAATCATTTTTCATTCATATTAGTTGGCAATCACCAAAACAAACCAACAAAACCTTTTTTCAATAACCTATACGATGATCTAACTGGCCTTCCAAACTTTTTCTTGTTTGAAGACCGTGTACAAATGGCCGTAAACAACGAAAACTACAAAGATTCTCGCCTTCCTAAAGATCTCATTGCCGTCATTGGCATAAATATTGATAATGTTGAAAACTTTCGTAAACTTCGCCTGGAAGACTTTATGCTCAAAAAACTATCTAACACACTGGTAATGAGTCTAAAGAAAAACTATACCATCGCCAGAGGATTAAAATATCCTTTTTGGATACTAATGCCAGACATAACCAATGGATACGATCTGGAAATAGAAATCAAAAAAATTATGGAGCTATTCAAAGAAGGAATCCGAGATAATTTCACAACTCACGAGCTCTTAGTTAGTGTCGGCGTTAGTATTTTTCCTACTCCTGCCAGATCAGCCAAAAAGCTGATAGAGCAGTCTATATCCGCCATAAAAGAAGCCCAAAACAATCCATCTTCTTCTTTTGTAGTATATCATCAATCAACACCTTAACCAAAACAAAAAAATTAGCGCCCACCTTCTTTATAAACTGTCGGATAGTTTTTAGAAATCAAAAACTTATCTTGCTTTTCTTTTACTGCAACCACCAACCCCTGCACCAAATCTGACTTTATTCGTGGCTGATGATATGGCACCCACTCACGCAAAATCCCTTTTTCCGGATATTTTTTAATATATTCAAAAGCCTGTTGGATACCCTCAAAAATCTCCAAATCTTTAGCCATAGAGGCCTCCGGCGTTGTTCTTTGTTCCATAGCATCAAAAGCTTGCCAAACAAAAGGCACATCATATTGCTTGGACATCATCATAATTGCTTGCACTTCTCTTTTATGCTTCTCTGCCTTTGATATTTTAGTTCCTTTTTGCCATTTTTCCGGCACCACATCGCCAATTACCGCTTCGCCCATATCATGAACCAAAGCTATCTTCACAACATCGCTCACATTTAAGCCCTGTTTTTGCAAATCTTTCTCCAAATACAAAGCCATCAAAGCCGAACGATAACTATGCGCCGCCACGGTTTCGCAATCTTCAATACCATACATTTTCGGACCGCTTCGTTCCAAATGTTTTAACTTTCCGGCCAAAAGCTGAAAATCTACAAACTTATTTACTTTAGTTTTCTTGTCATATTGTCTGGCTTTAATTTCTTGCAAATCATCCTTAAAAATCGGCAAATTCACATCTTGCTCGTCATATTGCATAAATTCGCCCAATCTTGACAAATCAGGACATGCCAAAGAATATTCATATGCTTGCAGCAACATATCCATCTTATCTAAATTCTTGGTTACTTGGGCTTCTAATGTCACCTGCTCTTCATATTCTTCAAACAACTTTTTTAATTTCGGAAAATCATATTTGCTTGCAAAATTATCAATAGCAGCCATTTCGCGCTCCGCCTTTTCGGCTTTTAAAATTTTCTTGTTTGCCATCTGTTGCGCTTCCGGCACAATATCGCCCACCACTGCCTCGGCTACATCGTGTAACAAACACATCTCTATTACCCGATTAACATCGACTCCAAGTTCTTTGAGTTCGATTTCTTTCTGCATTGCCATCAATGCCATACGCCACGAATGCGAAGCAACTGTTTCTGCTTGTGGCACCTCTCGCATAACCCAACCGATCCGGCGCAAATGCTTTAAATCTCCGATTATTTCGTGAAACTCAACAAATTTTCTTTCTTTGGCTTTCATTTCATTCTCCTCCATAATAATTACCATATTTTTCTTCACCACGCAAGTTTTTTGTCTAATAAACAAAACCACCCACGAGGGGTGGCCTTGTTTATGGCGTACCCGGAGGGATGACTTCGCTTTGCTTCGTTCACTTCGGCAATTGACTATAGTCAATCGGCGTACTCCCGTCCGCCTTTGCCTTGTAGTCAAACCCACTTCTCGTGGGTTCAAATCCGCCGATACTCATCATAAACAAAACCACCCGCGAGGGGTGGCCTTGTTTATGGCGTACCCGGAGGGATGACTTCGCTTTGCTTCGTTCACTTCGGCAATTGACTATAGTCAATCGGCGTACTTCCGTCCGCCTTTGCCTTGTAGTCAAACCCACTTCTCGTGGGTTCAAATCCGCCGATACTCATCATAAACAAAACCACCCACGAGGGGTGGCCTTGTTTATGGCGTACCCGGAGGGATTCGAACCCACGACCCTTGGCGTCGGAGGCCAATACTCTATCCAACTGAGCTACGGGTACAGCTCTTCGCCTACCCTTTTATATCATTTTTTTTTCGATTACCACAAAAATTTTGGCTCTCAGACAACTTTTATACTTGACTTATCTGCTAAATATCGCTATTAACAAGCAAAAGATTTTTGAAAAGGATTAAAACAATGGCTAAAAAATGTGATATTTCAGGCACCGGCGTTCAAAGCGGTAACAACGTTAGCCACGCTAACAACCACACTCGTCGTCGTTTCTTGCCAAACTTGCAAGTTGTTTCTTTGTTAAGCGACACTTTGGGCAAAATCTTCAAATTGAAAGTTTGCTCTAAAACTTTGCGTTCTATCGAACACAACGGTGGTTTAGATGCTTACTTGGAGTCTACTTCTAACAGCAAATTGACCGAAGAAGCAAAAAAGATCAAAAAGTCTATTGCAAAGAAAAAAGCTTCTAAATAATAATAATTAACCATACAAGGTTAAGAATTCCAACCCTCACCGCTTGGTGAGGGTTTATTTTATCCCCATTATCCACACAATCCACAGGGTTGAAAAAAATAAAAAACTATAATGTTTTATTTTTTTTATTTTTGTTGTTATAAAGAGACTCAAAATAAACTTTTAAGAGATTTCGCACCATGGAAAAACCAGACATATCAACTCTTCCTCAAAACATTGAAGCAGAACAAGCTCTTTTAGGAGCTGTTTTGGCCAACAACAAAGCCTATGAAAAAATTTCTGAATTTCTAAAACCTCAGCATTTTGCAGATTCTATGCACTCCAAAATTTTTGAAGTCATCTCCAAAATCATCACCAGAGGGCGAGTTGCTGACGTTATCACTCTAAAAAGCTATTTTGAACAAGAC
Source organism: Alphaproteobacteria bacterium (assembly GCA_015062305.1). GTDB lineage: Bacteria > Pseudomonadota > Alphaproteobacteria > RF32 > CAG-239 > CAZU01. The sequence goes on from SUUX01000013.1 coordinate 12,664, forward strand.
GGCTCTCTAGATGATGTTGGTGGTATCAAATATCTTATAAAACTTGCAGATTCTGCCACTCCTCTAACTAACGCAGAATATTATGCTCAATTCATATATGACAAATATCTTCGCAGAGAATTAATTTCCACAGGATTTGACATTGTAAACAACGCCTCCAAAGAAGATATTGATTCTGATGCTTCCACCCAAATAGAAGAAGCCGAAAAAAAGTTATTTGAACTTTCAAATCAAGGAGATATTAGTGGAGGTTTTGTTGATTTTGGCCAAGCTCTCAACGTTTCCTTGTCTCATATTGAAGAAGCATACCAAAAAGACGGAAAAATCTCAGGTCTTCCAACCTCGCTGGATGCTCTTGATAACAAAACTGGCGGACTCAACAATTCAGACCTTATAATCATTGCCGGTCGTCCTGCCATGGGCAAAACAGCCCTAGCAACAAACATGGCCTATAATGTGGCTGAATATATGATGCACGCCAAAAACATTGATGACAAATCTAAAGGAGTTGCTTTTTTCTCTCTCGAAATGTCAGCCGACCAATTAGCTTCTCGTATTTTGGCAACAGTGACCCAAACCAACGGACACAAAATGCGCACAGGAGAGCTGGATAATGCTGAATTCACCAGAATAGCCGCTGCTGTCAGAGAATTAGAACGCATTCCATTATATATAGATGATACTCCCGGATTAAACATCAACTCCATTCGCACTAGAGCCCGTCGCCTCAAACGCAACAAAGGCCTTGGCTGCATTGTAATAGACTATATTCAACTAATTAACGGAACAGGGTCCAAACGTTCAGAAGGCAACCGCGTTCAAGAATTATCAGAAATATCACGAGGTTTAAAAATTCTTGCCAAAGAACTAAATGTCCCTGTAATTGCCCTTTCTCAGCTAAACCGTGGTGTTGAACAAAGAGAAGATAAACGTCCCGTAATGTCAGATTTAAGAGAATCTGGCTCCATTGAGCAAGATGCCGATATTGTAATGTTTGTATATAGAGAAAATTATTATCTCCAAAATGAAGAACCTCAACAAAAAGCCTCTGAAACACCTGAACACCTACAAAAAAGAATGGAAGAATGGGAGGCTCGCAAAAGAGCAACCCAAAATATTGCCGAAGTCATTATCGGCAAACAACGCCACGGCCCCACAGGAACTGTCCAGTTGTTTTGGAATGGAGACTATGCTCAGTTTGGTAATTTGGCCAAAGAAGAATATCTACCAGAACGCATAGGAGATTAAACTTTGAAAAACAACAAATTTTGGCAAAACAAAAAACCGCAAGACTACACAACCGAAGAGTGGGAATCTATATGTACTCATTGCGGAAAATGTTGTCTTATAAAATTACAAGACGAAGAAAATGACGAAGTTTTTTACACCAATGTAATTTGCAAATATTTTGATTGCGAAAAACATCTATGTTCAGAGTATTCTCAAAGATGTACGCTTGTTCCAGAGTGCCTAAAATTAAACCCGCAAAACATTAACCAAATCCCTTGGATTCCAGAAACTTGTGCTTATTATATCCTTGCCCAAACAGGTTCTTTGCCGGCCTGGCATCCGCTAGTTAGTGGCAAACCTCTTCCGGCCGAATTCAAAATTCCCCAAAACACCATTAGCGAAAATCTGGTTAGTGAAGAAGAGCTTGAAGACCACATATTAGAGGACTACGACAATGAATAAAGACTGGTTGGATACTCCTTTTGACCCACAATCTCGCTTTGATAATCTGGAAGACATTGAACCGGAATTCTGGAAACACAAAAAATTAGATCAAATGTCCGAAAGAGAATGGGAGCTTCTATGTGATGGTTGCGGAAAATGTTGCCTCAACAAAATAGAAATTCGAGGAAAAATCCACTTTACAAACACCGTTTGCCGTTTTTTAGACTGCAATAATTGCACCTGCAAAATTTATGAACACCGTTTCAAAAAAGTTTATGATTGCCGCAATATAGATATTTCTGCGGTTAGAGAACAGCCTAGATGGCTACCAAAAACTTGTGCTTATTGGCTTTTAGACAATGGCTTTGATCTTCCTTCTTGGCATCCGCTTATAACCGGCAAAATATCTACAGTACACAAGGCCGGCATATCCTTGCAAGGAAGAAACATTGTATCAGAATCAGAGGTAACAAACTATGAAGATCACCTTATTGACTGGCCAGACCTTTAAAATAGCAAACTCTTGTGGTTTTGATATTAAGATTATTCGCTCTTCCACAGCCAAGCGTCTAACTTTAAGAATAGATGAAAAAAACAGAAGACCAATCCTAACGATTCCTTCCAGATGCTCATCAAAAAGAGCCTCTGCCTTTATAGAGGAACACAAAGATTGGATATCTAATATGTTGGCTCAAATTCCTCAGACAAAAAAATTCTTCAATGGCCAAAACATCTCTCTAATGGGCAGAGCCGTCCAAATTGTTCACTTTCCCAAACAAAGAGGCAACATTCTGGAACAAAACATTCTCAAAATAGGAGGCGATGAAAAATTTTTTCACCGCAGAGTTTGCGATTTTATAAAAGAAACCGCCCACAAAGAATTAAACCAACGCTCTTTTATCAAAGCCAAACAACTGGGCTGCCAAATAAATCGAATCTGCCTAAAAGACACAAAATCAAGATGGGGAAGTTGCTCCAACAAAAATAATATCAACTATAATTGGAGAATAGCTTTAGCACCAGACTTTGTTATAGATTATCTTGTCAGCCACGAAGTTTCTCACCTTGCTCATCAAGATCACTCTCAAAACTTTTGGATTTGTGTTCAAAACCTCTGCCCCAACTATTCAGAAGGGCGTAAATGGCTAAAGACACATGGCAAACAGCTTTATGCTTATGCATGAAAAATCAAAACCATTGATTTTTAATCCTCCATACCCTATATTCATCTTATAACACTAACATTAAAAGGAAAACCTAATGGAAAACCGTACTTATACCCGTTCAAGTGCAACCCCATACATAAACGAAGGTTTGCGCAATTATATGATAAAAGTATACAATTTCATGACTGCAGGCCTTTGTCTCACAGCTTTTTCTGCCTATTTTGTAGCTAACACACCTCTATTGCGCTTATTTTTCACGCTTGATCCAATGGGCAGAGTTATGGGCATGTCCGGTTTTGGTTGGCTCATGTTTATAGCTCCATTAATTATGGTTTTTGCCTTTGGATGGGTAATAAATAGAGGCTCCGCCAAACAAGTACAAATCATGTTTTGGACCTATGCCGCCATCATGGGCATATCTCTCACTCCCATTGTTTTAATATACACAGGAACTAGCTTGGCCAGAGTATTCCTTATTACAGCCGGCACATTTGGTGCCATGAGTTTATATGGATACACCACCAAAAAAGACCTCACATCTATGGGATCTTTCCTTTTCATGGGTCTTATCGGAATAATTATTGCTTCTTTAGTAAATATATTTCTAAAAAGCACAGGCTTAGACTTTGCCATTTCCATATTAGGAATAGCCATTTTTACTGGCCTCACAGCCTATGACACCCAGCGCATAAGAAATATATACATGGACGGAGACAACAACGAGATTGCCACCAAAAAAGCTGTTACCGGAGCTCTTAGTTTGTACTTAGATTTCATCAATATGTTCCTGTATCTACTCAGATTCATGGGAGACAGAAGATAAACACTTCAAAAAAAGCCCCTCATAAAAGAGGGGCTTTTTTGTTATCTTTCGCAAAAATCAAGCCCATTTTCCGGCTTCTATAGTTCTGCTAAGTTTCTTTATAGAGTTAAGCTCAATTTGTCTCACTCTTTCCTTTGAAATATTATACGTTTTACTCAAATCATCTAATGTCACAGCCTTATCACAAAGCCTTCTCTTAAATAAAATATCTTTTTCTCTTGAGTTCAAACAAACCAACGCCTTATTAAACAGATTTCTACGATATTTCATTGTTTCTGCATGAGCATACACATCTTCTTGGTTTGGCTTATTGTCCGCAATAAAATCCATCCACTCACTGCCACCATCAGATGAAGAATCTATCAACGTATTTAAGGATCCATCATGAGACTTAAGTCTCATATTCATATCTGTCACATCTTGAACGCTCACATCCAAAGATGTTGCAATCCCCTTCAAAACATCTGACGACAGTTCTCTATCATCCATAACATTCAGCTTATTCTTGATTTTTCTCAAATTAAAAAAGAGCTTTTTTTGAGCCGCAGTTGTTCCTATCTTAACCAACGACCAAGAATTCAAAATATATTTCTGCACAGATGCCTTAATCCACCACAAAGCATATGTAGAAAATCTAAAACCTTTATCTGGTTCAAACTTCTCTATTGCATAAAGCAGCCCCATATTTCCTTCTGAAATCATCTCCGCCATAGAGAGCCCATAACCTCTATACTTAGAAACCACTTTCACCACCAAACGCAAATGCGAGGTGACCAAAATTTTCGCTATTTCAGGATCTTTATTTTGCTGATATCTAACCGCCAACTTATATTCTTCATCTTGCTCCAAAATCGGATATTGTTTAATCCGTTGCAAGTATCTAACCATATTAATTTCTGGCGAAAAATCTATTCCGTTCAGTCCGGGAACATTTCTCATCTCGTTATACTCCTGATAAAATTACACAGCAGTCCAACGTCCAAGTCCGAGTCCTGGTACGGAAAATTGACTTATTCAGAATCATTGATTCTCAAAAAAAAGCAATCTATACTTTAGTTCTAGTTTTTTATTTTTTGCAAAACATCTATCAGTTCTGCAAAATCTTGCGGAAACTCAGTAGAAAACGCCATGTTTTTTTGCGTTCTCGGATGCACAAAACCAAGTGTCTGCGCATGCAATGCTTGTCTGGAAAAATTATTAACGAAACTTTTTACATCTGCTTCAACAGCTTTGCTTATAATTTTTTTAGACTTTACATAAAGTTTATCTCCAACCAAATTGCAACCTATTTTACTCAGATGCACTCTAATTTGATGAGTTCTTCCTGTCTCCAAATTACATTTAACCAAAGCTGCTTCACCACCAAAAACTTCCATTGTTTGGTAGTGTGTCACAGCGTGCTTGCCATTTTTTTGCACCACAGCCATTTTTTTTCTATCATATGGACTTCTTCCGATATCTGCATCTATCACACCTTTCATAGGATTTGGCACCCCAAAAACCACAGCAAAATAAGTTCTTTCAATCGAATGTTCTGCAAACTGGGCGCACAAGTGCTGATGCGCTGCATCGTTTTTGGCCACCACCAACAAACCGGAGGTTTCTTTATCTATTCTATGAACAATTCCCGGTCTCTTAACTCCACTGATTCCAGACAAATCTTTACAATAATACAACAAAGCATTCACCAGTGTTCCATCCACAGCTCCTGGAGCAGGATGCACCGTCATTCCTGCTGGTTTATTAACCACTATAATATCTTCATCTTCATACACCACATCAAGAGGAATATCCTGTGCTATCGGCTCCGCATCTACTGCCGGAGGCACCAAAACCTGATAAACATCTCCGTCTCTAACCTTAAAAGAATTATCACCTATTGTAACATCATCACAAGTCACATTACCAAGAGCAATCAACCTCTGTACCTGAGAACGAGAAATATCCGAAAAACAATCGCTTAAAAATTTATCGATTCTTTTTCCTTTATAATCTTTATTAACTATTGGTGTGGTATAAACTGTTTCTATAGACATACGATTATCCCAAAAAACTTTTTTGATTATCATAAGATCAAAAAACAAACTTGCAAGTAGGATTTACTCATGAACAAACTAAAACTTATCAAAGCAATTGTTTTTATTCTCACCTTTTTGTTGGTATTTGGTATGCTCACAGCCATTGGGGTCATATACAAAAAAGCATCTCAGCCAAAACCTCAAATACCATCATCCACCCTCCAACAACCCGAAGGCAGCCGTATAGAATCCTTCAAAGTAATAGAAGACAAAATATATCTCCTCATCAAACATGGAGGCAAACCAGACCGAATAATTATATTTTCTCCTGAAAATCCAGCCAACAAACCAACAGAAATCCGCATAAACTAAGGAGCCTTAAATGATAGAAGAGACAACCCAAGACGAATTTGATCGTTTGCTTGATGATTTTATTGCCAAACAGTTATCAGAAACAGAAGATTCCTTATCCGAAATAAAAGAAATCAAAGAAAACGAAAAACCTCAACCCTCATCAAACTATCCTCAAGATGAAGATGCCAACGCCTTATTTAATGAGGAAAAGCAACTATACAATGCTTACCACAATTTCAAATGTGCCATAACAGATATGGCTCAAGCATCGTCTTTGGAGCTCCCTCCTTTTGAATTTTCTGCCAAACTTTTATATCCCAGATTTAGACCCTCTCGCATAAACGAACTCAACAATGACATTTGCAACGGTTGGAAAATTATGCTCACAGCTCAACCTGTGCGCCTATCTTCTTTGCCCAACAACGCATCAGATGAGCAGATTCTAAACTTTGCCGAAAAAACCACCGATGCCACACTACAAAATGCCCTCATTTCTTATGTCGAGGTTTTAATCGAGCTAGATAGTTGTGAGATTGCTTACCATTTACGCAAAGCCAAAGCCGAAAAGCGCAAAATAGAAAAACAAATCTATGAAGAACATCTGCAACGCAAAGAAAAAATGCAAAAATTTATAGAAGCTATCAAAGCTAAAAACTTCCCCATAGATGCCGAAAGATTAGTAAACAACTTCTTTAAATCCGTTCGCAAAGACCCGGAAGGAGCGCAAAAAATATTAGAAACCAACCCCGCAACCTATGCTCCGATACAAGTAGAAAAAATCCCACCTCGGTTTTTTGGCATGATAAAACCAAAACCCGAAGACGGAATCCGTATAAACAAAGAAATTGGCAAATTCTTAAAAAACCTAAAAGCTTAGCAGTACAAAAATATAGACAAAAAACAAAATTACTGCTATTATAATAGAAAACACCTTTTTAGAAAGGATGAAAAGATGACAGCAAAAACAACTATTAATTCGAACGTAAATAACACACGTGCGAATTATCGTCCTGCCCCATACTCCATGAAACTCAGCGGTTTCAATCCTCAAGACTTCAAACCTTCTTCTCCTCTAACATATTCTCCAGAAAAGACTGTTACCGTAAACCAACCAACTCCATCAAAGCCTGAGCAACGCTCTTTCAACGTTGAAGAAATGGAATCTTATTCCAAACTTTCAGTCGATGAACTGGAAGCGGCAAAAGAAAAAAATCCTCAACTTGCTGATGAATTTGATAAATTAATAGAAAGCAAAAAAACCAATATACAAACCGAATCTCAAGCTCCAGAGGGCGGAAAGATAACTAACATGGGAAACCCGGATGATGAAGAACCAAATGATGATAAATTTGACATCCAACAAGGTGACTTTATTGAGTTTCTTATGAAAGACATCGTCTTAGCTTCTGCCGCTTGGGCGGGAAAAAAAGTATCAGGCTACGCCGGATTATACCTATACAAAGCATCTTCTGCAGTCTATCATTTTACCTCCGACAAAATTGAAGCAGGATGGGAATCTATAAAAGAAAGCGCAAAAGAAGGACAGGAGCGCTTCAACAATTATTGCGAATCTCTTAAAGACAATAAAGTCAATATTAATGATCTTGAAACAGGATCTTATGCCAGAAATTTATTTGAAAGACACAATGAAAAAATTGATAGCATAGAAAAAGCATCCTTAAACCGTGAAGCTTTAGCCAATTTTGCTGCATACATCTGCGACCCAAATCGCAAAGAAGAAATAACTTTAACAGAAGGCAATAACGGTAAAACTTATTGGACAGATAAAAAAACAGGCAAAAAAGTACCTATAACCAGCCAATATTCAATGCAACTGCTCGAACAAATTGGTAACGCTGTTGACACTATAAACAACAACCAAAACCTAACCCCAGAGCAAAAAGCAGGTATTTTAAAAAATCTTTCCCAAAGCACACAAGCCACAATCAGTAGGACAGCCATAATCCAAGGCCAAATGGATGTGTTTTGCACCAATATGGTAACCGCATTAAAAATGCATGATAATTTGAATGGTGCTAAATTAAACGAAGAACAAGAACAAAAACAAGATAAAGAATATCTAGAGATGTCTAAACATCTGTTTCTGTCTTATTACAAAGACTTAAAAGAAAAAAAAGAAATTGCAGAAGGAATAAATTCTGTTGAAGATTTAATAAAACTAAGTGAAAAAGCCATGAAAACATCTTTCGACAATGCTCGCAATGGCAACTTTAAAGAAAAGAACAAAACTCCAACCAATACAGCTCTAAACACCATCATCCACCTGGCAAACAACAGAAAAACAGAAGAAAAAGAAGAAAGCCTTATGCAATCTGCAATCAGATACACCCTCCATTCTGAAGAGAGTTTAGAAGACGCAGAATCAAACATAAAAGCCCTAAATCTTCGCTTACAAGAAAACGATGCAGCCCGAAAAAAAGCAAAAGAAGCAAGAGAAAATATAGAAGGAAAGAGCGCAGGCTCTCAAAACCAATCAGACCTCTCAAAAACAACCACCCTCCCAAAACCAACCAACAAAACAAGGACACAATAGATGAAACTCCTAAAAATCCTTAAATTCCTCATTGTTGGCATCGTGTGGAGCTACTTTTTTATAATTTGTTCTAATTTTGCTGTTTATAAAATTTGGAACTTCAACTTTCTTTCTGCACACAGCTGGCAAATCATAATCAACTTCTGGAATGCCGGAGGCATAATAAAAACAGCCAAAGATTACGTTTTCCTTATATCCTTATTTTCTCTTCCCTTCATCTGGATATACGGATGGCGCAAAGCCCTAAAGATAAACTACTTACAACTGCTTTTATACCCTTTAGAAGCATATAATCGGCACATAATCAACAAATATGGGCAAGATTCTTCTCGTGTTGTTCTACGCAACCTCAAGTCCAGCCAACAAACCAACAGAAATCCGCATAAACTAAGGAGCCTTAAATGATAGAAGAGACAACCCAAGACGAATTTGATCGTTTGCTTGATGATTTTATTGCCAAACAGTTATCAGAAACAGAAGATTCCTTATCCGAAATAAAAGAAATCAAAGAAAACGAAAAACCTCAACCCTCATCAAACTATCCTCAAGATGAAGATGCCAACGCCTTATTTAATGAGGAAAAGCAACTATACAATGCTTACCACAATTTCAAATGTGCCATAACAGATATGGCTCAAGCATCGTCTTTGGAGCTCCCTCCTTTTGAATTTTCTGCCAAACTTTTATATCCCAGATTTAGACCCTCTCGCATAAACGAACTCAACAATGACATTTGCAACGGTTGGAAAATTATGCTCACAGCTCAACCTGTGCGCCTATCTTCTTTGCCCAACAACGCATCAGATGAGCAGATTCTAAACTTTGCCGAAAAAACCACCGATGCCACACTACAAAATGCCCTCATTTCTTATGTCGAGGTTTTAATCGAGCTAGATAGTTGTGAGATTGCTTACCATTTACGCAAAGCCAAAGCCGAAAAGCGCAAAATAGAAAAACAAATCTATGAAGAACATCTGCAACGCAAAGAAAAAATGCAAAAATTTATAGAAGCTATCAAAGCTAAAAACTTCCCCATAGATGCCGAAAGATTAGTAAACAACTTCTTTAAATCCGTTCGCAAAGACCCGGAAGGAGCGCAAAAAATATTAGAAACCAACCCCGCAACCTATGCTCCGATACAAGTAGAAAAAATCCCACCTCGGTTTTTTGGCATGATAAAACCAAAACCCGAAGACGGAATCCGTATAAACAAAGAAATTGGCAAATTCTTAAAAAACCTAAAAGCTTAGCAGTACAAAAATATAGACAAAAAACAAAATTACTGCTATTATAATAGAAAACACCTTTTTAGAAAGGATGAAAAGATGACAGCAAAAACAACTATTAATTCGAACGTAAATAACACACGTGCGAATTATCGTCCTGCCCCATACTCCATGAAACTCAGCGGTTTCAATCCTCAAGACTTCAAACCTTCTTCTCCTCTAACATATTCTCCAGAAAAGACTGTTACCGTAAACCAACCAACTCCATCAAAGCCTGAGCAACGCTCTTTCAACGTTGAAGAAATGGAATCTTATTCCAAACTTTCAGTCGATGAACTGGAAGCGGCAAAAGAAAAAAATCCTCAACTTGCTGATGAATTTGATAAATTAATAGAAAGCAAAAAAACCAATATACAAACCGAATCTCAAGCTCCAGAGGGCGGAAAGATAACTAACATGGGAAACCCGGATGATGAAGAACCAAATGATGATAAATTTGACATCCAACAAGGTGACTTTATTGAGTTTCTTATGAAAGACATCGTCTTAGCTTCTGCCGCTTGGGCGGGAAAAAAAGTATCAGGCTACGCCGGATTATACCTATACAAAGCATCTTCTGCAGTCTATCATTTTACCTCCGACAAAATTGAAGCAGGATGGGAATCTATAAAAGAAAGCGCAAAAGAAGGACAGGAGCGCTTCAACAATTATTGCGAATCTCTTAAAGACAATAAAGTCAATATTAATGATCTTGAAACAGGATCTTATGCCAGAAATTTATTTGAAAGACACAATGAAAAAATTGATAGCATAGAAAAAGCATCCTTAAACCGTGAAGCTTTAGCCAATTTTGCTGCATACATCTGCGACCCAAATCGCAAAGAAGAAATAACTTTAACAGAAGGCAATAACGGTAAAACTTATTGGACAGATAAAAAAACAGGCAAAAAAGTACCTATAACCAGCCAATATTCAATGCAACTGCTCGAACAAATTGGTAACGCTGTTGACACTATAAACAACAACCAAAACCTAACCCCAGAGCAAAAAGCAGGTATTTTAAAAAATCTTTCCCAAAGCACACAAGCCACAATCAGTAGGACAGCCATAATCCAAGGCCAAATGGATGTGTTTTGCACCAATATGGTAACCGCATTAAAAATGCATGATAATTTGAATGGTGCTAAATTAAACGAAGAACAAGAACAAAAACAAGATAAAGAATATCTAGAGATGTCTAAACATCTGTTTCTGTCTTATTACAAAGACTTAAAAGAAAAAAAAGAAATTGCAGAAGGAATAAATTCTGTTGAAGATTTAATAAAACTAAGTGAAAAAGCCATGAAAACATCTTTCGACAATGCTCGCAATGGCAACTTTAAAGAAAAGAACAAAACTCCAACCAATACAGCTCTAAACACCATCATCCACCTGGCAAACAACAGAAAAACAGAAGAAAAAGAAGAAAGCCTTATGCAATCTGCAATCAGATACACCCTCCATTCTGAAGAGAGTTTAGAAGACGCAGAATCAAACATAAAAGCCCTAAATCTTCGCTTACAAGAAAACGATGCAGCCCGAAAAAAAGCAAAAGAAGCAAGAGAAAATATAGAAGGAAAGAGCGCAGGCTCTCAAAACCAATCAGACCTCTCAAAAACAACCACCCTCCCAAAACCAACCAACAAAACAAGGACACAATAGATGAAACTCCTAAAAATCCTTAAATTCCTCATTGTTGGCATCGTGTGGAGCTACTTTTTTATAATTTGTTCTAATTTTGCTGTTTATAAAATTTGGAACTTCAACTTTCTTTCTGCACACAGCTGGCAAATCATAATCAACTTCTGGAATGCCGGAGGCATAATAAAAACAGCCAAAGATTACGTTTTCCTTATATCCTTATTTTCTCTTCCCTTCATCTGGATATACGGATGGCGCAAAGCCCTAAAGATAAACTACTTACAACTGCTTTTATACCCTTTAGAAGCATATAATCGGCACATAATCAACAAATATGGGCAAGATTCTTCTCGTGTTGTTCTACGCAACCTCAAGTCCAGCCAAAAAATCATGGAAGAAATCAAAAGTCAGTTAGATTCCATAAAACCAGCCAAAAACAAAGAAGTTAGCAACATCAGGTCTCAAGTAAACAAACAAAGAGAAGAAATAAATAAAACAGAATAAAACAGTTGTTAACTAATAAATGATAGACTAGAATAAAACAAAAAAGGATAAAACGTTTGAAACCATTGCTAATATTGATACGCATAGCTTTTGTAGGTCTCTTCTGGAGCATTCTGTTTCTGGAAGGAATACGTGTTATTATGCTTACCAATTGGCATTTTGATATTTTTAGAATCCCCCATTGGTTATATGCTTGGCACTTGTGGCTTTCCGGTTGGGTTATTGATGATCCCAAAGAATGGGCGTTTATCCTCATAATCCTCACATTTATTCCCGTATGGCTCACGGGTTGGGCTGCCTTAAGCATGCTCAAGTGGGGCAAGATATTTAAAAATGTTCTCCGCCTACCTTTGAGCATATTCAAAAAGATTTTTGAAAAACAAGTAACCAAAATTGCGGCCTCTGCAAGCGTAAAAGTTGTTCAAAAAAAGAAATCATACAAAGAAATACGCCCTCGTAGCATTCGTCCTCCTACAGACGAAAACGTGTATACTCTCACCCCCGAAAAAAGAGCAGCTCTGTCTGGAACACCCAAACCAAAGACAAAGCCGATAGCTCAAACACAACCTAAGCCTTCTGCTCCAAAAGAGTTTAATCACTCTCTATTTAGTCTGGACGATGACGGTGTTGATTTTGACTTTGATCTCTTTGACGACAAGCCAAAAGAAGAAAAACCGACAATGCCTCCTCAAGCAAAAAAAGAATCCGAACCAAAACAAAGTTCTTCTAAAACTAAAGAGCCCCAAAAACAATCAAACCAAGCTCCCAGAGGAGGAACAAACTCAACCCTTGAAATTCTAAAACAAAAAGGCTATGAAGTTATTACCGGCACTACAATAAAAGGCACTTTGATAGACTTTATAGGAGTTTCTGGCTCACAAATTTGTTTATGTCTAAACGACAAAGAACCCGGAGACTGGCTAGCTGACGAAGAAAGATTCAATGATGAAGAACCATTGTGGTTTTCAGAAAGCTCTCACCGCATTTCCCCTGTCCGCAAAATAGATATTGCTCGTACAATCATCAAAGATAAACTTGCCGATACAGATATGTCTTTCAACATAGAAGCTTTTGTTATTGAACAAATTGGCAACATCATCAACGCCGAAGATATGTTTGATGTTTGGGAAAATATGAATATCAATGTAACCCGCATAGATAGAGGAACCCCAAAAGAAATTAAGCTTTTTGCCAAAACACTAGAAGAAGCTGAAGGCAAAACAAGCAAAGAAGACCTTGAAAAACTAAAAAAACTCATTCGTAGCATGGCGTAAAGATAAAAAAGAGGATTAAATGGCTATAGAAAAAAAAGGAGAAGAATGGGAAGAATATAATAACGCCGTCAAATGGATGGCTGTAACGGTTATACTTTCCACGCTAATTACTATCATTTTAGCTTTGGCAGCAATGCCCCTTGGTTATTTGATAGGAACAGGTATATCCAAAGAAAGTCTTGCCGATGTCTCCAGATTTTTCGATTTAGTCTTATCAAAACCAGGATATCTTTATTCCAGATACTGGAACTGGTTCAAACAACTCTTAAACTATCATGGAGACTTTTCTTTTAGTCTTTGGATTCCTATTCTTCCTTTCATTAGCTTCCCAGGAGGTCTAATTTTTGGTATCATAACCAATCCTTATCGTTTCCAGTCAAATATTCATGGTTCTGCACGTCTTGCCACAGAAAAAGATATCAAAAAAATGGAGCTTCTAGGTTTTGACGGTTTCTGCCAAGTAATAGGCAAATTCAATGGCAAGCTTATTTTATTAAAAGAAACTCTTTCTACCCTATGTTGCGCACCTCCGGGAACAGGTAAAACAGCAGGCGTTGTGGTGCCAACAATCTTTAATTCTCCTACTCTTAGCATCATTGTAAATGACCCCAAACCAGAGCTTTGTTACCAAACATCTGGCGCCAGAGCTAAAGTAGGCCCTGTTTTCACCATAAATTGGGGTATGGAAGACAATCCGGCAGAAGGTATTTATTATCCTAGTTGGAATCCTCTCTCCCCCGGAGCCGTACCAGCACCAGGCCCTGGAAGAGATATGTATGTCGATTCTATGTGCAAAGTTTTGGTAGAAGACCCCAAAGGAGGAGCAGATCCCCACTGGTCAACCACCGGTCGTGCAGCCCTCACAGGTTTCATACATTTTATTGTATCAAAATGCGAAAAAGCGCGTGCCAATGACTACTTCATTGGAAGAGTATACGAGGGTACTTTAGACGAAGAAGATAAAAAAGTTCTTGAAGGATATTATCTTGAAATGAATGATCCCATGGCAGCCAGGGCTCTCCAAAATCTGCGCCAAGGAACTCTTAATATAGACAACTATTTACCTATCGGAACATGGGCTCTTCTCCCTGAAAAATGGATTGGAAGAGAGTCTTGTATTGCTATGATTTTGGAATGGATTACAGAAGCGCAAATTAAGCAATCACAAGACATCAAGCGCCGCATGGACGAAGGCGACCAAATGGCAGCAATGGCTGACCCCATGAGAGATCTATTAGAAGAAGCCATAGAAGAAGCACTCAAATTTGGCTATGCACAGCGTTGTATTGTTGAACTTAGCCAACTCAGTTCAATGCCCGACAAAGAACGTGGTTCTGTTATGTCAACAGCCTTTGCTGGTATTGGCATATTCAAAAACTCTGCTGTTGTTGCTCGCACCAGTTTCAGCGATTTATCATTCAAAGATTTAAGAGGTCTCAAAGACCCTATTACCGGAGAGTTTAAGCCTATTTCTGTTTATTTGTCCGTAAACCAAGTAGATGCTCGAGCTTTAAGCGTAATTTCTGGAACATTTATTGACCTAATGTCATCATACCTAATAGCCAATCCTCCAAAATTCAAAAACCCAACAGATGGTGTTATGGGACCTTTTTCTTGTTTATTCGTCCTTGATGAATTTCCAACCATGCCCAAACTAAGAGCTGTAATTGATGGTCCGGCAGTAGGACGTGGTCAAAAAGTATCATACCTCCTTATCGGACAAGACTTGGGTCAAATTTCCGGTAAATACGGTAAAGATGACCTAGAAACAGTTATTTCAACCACTGCTTGTAAAGTTATTCTTTCTCAAAATAACGAACAAACAGCTCAAAGATTTTCCAAAATGATAGGAAACAAAACAGTCCAAACAACTTCGTTCTCCAAAAACGAGGGAGGCTTTAGCAAAGGAACCAATCCTTTTGCAAAAAATGTAAACTATCAATTGCAAGGTGTTTCCGTTATTTCAACGACTCAACTATTAAGCTTGCCTATGCTCAAACAAGTTGTACTAATGCAAAGTTATATCGACAGGCCTATCATGGCTGATTCTCCTCGTTGGTATTTGGACAAGAAAATGAAAGCTTTAAGAAACCTTCCCCCTGCACCCAATGTTCCAGATTGGATTGTTGCTCAAAGAGAAGATATTAACGATGATATGCTTGCCAAACTTGGTATAGACTTTGATCCAAACGAAGAATTTGATGATTCTGAATTTGAAGAAGAGTTAGAAGAAGAGCAAACAGAAAACTAACGGATTCTTTTATGTGGGAATGGTCAAAAACAAAAACCAACAACAACCTACTCCTGAAAAATAAACTTTCAGAAAATTTGCCATCTTCTCAAAATGAACAAAGCAACATAAGTTCTCCTATTTCTGAGCCAGAAAAAATGCTTGCTTTTCTTCAATCAGAAGCCTCCAAAATGGGACTTAAAAACATTGAATTCAAAAAATGTTCATACCACCCCCAAACATGGGCCGATATGGAAAAAGACTTCAAAGAATACCAGCGCATTCGAAAAAGCTTCCTAAAACTAATTGGCTACTCAAAAACCGCCGAATGCAAAAAAATAGGCTTCGATTCTGAAGATATAGAGCTATTAAAAAACAAAAAATCCCCCGAAAACTACAACACTCACTTGAAAATACCTACAGACTTTGGGGGAAAGATAAACTTTGACAATCTATCCTTAATAAAAAGCCACCCTTGCCACGACCAAATACATAAACTCATAGACATACAACTGGGCAGTGGTTTTCTACAAACATACAAAATTATATATATACCATGGTTTGAAGGAAACATATACTATGAATGAGCTATTACAACAAGCCTCAAACACCCCTGGTTGCATCGTTTTTTCTGGCGCCACAGAAGAAGATTTGCAAAAAACCAATCAACTACTCTGTCAAAACTCTTTTGCCTCTCTACCAGAAGAATATGTGTCTTTTTTGTGCTTATCAGATGGTTTAAGTTATGATGGACTAGAATTGTTTGGAACCAAACAGCATTCCAGACCACAAAAAAACTATATTTTTGATAACATCGCAAGCATAAACCAATCTTTCATAGAATTTGATTTCTTTGTCAATAAGATCATAATAGGACGTATGTCAGAATATCTAATTGTATACAACAAAACAGACAAAAAATACACCATCATCGACCGTGTAAATCTGTGGACTCAGACAGAATTCTCTACTTTCGTAGAATTACTGGAAAATCTACTATATTTATGCAACATCAAAAATATAATCTAGAGCTCAACTTTCTGTTGAGCTTTTTCAATTTCCTGCAAATCTTCTTCGTCCATTTCAACGGCTTCAAAACTATATTTTTCATTAAACCAATTGCCCAAGTCAATATCTGCACATCTTTTGCTGCAAAATGGCCTATATTTCTTATCTTCAAATTCTTTTTTACAAATTGGACACCTCATTTTTCCACTCTTCCGCAACCTTTACATGTTGGACATTCTTCACTAAAAATATCTAACAAGCTTGGACGTCTTCTAACTCTGGACACTTCTACTAAACCAGCTTTACTCAAACCTAAAACTGTACTTTTTACAAAGTCTTTACGTAAGCTGTAGCTCAAAGTATCAATAGCACTTCTCAAATATTTATATTCAGAAGACCCTGCAAAATCTACAACAATTCTTCCAGACAAATTTCTTAAAATAATTTGCCTTCCTATTTCTTCTGCTGCCTCATTATTCAAACGACCTAGACTTCCTAGTCCGTCATCGTCACCGCTATCTACATCTATGGCAACACATGCTCTTGTTTCTTCTATACTTATTCTGCCACCGTTCTTTAATTTTATTTCCTTTTGCAAAGCTTCTGTGATGGCTTCTTCTATTCCATATTTTTCAAAAGGACTAGCACAATATTCAACATCAAAATCATCTTTAAGAGCTTCTTCCAAATTATGATCATTAACTACAATTTTTTGCAAAAACTTAGCATTTCTGGATATATTATCAGCCAAAACAGTGTTTTTTTCAAACAAAACTGCCGGAGCTTTTGCCGTTTTTGCTTTTTGACGAACATCATCAAACTGACTACGCAGTATTTCCATTTCTTCTACAATATCTTCAGCATCAACCATTGCAGCAGATGTTCTAACAATCCACCCTTCTTGTCCTGTTGTGTTTTCATTAACCAGAGCTCTTAGCTCCTCTGCTTTTAATTTATCAACAATCTTCGTTGAAACATCTATATGCATTTTATAAGGACAATATACCAAATTTCTTCCAACAAACTGCAAAGATCTCACAAGTTTAGCCCCTTTTTCAGCTCTTTGTTCTTGAGAAACTTGAACTACAACCTCTTGCCCCTCATTAGCAACCAATTCATCTCTACCATGTTCTTCAGCATTAATAAAAGCCTCTTTAGTATCACCTATATTCACAAAATACCCTACTTTTCCATTTGCCAGCTCCAACTTTTTGGTCACTCTTCCCAAAAACACACTGCCTTCAGAAGCTTTTGTCAAATCCACAATTTCCAAGATATCCAATCGACCGTCATGCAATCCTGCTAATCTAATTTCATTATTCTTTTTTTCATAAATTAATGTATCTACCATTTTTTTCTCCTTTTATCTAATTCCAGCTCCGTTCAAAAGATTTCTCGCTTCAAACAATGGCAAGCCGACAACCCCAGAATAAGAGCCTATAATTTTTCGAACATATCCAGCCAAACACCCTTCTATTTTATATCCAGCACAACCAATCCACTCTTTTTTAGAAACATAATCTATTATTTCTTTATCAGAAAGTTTTTTCATTAAAATTTTGGTTGTATTTAATCTAACAGAACTCTTTCCTTGTTCATTTATTACACATACAGCGCTCAAAACTTTATGCGATTTACCTGATAATTTTTTCATAACTTTTATCTGTTCTTCGTCATTTTTAGATTTTTGTATAATATCAGAACCGACCACGATTATTGTGTCACTACCCAAAACAACTCTTCCTCTATACTTATCCGCCACAAATCTTGCTTTTTCTATAGCCATTCTTTTAACATATGCTGATGGTTTCTCACCTTTTTTTGGCGTTTCATCAATATTTGCCGGTTCAATAATATCTGGAATCAAACCTATCTGCTCCAATAAAGCCTTTCTCTGCGGAGAAGCTGATGCTAAAATAAAACTACTCATAAAAAATCCATTCCTAAAAACAAAAACGCTCTTAGATAATATCTAAAAGCGTTTTTGTTATCAATCTTTTTATTTTATTTTACATCATCATCATACGTTTTTTCCATTCTTTCGTGGCGTTCCTGTGCTTCTATAGAAAGAGTAGCAACAGGTCTCACCTCTAATCTTTCTATTCCTATCGGATCTCCGGTCTCTTCACAATAACCATAAACTCCATCTTCTATTCTTTTTATTGCTTCATCAATCTTTGAGATTAACTTTCTGGCTCTATCTCTGGTACGCAATTCCAAAGCTTTGTCTGCTTCCAAAGATGCTCTATCAATATCATCTGGGCGATTCAAACCGCCTTCTCGCAAATCATTAAGAGTATCCGTAGACTGCCCAATAAGAGACTTCTTCCATGTAAGCAACTTCTGACGAAAGTATTCCAACTGCATTTCACACATATATTCTTCATTTGCAGAAGGTTTATAATCCGGTGGAAGAATAACCGTAGCACTCATTTTAAAACTCCTAAATAGTTAAAATCTTATCCTCTTTGCAGGTAAAATATAAAAACATTAAAAAAAATCAAGTATTTTTCGCAAATTATCACATTTTAGAGTTCTCTTGTAAGCTTTGCTAGCTCAACCTCCACTCTTAACTCTATTTCAGCAATAATCTCCTGTAATCTTGCATCGCCAGATTCTACCTGATGTTCTTTCACAAATCTGGATATTTCTATCAATTTATCTTTTGATACATAACCATCTAATAAAGCATCTCTAATTTCTTCTAATTTTTCAATTAAAACAAAACCTCTTTTTACTTGTTTTTTTCTTATTTCTCTTTCTTCTTCATCATTTATCATCTGTGTTGCAAAAATAGCATCCGTCACAGATATCCCAGATGTTCCACCAACTTGCTGAGGTTTTGAGCCGATTGTTTGATTCAAATAAGCAGAAAAACTCTCTCCTCCGGAAGTTTTTTTTATTCCTTTACCTCCAGAAAGTTCGTTTGTTTTGTTTACATCATTAATTTTTATCAAAATTATCTCCTACTTAAAAGTCCATGTAATCACATTATCATCACTTTTATTACAGCTTGAAAAGGCCTTTGCAACAGTCATTGGAAGAGCATTTGCAGCGCCAACAGCAACCCCTCTAACGGGCAGTACAAAAGTAGAATTATTCACTTTTATTCTAAACAAATCTGTCGTTTCTTTCGATTCCCAATTTATTTGTGCTAAATTTGTGCATGTTCTTTTGGTTAGAGAATTAAATGTAACATCATAATATTCATCATCCCCACCATAATCAGAAACACTTATGGTAACTATCCCCCCTTGTCTGTGTCTTATCTCATTTCCAATCTTCATTTGAGAAGGAATAAGTTGCTCTGATGCAAACTGAGCAGCTGTTTTTCCATTCAACCCTGTATAATTTCCTTCCAACCTATATCTTGCAGATATATTTTTTTGTATTTCCTGAATTTCATTCACAACCATATTCAACTTAAAGGCACCAAACATACCACCAATCAACTTTATAACACCGATTCCCAACACTGTAACAACAGACAGTGCGGCAAGAGTTTCAAGCATTGTATTTCCTTTTTGGTTTATCATTTAAGCTCCTCCAAAACCAATATCTACACTCTAACATTAAAAAACGCACTAAACAATCATTTTTATATAACAATTTTCTTTATTTTTTTTTATTTATAAACTATAGTACTAATCGATACAAACATTTTACTAGTAATGTTTGCTAAAATTGTAACTTTATAAAGGAATGATTTAATGAAGAATACTATCGCATTGTTAGCCGCTGTTTCTGCTTTTGCATTCACAGCAGGTGCCAACGCTGCTGACTATACACCTTATGTTGCAGCTGATTATACTTATACAGATTTCCAAAACAAAGCCGAAGTTAATGGTGGAAAAGTTGCTTTAGGCACAGAATACAACAAATATTTTGGTACAGAAGTTTTCTTCCAATACACCGGATCTGACCGTGTTCACTCTTCTGAAGGCACACATGAATATGCTATGCGTTCTTATGGTTTGGATGCTTATGGTTACTTGCCTCTTGGTTGCGATCAAGTATTCTCTTTGGTTGGTACAGCAGGTGTTGCTAATATCGATGTTAAATACAAAACTCCAAATAAATATCGTGATACCGAAAATGGCCTTGGCTACCGTGTAGGAGCTGGTGTTGAATATGATATTGATAGCAACGTTTCTGTTCGTGCTTTATATCGCTACACATTCACAGACAAAGTTAATACATTAGATCACATCAACGAATATTCTGTTGGTGTTAAATACGCTTTCTAATTTGACTTTTTATAAAAAGGAAGGATTTTTCCTTCCTTTTTTTTTACAAAAAATATAGAAAAAAATATAAATACGTTTTATATTAGCGGTGTAAAACATTAAACTAAAGGTAATATCATGAAAAAAACTATTTTTGCTCTTCTTTTTATTTCCATTCTGGCAGCGTGTTCAAAAGCTCCTGAACAAACCAATCAGCAATCTGCGACTATAAACACGCCTGTAGATACAGAAACAGTGTTTTCTTTTGACATAAACACCATAGAAGAAGGATGCTCTAGCGACAGTCAAATGATTTGCGCCATAAACGTCAGTATAAAATGCACCATAAACCCAGAGTTTTCAGAATGCACAGAAAACAAAGCTTTTATGCCAAATTTCATCTTTATGCAAGATGAAAGCCTAAAAAGACCAACTTCACAAACATACAAAATAACAAAATTAAAACCTTTATCTGATGGTACAGTAGAGGTACACACTCAAAGCACATGCAATGGCAACTGGTTTGGTCTTTGCAACGGCAATATAATATATGTAATGGACTACCAAAACAATCATTGGATGGTAAAAGATTTGTATGCTATAGAAGATTAATAAGAAGCCAAACTCTCATCTAAAACCCTATAAAAACCTTGAGATACTTCATCATTTTTATGGGGTTTTTCTTTAACCTCAAACAAATCATCAGAATTCATTTTTGCCAAATCTTCATCTAATTGCCTATTTTCGGGAATATGCCCTTTTTCATCCTTATTATTTATATCTTTTTCATATTGATTAAAATTTACTCTAAAATCACTTTCTTTTATAAAATTTTTTGGCAAAGGTGGTAATTTTTCTTGTTGATGAAATTTATCTTTAGCAGGAATAAAAAAATCTGGTTCCACGTATTTTCTGACATATTTACTATGTACAGAAAAAGAAACTCCAACACAAAAGGCTATTAACAAACAAATAAATACTATTTTTTTAACCATATCAATTCTCATCAACCATAATTTAACCAATGTGTTATATCATAAAATACATGAAAAAGCTTTTTTTTATATTAACATTTATCTCTTTTTTAATACCTTTTCCGCTCCAAGCTACTTGTTCGGATATTGTTGTCAATCCTCAAATAGAGTTTAAAACATCTTACGGAAAATTATCTTATAATTTCAACAAAAACAATCAACAAATAACAGATATTGCAGAACAATTAGGAATTATAGAAAAAGGAATTTTTGCAGCAGGACTCTCAACCATAAACATAAAAACTGATATTGTTATAAATAGTGTTGGAGACAGAATAGATGATTATTCGCTGTGTGTTTATCCTCAAAAAATATCCATTTCAATTTATTTTTCCAACCCTACAATATACATATCAAACCAACTAATTCCTAATTCTTGTCAATACAATGTGGTATTAAGACACGAACAAACACATCAACAAATAAACAAAAACGGATTAGATTATTTTCTTCCTCTTTTTTATACAGGAATAAAAAAAATATCTTCTAGTATAAAACCCAGAAAAGTTAATTTTATATCAGACATCGACAAAGCTTCAAAGAACATCACTGATGAATTCAACGAAAAACTGTCTCCTCTTGTAGATTTCTTTAAGCAACAACTGCTTTCTGAACAAATAAAACTAGATAACACAGACAACTACAAACACGAAAACGGTATTTGCCAATAATTTATTTTTGTTCATTCAAAACAAAATCCAAAAAACTCATTAATCCTTTAAAAGCATAATCTATATATGTTTTATCTTTTGCTGAATTATTTTTATAATATATTCTAACAGTTGTCATTCCTGCTTCTTTTGCATATTCTAAGTTAGAATAACTATCATCAACAAACACACAATCTTCTGGTTTCACACCTATTTTTTCACAATATTTCTTATAAACATCTGAGTTTTCATTTTTTTTATATACACCAAAATCTTCAACCGAATAATATCTATCCTTAAAAAACTCCCACAACCCCAAATGTTTCAATATTTTATCGGAGGCATATCTATCACTAGCTGTAAAAATATATTGTTCTGCAGGAACTTTTTTTATTTTATCAATCAATCCTTCATAGGGAATTATTTTTTCAACAGGTTTTCTTCTATGATATGCAATAAACAAATCTCTCGGTTTAATTCCATAATCTCTAAAAAATATTTCACCACCATCTCTATACAACCTAAAAGATTCTGTGACCAGATTTTTTGTAGTATTAAAATCCAAATCTAATCCTAAATCCTCTATCAAAGAAATTGCCATTGTAGTATCTAACAAATCAGCAAATTCTTCTGTCTTATTATACAAAGTATCATCAAGATCATATATTAAAACGTTCTTACCAAAAACCACATCTATCTCCAAACAATCTATTTTCAAAACAATTTATTCTACAAAAAAAACAACAGCTAACTTTTATTTTATAAAACTAAGCTCCCCATATTGCATTTTTTATTTTATTATTCAAAAATTCATTATGTTTTTGTATATCCTCATCACTCAACACAAAATTTCTAAACTCTCTATTTTGCCTTTTAATATTTATTTCAACATTATTTTCCGCCTGTTTTTGCTTTTTAGAATCCAATAACAAACTAGGCTCCTTTCCTCCCAACAATTCCAAATAAACTTCTGCCAAAAGTTGAGCATCAAGCAAAGCTCCGTGATAAGTACGACTACTATTGTCAACACCATACCTCTTACACAAAGCATCCAAACTACACCTTGCGCCCGGAAACAAATTTCTGGCAATTTCCAAAGTATCTATAACTTTATCCCAATTTAATTCTCTATATCCTATTTGTTTTAGCTCATAATTCACAAAATTCATATCAAAAGATGCATTATGAGCAACCAACTCAGCATCACCCACAAAATCAAGCCATTTATCTGCAATTTTATCAAATGTAGGAAAATCTTTCAAAAAATCATATGTCAAACCATGAACTTTAACAGCATCTTCTGGAACTTCTCTTTCAGGATTTATATATTGATGAAAGACCACTCCTGTTGGCATATGGTTAATTAACTCAACAGCCCCAATTTCAATTAATCTATCACCTTTTGCATAATCAAAACCTGTAGTTTCCGTATCAAAAACAATCTCTCTAGTCATATAAAAAACCTTCTAACCCCAAAACAACATTTATCATCTCTAGTTTTAATTTATTTTCATTCTGATTAGTATCAATAACAATATCTGCTTTTTCTTTTTTCTTTTCATTACTCATTTGAACATTATTTATACGCTCAAAATCTTCTGAACTAACATTGTCCCTTTTCATCACTCTTTTTTTCTGAATTTCATAATCAACATCAGCAACAATAACTAAATCACAATACTTATCCCAACCCATTTCAAACAACAATGCCACATCTATAAAAAAAACATCATTCTTATATGCGTTTTTTCTAATAACATTCTTCAAATTTTCTTTCAAAAAAGGATGAATAAGATTTTCTAGTTGTTTTAATTTTTGTTGATCATTAAAAACCAAATTTCTCAAATATCTCTTATCAGCAACACCTTCTCTAACTGCTCCCGGAAAAACATTGTTTAAGGTATCTAAAAAAAGCCTATCAAAATAAATTCGTCTAACCCAACCATCAACATCAAAAACAGTATATCCCATCTTTGAAACAATTTTTGCTAAAGTCGTTTTTCCACACCCTATAGACCCTGTAATAGCAACAAAAATCATAAAAACATCCTCTTTTCAGAAGGTTACAACACTTATACACAAAATATATTATTCCTGTGCATAAAAACCATCTTACATATAGTTATACTGTTTTATCACCGCAATGTAAAATTTAATATTACAACTTACACACAGGCATAGTTTTTATTCACAATATGTGCATAACAGATTCTATTCACAGCAAAAATTTTTTTAACTTGGTCGGATTCTGTAATTGAAAAAACACCATAAAAAAAGATCAAAAAAATTTTATCCATGAGTTTATAAACAACAATAATAAATATGAATAAACCACAGATAAAAAACTTATCAACAAAAATCACAAGGATTCACTATCAACAAAAACATTTTAAAATATTTTATTAGCCCTGCGGGGCTGTTAATAATTTACCATATAATAATTAATTGACAGATTTCAATTTCCGTCATATAAAAAATTATCAAAAAAACTTTTCTCTAAAATTTTTCCCAATAAGGTACATATGAATTTAAAAGATTTACAACAAAAGTCTCCTACTGAGTTGTTAACTCAAGCAGAAGATTTAGGAATTGAAGACGCATCTTCAATGCGTGTACAAGACCTCATGTTTGCTATTTTAAAAAAGATGGCAGGTGAAGATCAAACAATACTTGGCGAAGGAACAATAGAAGTCATGCAAGATGGCTTTGGATTTCTACGGTCAGCTCAATCAAATTACCTAGCAGGCCCAGATGATATATATGTTTCCCCTGCTCAAGTAAAAAAATACGGATTACGCACAGGTGATACCGTTGAAGGAGAGATAAGAGCTCCCAAAGATAATGAGCGTTATTTTGCTTTAATAAATGTCAAAAAAATAAATTTTGAAGATCCAGAAAAATCCAAACTTAGAGTTAATTTTGACAATTTGACTCCTTTATATCCGACAGAAAAATTAAACTTTGATGTTATCTGTGGAGAAAAAGACTACACAACCAGAGTAATAGACTTAATTTCTCCTCAAGGAAAAGGACAAAGAGGTTTGATTGTTGCTCCTCCTCGCACAGGTAAAACTGTTATGCTTCAAAATATAGCTCATGCTATAGCAACAAATCACCCAGAATGTTATCTTATGGTTCTTCTCATAGATGAACGTCCCGAGGAAGTAACAGATATGACCAGATCTGTTAAGGGTGAGGTTATATCTTCAACTTTTGATGAGCCGGCAAGCAGACATGTTCAAGTTGCCGAAATGGTTATAGAAAAAGCAAAAAGACTTGTAGAAACCAAAAAAGATGTTGTTATTCTTCTTGATTCTATCACTCGTCTTGGCAGAGCATACAATACGGTTATACCTTCATCAGGAAAGGTTTTAACAGGTGGTGTTGATGCCAATGCTCTACAGCGTCCAAAACGCCTCCTAGGAGCTGCTCGCAACGTTGAAGAAGGTGGGTCCTTAACCATAATTGCTACAGCTCTTATTGATACAGGATCTAGGATGGATGAGGTTATATTTGAAGAATTCAAAGGAACCGGAAATTCTGAAATCATTCTTGATAGGAAACTCACCGACAAAAGACTATTTCCTACCATTGATATTACTCGTTCTGGCACCAGAAAAGAAGAATTATTGGTAGACCGCGAACGTCTGACCAAAATGTGGGTATTGCGTCGTGTCTTGATGCAAATGGGCATGACAGACGGCATGGAGTTTTTGCTAGATAAATTACGTATAAGCAAAGACAACAATGATTTCTTTAGCAATATGAATTCTTAAAAAAACTCATAAAAACAGCCACTAAAAAGTGGCTGTTTTTTTTGTTTAAACGCTGTATTTAAAATGTCTTTTTATATTTAAACACTGTATTTAAAATTACAAATTCAAAAAAGTTAAGGTTATTCCAACAACTAATGGTATTGAAAAGTTATCATCAATATCTAATTTATCTTCAAATACCTCAGCTAATGTAGCCAAAATACAAGCTACTACACTAACTATATTAAAAGGAAATATAGGAGAACAAATCATATTAACCAGCAGAGCACTAACAAAAAACGCTGTTGTACCTTCCAACGATTTATTTTTATACAACTTTCTTGTAGCATAAGCTTTTCCGAACAATGCTGCTGCTGTATCTGAAATCAACATAACAGACAAAGCAATAACAGCAATAGGTTTAGAAAACAAAATAGTACACACAATAGCAGCAGAAAGCACATACATAGACCCCGTAGCCTGAAATCTTGCATGTATGGTTTCCTTATTTCTCATAGTTTTAGAAAACAAAATCATAAACACTTGTCTAGCCCATGGATAACGCTTAAAATTTGCATATTCCAAAACCAAATCAGCTACCAGTAGTGTTGCAAAAACCGTAACAGAAACACCCTCATGAGCAAAATATATAAATAAAGGAATCCAAAGAGAACTAAGATGAATCGCTTTTCTATAAAGTTCTTTTTTCAAAGACTTATCAACCCGCACATCTACAAATATTGCTGGATTAAATCTATATTCTCTAAGTTTGCGCAGTCTATTTTTCCACGCAGCATTTCTACTAAATTTAAGCATTATTTTCTAATTTTTTTGTTTTGAGCAACAACAAGTTTTATTATTATCTTTTTCATTACATTGATGATTCTCGTCACAACTGCAATTGTCGCCACAAGTACAATCAGGATTTTTACATTTTGGATTATTACAAGCCATTTTTTTTCTCCATATAAATAAACACAATTTTTTTTATAACTCAGCTTCAGAAATAAGCAAGATATTTTTATCTATTTAAATCTGCTTACAACAAATTATATAACAACAAAAAGGAGCAAATCTATGTTAGATCATCTTTCCAAAACAAACAAAACAACCAACGAAATACATTTTCTTTTTTCCAACAAAAACAACGAAGATACTAGTCCTTATAACTGTTTTCCCAAAATTATAAAAACATTTTTTTTCAAACCAAGACATTTAGAAATATTCATAAACAACGATAAAACAAACACAAAAAAACCGCCATTAATTTGACGGTTTTGTTTGCTAAGAATACATTACTTTGCAAAATAATTTATTCCCATAGCAGATTTAACTTCATCAAGAGTTTTTGCTGCTACACTTTCGGCTTTTTCGCTGCCTTTTTTCAATATATCAAATATAGCACCAACATCTTTTGCCAAATATTCTCTTTTTTCTCTTACCGGAGCAAGTTCATTTTGCAAAATTTCATTCAAAAATTTCTTCACAGTTCCATCACCAAGACCACCTCTTTGATAATGAGCTTTTAATTCATCCAAATTTTGATATGATGGCAAAAATTCTGCAAAATGCTCATCTTTACAAAAAGCATCAAGATATATAAATACCGGATTATTTTCCACGTGTCCGGGGTCTTCCACTCTCAAATGTGTTGGGTCTGTAAACATACTCTGCACTTTTTTCTTTATATCATTAGAGCTATCAGCCAAATAGATACAATTACCCAAAGATTTACTCATTTTTGCAGCCCCATCAAGCCCTGGCAATCTAGCACAAACACTATTATTAGGCAACACAGCACTAGGCTCCACCAGCACAGGCTTATACAAAGAATTAAACGTTCTAACAATATCCCTTGTTTGTTCAATCATCGGGAGCTGATCTTCTCCCACAGGCACGATATCAGCCTTAAAAGCTGTAATATCTGCTGCTTGGCTAATCGGATAAGTAAAGAATCCCACAGGAATACTCTGCTTAAATCCTCTCATTTGTATCTCATTTTTAACTGTCGGGTTTCTCTGTAGTCTGGAAACGGTTACCAGATTCATATAATAAAAAGACAATTCACAAAGTTCCGGAATTTGTGATTGAATAAAAATAACAGCCTTATTTGGGTCAAGCCCACAAGCCATATAATCTAAAGCCACTTCAGATATATTATTTCTAACCTTATTTATATCTCCGGCATTATCAGTCAAAGCCTGAGCATCTGCAATCATTATATATATATCTTCAAACTCACCGCTATTTTGCAGCTCCACTCTTCTTTTCAATGATCCCACATAATGTCCCAAATGCAATTTACCTGTAGGTCTGTCGCCGGTTAATATAACACCCATATCACATCTCCCAAAAATTTTTCTTCAAAATAACTCAGGAGCTTGCAGTTGTCAATATACAGCCAATCTGTTCTTTTTTTACCAACTATATTTCGCACCTACATTAAACGATGTGTTTTCGTAATCATCACCAAAAGCATGAGACAGATCAGCAAAACCAGACCAACCGTTATCCAAGTCAAAGCTTCCGCCAAAGTCTATTTTTGCAATGGTTTTATCATTCAATGTGTCCACCTTATCCACACCGCTAACTTTCATATTGGCATCACCGATACTCTGAACAACACTAGGTTTCAGATAAATTCTTGCTTGCATATCTTTTTCAAACCAGATTTTCTTATCAAATTTCACACCTAGTTCCACATCCATATTTTTCACATCACCAATATCAGCTTTTTTACCATAATGATCCCTTGCATTATTGTAGTTAATCTGGTTATACCCCAGTTTCACAAAAGGCTGCACAAACATAGTTCTGCTTTGTCTAAACATCAAACCACTTTCCATACTTGCGCCCATCTGCCAACCATTTGTATCCGATTTCACACCATCTATTGTGCTGATATCCACATCTTGCCAGCCTCCAAACAATGTTGCCAAAGCATACACCCTACCTTTATCATATCTATAATACAAACCGGCCAGATAGCTATCTATATCAATATCAGATTTTGTCTTAGAGAAAATCTCATCACCTTCACCGGAAACCTCATATTCACCTTGGCGATAAGACACAAACACGCCCAATCTGTTATACACGTCAGATTGCAAGTCAAATCCGCCTTCCAGCCCCCATATATCAGCCTCAAAATCAACAGGAGCATTCACTTCTGCTCTAGCATAAACCGGAGCCACCCAAGAGTTTCTGAGCGGATTTTTATCATAATAGCAATCATAATATCCACCGCATATCTTATGAAAATATTTTGTAGCTTCCACATTATTTGCCACACTATCAGTCACGCTCTTTGTTTGTTCCAAACCTGCTCCTGCCACTGCTGCATAAGCCATTGCCTCAGCATAAACTTCTGTTTTTTTAGCCGGTTTTTTATTTCCTTTATTAGCATTATTGATACCACTACCAAAGTTTGGTGGCAAAACAGCATCTACAAAAGCATCATCATCACTCAAATCGCCAAGGTCAGCTTTGTCTCCATATCCGTTTTTGTCTGCATCAGCAATAACATTTGACGTTCCCACATACCAATTATTGTTTTCGTGCAACACATTCCAAACCTGAGCATCTCCAATCACTCTAAACACTTCAAAATATGCCGGAGTACTATTCAAATCATTTGGTGCCGAAACAAACAAAATCTTGTCAGAGGCTTGGTTTCCAGACATCGGATTAATTGTCAACTTAGTTGTTCCTTCCACATCTCCTTCCACCATCAACACGTCAGATACATTTGCGTCCGGATCAACATCTATAGTCATTTTTGCATTTGCAAAAGCTTTATAATTACCAAACAACTTTGTCACATCATCAGCTTTATCATTTTCATGGCTAAAGTTGATGTTTCCATCATTGTTCAAACTACCAACAATCTCATAATATCCTGGCGAATGTCCTGCCAAATTGAGTTCAGAACCATCAAGCAGTTTAATATTTTTACTGGCATTTGCTAGTTTCACATCACCTTCTAGTTTCACCTCTGCATTGTCTTTAATCACCAATTCATCCCAGCCGGATACAGCCTGATATCCATCTCCAATATTATATTTTCCATTTGTTAATTTCAGACTTTTGTCTTCAACCGTATTAACCAAAGCCTCAGCTTCCAGTTTGTTGTTCAAACCGCCAACCAAGGTCAAAGATCCTGTTTCTACAGATTCTTTTTTGAATATATTGTCATAATCATATTCACCTTGCAAATCAGCATTTGCGTCTATAATCACATCTCCGGTCAGCACAGTTCCGGCATCGAGGTCTAAGATGGCTCCACCTTTCGCCAACAGGTTGTTCAACTTGGCTTGAACTTCGGTTTCTAGCAGACCACCACTATTGACTGTGGTATCATTTGCGACACCTCCTGTGGCAACATGGAGAGTACCACCGGATTGTACCTCGGTGCGC
>SUUX01000014.1 GCA_015062305.1 Alphaproteobacteria bacterium
ACACTAAGAAGAGCTGTTCTGGAGACATGATTCCCAGCGGCGAATGTACTGATATCATAAATGATGTCAATAGCACGAAACATTATAGCGCATGTAACTGTAACACCTCCATATATCCCTACGCATCATGCACGAACTACAAGAATTCTACACCAAGTGAAGATGACTGCACGGGTGACAACGGAACATATTATAAAAAATGCATATGTTCATCAGAATATCCCGTGGCTGCAACAAGTTGTAGCACAGCTCTTAATGAGAGTTTGGGTATTTGTACAGATTCTGATGGTAAACAATGGGGTAAGGCATGTGTAGAATGCGGAGACTGCCAACGATGGAATGGTACTAATTGCGCTCCCAAAGGCTGTGAAACTAATTATGCTAGTGATGTTTCCCAATGCCCCAATAACAATTCTGTCTCCACTCCTTACTATTGTAAATATGAAATAGGAGACAAGGACGTTTGTGATTGCGCACCATGCAATGCAACTTGCGCTGATGGCTATATGACGAATAGCGATTGCACAAATAGCGCTGATGGAAACAGAACAGCTATATTTACACAAGCAGGAACCTGTGGCTCAACCTCTTGTGGAACCTGTAGTGTTGATTGTCGAGATCCATACCATGATGACTCTACCGAATGTGGAACTGATATAAGCAGATGTAAATATGGTATAACAGGTGCAGATTCCAGTGGTTGTGGTCAATGTTCTTATGATTGTAACAATGAGAATGGCTATTATTCCAGCACATCTGGTTGCACAGGCACATTGCAAGCCAACGCCGAGTGGGTTCTAAAAAGTACGGGAACCTGTGGTTCTACAACCTGTGGCACCTGCGCACAACAATGCAAGACCAATTTTGTGGATACCTTTAGCCATTGGTGTGCCAAACCGGCAACACACAATTGCTCTATTTTAGGTTATTCCACCTCTGTCACATCATGTGAGACAGGTACCCTCATCAAATGTCCGTTTGATACCTCTTATGGAGTATGTGTGGGCGGAGCCTCTGGTGATGGAGGTAGTGGAGGCAGTGAAGATGATGGCTGTGATAGTTCCTATTCTTTAGCCTCATGTCCAACAGATCAAGGCGCAAGGTCTTGTGAAGAATGTGGTGGTAAATATAGAATTTTGTGTTGCAAATCTGGCTACACCTGGGCAAGTTGGGACACCTGCTGCAATATGAGCGAAAATCTATATCACGATGTTGTCTATGGTTGGACACAAACAGTTGTCGGCAAGTGCTATAGAATGGAATCTTGTCAACATGGTTGGATGGATTGCTATGGCAGATCTTGTGTCCAGTGTGAAGATGAGAATTGTGGTTCATATAATATGGATAACTGCCCGGACGCATGGAATACCAAGTATAATGAATGCGCAACCTAATAAACAACGGATTTAAGGTTTAAGGAGATAGACGATGAAAAAACTACTATTATCAATAGGCTTGTTGAGCGGAGTGATGTTGTCTTCAACCACAACTAATGCCGCATGTGTTGCCGCCGACTGCGCTGCTTTGGGCTACTCCACTGCAACGGTAGAAGGATGTACACGCTATATCAAATGCCCATTTGATACCAGTTATCAAGCTTGCGCCAGCACCAGCTCAGAAACCACCGGCACCATGACCTGCGAAGATGCCATAGCCGCAGCAGGGGGAATTTATTTGAGTGGAGATCTTAGATACACATACCTCACCAAAACAGACGCCGGAACTTCAATCCTAACTAATAGTAGTACAGGCGAAGAAACAATATTGTCGACAAGTGAAGATGTCGTTTTCTATTCACACGACTACTACGGCTTAGATAAGATTTATCTACACGGAGCAGGCAATGTTTCCTTCAGAGATGCAAGAGAAATAAAAGAATGTAATATGTCCGGAACTGCTGGTTTTTCACCTCAGTTAATATACATAAACAATGATAGCTCATTAAAAATTGCAACAAGTTATATTAATCCCCTTAACAACAGCTTAGAGCAATACAGTGGAACAATAGGCGTTTTGCAAGTTGCAAGAGGCCGCTCTCCGCAGATTGTTTTGCAAGGACATTATACGATACACTATTTTTACTATGAGCCTGCTCAGTATCAAGCAAATCCAACAATTTATTTATCTTATCCTGGCTCAGAAAATGAAGTACCAACATTGGCTATGAACACATATTGTGTTCCATATACAGGTAGCTGTAATATTAATATAGTAACCGCATATAGTCGAGACTCTGGAGTAGTTCAATTTCATGATTGTGTCTGTGAAGGCCATGGAGCTAGAACCACTTTAGTACCACATACAGGTTCGGAGACTGGATGGGGAAGTGGTTATAACCAAGACGAGTTCTGTTATTATCATGACGCAGGTTGGCAAGGTTCTGGATATCAAAGTTGTCAGCCCTTTGCTGATTATTGCCTCGGTGACGGTTCAATCTGTTATAGATCGTAACCATACTATCTCCTTAAACCAAACACCCCTCGGAAATATCCAAGGGGTGTTTTTTTTACCTAATTTCATTTTTTAACAAATCATCAATCAATATTTGTTATTATGAATATCAAATAAAGCAAAATCGGGAGCTTTGTTGTTGACAATTTTTGTCCAAAATGTTATTATAAAAACAACAACCCCAAAAAGGAGTTACAAAATGGCAGAACAAAACCAAGCAAAAAAAGAACCACAAAAAGACCACGAGCCAGGCTGTGAAAAATTGGGATTTGCCTGTGGTTTTGTGGGGGCGGCCCTTGGATTGGTAAATTATGATCGTCCTGGTATGGAAAACCCTTATGCAGCTATAAGTGTTGGCTTACTTGCAGCAGCGGTACTTTTGCAGAAGGATAAAAATGGACATACATATTTGTATAATTTAATGGGAGCCGTAGAAGAAAATGCTCCTAGAATTGCTGCAAAGATTTTGCGACAAAGCCCAAATATTGCCAAAGCATTTGGATGTGCTATTAGGAGTGCAATTCAAGTAACAGCAAATCAAACTAGAAAAGCAAAAGTACGTGCAGAGATTAATCGTCAAAATAAAAAGTATTTGTCTCCAAGCTATGAAGCTCCCCTCTATCTAAATGAAAATGGAAAAAGATATAAAATTGAAAATCCGGAAAGAGGAATATATACAAGACAATTTGTGGGGAAAGAAAAATGAACTACGAGGTAGAGAAACAATATACGATTGCTGAAGATGCATCTGGGATTTTATATTTTTTTATAAAAGCCAAGAAAAATGATCCCTTAAATCCTCAGATTATATACGATGGTTTTGAACACGCTGTTTTTATGCGCTCACCTGAAGAAAAAATTATCTTAGACTATATCAACCCTCAGGTTAGAGACAAGCTTCGCAAAGCAAAAGAGGTTATCGTTGTTGAATCAATTTTAGAAAACATCAAAGATAGCTACTACACATCTCTAAACATGGTAGAAAAAATTCCTGTAGATTGGTCTAAGATTGGCCTCAAGACATGGGAAGAAATTGCTCTTCAACAGCAATAAGATAGCAATAAATTTGCACAAACTATGAAACAACTCACAAAAAACCCGCCCAAATAAGGCGGGTTTTGTTTACCGAACCAAACAGTTCTTATTTAGACTTCTTTGTCAAAGTTTTCTTAGAAGTAGAAAGCTTTTTTGTAGCTGTAGTTTTAGAAGTCAATTTGATAGAAGTCAATTTTGCAGAAGCAGAGATGCTTGCAGAAGATTTCTTTGTGTTGTTAGAAGATTTCTTTGAGTTGTTAGACAACTTTGTAGAATTGCTCTTCAAGTTTGCAGGTTTCAACAAAGAAGTTTTCAAGCTTGCAGATTTCAAGCTAACAGCTTTAGCCAAACTTTTTTTAGCAGATGCAGTTCTGGCAGAAGCCAATTTTTTGCTGGCATTTTTAATAGCTGCCATAGCGCTGAGTTGGTTGATAGCTGCATTCCAATCTTGAACACTGGTATTTGCAGGGCAACCGTTGTTTTGCCAAATGTAGTATGCTGCTTCACGAATTGCATTATCGCTAAATTTAATCATAGTTCTAATCTCCATATAAAAAAGTCACTCTTAAAAATCATTGTCAAGATATCTTCAAATGTTTAATAAAAGGTTTATGTTATTAATAAATATACAGAATTTTTGCACATTTTTTCATCACGGAGTACATATCATGAAAAAAGGTCTGATTTTCATCTTATTTTTTGTTCTCCCGCTAATTGGCGGCAAGATATCTGGTCTTATCAGTGGAGACATCAGCGGCACATACATCACACTCAATCAGCCACCCTTTAGCCCACCTGGCTATGTATTTGCGATAGTGTGGACAATTTTATATTTGCTCATGGGGCTTAGCTCGTGGCTGGTCTACACCAAAGCTCGTGCGCGCAAAAAAGACGCCTCATATTATCTGCGCCCCTATGGCATCCAGCTGGCAATCAACTATGCGTGGAGCCCCATATTTTTTGGTTTAGGTATGTTTAGCTTTGGCTCATGGCTATCAATAGCCTTGCTCGCCTGTGCAATCTGGATGAGCATCAGATTTTCAGACATCAGCAAACTGGCCGCCACCTTGCAAATACCCTATCTGTTGTGGCTCGCTTTTGCCAGCTACCTCAGCTTCTCCACCATGTATCTGAATATGTAAGAATAGGGGGCTAATCCCCTTTCTTTTTTCTTTATGATACGGTGTTTATAAATTTGCAACAAAGTCAATCGCATGTTTCATACATACATCGTGATTATGATGTTGATGCTCGCCCCAACGACCAACACCATACAAGTGCATGGGTTTGAAGAAATCTAATATTTCTTTAATTGCTTGTGTGCGTCCGATTAATGGTAGAGGATATGCAGCAGGAGTGGTATAATTAAATAAATTACGACCTTTAAATGTTAGATTATCTGCATCAAACCTGTCTGCATTTGTTTCTGTAAAGACACCATAATTTTTATTGTTTTTAACAAAGTTGGATATATATAACTCACGATGATGCTGCTCACTCATTTCAGGACGATAGCGCCAATGGTAATTAGTTGGGTTATCATCAGTCTCAAATAAAGAAACAACAACTTTATTATATTTTATTTTTTGAATCTGTTCTTTAATTTGTGCTGGCTTACCTAATGCCTCGTATAAATTTGGCCATGGAGTTGTGTTAATAACCTTTTTTGCCTTAAATTCTTCATTAACATACCAAACTTTTTCATTCTCATCATACCGAAGCTTGGTAACCCTGGTGTTGAATTTAATAAATGGATTTTCATCTTTGGCTATTGCTTCCATAACGCGACCATATCCGCCTGACGTCGGATAATAAGGACGATTATGACAAGGATATTTCTCAACATCTTGTTGACGTTCTAGGGAATAACGCAAAACCTCAGTAACTTCAATTCTGGGGATTTTATGCAACCAATCAACATCCATTTCGTTAGGCTGAATTCCCCATAATTTTATGTTATAGGGTAACAAATATCCATCACAAATTTTATCGCCAAGTTTCCATCTGATCCACTCTTCATAATTCTTGGGTTCAGGCTTTCCAAGGGCTTCTCCATTTCTAACTACAGAGATAAGGTATTCGATTTGTTTTTCTATTGGAAATTGCCATAGATTTGACTCCAAAGGATAGTCAACATCCATTCCCTCAATACTTATTTTAGAAATTCGTGGATCCATTTGATACATTTCTTCTCGGGGAAAAGAAGAAAAGACAAAATCTTCGACATCTTTGAACTTTGTTTGAAAGAAATGTCCTCCAATATCAACATAATGACCATCGACATAGAAACTACGACACAAACCACCGGCTTCTTTTTCGGCCTCTAATGTCAATATGTTTGTGATACCTTTTTGGCGCATCTTTTTCATTAATGTTAATCCGGTAATGCCGGCACCAAGAATTATATAGTCGTATGTCATGTTTTTGGTCCTTATTTTGTTTTTATTTTCAGAATTGGTAAAAAGGAAAATAATTTGTATGTTTTGCTACCTTTTAAATCTTTTTTTATTGTTAATATAGGGCATCCAAGCAACTTAAACTTCTTTATTTGTTTTGTTGCGTTTTTAGTTGTGGCTAAACGAACTGCTTCTATAAATGAAAGGAAATCATTATAATTAAAATTCTTTAATTTTTTTCCAATCATAAATTTAATTAATCTTATATAAAACAAATCATCAAATTTTCCGCCATTAAAATAGCAATATTTTTCAATTATATTTTCTTCTGTAATTCTATCGTCAAATTGAGAATAAAACCAATAAAGTACCTTTGAAATCCTATTATAGAGCCAATCATAATATGTCACCTTGTCATCTGGTGAATATGATGCTCCTCCTTCTCTAAAATTAACAATTTTCTTTTTTGCATCAACACCTTTATAATCTTTTAATATTAATTGTATAACAAAACGGTAATCTTCTGTTGTTGAGAAATCGGTTCTATAAAAACCTTCTTTTTCAACTATTGAATTTTTTATCATAATGGTTGGATGATTAAAAGGCATTAATGCCCAGAATGCATGAATGGAGGGTGACCATGTGCTCATATATCTTCCAGATCTTGATAAAGTTCTTTGAGATCCATAAACATAATCAGCATTTGTTTCAACAGCTTTATTTACCATGTGTTCAATCACATCATTTGAGGCGTACCAATCATCAGAATTTAACACGAGAGCATATTCGCCTTTAGCATTTTTATGCCCTTTATTCATAGCATCAAAAATGCCATTGTCTTTTTCGCTAATATATCGGATCCATCCTCTATCGGCATATTCTTTTAATATATCCAATGTACCATCAGTTGATGCTCCATCAATAATTAAATGCTCAATATTTTTATATGTTTGATTGTGAACGGATTCAAAATTCTGTATTAGGAAATCTTTACGCCCATTCTCTATAATATTATAAACAACTGTAATAACCGTAACCAATGGCTGTTTTGTCATCTTTTACATCCTTAAATATTAATTTTTAGTTCACTTAGTCCCAAAATTTGTTTACATAAAGTGTTGTCCAACAGTATCTTTTTTGGACGCTTTTCTCTCCAAATTGTTTCATTTTCATCCATAGATATTGGAACAATCAATGATTTATCTAAGTCGTATTTATCCGCCAAACGTAAAGCAAAATCATATTTCGATAAGCACTCATCTCCAGCAACATTGACAATAGGATGCTTTTGCGCTTCGGAGGTATTTATCAAGGAAATCAAAGTCTTTGCGACTGTATCAAAATCAATCATAGATCTCCATGAATCAGTGAAAAACTCCATTTTTTGACCATTTTTCAAGTTGGAAACAATATCATCATAAAAATGTTTTTTTACAGAAGATAAGCTAGGCCCCATCATTACAGGTAATCTGACAATGTTGTATCCTTTAGCAATAGCCATTCTTTCTTCTGCAGCTTTATGTAGTGCATAATCATTCATTGGAGACAAAATATCGTCTTCTTTGTATGGAACATCTCTATCAATTTTGTACAGCATATCTGTTGATAGACTGTAAAAAACTTTAATATTTTCCATCAAATCTAAAAAACGAGCATAACTAATGATGTTAACATTCCATGCTACTTTATCATTGGCTGGATTTTTATTAACATTGAAAAAAACAGGCAGATATATAACTTTTAAGTTGCTCTCTGTTTTTGTTTTTTCATTTAAGCTTATTACATCTTCTTCACTTGTAATATCGCATTTTTGCCAAGCAACTCTTGCTCGGCTTTCTTCCGGACAGTTTAAATCTGTTGCCAAGATATTCTCATTTGTCATTTCAAGAATGTTTTTAATCAGGTAGCTGCCCAGAAATCCGTTGGCACCAACAATCAGATACATCTATTATTCCTCCGCTGCAAAAATATCTTTGCTGCCATCCGGCAACTCTACTGGACGATCATAAAGCGCGACCATTGTTGTATCTTTCAAAAAATCGAACGAATGCACAACATAGGGAGAAAAATAGAAAAAATCTCCGCTCTTTACACTGATGCTTTCTTTTTTTTCGCCTTTTGAAAGTTGCAAATTGACTGCTCCGTCAATGATAAAAAAAGCCTCTTTCGTTTGCTTATGATAGTGTCCGCCTCTTTTTACTCCCTGCTTGGTCTGAGAAACATTTACTTGTTTCCAACCATCCTTGCAAAGTTGGTGAAGAAAACCTCTATCGTCTGCAAACGAAAAATCAGGCTTTATGAATGTAATCATATCGCTCATTATACATTCCTTGGAGTGATTGTTGTAAATCCATTGTCGTTGAGTAATTTTTCTCTTTTGGCTAAATCTAAATCATAAGCAACCATTTCTTTGCAAAGAGCTGCCAAGTCATAGGTTGGTTTCCAGCCAAGTTGAGCGCGGGCTTTGGTAGAATCTCCGAGCAATAGCTCAACCTCTGCCGGACGGAAAAATGCAGGATTTACATCAACAATAACTTTTCCATTAGCCTTGTTAATTCCCTTTTCATCTACTCCAGTACCTTGCCATTCAATTTCAATTCCCAACTCTTTGAAAGTCATGGTTACAAAATCTCTAATAGAGGTCGTTGTTCCTGTTGCCAAAACAAAATCTTCAGGCTTATCGTTTTGCAAAATACGCCACATTCCTTCTACATAATCTTTTGCATGTCCCCAGTCACGTTTTGCATTTAAATTTCCTAAAGAAAGCTTTTCTTGTGTGCCTAAAGCAATTCTTGATGCAGCCATCGTGATCTTTCGAGTAACAAAAGTCTCACCACGACGAGGACTTTCATGATTGAACAAAATACCATTGCAAGCAAACATATCAAAACTTTCACGGTAGTTCACCACTATCCAATAAGAATAAAGTTTGGCTACACCATATGGAGAGCGTGGATAAAAAGGTGTTTTCTCTGATTGGATGGGTTCTTGGATTAATCCATAAAGCTCTGATGTGGATGCTTGATAAAATCTTGTTTTTTTCTCTAATCCATTGATTCTAATTGCTTCTAATAAACGCAAAGTACCTACAGCATCAGTTTCAGCTGTAAATTCAGGGCAATCCCAAGATACCTTTACATGGCTCTGAGCTGCCAAGTTGTATATCTCATCTGGTTCAATTTCTTTTACTAAACGGATTAAATTTGTGCTATCAGCTAAATCCCCATCATGTAATTTAAACATTGGATTATCTAATAGGTGTTCAATTCTTCCGGTATTAAAAGAACTTGATCTGCGTTTTAGGCCATGAACCTCATATCCTTTTTCCAGCAACAATTCTGCCAAATAAGACCCATCTTGTCCTGTAACTCCGGTAATAAGTGCTTTTTTAGTCATCAATTTTCTCCGTTATATAAAGTAAATCCAAGTAAAACAACATGGCGCTTACCTTTACGAAAACGAATACTTATAATTTGTTTTCGAATGTAACGCACAAATCTTCTGAAATGGTTTTTCAACAAAAGTTCTTTGTCCGGAAAATCTACTGTTCTATCCAGCAGGTTTAGCAATATTTTTTTTGGTAGAAATGCAAATCTAAAGGCTTTTTCTGCTTTTCTAGGGGATATTTTTAAGTTGGTTGCTATAACTCTAATATTCTCAGTGTTTAAAATATCTTTTTGGATATTAGATATTCCTCCTTCTCTAAATGCCGAAATTGTTGCATCAACACCAACAGGCCGTTTTCCTGCCAATATAGCTCTTGTTATTAGATCAAAATCACCTGTTATCTTATAGCTGGTATCAAATCCTTTTAGTTCTTTCAACATGGCTTTTGTTGAAAACATTGTAGGATGTCCAATAGGTTGTTTTACAAAACATTCTTTCCAATTAGGTGCAATGTTTTTGATAAAAGAGCCATTTAAATCCACAATGTTAAAATAAGCATAGCTAAAATCAGCCTGTTTTTCTTCTAAAGCCTCAACAGATTTAGAAACAGCTTGGTTGCTTATGTAAAAGTCATCTGAATTTAGGAATGCAATATATTTTCCTTTTGCTAATTTTATTCCTTTATTGAATGCTTCATATACTCCTGAATCTTTTTCTGAATAATATTGTAAGCCTAATTCTTCAAATAAGCTTAAGGAGTTATCAGTCGAACCTCCATCTATAATCAGATGTTCAATACAAGGATAGTCTTGTTCTTTGACAGAGGCGACACATTGTCTAAAAAATTCATCTCTTCCGGCAATGTATAAATTTTTGGTAACGGTCACTATCGTAACTAAAGGTTTACAATTCATATTCCCCTCCTTTCTTAATCTACAGAAAATGCATGGTCACTATTTTTCAAATACATTAAAACGTCTTCAGGTGAATCCACCTGAACTACTGTTGTGTTCTCTAAATGTCTGAGGGCTTCGGCGAGCTCATAGTCGTTTCCACCTTCAAATGTCTTATCTCCGAAAAATATGATTTTTTCTGTAGGATAAGTTTGCCGTAAGTGCTTGGCTATTTGCTCCTTTCCATATCCTTTGGGAGTGATGTCCATGGAAATTGAGCCGCCTACGGCAATATCATATTCAGGAAAATCTTTTCGCAGTTCTTGTGCAATTATCTGCCGTTCATGGTTGTTTCTGTCCCATGTCAAATATCTTTCTCTTTCGCTATATGGACAATCTCGCCCAAGCACAGAGAAATTAATCATACCAATACGTTCCTCAATATAATTAGGATAAAGCTGACACGGATATTTTGTGGTTTTGCGGAAATATTCTAATCTATCAATTAGCTCGCTAGACGGAACAAAGCTATTTTGATAAACAACACTACCCTGAGCTGTTAACATATTTCCCATAGAACTGTATATTCCTGTAAAAGAATGTATTACAGAAGTAGGAAGTTGTTCTTCTACTTTTTTATAATCAGATCCAGTTGCAATGAAACTCTTATGGCTTTTTTGCCATTCATAAAAATTAATAGCAAATTCTGCAGTCATAGGTAATCTTGCAGGAGTGAGAGTTCCATCCATATCAAAAACAAAAATCGCCATGGTCAGCTAGCCTTATTATTCCACTTATTTAATATCCATGAAGAAGAATTAGCTTTGTTTGATCCACCAACACCAAAAACCAAATCCACATCACATTCTTTGCATGCTGGGCCTTCAGGGATATTATCTTTACCGCGATCTCCACCATTAGCGAAAACCAAATTGTCGTTTGGATATTTTGCTCTAGCTTTTCTTATGCCATCAGATGCAGAGTTATCAGAGTCATCAAATTCCAAAACATCAATCACTCCTTTGAGGTTATTTAGAATTGCCATACGAGTTTTCATAGAATGAAAATTTTTACCTTTTTTACGACATAGCCAATCATCTGAATTGGCTAAAACAATCACACCATCTGAAGCATCAGCAGAGGCTTTAATCATCTCTATGTGACCTTCGTGTATAGGGTCAAATCCGCCACTAACGATATAATATTTTTTCATTTTTCTCTCTCAACAAAATAAAATCGATTCTACAAAAGAAACGAACGTTTAATTTATAGATGAGAGTCTTATTACATTAGTCAACATATTGCAATCATTATTTTCTTTTTTTCTCTTTTTTCTCGCAAAGATAGGCGTTTAGCACTTAAGGTTGGTAGTCTTATTCATTTTTTGTCATCTCCATACGAGTAATATTAAAAATCTATTTACAATTGTTATTTGCTTTTATATTCTACCAATAGTTTAAATAAGCAAAGAGAGCAGCAAATGAGGTCCAGACCTGTAATATCAGTCATTATTCCAGTATATAATACCGCAGAATATCTGGCTGAATGCCTCGATTCTGTGCTTGCTCAAACATTTCAAGATATTGAAATAATATGTATAAACGACGGAAGCACCGATGATTCGCCACATATTTTGGAGGCTTATGCTCAAAAAGACTCAAGGATTCGAATAATCAATCAGCCCAATTTAGGTGTTGTTGCCGCCAGAAACAATGCAATAGCTCAAGCTCTAGGAACCTATATCTTCCCACTTGATAGCGATGACATAATCAAACCTCATACTCTTAGCTCAATGCTAAACGCAATTGAAGAGCAAAAAGGCGACATCATTACTTGTCGTGTTATGCTATTTGGCACTCAACAGGGTGAAATGATTTTACCCAAACCCAATAAATACAACATGGTTCAGCAAAATTGCTTAGTGAATGCAGCTCTATTTCGCAGGGCAGATTTTATGCAGTCTGGCGGGTATAACAAAAGTTGTTTCAATGGCTTAGAGGATTATGATCTTTGGCTTAATCTTATATTTAATCATAGCAAAAAGATACATAGAGTACCGGAGATATTATTTTTCTATCGAATCAAAAAGGCTGAAGAATCACGAAATATGCAAAATAAAAGTGCTCAAAAAGATATAAAAAAGAGCTTTTTCAAAAAATATCCGCAAATGCGGTATTACAAGCTTATTTCATTTTTCCTCAAGCCAATAATCAAGTTAAAAAGAAAAGCAACAAAACAAAAATTTATTTTTTAGGAATATACTTATTTACAATAAAGGACTAATTTATGAACAAGACAATAGCAGATGTAACCAATTGTACAGGGTGTGGAGCATGTAACAACGTTTGTCCTCATAAAGCCATATCAATGCAAATTAACTATGAAATATAGTATAATGTCTAAAATATTTTTTGGAAAAAAACGTAAAAAATACAAACAAAAACGGATTGAGCTGAAACAAGAAATTAAAAGTATGGATTTTTAATATATTTCTTAATTTAACGATTAATTATTTACAAAAAAAAGCGCCTTAATCAGCGCTTATTTCAAAATGGTGTGAGTAGGGATTGCTAAGCAACAACAACCACTGCTCTGGTTGTTGTTGT
The DNA here is from genome assembly GCA_015062305.1 of Alphaproteobacteria bacterium. Classification (GTDB taxonomy): domain Bacteria; phylum Pseudomonadota; class Alphaproteobacteria; order RF32; family CAG-239; genus CAZU01. The sequence continues at coordinate 12,769 of SUUX01000014.1, forward strand.
CTGCAAGATCTTGGAAGATGTTTGCAAGACAAGATATAAGCAGAGCGTTATCGTAGTCGCGCATACATCCCCAAGCGCGGCCCGTCCCCAAGAAGGCAAGCTTCAAAAAGCGCAGCCTGATGGGCGAGAGCACAAAAAAAAGCGCCTTAATCAGCGCTTATTTCCAAATGGTGTGAGTAGGGATTGCTAAGCAACAACAACCACTGCTCTGGTTGTTGTTGTCTGCAAAATCTTGGAAGATGTTTGCAAGACAAGATATAAGCAGAGCGTTATCGCAGTCGCGCTTACATCCCCAAGCGCGGCCCGTCCCCAAGAAGGCAAGCTTCAAAAAGCGCAGCCTGATGGGCGAGAGCACAAAAAAAAAGCACCTTAATCAGCGCTTATTTCCAAATGGTGTGAGTAGGGATTGCTAAGCAACAACAACCACTGCTCTGGTTGTTGTTGTCTGCAAAATCTTGGAAGATGTTTGCAAGACAAGATATAAGCAGAGCGTTATCGCAGTCGCGCTTACATCCCCAAGCGCGGCCCGTCCCCAAGAAGGCAAGCTTCAAAAAGCGTAGCCTGATGGGCGAGAGCACAAAAAAAGCGCCTTAATCAGCGCTTATTTCAAAATGGTGCTCGGGGACGGGATCGAACCGCCGACACGAGGATTTTCAGTCCTCTGCTCTACCAACTGAGCTACCCGAGCATTGCTCAACGAAAAAGCTTATAACTCATTATTTTTTATATGTCCAGCATTTTTTGTAAATATTTTATAATAACTCACAAAAAAAATCCACCACTGTTTATAAGTGGTGGATTCTTGTGACTTTACTTACAATTAAGCTGCTTTAGACTTTTTTTTGGCGGCAAAATTGTTCATAGTATTAATAACATAATCCAAATCTTCATTATCCAAATATGGTGTCATCGGAATAGACAAGACTGTTTTCGACAACTTCTCACAAACAGGCAAGCTACGATTGTTCCACTTGGCATAAGCTGTCTGAGTATTAACAGGGCGTGGATAATATGCTCCGCAAGGCACACCATTTTCACGCAAATAAGTCATCAATTCATCACGATCTTCACAGTGAATTGTATACAATCCGTATGCAGATTGGCAGTTGTCTAAAATTTTCTGTTTACCAAAATAGCTATCCAATTCGTTGTCATAACGTTTAGCAACTCTTGCGCGATCTTTAAGTTCCTGATCAAAAACAGTCAACTTTTGTAGCAACACAGCCCCTTGGAATGAGTTCAATCTACCAGTCAAACCCAAACGAACATTGTCATAATGGTCAGCGGGGCTCATTCCGTGTACACGACAAGATTTCACAATGTCATTTTCAGTTTCAGAGTTGGTAAACACAGCACCACCATCGCCATAGCAACCCAGAGGTTTTGTCGGATAGAAAGAAGTTGCGCTCATATCTGCAATAGAGCCAGCTTTTTTGCCTTTATAAACAGAACCATAAGACTGGCAAGAGTCAGACAAAACTTTCATTCCATTTTCATGAGCGATTCTCAAAATTTCATCATAGTCACATGGTGAGCCGAATATATCAACAGGAATAACAGCCTTAAGATTGAGTTTGCCCTCTTTTTTCACCTCATCAATTGCTCTTTGCAAATCTTTAGGATCCATGTTGAAAGTATTTGGATCTGAGTCAACAAAAATAGGTGTTGCACCCAACAAAACAGGAGCCTCTGCAGAAGCCACGAATGTAAAAGAAGAAACAAACACAGCATCACCTGGTTTTACATCCCAAGCCATCAAAGCCAAAATCAAGGCATCTGTACCAGAACCACATGTGGAACAATGTTTAACTCCGGAATAGTTGGCGAGCTTCTCGTCTAATTCTTTTGTTTCCGGACCTTGGCAATATGCGCCGTGATTTAAGATTGCTTCAAAAGCATTAAGAAATTTTTCTTTTCCGATAACATTCTGAGATGTTTTGCAATCAAACAACATAATCGGCTTAGAAGGTTTATTACTCATTGATACACGTCCTTTTTTATAAGTTTTAACTAAGGACATCTTAAAAAATATTATTTTCCAATGCAAAACACAAAAGGTTTCTGATTTGTAACAAATTGAGCCTATTAAAACAAAATATATATTAAAATGTTGCTTTCAAATAAAATAATGATATATTATTTACAGAAATATTATCAACAAAAGACGAGGCAGATGTGATATCACCTATATTCAAAAAGCTATTTGCTGTATCAGCTATTGTTTTAACCTCAGCTTGTGCAGCCACATCATCGGCATACCGTTCTGATGCCGATTCTGATCCTTACGAAAGCTTTAACCGCAAAGTATTTGCGTTTAATGAAGGCTTCTATGAAAATATTATGTTCCCAATTGCCAGAGGATACCGCAAAATAACAACTCCTTCCATCAGAGAAAGAGTGCGCAATTTTGTATCAAATGTTCAAGAGCCAATTACTGCCTTGAATCATCTGTTGCAATTAGAGTTCACCAAGTCTGCCAAAAGTGTAGGGCGTTTTGCCATAAATAGCACCATGGGACTGGGCGGCACATTTGATGTTGCTCCCGGTTGGTCGCTAGAAAAAGACAGCACATCATTCAACCAAACATTGGCTAGTTGGTGTGTTCCTCAAGGACCATATTTGGTTATACCGTTTATTGGTGCCAGCTCTCCTCGTAGCTTGGTTGGCACTATAGTAGATTCTGTTACTGATCCAATATTCTTGGCCACATATAACGATGCCAACATCCGAGACAAAATCACCTATCCGTATGCAGCTGTTAAATACACCTCTGTTGCCGAATCTTATATGGATTGGTATAATGACTTTAAGCGTAATTCTGTTGATTTTTATTCAACAATGCGCTCAGCCTATCTGCAAAATCAACAAAAAAACAAATGTCGGTTTGCTCCTCAAGAGGAAACACAAACCTATGATTTTGATTTTGATGAAGAAATGGAATAATGCAAAGACTAAAGGAGACTAATTTATGAAAAAGATATTTGCTACAGTTTTAGGATGTTTGATGGTGCTTGCATCTTCAGCTTCTGCAGAGGTAAATGCTTCTAAAGCTGAGGCTTTTGTTAAAGATGTAACAGCCGAGGGTATAGAAGACATTATCAATGCCAACATCCCACAGGCAGAAAAAGATGCACGATTTTCCAATTTGTTTAACAGAGCTTTGGATCTTGACTTCATTGGGCAATTTGTTTTAGGTCGCAATTGGCGCACCTCCACACCGGCACAAAGAGAAGAGTTTATCAAAGTATATCGCCAACTAAATGTTAGCACTTGGTCAAAACGCTTTGATGAGTTTAAAGGAAAGAAGTTTATATTCCAGGGTACATCTCCTTCCAATTCCAAAGGACAAATTTTTGTTAATTCTGTAGTTCCGATGGAGCAGGGAGAGCCGGCAAAGGTTGTTTGGCGAGTTAGGGAAAAGAACGGTGAGTACAAAGTAGTAGATATTATCATTGAGAACGTGAGCTTGGCCATTACCGCTCGCAACGAATATACGGCCTTCATCAAAAACAATCCCGGAGGCGTAGATGCTCTAATTGCTAATCTCAAAAGCAAAATATAATAATTGTATAATACTCAAAACCGGAAGCATCTTTTTGTTTCCGGTTTTTTGTTATTAAATCAAAAGATTGTTTGACATACATTCTCTCATATTGTATGTTGCAGACAATAAATAATAATTAAAAAATTATATGCTATGAAGATACTTCAACTAATTATTGCTCTTCTTGTCTTGTTATTCGGGATAGCTGCTTGCACAAGTTTTGCCGCAATACTCGGAATAGGCCTTTTGAATGTAATTTCACCAAGTCCTCAGATGCACGCACTTATAGATGCAGATATTTGTGTGCTAGGGGTTTCAGTTTTATCTTACATTATACTGGTCGGTATTTTTCACAAGACACTAAAACAGACGAGATTAAAAAAAATGGAGCGTTCTTAACGCCCCATTTTTTTTCAACCATTACCTCATCTATCTTGACTAGGCATTTGAGCTTCTTTAACCATTGTCGCTGCAAATTCATCCAAACTCATTAATTCTTGTTTGTCAGAACCCAAACGACGCAGTGTTACAGTGCGATTTTCTTTTTCTTTAGCTCCCACAACTGCAATAACAGGTATCTTGGTTACAGAATGTTCACGCACTTTATAATTGATTTTTTCGTTGCGCAAATCAGTTTTTGCATAAATGCCTGCTGCACGCAACTTTGCAACAACTTCTTCAGCATAGTCATTAAATTCGCTCACAATTGGAGCAACCACAACTTGCTCTGGAGACAACCATAATGGCAACTTTCCGGCATGGTGCTCAATCAAAATACCTAAGAAGCGTTCAATAGATCCAAACAAAGCACGGTGCAACATCACGGGTTGATGTTTTTCACCATCTTCGCCGATATAGCTGATATCAAAACGCTGAGGCAAGTTCATGTCCACCTGAATTGTTCCGCATTGCCACTCACGTCCGATTGCATCTTTCAAAATGAATTCCAGTTTTGGGCCATAGAAAGCACCTTCACCTTCATTAATCTCAAATTCATATCCATGGTTGGTTAGTGCATTTGCCAAAGATTTTTCGCACAAATCCCAAATTTCATCAGAGCCGATTCGTTTCTCTGGTCTGGTAGACAGATAGATCTTCACACTGTCAAAGCCAAAGTCTTTATAAATATCAAAAATAAGCTTCAACGTCGTAATGCATTCTTCTTCCATTTGTTCCGGAGTGCAAAAGATATGGGCATCATCTTGTGTAAATTCACGCACACGCATCAACCCCATCAAAGAGCCAGATGCTTCATAACGATTTACTTTGCCGAATTCAGCCACTCGCATCGGCAAATCACGATACGAACGAATACCTTGTTTATATACCAACAATCCTCCAGGGCAATTCATTGGTTTAATGCAAAACCACTTTTTGTCTTCTGTTTGACCAGAGTAATTGTGTGCGCCATATTTTTCCCAGTGTCCGGATGTTTCCCACAAACATCTATCCATAACACGAGGGGTGCAAATTTCTGTATATCCATTATTTTCTTGACGTTTGCGCATATATTCAATTAATTTGCGATAAATTTTATATCCTTTGTCGTGCCAGAACACAGCACCCGGAGCATAATCTGGCTCAAAATGGAATAAATCCATTTCTCTGCCAAGTTTTCTGTGGCCACGTTTTGCTGCTTCTTCTAGCATTTGCAAATAAGCATCCAAATCTTTTTTATTTGCCCAAGCAGTAGCATATATACGTTGAAGCATTTCTTTAGTGGAATCTCCACGCCAATACGCACCTGCAACCTTCATTAGCTTAAATGCATCACCGATTTTACCTGTAGACGGCACATGAGGACCTCTACACAAGTCTGTAAAGTTTCCTTGTGTATACAAAGATATTGTTTCAGACACTGGCAAATCTTCTATAATTTCTGCCTTATAGTTTTCACCTATATTTTTAAAGAACTTTATCGCCTCGTCACGTGGCATAACTTTGCGAGAAACAGGTTCATCACGCTTTACAATTTCATGCATTTTGTTTTCTATTTTTGCAAAGTCTTCAGTTGTAAAAGGTTCTTTACGAGAAAAATCATAATAAAAGCCATTGTCAATAGCCGGCCCAATTGTAACCTGTACATCAGGCCACAATTCTTTAACAGCTTCTGCCATCACATGAGAACATGAGTGACGGATTATCTGCAAACCCTCTGCATCTTTACCGGTGATGATAGTCACGGTTGCGTCGGTAGTGATGGGGGTTGTCAAATCCTGGAGAGTTTCATTAACCTTAACAGCCAAAGCAGCTTTAGCCAAGCCTGCACTAATCCTATTCGCAATGTCTAAACCGCAGACACCGCTCTCCATTTCCATCACACTGCCATCAGGCAATTTAATCGCAACCATATTAAATATCCTTTTTTATATCATTAGTTAAGTTAAATTTCCACCAATTCACGGTAGACCGCAATAGTTTTATCACACATAATTTGTTTTGTGAAGTTATCTTTTACATTTTTTTGTGCTGCTTTTACTATTTTTTTCTTGTTTTCTTCATCAAGTTTCAAAGCCCAATCTAGAGCTGTTGCCAAAGAATAGGCATTTCCGCTTTTGAATAATTTTCCGGTCTTTTCATCTTTAATCGTATCAAGCGAACCGCCAATGTCAGAAGCTACTACGATTTTACCCATAGCTTGTCCTTCAACAGAGATGCGTCCAAAAGCTTCTGGTTCAATTGCAGTAGAAAGCACAACGGTAGAAACCTGCATCAAAGCTTGAGGGTCCAAAACTTTGCCATAGAAGCCAATTCTATTCTTAAGTCTATATTTTTCAGCCAAAGATTTTATCTCATTAACATAATTTACACGTCCTTGTTCATCTCCGGCAATAATGCAATAATAATTCTTATTTTTCATTTTAGAGAGAGCTTCCACCAAAAGATGTTGCCCCTTCCAGCGAGTAACTCTTCCGATTAAAGTAATTACCGGTCTGTCATCAGGAATGTTATATTCTTGCACTGCTTTTATAATTCTTTCTTGAGAAACTTTTTCCGGATTAAATTTATCAATATCAACACATCTATGTACCAAGCGAAGTTTGCTTTCTTCAACCTTATAGTTTTGCAATACATGGTTTTTTATGTGATTCGATATTACAACCACTCTTTCGCCCCAAGTCATGATTCTGTTGTATAATTTTTTGATTCCCCAAGGCCCTAGTCCATATGTTCCATGAAAAGTTGTCATATAATGAACACCGGCTTTTTTTGCCGCCCAATAAGCACTCCATGCCGGAGCTCTAGATCTTGCATGAACAATATTAATGCCGTTTTTCTTTATGAAATCTGCCAAAAGATCAGCATTTTTTCTCATTTTAAATATGTTTTTTGTTTTCAAAGGCAGCGTCAAGTGCTTCACTTTCATTTTTTGCAGTTCTTTCGTTAAGCGTCCACCTTGTGAAGCAACAAAATTTTTAATTCCCTGATTTTGCAACTCAGAAGCAATCTCAATAGTTCCAAGCTCTACACCGCCCATTTCCAACTCTGGCAAAACTTGCAAAACGACTGGTTCTGTTTTCTTTTTTGCAACCATGTAAAAACCCCTTTTATAAATAAACAAAATAAACTTCATCCAAATTACACCAAAAAAATAAATCCTCCAAGCAAAAAGACACAAGCATAAACAACATTAGGCTTATTGAATTAGTTAAGCCGCTGATTATTTAAATTTCAAATAAGAGTGGAGGATAAAATGCAAATTAATAATATCAAAAAAAACTCATATCCGTTGGCCGGAGCATTAATTTTGTTGCTTAGTGGCTTGGCCATAAGCTTGTTTGCTGTTTATCCAGCCTCTTCACTCGGAGAAGATAATTCATCAGTACCACAAATAAAAGTATCACCTCTGCGCAAACAAGACGCCTTCATAACGGATTCTTATGTTGGTTATGTTACCCCAATAAAATCAGTTTCCGTTGCATCTAATGTAAGCGGTTATATAGATGAAATATTTGTAGATGGAGGGCAAGAAGTTAAAGTAGGCGATAATTTATTAATGATTGACCAAAGAGAATACAAAGCAGCACTAGACTCAGCTCAAGCAGCATTATCCCAAGCACAAGCCAATCTCAACAACGCATCATCTTATTACAATCGTATTAGACGAGCTGGTTCAAAAGCCACTTCTCAAACCGAGCAAGATTCTGCCAAGGCCAAATATTTGAGTGCCTTAGCCTCAGTTGCCGAAGCCAAGGCCAATTTGCACAAAGCCCAAACTACCATGGACTACACAGTACTGCAGTCCACCATAGACGGAATCATAGGTAATGTCGCACTAACCAAAGGAAACTATGTGGCTGCCGGTACGGACAATTTGCTTTCTATCATTCAGTTTAACCCGATTCGGGTGGTTTTTTCCATTACAAACAAAGATTATCTAAATTATCTTTCTAAAGCACAGCAAAGCAATACCACTCTTTTTGCCAACCAACGCATCTATCTCAAACTTTCAGACGGCTCTATTTATCCTCAAGACGGAGAGTTTAAGTTTTCTGACAATGCTGTAGATAAAAGCACAAATTCCATTTCTGTATACGCAGATTTTGCCAATTCTGAACACAAACTATTAGCAAATTCTTATGTCGATGTGATAATAGAAAAAAATATCAAAGATGCTTACTGGATTGCTCAAAATTTTGTATACCTAACTCCGCAAGAAACATTTGTTTATACCGTAAAAGATAATACCATTTTCAAAAAAACAGTTCAAATTGTTGGCGAGCAAAATGGCAAATATCTGATTTCCACTCCGTTTTCCTCTGATGAATATTTGATAATCGAGCCGTTAGGCAAACTAAAACCAGGCTCTAAAACAAAAATAAACATTATATCTGAGGAGAAAAGCTAATGTTTTCTCAATATTTTATAGATAAGCCACGTTTTGCCGGAGTAATATCAATCATTATGGTCTTGCTTGGGCTTTTAGCCATAATTGTTTTACCTGTTTCTCAATACCCACAAATAACGCCACCTCAGATTGTCGTAAAAACAACCTATCCGGGCGCCAATGCCCAAGTTCTGGTTGATACTGTCGCTGTTCCCATCGAGAATCAAATAAATGGTGTGGAGGGTATGTTATATATGTCATCTACTTCTGATGATAATGGATCTTATGAGTTGACCATAACATTTGATGTTGGCACAGATCCCGATATTGCACAGGTAAAAGTTCAAAACCGTTTACAACAAGTATCATCACAACTTCCCGATATCGTAAACAAAGAGGGGTTAGAGGTTTCAACTCAAATGTCAAATATGTTGGGAATGTTAGTTTTACGTTCTCCACACAATAGCCACGACAATCTTTTTCTTAGCAATTTTGCTTATACAAACATCCAAAACCCTCTAAGCCGCATCGCCGGTGTCAGTGATGTTTCTATTTATGGACCTCAATATTCTATGCGCATTTGGCTCAACTCAGACAAACTAACATCATTAGGTCTATCTGCATCAGATATTTCAAATGCTATTTCTTCGCAAAATACTCAAGCTTCCATAGGTACAATTGGCAGTGCGCCAAGCAATCCAGATACCACGGTTGTTCTTTCTCTAACGGCCAAAGGCTTGCTAAACAATGTAGAAGATTTCAAAAATATCATCGTTTCAACTTCTGCAGAAGGGGGAGTTGTAAGGCTTAAAGATGTTGCCAGAATAGAGCTTGGCGCAGATAATTATCAACTTAACGCCAACTATGACAATGCACCGGCGGTAATCATCGGACTTAGCCAAACACCGGGTTCTAATTCTCTAAATATCATGGACAATGTACAAGCCGAAATTTCCAAACTAAGCCAAACTTTTCCTTCAGATATGGAATTAAAAGTTGCATACGATTCCACATCTTATGTTAGAGCATCTATCGAAAGTATTATAGAAACCCTAGTTATAACTTTTTCTTTGGTTGTCTTGGTAACTTATGTTTTTTTACAAAAAATACGCACTACACTTATTCCTCTTATAACTATACCCGTATCTCTTATTGCCACATTTGCTGTAATATATATGTTAGGATTTGATATCAATATCTTAACTCTTTTTGCTATGATTTTGGCCATAGGCCTTGTAGTTGACGATGCCATTATTGTCGTGGAACGTGTAGAGTATCTAATGGCCAATGAAAACCTAGATGCTAAGTCTGCCTCAATAAAAGCAATGAAGCAAATTGCCAGTGCCGTTGTGGCCACAACATTTGTTTTGCTTTCGATATTTATTCCGGTTGGGCTCATGGCAGGCATAACCGGCAAAATATATCAACAATTTGCCGTAACGGTAGCCACTTCGGTTGTGTTCTCGGCTTTTAATGCTCTCACCTTATCGCCGGCTCTTTGTGCTGTATTGCTCAAGAAAGAAAAACAAAAAACAAGCGGAGCTTTTTTTGAAACATTTAACCAATTTATTGAAAGTTATAAAAATAAATATTTGATAATTGTTGGGTGGTTATCAAGTCATCTCAAAACTACATCTGCTATTGTCATCGCATCTATTATAATAGGTATTATTGGTTTTAGGATTACAGCCACTTCGTTTCTGCCGGAAGAAGATCAAGGGATAATCTTTGCCAATTTTCAATTGGCAGAAACAGCTTCAATCAATCAAACTAACCAAATTTTGCAAGAAGTATCAGAAAAAGCAATGCAAATAGATGGAGTAAATTACTTTATTTCTGTGGCAGGTTATTCAATGCTCGGAGGTGGTGGCGAGAATGTTGCCTTAGGAGTTGTGGGGCTAGACCCCTGGGCTAAAAGAAAAAATCAAAATTTATCTGTAGAAGCTATAACTCAAAAACTTATGGAGGAAACTTCTTCTTTTTCTAACGCACAAATAAACTTTTTTGCGCCGCCATCAATTCCCGGCATTGGTCAGAGTAATGGCTTGACTTTAGAGCTTTTGGCCACGGACAACAATACAACCCCCTCAGAATTATTCAAAAAATTAGAAGTATTTTTACAAGGGCTGAACACTTCTGCCGATTTGTCTTATGCATTCAGCACTTTTACCGCCGATACTCCGCATATTTATTTAGATATAGATCGCACCAAGTTGGAAAGCTACAAAATTCCAGTTGCAAATTTATTTAATGCTTTGTCCAGCAATCTGGGTTCTCGTTATGTAAATAACATAACTCTGAGCGGACAAGTAAATAAGGTTATTATCCAAGCTGATTTCCCTTATCGTCGCAATATTGAAAGCGTAGAAAATTTGTACATTCCAACCACAGAAGGACGTCAAATAAAGCTCAAAAGTTTTGCAAGTGTTCGCACCACTTTGTCACCAAAAATTATTTATCGCTACAACCAATACACCGCCGCAGCCATCACCGCTCAAGCAGCCCCAATGATAAGTACCGGAACAGCTATAGAAGACGTTTTAAAAATCAAACAAAAACTATTGCCTGCAAATTTTGAAATTGCATGGACAGGTCTAAGCCTTCAAGAGGTTGAAGCTGCCGGATTGGCTGTGATATTAATAGCTTTGGCGCTGGTTTTTTGCTATTTGTTTTTGGTGGCTCTATACGAGAGCTGGATGCTGGCTTTTGCTGTTATGTTTTCTACTGTTTTTGCCATTCTCGGAGCTTTGATTGGTTTGCATTTTATGGGCCTTTCCTTGAGCATATATGCACAGTTAGGTCTCATTATGCTTATAGGCTTGTCCGCCAAAAATGCCATTCTCATTGTCGAGTTTACCAAAGATTATAGAGAAAAAGGCGATAGTATTTTAGAGGCCTCCCAAAAAGGCGCTGGAGAACGTTTTAGAGCAGTGTTGATGACGGCCCTAACATTTATCTTGGGAGTGTTTCCGATGGTTGTGGCCGATGGTGCTGGAGCAGCCAGCCAAATAGCCATAGGCTCAGCTGTTTTTTATGGAATGATAGCAGCAACATTTGTAGGCATAATATTTATTCCGTCATTATTTGCTGTTTTCGAGAGTATCAAAGAATGGTCTGGACACGGCAAAATATCATACACAGCTGGGTTAAACGGAGGCAAAGATGAAAGTTTATAAATATTGTCTTTTGGCATCAGTTGCAATTCTTTCATCTTGTAGTGTTGGTCCAAACTATAAGCGTCCGCAATTTTTTTCAGATAACAGTATTGCTCAAAGCTTAAATCAGCAATCAGATTCAATGCCGGTTTCGAACAAATGGTATCAAGATTTGGGCGATGTGTTTTTGAATACACTTGTTGCCAGAGGATTGCAAAATAATCCTAACCTAAATGCCACGATTGAAAAATTACGCCAGGCAAGATTATCGTTCAAGATAAATTCTGTGCAAAATTTGCCAACATTTGATGCCGATGGTAGTTATCATTATTCCAAAAATTATGCATCTCAAGATGAATACTTAAAATCTGATTATTACCAAGTTGGTTTGGATGCATCTTGGGAACTCGATATTTGGGGTGGTGGACGCCGTCTAACGGAAAGCTCTTTAGCATTGGTTCAAGCTGCTGGAGCAAATTTAGACAATGTTCGTCTCACCTTAACAGCAGAAATTGCATCTAACTATATAAACTTGCGTCAATCTCAGCAAATGTTAAAAAATATGCATCAAAATCTTCGTTTGCAAAAAGAAATTTTTAATTTGGTCAAACGCAAATATGAGGCAGGGTTGGTCAGCGATGTAGATTATAATCAAGCAAAATACATTGTGCAAAATACTGCGGCACAAATTCCGCCAATAGAAAGCCAAATCAAACAATATTTGAACGCCATCACGATTTTAGTTGGGCAACTACCGGGTAATCTGGAAACTTTGTTGTCAAATCCAGATTCTAATTTAGTTGCTCAAAAGTTCAATTTTGACCTTAATAAACTATATCATTTGCCGGCCTCTACTGTCAGGAAACGTCCGGATGTTCGTATTGCCGAGGCGGAACTCATTTCGCAAAATGCTCTTATTGGACAGGCAATTGCAAATTTGTATCCTAATATTAGTCTCAGAGGTTTTTTGGGTTGGCAATCAGTGAATTTGTCTCATTTAATTACACCTAAGACTGATATATACAATTATTCTCCAGCCATAAGTTTGCCGATTTTTCATTGGGGTTCGCTGGTCAATAATGTCAAAATTCAGGAATCTAAAACAAAGGCTCTATTACAATTATACAAGGCTAGCCTTATCAATGCCGTTGCCGAGATAAGTAATTCCATCACATCTTTGCAAAATGAATATAAACGCAATCAAGCATCTGCACAGGCCGAAACAGCACAAACAAAAGTTGCCAAGCTGGTTTGGCGGCAATACCAAGAAGGCCTTACCGATTTTAGCAATGTTTTAACTGCGCAACAAAATCTAATAGATGCTCAAAACCAAAGCATCTCAAGCAATGCCGCCATATACCAAAATATAATTTCTTTTTACAAATCCATAGGAGGGGGATATTCAAGCAAATAACACAATTAATTTCGATAATATTTGTTATAATCATACAAATTGATATTTGTAATCTCCGGTATTGTATGTTCTCTGTGCCAATATCCTTTGTCTATCATACAATCACTATAAGCAGCAGGACTTATGTCTTCATCATCATATCTGGAATTTACAATCAAAGGCTGAGCCCCTGGATAAGGCACATAACTTGCCCAAATTCCCTTTTCAGAGTTCCAGTCAGCACGGGTATCTAGCTTAGTTTCCTCGGCATAAAACCAAGTTCTAAAATCTGGAAACAATTTAAATTCTTTAGAAACCAACAGACACTCAGCATGATCTCGAGAAAATTTCTCCACACCGGTTCTTGTTTTTTCCCAATGAAATACAACTTGTCCGCTACCATCAGAAAACAAAGTGCAAGAACAAAGCAACAAAGAAGCAATAGTCACAAAAATCTTATTTTTCATCATATCCTCAAAAATCCAAATTAGCATAATGCTTGGCAGGCAAAATGCCCTTAATATTGTCTTTCAATATATCTTTAAACGCAGGTCTGGATTTTATCTTCGAATACCAAACCTTTGCACTTCTATAATCTTCCCAAGGCACACTCCCAAGATAGTCTACAACAGAAATTTGTGCTACTGCTGCAATATCTGCCAAAGACAAAGTATCCGCAGCCAAATATGGACGTCTTTCCAGAAGCCATTCAATATATTCCAAGTGATAGCACAAGTTATTAAGTCCGACTTTTAATATTCTAGAGTCTGGAGCAGATCCGTTAGCAAACCGTTTGTGTACTTTTTCACATACGATATTTCTATATACTTCCTTATAAAATTTATTATCAAACCAATCAACTAAACGCCGAATTTCTGCTTTTTGCAAAGCATCACCAAAAATCAATGGTATTTCAGTAGATGTTTCTTCCAAATATTCGCTGATTGCATAGTGACCTATTACCATTTGTCCATCATTCAAAAAAATAGGCAACTCTCCAGCCGGATTGAGCTTAAACACATCTTCACTCAAACGCCAAGGCTCTTCTTCTCTTAATATATAGAGCATCTTTTTTTCGCTCATTTGCAAGCGAACTTTGCGCCCGAAAGCAGATGCCGGATGATGAATTAGCAAAACCATTATACAACCCTCCTAACAGCAAGTTATATTAAACGATTCGCCATAAAGGTCAAGTTGCTTATTCGCTTTTATCCAAACCGAACGTTGGAGGCACAATGCCTTGAGCTTTTATCTCTGCATCTTCAACAATCTTTATAATATTTTGTTTCAAAAGCTCACGATTCTCCGGTTTTTCCAAATATCTTGTAAGTTTTTGTGCTATCATTTTTCGTTCTTTTGAAAACTTAGACACTCCGATAAACATTGGCAGTTGCCACAAAGTTTGTTTTGCTACGCTAATTTGATTACGCAATCCTAACTTAGATGCTTCTATTAGACCAAAATATTGGCTGGCTAAAATGTAGTCCACTTTTTTTGTAAAAAGCAATTCAAACATTTCAAAAGGAGTTTTAGCCGATACTATATCAAATTCTTTCAGCTGGCTTTCTGCAAAGTCTGTATATATTTCCTTTTCCCAGCGCACACCCTTTAGCTTTTTCAAATCATCAAGGTTTTTAATATCATTAACTCTATTAGGTAACACAAAAGCCGTAATTGGATTAATAAATGCTGCCGGATACAATATTTCCAGTCCTCTAAAAGCTTCAGTGTGATGATATACACCAAGCGCAATATCTATCTCACCCTGACGAACATCTATAACCTGTTGCTCGTAATCATCTTTAGTTATTTTGTTTTTGATTTTTAGATTGTTCTCTTGTCTAAAAGTATCAATCATGGGCTGAAATACTGTAAAAAACCGCCCCCAGATTTTTTCGTCCGGATGCTCCACGTATCCAAAAGGCGCATAGTTGTGAAATCCTGTTATAGTAAGGCGTCTCACTTTTTGAGGGTGTTTGTCTTCATAACGAACAAAGGCATATCCTGCTGCTGTCCACAAAAAAACTAATCCGGTTATTAATGCAAAAATCAACACTTTTTTCATAAAATTTCACTCGCTATTAAAAATGTTTACTATTGAGTAACCATAATTTGATATAATAATAACGAAATTATGTTAAAAAATCTTTTATAGATGAGGAATATATCGCAAATGAATCTCTCACAAAGTTATACCCAAAATGAGGTTTCTGGTATGGGGCAAGCCGAATTAGAGAGCCGTGCATTAATTCGCACAGCTTCGGCACTCAACCAAATCAAAGAACACTGGGAAGAACGCAAAGGAGAGCTTGAAGATGCATTAGAAAAAAATCGCAAACTGTGGGCTATCATCGCATCGGCAATGCAAGAAGGTGATTGTCCTCAACCCAAAGAAGTCAGAAAAAATATTCTGTCATTGGCAATGTTTGTTTTCCAAAGAACAGTGGATACCATAGCTTCACCGGAGCCTCGCAAACTAGATGTTTTGATAAGCATAAACCTAAATATCGCCAAAGGCTTGTCTGGAGATGGAGCTTAGGGCGAGGTTCATATTTTTTTGAATTTTAATAAAAAAATAAAAAAATTCAAAAAAAATAAAAAAAGTAGTTGACTGTAGTAATTAAATGGATTATCTATTTCAACGCAACGGGGGTATGGCGGAACTGGTAGACGCGCTAGACTCAAAATCTTGTGGCCTCAGGCCGTGTCAGTTCGAGTCTGACTACCCCTACCACTTTGAAAAACCTAGATTTTTATAAATCTAGGTTCTTTTTTTTTGTTCTTTTCATTCAGAACTTTCTTATTCAGATTTTTCTATTTTATATCAAATTATACATACTTACTTTTAAAATTTTTCAAAATAAAGTTTGCAAAAAAAAATAAACTAGCATATACATACTTCAAGAATGTAAGATGGGAGATATATAAATATGGCTAGGCGTACCAAGGAAGAAGCAGAGCAAACCAAACAGGCAGTTATTCGATCTGCCTTGGATTTATTTTATGAAAAAGGATTCGTAAGATCAACCTTTGATGATATTGCAAAACGCATAAATCTTACCAAAGGAGCTGTTTATTGGCATTTTCGTAACAAAGCAGATCTGTTAACCGAAATTATTCGTCAAGAGTTTCAAAAAAAAGAAGAAACCTTGCCTTGCAAAGGAGCCGAGTTCAAAAACATCTCAGATCTAAGAGAATATTTTATTGCTGTTTCAAAAGCAATAGAGACAGATGCTGATTTTTGCAAATTTTTGCGCTTTCTTATTTTTCAGATGGAATGGTCTGAACGCGTGCGAGACCATATACTCAAACAACTGACAGATCTTATAGATACTCCTTGGATTGAGTTAAAAGAAAGGTTGACTTTTATGCAAAAAAGTGGAGAAATACCAAGCGACGTAAATATAGAAGATTTAACAATATTATTGTCTTGTTTGTGGCGAGGAACCATTAATAGCTATATTACAAAGCGCTATCCTATGAGCCTGTCTGTTACATTTATACAAGGTTTTGATATGTTGTTTGCCGGTTTTAAAGTGGAGAAAAAATAAAATGCTAGTAGGAAAAATACAAAAACGAGTAATTATCAGACACGTTGCTTTTGCTGTTGTTTGCATGGGTTTTGGGTGGTTTCTCAAAGCCAAACTTACTCCGCCACCTGCATCAATGGGAGCAATGGCTGGTGGTGAGCCAATGGTATTAACTCAAGAACTAGAGATTCGCAATATTTCTCCCAAAAAGACATTCATTGGTCATGTAGAGCCAATAAAAAGTGTTAATCTCATGCCTCAAGTTACCGGTTATATAGAAAAAGTTTTGTTTGAAGAAGGGTCAATTGTTAACGAGGGTGATATCTTATTTGTCATTGAGCAAGAACGTTATATTGCCAATGTATCTCTCCGTGAAGCCGAGCTGGCCAGCGCCAAAGCAAACCTGGTCAGAGCCGAAAGAGACTACAAGCGTCAATCTTCACTAAGCAAACAAAATTACGCATCTAAAGCAACCTTAGATAATGCCGAAAGCGCATATTTACAAGCCAAAGCTGCTGTGGCTCAAGCTCAAGCCAGTCTTGATTTGGCCAAAATAGATTTGGGATACACCGAAATCAAAGCACCCATCAGCGGTCGTATCGGCAAAGCTCTCGTTACAGAGGGTAACTATGTTGCTTCCACTTTGCAAACTCTGGCTCGTATTGTTCAAACGCATCCGATTCGTGTTGCTTTTTCTGTCACAGATAAAGATATGCTCAATATGCGCCAAAGATATGACAGTAAAGGAAGTCAGATCAAAACAGAATTAGTTCTTTCTAACGGAACAATTTTAGTTAATAATCTGCGTTCTCGTTTTAGTGACAATGAAGTAAATTCAGAAACCGCCACTATTGCTGTTTATGCAGAATACAATAATGAGAAAAATTTACTCATCCCAGGTAACTATGTTGATATTCGTATTGGAGAAGCTGAAGATCAAATTGCATTGCTCATTCCACAAGGAGCTCTTGCCCAAGATCAACATGGCAATTATGTGATGGTTGTCACCGATTCAGGCATTGCAGAGCAACGTCGTGTAGAACTTGGAGAGATAATAGAAGATAAACAAGTTGTTTTAAGTGGTCTGTCACCAGAAGATAAAGTTATCATTCAAGGGCTACAAAAAGTAAGAGATGGTCAAAAAGTCAGAGCTCAGCTGGTTTCTGACAATGCGGAGGTAAAATAATCAATGTTTTCCAGAATTTTTATTGAACGTCCACGCTTTGCAATGGTCATTTCTATCGTTTTGACCTTAGCCGGCGTTATTTCAGTCTTTTCTTTGCCAGTAGCTCTTTATCCCGAAGTCACACCACCGGAAGTTGTTGTTTCTGCCACATATCCGGGTGCAAGTGCCGAGGTTGTCGCCAAAACGATAGGTATTCCTCTTGAAGAAGAGGTAAATGGTGTAGAAGATATGCTTTATATGAGTTCTTCTTCTGAAAACTCAAGTTACCAACTAACCATTACTTTCAAAGTTGGTATAGATAGAGATATGGCGCAAGTGAAAGTGCAAAACCGTATCCAACAGGCTCAAAGCAAATTGCCGTCAGAGGTTATCCGTCAAGGTTTAACTGTAAAAAGTCGTTCTTCCAATATTTTGGGTTTTATCACAGTTGGTTCACCCAAAGGAACCCATTCTCCTTTGGAGTTGGCAAATTATGTTCAAAACAACATAAAAAACAACCTTGCTCGTGTATACGGTGTCGGAGAGGTAAACGTATATTCATCTAAACTCAGTATGCGTGTTTGGTTAGATGCCGATAAAATTACTGCGCTGAATATCCCTTTGCAAACAGTTCGTGCTGCAATTGAAAGTCAAAACTATCAGCCATCATTGGGTAGTGTTGGTGCAATGCCTGGAGACGGAAGCCAACAAATGGTATATACCTTGCAAACCCAAGGTCGTGTCAACGAGGTTGAAGATTTTAAAAACATTATTGTTCGTACGGCAGAGCAGGGAGGCCTTGTTTACCTCAAAGATATCGCTCGTGTAGAAATCGGAGAGGAGAGTTATAGAGCTACTTCCAAGTTCAATAATGCCCCCAACGTAGCTATTGCCATCAACCAATTATCAGGCGCCAATGCTCTTCAGGCCATGGCCGCCGTCAAGGCCGAGATGGATAAATTATCTCAGAGTTTTCCAGAAGATATGACTTATATTATCGGATACGATTCTACAGAGTATATTGAGTCTTCAATAGAAGAAGTTATCTTCACGTTGGTAATCACATTTATACTGGTTGTTTTTGTGTGCTATATCTTTTTGCAAGATTGGCGAGCAACCTTGGTGCCATCATTAACTATTCCTGTTTCTATTTTTGCTACTTTTGCCGTTATGCAGGCCTTAGGCTATACAATGAACATTTTGACACTGTTCGGATTGGTTTTGGCAATTGGTCTGGTTGTGGATGATGCAATTGTGGTAGTAGAACGTGTATTATACCTTATGGAAACAGAAAAAATGTCTCCCAAAGATGCCACCATTAGAGCCATGGAAGAAGTCTCTGGAGCCGTGATAGCCACAACTTTGGTACTGTTGGCCATTTTTGTGCCTGTTGCTTTCATGGGAGGAATTACCGGTAAAATTTATCAACAATTTGCTATTACAATTTCAACTTCTGTGTTATTTTCATCACTCAATGCGTTAACCTTATCTCCTGCATTGTGTGCCACTATTTTGCGCCCGTTAAAAGAAGCGCAAAAAGGCCCTTTATTATGGTTTAACCGGGTTGTTAACAAATCCAGAGATACCTATGTTGCTATTGTTGCCATTATTGCACGCAAGGTTTCAGTAATAGCTTTGCTGTTTGCTTTGATAGTTGCAAGTGTTTATGGTTTCTTGCGCATTAGCCAAACTTCATTTATTCCAAATGAAGATCAAGGTGTTATCATGATCAATATCCAATTGCCAGAAGGTGCAACTCGTGAACGCACCCAAAAATTCATTGATGAGATATATCCACTTATCAAAGAAGAAAAGGGTGTAGACAGCGTTATGATTGTAGCTGGTGTTTCTCTTATTGGCGGTACAGGAGAGAACGTTGCTCTTGGTTTCATCGCTTTGCGCCCTTGGGCAGAAAGAAAAGACAAAGAACTTTTTTCCACCAACATTATGAATCGCATTTTGGCTAAAGTATCAGGCAAACCTCAAGCACAGGTAAACTTGTTTGAGCCACCTGCCATTATGGGGTTGGGTATGAGCGGCGGCATGGATTATCGTTTTCTTTCAACCCAAACAGATAATCCTCAACAATTAGAAGCAGCTCTTCAAAGTGTACTGATGAAGATTAATCAATTACCTGAGGTTAATTATGCCTATACAACCTATACGGCCCAGACCCCTAATATTTTCATAGACATAGATCGCCAAAAGGCAGAAGCTATGGGGGTTTCTATTGGTAGCATCTTTTCTGTATTACAAAATTATTTAGGTTCCAGCTATGTTAACGATGTCAACTTCGGAACCCAAGTAAACAAGGTAATGATTCAAGCAGATTGGAAGTTCCGCAAAGATATAGACAGCATCAACAAGCTCTATGTCCAAAACAAAAACGGTCAAATGGTGCCACTGGGTAGTGTTGTTACTTTGCGAAAAGTATTATCTCCACGTGTGGTTACTCGTTATAACCAGTACCCTAGCGCATCTATCACGGCTGTTCAAAACAATTCTGTTAGTACAGGCCAAGCGATGAATGCCATGGAAAAGTTATCTCAAAAGCTTCCCAAGGGTTTCACCTATGACTGGTCTTCTGTTAGCTATCAAGAGAAAGCCAGTGGTGGGCAGATTGGATATTTATTGGCTTTAGCAATTACATTTGGCTACTTATTCTTGGTTGCTCAATATGAAAGTTGGATAACTCCTTTGCCGGTTTTGAGTTCGGTCTTTGTTTCCATGCTCGGAGCTCTGGCTGGGCTGTTTATCACCGGCTTGCCATTGAGCATCTATGCTCAATTAGGGTTAATATTGCTAGTTGGATTATCCGCCAAAAACGCCATTTTGGTTGTAGAGTTTGCCAAAGAAGAACAAGAAAAAGGCGCATCTATTGTCAAAGCGGCCATGGTTGGCACTAAAGAACGTTTCAGAGCCGTTCTGATGACTGCATTCACCTTTATTTTGGGTGTGTTACCAATGATTGTCGCTACTGGGGCCGGAGCCGCAAGTCGTATTGCAATCGGTGTACCGGTATTCTACGGTATGTTGCTCGGAACAGCTGCTGGTTTGATAGTTATTCCTCTACTCTATGTTTTATTCCAAACCATGAGTGAAAAGTGGCAATCCATGTTTCATAAATAGATAAAATAAAACCCCTGCATTGCAGGGGTTTTTAATTCACTATATTTTTAGTCGATATAGTTAAGCAAAGACAAGCTCAAGGCATTTTGCAATACCGAATAAGATGCCTCTAGGTTGTTTTGTGCCAGAAGAGCTTTAACAGCAGCTTCGGTTTTATCAACATTCTTAAGGGAATCAACACTAGATTGCAAATTGTTTTTCACCAAAGTCAAGTTTTCATCTACATTGTTCAATAACACATAGTTTGCATTTAATTTTGCGCTAACAACATACAAACTTGAATTTGCGCCGTGTTTGGTTGTCTCTCCACTGTCATCAACAGCGCTTTGAATCAGCTTGCTTGCAGTTATCATAATATCATATGCTCTATTAGGCTGTATCAATCCTTCAATATCTGCCGGATTTCTGGTATCAACCACATTAGCCTGTGCAATTTGTCCCAAAGAACGAAATAACTTTTCAAAAGCTCCGTCATTAGCAGTCACATCCATTGTAACCGATTGATTTTCAGATATGCGGCGCTCCAGATTAAGATCTCCTCCGGTATAATAAGTCATTGTAGACATACTCCACCTAGAAGAATCTTCAATTCTGACACTATCTGCATTAAAATAATCTGGATCTGCCCGAACATTCAATGTTCCGTCAACATTCACGCCCAAGACCTGAACTCTTGGGGCAATATTATTTCCCATGTTATTCAAGTCTATTACTGCACCTGTCGGAAAAGATGTCTTGAGTGTAACACCGGTAGGGTCATCCAAAACCTCGTCAGCAATTCCTGGCACACTTTCTTCAAATACGATAGTTTTTCCATCAGAAGAAACAGACTTAACCACCAAAGATTTGTTGTTATCTGCTGTTCCGCCAATTATCAAGGTATCACCGGCTTTTATGGTATTAAAAGCACCATACTGAGTAGCATTCAGTGTATTTTTATCAGCATTGAAAGTCAATTTTCCTGTCGTATTGGGGTTTGCTGTAACAGCTTCTTCCAGAAAACCACCTTCCTTATCTGGAGTAATTTTAAACTGATTTCCCTCAACCAAATCAATTGTCAATCCACCGGTCTGTGCGCTGGTTAGAGTTCTATTGCACAAATTTGCTGCAGAATTGGTTGGAAATTTGATGTTCACCCCATCATAATAGGCTTGAAACTCATCTAATGTCTTAAATGGAAAATTAATAGGAGATTGTGTAGCATCACCACCACCAAACAAATATTTTCCGTTTGCTTGAATATTCAAGTTATCAGCCAACATTTTAAGTGTTGTAAAAGCCGAGTTTTGCAGTTCATTCAAATTATGCGCTTGGTCTTGATTCATTGTATAAGGTTCGCCAGTTTCAACCCCATCGGCACTCAAAATCGTAGAGCCACCATTAATAGTGTACAGAGGAAATTTAAATGTTGCGCCATCAAACTCAAACTCCGGATATTTACCCGTTGGGTCAACCTTATTTTTCAGAGCATCCATCACTTTTTGAGCATATCCTTCTGTTCCGGCATCTGCGGCAATTCCAGACAAATCAATATTATTTCCGGTTGCATCGCCGTCAGTAAAAGTATATTGTACGCCATCAACAGTAATTGTTTTGCCAACATAGGTTGCAGGCTCATTGTTGGTGAAGGTAATTTCGCCCCCCGTATAGTCGGGAGTCAATCTTTCCACCTCTGCACCGGTAAAGTTGCTAAGCATGGTTTTAAAGTCACTGATTGTGTCATTAATAGATTGCATAGATGTATTCATTGCTTTCAGCTCTACATTCAGCAACTTATTATTTTCCAAAAAAGTTGATGTCACATCAAGAGTAGCTTCAAAATTAACAATACTATAGGCGCTTGCTCCGTATCCCGAATAAGTTGGAGCTTTCAAGCCCGTAATACTTTGATAGTTATATAACTCAAACTGAGATTTATTTCTCAAAGTTTGGTTCATCATATTTATATAACTGGCATAAGTAGGAACTCTAACCATTTTTCAATCCTCCTATACAATATTCAGCAACATATCCAAAATTTCTTTGGATGCTGTAAATGCCTGAGCACAAGCTGCGTAGGTCTGCTGAAATATAATCATCTGACCTAGTTCTTCATCAAGATCAACCCCACTGATTTTAGCTTCTTTAGTTGCAATAGATGTTGTCAGTTCTTGTTGATATGCCAGAGAATTCTCTGCATTGCTTGCTTGAGAAGCAATATTCCCGACAAATGTTGAGGCATAGCTGGCCAAGGTTGCTTGTGTTTGAGCCACGGTGCCGGATTGCTTAAAGTTGTGAGAAGCAACAAAAGTTTCACCCATCTCATTTGCAATATTATTAGCTGCCGGGCTCATAACATATTTTCCGGTAGACTGATTGAATTCAGGAGCTCCGCCCACAATCATTCCCGGGTTTGTTGCAATATCATTTCTCACGGCAATTGTTTGAGCAATTTCCACATTAGAAGGAGCCATTCCCAAACGATTAATCAGATCATTTCCCTGCGTTTCGGTAATTTCCATCTGATACCCGTTCAGATTTTCAATTCTTAGCATATAGCCATTACCGTTTGGCACCAAAGAAGCCCGCAAAGACTGGCTCAACACTTGGTCTTTATTAATTTTGTCTGCAATATCTGCAATGCTGTCATTAGGGCTAATAGTCAATGTTCCCAAACCAAAACCGCTATATTCGTCAGCAAAACTCCAGATAGTCATTTCTGTCACACCAAGATTTGCATTTAGGCTCACAACTTTAGAATCATAAATATCATTAATTGAATCATCAACAAACATATTGTTCAAGCCAAAGAAACTTGAGAAACCTTCATATTGTTGAGAATAAAGATTGTTGTTTCCGGCATCAAAAGATAGCACCACATCTTTTTGTTCTGCTCCCGGTGTAGAAGAGGCTGTATCTATGATAGAAAAACCACAATCACTGTCACCAGTATTAATCACCAGTCTTCCATCTTCATTTATGCTCACATCAGCCTGAGGCAGATTTGCACCATTCTCATCATTCAGCCAAGCTTTTATCTTTGCTGCCATGTCAGAAACAGATCCTTGTTGAAAACCGATATCACCAACCAGGGTAGCTGTAGCAATTTGTTTTCCGTCTGCTCCAAAGATTGTAAAACGCACATCACCTTCTTCAATTTTAATTCCTTGAGGATAAGTATCTCCATCTTGTATAAAGACACGATTACCTGTCAATATATCTGGAGTATCCGGATAAGCTGTACCATGATTATGAATTTTGTTTATTTCATTCATCATTGTACCACCAAGTTCATCTAATTGGCTCTGCAAAGATGGCAAAATAACGTCTCTAACTTCAATCAGCCCCTTAATTTCTCCATCTTTTATAAATGATGTAATATCTTTTCCATCAACATAGATACCATTAATACCGCCACCGGCATAAGTAATTGTAGGGCTTGCTTGGGTGAGGGCAGTGTGCGAAAGTTTATGCGGATCACTGTCCAGCAACGTAATACCGTTACCAGTCTGCACCACAATAGCTCCGTTTTCTCTTTTGAAATAAGATATATCTATCAGACCACTCAACTCACGCAAAGCAGTGTCTCTTTGGTCTAATAAGTCTGCTTTGCCTTCATATCTTAAGATATCATATTTTACAATTTCATCATTCAGATTGCTAAGAGAATCAAGCAACTCATTAATTTTTTCCACATCGGCGGCAATTTTCAAATCAGCATCTCCGCGCAATCCCTGAATTTCTGCAGATATAGAGTTCAAGCGATTTGTAAAAGTCTGAGCCTGATTCAGCAAGTTATATCTGCTTGCCGAAGATGTAATGTCCGTTGCAAAAGTTTCAAAAGCACTTTGCAGGTTAGCAACATTGGCCGATATAGAATTATCACCTTGCGGGGTTCCCAAGCTCACTTCAATCTTGCTTAAGTAGTCATTTTTTGCCGAATAATTATTGGTCTGCGCATTAGATGATAAATAGCTCTTAAGCAGACCTTCATCAACTTTTCGACCTATTTCACCCATAGCAACACCCATGCTATATCCGGCACGCACCATATTATTTTGTTGTGCCACTTTACGGGTATAACCTTCGGTGTCCACATTTGCCACATTGCGGCTAATAATGTCAAGCTGAGCCTGAGCAGTTTTCATCCCGCTTAAAGATGTCGATAAACTAGGTACAAGAGCCATGACACACCTCCTACAAAGTTCTGTTTATAGCTAACGCATTCTTGCTGTTATCTTGTGGCGAATAATTTCCACGAGCACCATAAGAAGTTGCATTTCTATTGTTAGTTACTTTTGCAATATTTATGATGGTATCCATCACATTTTTGCTGGTTTCCATTCTGGTTTTGAGCAGCAGTTCATTTTCTTTTAGCAGTTCATCTAGGTCTTTAGATGCATCTTTAAGTTCTGCCTTAAGCTCTGCGTTTGCTCCGCTCAAATAATTTTGGTTTTTAATAAAGAAAGCACTCATACTTCTGTAGGCTCCGACAGTTTTTGCTTTTTGTTCAAACAAATTGCCCACAGCCTCCACGTCAAAAGCTTTCAATGCGGCATTTTCTTTTTCCAACAAATCTGCAAACTCATCAATCACATCTAGCAAATCTGCAATTTTGTTGTTAACTTCTTCCCAATTTACTTCTTGCATTTTCCCCTCCTATCCTTGGATAACACCACTATTCATAGCTTCTTGCATCTCTAATATTGAGCGCATAACACTTTGTTTAACCCCCACTGTTCCGAGTTTTGCCATTTCTTTGCCATATTCATCTAACAACAGTGAGCGATAAATTTTTTCAGCATGACCACCACCAAACATTCCATCTGTAGAAACTCCTTCATACATACTTTCCATCATCTTGGTCAAAAAGAAAGCCTCAAAGTCCTCAGCAGACTTCTCTGCTTTTGCCATATCTTTACTAACCAGCGGAGCACTAGCTTTATTCCACAGTCCCGAAGCAATCATAGATGCATTTGTCATAATATCAGTCATTATATCACCTCGATTTCTGCTTGCAGAGCGCCACTAGCCTTGATTGCTTGCAAAATACTAATCAAGTCTCTGGGTGTAACGCCCAAGGTGTTTAATCCGTCTACCAAATCTTGCAGACTTATACCTGTGTTCAAAACTGTTAATTTGGCATCAGTATCTTCTTCCACGTCAATCATGGTAGACACAGCTGTAATTGTTTCTCCGTCAGAGAAAGGCAGAGGCTGAGAAACAAAAGGCACATCTGTAATTTTGATTGTTAAGTTTCCTTGTGCAATAGCCAAGCGATTAATCTTCACGTCTTTACCAATAACAATAATTCCGGAACTCTCATCAATAACCACTTTTGCCAATTGATCCGGCTGAATTTGCAGCTGCTCAACTTTTGTCATTAGGTCAACCACTTTGCCTTTATAAGCCTCTGGCACATCCATCACAATTGTTGCAGAGTCAATGGCTTTTGCTGCCGTTGTACCCAACAAGGCATTAATTGCATCTGCCACTCTGCGAGAGGTTGTAAAGTCTGGGTTCCTCAGAGCAATAGTAATGCTGTTCAAACTTTCTAATTCAAAAGGGATTTCATTTTCAATAATAGCACCACTTGGGATACGTCCAGAAGTCGGCACACCCTTAGAAACCGATTGTGTTGCTCCTCTGGCAGAAACAGCTCCCACAGCAACCTGACCTTGAGCCACAGCATAAACAGCTCCGTCAGCACCAACCAAAGGTGTGGCCAACAAAGTACCGCCTTGCAGGTTCTTAGCGTCACCCAATGCACTGACCATCACATCTATACGGCTACCTTGTCTGGAAAAAGGCGGCAAATTAGCTGTTACCATAACAGCTGCAATGTTTTTAGATTTGATTTGTCCGCCACGAGCATTAATGCCAATCTTATCCAGCATAGAAATCAAGCTCTCTCTGGTAAAATCTACCGACTTAATGTTATCTCCGGTACCGTTCAAACCCACAACCAAGCCATAACCAATCAATTGGTTGTCTCTTATTCCTTCAAAGTCGGCAATATCTTTAATCCTAGAAACAGCCCATGCGTCATGATTCAATGCCGAAAACATCATCATCACTATGGCCAAACTGGCGGATTTTATGGTCTTTGCATACATCATTGGGTTCAAACCTCAAATAAAGTCAATTAATCTTAAGGTAATATATGCAAATTGTGTGCCATTTTTTTTGCTTGCAATAAAAAAAGACCTTGCATTTCCGGCAAGGTCTTAAAAGGAGGCATTGGCAAGAATACTTTGTTTCAAACAGAAAGGGTTTTAGGGTTTAGAAGTATTTCTGTCTAAATAGCTCCTTGCCAATATGAAATTTATATTACAGATAGTCGTTAGCGCTATTGTATTGACAATCATAACCATAATTATAAAGAGGCAAACATTCGCTTTGTCCATTAGATGTATAACATGTTACATCTGTATTAGCTGTTATACCATCATAAGCGTTACTGCCTTCAGTTTGACAGTCTTTATAATGGAAATGTCCATCACCGAACATTCTCACCATCACAGCGCAATTCCCTGTACTTTCCTGCAAACAATATAACCCCATAGATGTTATCGCAGAGGTATTAGTATCAGTGCTTTCAATATTTATTATTACGGGAGGCTGATTTGGCCTCTTCGTCATGGATAAATTAGGAATATTTATTTGATCTGCATATAAACTAATCGTAGGTGTTGCTCCCGTTGCTAACCGAACAGAGCCGATTCCGATTGAAGTTTCTGCGTAAGTAGGTGCCTTTTGTGGCCAATTAATTTCTATTTCCGAGGGCATTCCTGAGGTGCTGCCAAATACAACCGTTCCAGCATACCATCTTTCGTTAGTTCCGCACGTCGTATTTGCTTGACCAACACATTCGCTAATTTCTAGTGCCCTTCTAAAAGTTACTTTTCCTCCACCTTTTATTATAATCTTATCAATATCAGCACAATGTGAATAATAAGTCACATCCTTATTCTCGGTATGCTCTATTGTTCCTCTATATACCATGTTATCGCCCAAATAAATTCCCCCTGCTGCAGCGACAGCTTCTTCACATGTCATGGTGCCGGTGGTTTCCGAGCTGGTGCTGGCGCACGCTTTGTAGCTGGTATCAAAGGGACACACGATATAGCGTGTACATCCCTCTACCGTTGCTGTGGAGTAGCCCAAAGCAGCGCAGTCGGCGGCAACACATGCTGCATTAGCTGTGGTTGAAGACAACATCACTCCGCTCAACAAGCCTATTGATAATAGTAGTTTTTTCATCGTCTATCTCCTTAAACCTTAAATCTGTTCATCTTACCACAAAGCACACTGAATAATTTCTGTCTTCCATGGGTATCTGGTATCGTACTCACATGAATATGAGTTGCAGTTTTCATCTTGGCATTGGACACAATCTCCATAGCAATCTATAAATCCAGAAGCACAATGTTCTATTATGTAGCAATCCGCCTCTGCCGTACAATACCAACCAAAAGGACAGGTGTGATATCTGTTGTTATTGGTGTTGCAACAAGAGTGGTGGCTTGACCAGGTGTAACCAGATTTGCAACAATCAATCCTGTATTTGCCTCCGCATTCACTGCAAGATTCTGCACCCTCACTGTAAGGACAGCTATCTAAAGAATAAGTTGCATCGCAATTGTTGCCATCACCGGAAGTTTCTGCTCCTCCGCCCACACATACTCCATAAGAGGTATCAAACGGACATTTGATGAGGGTACCTGTCTCACATGATGTGACAGATGTTGAATAGCCTAGCATTGCACAGTTATGCGTTGCCGGTTTGGCACACCAATAGCTAAAGGTATCCACAAAATTGGTTTTGCATTGTTGTGCGCAGGTGCCACAGGTGATTGTAGATCCACAGTTTCCTGTGTTTTTTAGAACCCACTCGGCGTTGGCTTGCAATGTGCCAGTGCAACCAGATGTGCTGGAATAATAGCCATTCTCATTGTTACAAGCATAAGAACATTCACCACAACCATCTTCACCTGTTATATCATATACACATCTGGTTGTGTCCGTTCCACATTCGGTAGAGTCATCATGGTATGGATCTCGACAATCAACACTACAGGTTCCACAAGAGATCGAACCGCAGGTTCCTGCTTGTGTAAATATAGCTGTTCTATTGCCACTGGCTTGATTTGCGCAAGTGCTTTCTGCCATATAACCATCAGCGCAAGTTGCATTGCATGGTGCGCAACCACAAATGTCCTTGTCTCCTATTTCATATTTACAATAGTTAGGAGTGGAGACAGAATCGTTATTGGGGCATTGGGAAACATCACTAGCAGAACCAGTAGGGCAACTTTTAATATAGCATTCCTCTATAGAGCTATCCCAATTTTGACAATCTCCACAAACTGTACATTTTTCATAATGAGTGACATTGTCAGAGCCTTTACATGTATCTCCATGCAGGTTTCCGCCAGAACAACTCTGTGTAGGATATTTATAGATTGTGGTATCACAAACACATTTACTATAGTGTTTTACACTATCTTCACAATTATCTTCACTTGCTTCACTTGGTTTAGAATTATTTGGGCATGAGGTGTATGGATATTTGGTAGTAATACAGTTACATTCGCTATAATGCTTTGTGCTATTGACACCATTTATAACATCAGTACAGGTGTTGCCGCCTGGTTCTTTGTTACCAGTACAATCGTTAGTGG
>SUUX01000003.1 GCA_015062305.1 Alphaproteobacteria bacterium
GAACCGGGAAAATTTATAACAAAAATTTCTCTATCTTGATTGAGAGATTCAACAACATTTCCAGAATCATCATAAAACCTGGTTTTTCCTATAAAATTTGTTTCTTCGTTTTGTTTTTCGTTGTTATATTCAATCATTATTAATGTTCCGATATTTTATCATACATAAATTTATGATATCATATTATTTGTATAAAATATATAATTAAAGTTTATAAACCAAACTTTTTTCTTTGTTTTTTCGTTATATGGCCTGTAAGATGATGATATTAGGAGATGTTTTTATGCGATATGTAGTTGCTTTGATTTGTATGCTTTTTGCCGGCTCGGCTTGGGCTGATATGCGTTGCTCTACCAACTCTTTGGGGGTTACAACTTGTAAGGATAGTGACGGTCGGGTTATCAAATCTCGCACAAATTCACTCGGTGTAACGACTTATACCGATAATAAAGGAAATAAAGTAAAAGCAAGAACCAACTCTTTGGGTACAACAACCTATACCGGTAGCGATGGTACAAGAGGAACAGCAAGGACAAATTCGCTTGGGACGACTACTTATAAGGATAATAAAGGCAACACTATAAAAGCTCGTACAAATTCATTGGGCGTTACAACCTACACCGACCAAAACGGCAAGAAAACCAAATGTAGGACTAATTCATTAGGTGTTACAAGATGTGGTTAAAAGGATAAATTTTTTATTATTTTCTATTCTTATCCCAATCTTTTATATGAAAATCGAGAGAATCTTGAGTTGTTATTTCCATAAAATTATCATCCCATCGTAAAGCTTCATCTATATCGTAATCAACAGAAATCCACTTTCCTTTACCTTTATAAAACTCAACAATACCTTCATCATCTCTACGATATACACCTGCACCGCTATAATATTTGTATTTTTCATCTTCAAACATTTTGCCAACCTCAGTAGAATACATCGCAGCCTTTATATGAGTAGGACATTTTATTTTACTTATTTTTTGTTTTATTTGCTTTACGTCATAATTTTTCATAATCTTCTCCTTTACAGTTAAATATTGCCTAAAAGAGAAGAAAGAAAACCCATCGTTCACGATAGGTTTAGAAAGTTTCCCATCGTTCAAGCATTAGCACCGTGCATCTTGTCGGTTGCTGTGTGGTCTTTGGGCTTGTCCCTCGCACACTCTTTATAGGCATTTTCATCGTAACAAATATCTGATATATATGCAATTATAAATTTGTATTTTATTGCAAATTAATAATTTATTAGATACTATCTTAAAATCAAAAACAGACAAAGTAGGTTAATATGGAAAAGCAAGACCAAGAAGCACTAAAGAATTTTCTTTTAGATATAAATTGCTTAGATGAGCTTCAAAAATGGGAAAATCACTTCAATTTATTTGATGTTCTAAAAATATGCAAAACAGAGATAAGGCATAGCAATGTCTTATCTTGGTTATTAAATCCAAATGAAAATCATAATTTAGGCGACACTTTCATTAAGAAAGTTTTTCAAGAGTTTATAAAAAATCAACCTAGCGCCAATAAAGAGGTTATGCAGTTATTGTTGATGGATTTCTATAGCTTTTCTGTATATAGAGAATGGAAAAATATAGATATTTTGCTTGTTTCTGATGATGAGAAGTTAGTAATTGCGATAGAAAATAAGGTTGGTTCTCATGAACACGATAATCAATTAAATCGTTATAAAGAAATTCTAAATAAAGAATTTCCCAAATATAAGAAGATATTGATATATTTAACTCCAGATGGCGAAGAGCCCAGTGATGATGATTGGAGTGTTCTAACTTATGAAAGTATTGTTGAAAATTTAGAGATTATCAGAAAAAATGCAACATTATCAACCGATGTGGCATTGATGATTGATAATTATATTGAAGTTATAAGGAGAGATATTATGGAAGATAAAGAGCTTATTGAGATTTGTAACAAAATATATAATAAGCACAAAAAAGCCTTAGACTTAATTTTTGAATACAGAATAGACCCATCTCAAGCTTCTAGCATTGTGCGAGATATTTTGCAAGAAATGGCTGATGAAGGCAAAATAATATATGATAATGCAAAAACTAGTACATATATTCGTTTTTATACCAAAGAAATGAATCAGCTTCTTCCTAATTTGATTGGTAAGAAAAGTTCATGGGGTAATGAGCATTGCTATGCTTATGAATTTAAGATGATGAATGGTAAATTCAGATTGGCTTGTGTTTTAACGGCAAAGAATCTTCCAGATACAACCGCAGAAACAATGCGCAAAATTGTACATTTAGAAAGACCGGCAAAGGAAAATTTAGATTTTCAATGGTTATCACTACATTTGAAAAAGCACAATATTTCAGAGGATTGTGACGATAATGAAAAGATAATTTCAACTGTTAAGAGTGCTATAAATAGCCTTTTATCCTGGGAAAAGGATATAATTAGTAAGATTGGAATTAAATGATGGTAATAAACGTATATCCTAGCGAATCTGAATGGATAACAGAGCTTATTCCTGCTATTTTAGGTGCTGTTGTTGGTGGATTGTTTGCTTTTTGGGGGGCTAATAAAGCAACAAGGATGGCGCATAAAAATAATTTAGATATTATAGAAAAGAAAAACAAGGAACTTGAAAATGCTGTAATATTATCGATAGGAGAAGAGTTAAGAGGACTGTTCGATATATATCATAAAGAGTTTTCAATCTTATTTAATTCTTTAAAAGAGCAATTTTTCTTAACAACGTATTATAAAATAACATTAGACCCTTTTGTTGTATATAAAGCCAATGCTGATAAAATAGGCATTATTTCAGATGATGAATTGAGAAATAATATTATAAAAATATATACATTTTTGGGTAAGTTTATAGAGCAATTAAAAATTTATGATACTAGTTTTAATAATCTGTGCTGTAAACGAGCATCTGTTTTAGGGGAGATTAATGGAACGGATTTTAACGCTAAAATACTAGCAAATCTTAATACTCAAAATATTATTGAAATGTTACGAGATTATATTCGTGTAAAGTATAATAATGATAGGAACGCGATATCAGAAGAAACCGATTTGAAAATATATGATTTTTTACAAAATGACCACGCTGAAACAGAAAATTTGCACTTTCAGTCTGTGGAATTAAAAAACATTTATGAAAAAATTATAGAATTAAATGGTTTGATTCAAAAAGATATTGAACTACTAAGCCTAAGAAATAAAACCACCACTTCATAAAAAGTAGTGGTTTTGCAGGAGAACTTGTTGTTTAGTGGGCTTATTCCTTATAAATCACTGCACCATTGTCTAAAAGCAAATTAGCTATATCTATTTCAATTCGTTCTAAAGCGATGGGAATTCCTATTGCACTTTTTTTTATTTTAAGTGAGTTAAATCCCTTTGATTTCCTTATGCTTGCTATAAGCCTTAAAAATCAAGGGTTAGCAAAAAATTTTGCCAACCCTCTCCAAATTGGTGCGCTAGGCCGGCTTAGCTTCGCTGCACTGCGCTCATCAGCATAGCTGACCGCGATACCCCCGTATCGCTTTCGCTTGTAGTCAAACCGGCACCGTGCCGGTTCGATACTCTGTATATCATACCAACAAAAAAACTCACCGCAGGGGTGAGCTTTTTTATTGGTGCGCTAGGCCGGAATCGCACCAAATTCTTTCAAATCCCTTGAAATACTTGGATTTTCTCAATTTTCAAAATGGGCATTTTGCAAAATGCAATACAGTTTGCTATACACTTTTTTCTTATTTATTATTTTGTCGTACATTATCTAAAAAGTACATAGCAAACTGAAGTATTTTATTTACAAAGTGTAATTTTCTAGAAATTGCTTGGTTTTTATAATTTTTTCTTATCCGATTATTTGATTAATGTTTTCAATTAAGTAAAGAGGAATATCATACAAACCATCATTTACCTTAAAATCAGCAAGAGAAGTTCGAATTGATTTTATAGGATTGTATTTTTCCTTATAAACAGCAAGACTACGAGCTTTTAAGTTAATTCCTGCTTTTACTTCTACCGGTATAACAAAATCTTCTTTTTGAATAACAAAATCAATTTCAGATGTCCGACCAGCCCAATAATATACAGGTGCATTATCTATTGTTTTTAATTGTTGTAATACATATTGTTCTGTAAGAGCTCCTTTAAACTCTTCAAATATACGGTTCCCTTCAAGCAAAGCTTTGGCAGGAAGTAAACTTTTAGCACAAAGAAGTCCTACATCAATCATATAAAGTTTAAAAAAGCTTCTGTCTTCATATCCTGATAAAGGAAGATCAGGTTTAGAAATTTTTGTAACAGGATAGATTAAACCTGTTTTCTCAAGCCATGTTAAAGCATTTTCAAATTCAGCAGCTCTGGCACCTGCTTTAACTTGTCCATATACAAATTTTTGATTTTCTTTTGCTATTTGAGACGGAATAGCATTCCAAATCATCTCAACTTTGGCTTCATCTTGTTTGCTTATATGTTTACTAAAATCGCTTTCATAAGATCTTAAAAGGTTGTTTTGAATAGTTCTTACTTCTGTGAAATCATGATTTTGTGCAAAACTTGCAACAGCTTCTGGCATGCCTCCAACAAATAAATATTGTTTTAAGAAGTCCTCATACTTAGTTTTAAAATTCTTAATTAGTTCAAAATCGCCATTTTTTAGTGTTTTGCGAAAATCTTCTTCGCCAATAGCATCTAAAAACTCATAAAAAGACATTGGAACAATATCTATAAATTCAACTTTTCCAACCGGAAATGATTGTCCATGATGAGTTAATGCAACACCCAACAAGCTACCTGCAGCAATAATGTGATATTCCGGTACTTGCTCATAAAAATATTTTAAAGAATTAAGAGCATTAGGATTTTCTTGGATTTCATCAAAAATAATTAATGTATCATTAGGTGTTATTTGTGTTCCGGATTCCAGAGATAAACCAATTAAAAGACGTTTTACATCCATATCTTTTGCAAATAGGTTTTGCATATTTTCGTTTTTATCAAAATTTATGTATGCAGTTTTAGCATATTCCTGTTTTCCAAATTCTTTCATCAACCAAGTTTTACCAACCTGTCTAGCACCTTGTAAAACCAAAGGTTTATGACCTGTTTTGTTTTTCCACTTAACTAATTGATTAAAAACAGTTCTTTTCATAATTTTCTCCAAAATTACATTTTTTTGCAACATAAATCAGGTGCATTTTTACACTTTTTGCAAGATAAATATAATATATATTTACATTTTTTGCAACATAAATTAAGTGCATTTTTACACTTTTTGCAAGATAAAATGAAAAATATAGGTAAAACAAGCATGCTCATTTGATTTTGCATAATTTAATTATATCGTTTTTAATATAAAAGTACGCAAAAAAAATGAGTGCAAAATCAACTTTTTTACTAATATTTTACTGGTTTTTCAGAGCGTTGGCTCTATATTTTGTAAAAAATTAGCTTGTTTGATGTAACTTTTAACATAATTGAGTTAAAAGTTGAGATTATATACTTATAACTCTTTATTTTCTTCATTGTTTTCAATTGTTGCTTCAGTTAATGTTGTATAGAAATCTATTAAACAATTAGCCATTTCATTGAGCTCTATATCCGTAAAACCGGGATACAAAGCTCTTAACTCATTTTTGAGTTGGTTATAAGTATCAGTCATGTTTAATAGAAGTGAGGATTTGAGAGAATTCTACTAAATTTTTTTAATTAATTTTCTATTTCTAATTTTGAGAAGCAAAAGATACAAAAAACAACTTATGTTTTTATATGACACAAGCTGTTGGGATGTGGTTAGTTATAAAATTTTGCTATTTTGTAATCAATGATTTAAAGTAACGTTATCTTTTGCAAATCGGAGCTCAATTTGACCGGATTGCATAAAAGGCAGCAATTTATTGATATCAACATATTTGAGATAAGTTTTTCTTGAATGAAACACCACCGCTTGTTTGGTTTTATTACGTTTAAGATAGTCAACAAGCTTGTTCATACAGTCTTTTTCATAAGATTTTATGCCGGAAGTTTCAAAAAAGACGTCAACAATGTGCAAATTCTTTCTTTTACAATATTGAAGCATCTCAGCGAACTGTTTAGCAACTTCATTCACTCCACCGCAGGAAAACAAAACAGCTTCTTTGGGATTTATGGTTTCTGTTATCAGGTTGTTCATTGTTTAAGGTCCTATATAATGTGTTTATTATATAGAACTTTTAATGTGCAATAATCTGCCATATTATCATTATTCAGTTTATAATTTTCTAAAAATATATTTTTATCATAGTGTTATATATGCTGATGGTTATTTTTCGCTGATTAATTCAATAGCGGTATTAATATCGTCCATATTAGAAAAGCGACCAACGGTAATTCGGAAAGAGTGTTCTGCTTCCTCTGTTGTCAGACCAATTGCCTTCAAAACGTGTGATGGCTCTTGAATACCGCTAGTACATGCAGAACCGGTAGAAAATGCTATTTTAGGCTGTAACGACAATATCATGTCTCGTGCATCGCGGTTAGAAAGCATAACATTAAGATTTCCCGGATGCCGGCTATCCATTGTGCCATTGATTTTTATATCCGGGAATTTAGCCTTTAACCCCTCAAGCAATTTCGCGCGTAAATCACTAATATATTGGGCCTCTGTGTCCTTTAAATCTTTCATCAGGCTAAAAGCTTCGCCCATTCCGACAACTAAAAAGGTCGGCATTGTACCGGATCTGTATCCACTTTGTTGACCACCGCCTCTTATAATAGGTGTCGGTTTCAATTCGCTCGCTTGATTAATATAAAGTGCGCCAACGCCTTTCGGTCCATAAACTTTGTGACCGGATAAACTCATCATATCCACGTGATTTTCGACAACATCAATGTTTGCATACGCGCCTTGTGCCGCATCAACATGAAAAATTGCACCTTTTTCTTTGCATATTGTGCCAATTTTTTCTAAAGGTTGATTAACGCCGATTTCGTTGTTTGTTGCCATTGTTGAAACAAGAAGTACATCATCTGTCAGAAGCTCATTTAATGCATTAAAGTCAATAATTCCATCGTGTTTCACAGGAATTTTTTTAATAGTAAAGCCAAAACGTTCTAGAAAGCGCGATGCCCCCAGGACACATTTATGTTCAATTGCTGAAACAAGGATCGTTCTCCTTTTTGACTTATCTAAAGCCGTGTAACCCATTCCAATGATCGCTAGATTATTTGACTCTGTTGCTCCTGATGTAAAAACTATTTCATCTTCAAGTGCATTAATATAATCAGCAACCATTCCTTTTGCTCTTTCAATAGCATCATTTGCTTTCCACCCGAAAGAGTGCTCTGATGAATGAGGATTACCAAATTCCGTTGTCATAAACGGGAGCATTTTATCCAAAACGCGCGCATCAAGAGGCGTTGATGCCTGATAGTCAAGATAAATACCTGTATTACCAGTATTTTCGCTGTTTTTAAGTAAATTTGATAAATTATTTTTCATTTTTTTCACTTTTCTATGGAATTTTTTTTTGAATCCTGTATCATCACTTTCGACTGGAGAATGTCACCAGCGAAAAAAAGGATAGTATAAAATGAAAAATGAATCAACTCTAAAAAATTCAAAACCCGTTTTTTCGGGTCATGAAACATTTCCTCTTAGGTACGGATGGCTGAAAAAAGTGTACGATGCGGCTACCGCTGTGGAAGAAAAAAAAGGAAATATTTCCAAGGACTTATTCAATAATATTGAGGCAATTTCAATCCTCGGCGTTGGTAAAAACATGGTTTCATCAATGCGTTATTGGGCTCTTTATACAGGCATTTTAGCTGTGAATGAAGATAAAAATTTGTATGTCACAGACTATGCAAAAAAAATTTTCGCAGATACCGGCTTTGATCCATGGCTTGAAAACTATGCTACCCTTTGGCTAATACATTGGAATTTGGCGACAAATCCGAATTTGTTTACTTATTACTGGGTTTTCAACAGGCTCAATGCGGCAACTTTTGACAAGGATTCACTTGTAGCCTCTATTCAGGAAGCTCTTTCTGAGTACGATTTACCGGATGTTTCCCTCTCTACTT
The DNA here is from genome assembly GCA_015062305.1 of Alphaproteobacteria bacterium. Lineage (GTDB taxonomy): Bacteria > Pseudomonadota > Alphaproteobacteria > RF32 > CAG-239 > CAZU01. Next base: position 8,062 of record SUUX01000003.1, read on the forward strand.
TAAAGCGTGATGTTGAGTGCTTTCTGGGGGTTTATTCCACCCGTTCTGCAAAGGAAAAATCTAACGAAGAGAGCATTGAGTCACCGTTGACAGAGCTTGCCTTGATTTCGCCGCTTACACGTAGAGATTTGTTTCAAACAAAGGTCGGTGCAAAACCTAATTTATCCGTTTATACCTTTGTTTTCGGGCTTCTAATGTTCTGGAAATTTTATTCTCCTAATTCTAAGACTTTATCCTTAGAAGCGATTTGTTACGAAGAAATGTCACCGGGGCGCATATTCCTTATTAATGAAAATGCTATTGGAGATTTTGCCCAAAATATTTCTGAAGTTACAAATGGTTTGTTAGAATGGTCAGAAACAGCGGGACTAAAACAAATCTTATTAAAAAAGGATATAGATTTTGAAAAAGAAGCCTTTAAGATCTTTGAAAGGAATTGCAAATGATGGAAAAAATGTCCGACATCGTAAAAATAAATACTAGATTTTGTCGTTCAATTAACATTAATCAAGATCTTGGAAATGCCGATATTCTTGCAGGCTTTATTTGTCCTGCTTCGTCTGAAATTGCTTTGCTTAATATTGCTGAAAATGTATATGCTACGGGGCAAGCCGCATTTACATGGACAGGCCCTTATGGTTCCGGTAAGTCTTCTCTTGCCTTGTTTTTATCAGCATTAATAGGCAAAGATAAAAAACTACGCACCCTAGCGCAAAGTTTATTTAAGGAATCTGCAAAAGAAGAATTTTACTCAAAAATCAAAGTAAATGACGGTTGGGAAATTCTTCCAATAATCGGCGATAAACAGGATCCTGCGGTACTCTTAAAAGAAGCTATTGAAAAGAAGCAAGGTAAAAAGTGCACAGACATTCTAAAATCAATACAAGAAATCGCCGATACATCAGATGGACTGCTAATTTTTATTGATGAAATGGGAAAATGCCTAGAGAGTGCGGCAAAAGGTCAAGGCGACGTGTATCTGTTTCAACAATTAGCTGAGTATGTATCAAGAAGCAATGGCAAAATAATCCTTATTGGAATTTTACACCAGGCGTTTGCAGAGTACGCACGTTATTTGCCGCATACTATCCGCGATGAATGGATCAAAATTCAAGGACGTTTTGTTGATACACCTATCAATACTGCCGGCGAAGAACAAATTGAATTGATTTCTAAAGCGATAACAACAGACTTTACCTCATCATCAATAAAGGATGTTGTTGAAAAAACGGTTACGTCCATTGCAAAAAATAAACTTATTACATCAAAGGAAGGTTTAACGCAGTCACTTCTTCACTGCTGGCCTATTTCTCCAGTAGTAGTTACGTTGCTAGCTCAAATTTCAAGAAAAAGATTTGGCCAAAACCAGCGCAGTATTTTCTCGTTCTTGAGTTCCGGAGAGCCGAAAGCATTTAGAGACTTTATTAACTCAACAAGTTTTTCCGATGATAAGATGTACATGCCGGAGGATTTGTTTGACTATCTGAAGCTAAATCTTGAATCTTCTATTTTATCATCATCTGATTCAAAGATTTGGAACATTGCTACTGACGTTTTAGCACGTTGCCAAGCCAAAGGAGCTTCCCTGGAACACATAAATGTCTTAAAAACGATTGCTCTGATTGACATGTTTAATGGTGCTTCAGGCCTTGTTTCAAATGAAGAACTCCTCCAGGCACTTTATCCAAAGGCAAATATAAAAGCTATTATAAAAGATTTAACATCCTGGTCAGTCATTATTCTTAAAAAGCACTTAAACGCGTATTCAATTTATGAAGGTAGCGACTTTGACATAGAAAAAGCACTTGCTGAAGCGTATGCCGCAATTCCAACGCTTGAAATTCAAAAACTCGTTGATATTGCCAATTTCAAACCGATTATTGCAAAACGCCATTATCATAAATACGGATGCATGAGATGGTTAGATATTCTGCTTACCCCGGTTGAAAATTATAAAGAGTTCTTGAATCATGAACATGATCATAGCAAGTCTGTTGGTTTTTTTGCTATCTTCCTCCCGCAAAACCCGACTGAGGAACAGAAAGCAACCGAAATAACGCAAGGAAAAAATAAATTTGATTTTCCTGTGTTTATGACTGTTGCAAAAAACACTCAGACAATTAATGAGTACTTAAAAGAATTGCTTGCCCTTGAGTGGATCCAAAAAAACAAAAATGAACTAGCAGGCGACCATATTGCACGCCGTGAAATAGAAAATAGACGGTTAATCATTATTTCGTTGCTAGAAGTCCAATTGAATGAAATTTTAACGGCTTCTGAGTGGTATAAAAATGGCGAGGCTTTAGGATTAATTAAGCAGAATGAATTTAGTATTTTAGCTTCCAAAGTCTGTGAACAAGTTTATCCAGAAACTCCAATCATCAAAAGTGAGCTGGTTAATAGAACAAAGCCTTCAGGAAGTGCAAACAGCGCATTGAACAATTTATTAAAGGATATGGTTTTGCAAGAAGGCGAAGAACTTCTTGGTATCAAGGGCTTCACCCCGGAACGCGGCTTGTTTAACATTTTGCTTCAAGAAACTGGTATATATCGCCTAACAGATAAGGAAATATACGGATTCGGAGCACCAAGGGCCGAGAATTTATTAAGCCTTTGGAAAACGACAGATTCAATGTTTAAAAAAGTTAAACGAGCTGTTTCATTGGCTGATGTTTATGAGCAATGGAGTAAGCCGCCGTTTGGTATAAAGGCCGGATTATATAATTTCCTTGCTCTTGCATATATGCTAAGCAGAAAAACAAAAATAGCAGTCTACAGAGACGGAACGTATATTCCTGAGATAAATGACCTTTTAGTGGATTATTTATTGAAATTACCTAAAACCATTTCATTAAAATTGGTTGATACAGATGATGTAACTGGTCATATTTTACCGGCAATCGCACAATTGTTAAATACGCTTCAATCTACAAATCAAATTCCATTGAACGCATCACCGTTGACAATTGCTCGTAAGTTAGTGCAGATCATTGATAAATTGCCGCCTTGGGTATTGAAAACTAAAACACTGTCAAAGCGGACGATAAAATTTAGGGAAATTGTTAAATCTGCAAATGATCCACATAAGTTGCTTTTAGAGGATATTGAGAAAGTCTTTTATGATGAAGTGGAAAATAAAGACGGCGATAAGTCTGCCATTATTATTCAAAATCTGAAGGAAGCCATGGAGGAGCTTATTAATATTTATCCGGCAACAATGACCAACATTGCTTTGTTGCTGACAAATGAGCTGGATGTTCCTCTCGCCACGCCAACGCACCTGGAAAAGTTGCGTGAGCGCGCTAAGAATATCAAAGGCGTATCAGGCAATTTCAAAATTGATGCATTTGCGGCTCGTATTTCTACATTTAACTCCAGCCTTGCAGATATTGCTGGTATCGTAAGTTTGGCAAACAACAAACCACCGCATGACTGGATTGATCTTGATATTGAAAATGCTAAAAAGGAAATCTTAAACCTTTGTACCGAATTCAAGAAAGCTGAGTTATATACGAAAGTCAAAAATCGCCCAGCTTCACGACAGGCTGTCGCTTTTATTGCCGGTATCGGAAATAAAGCTGAAGTTATCGAGGGCGAATTTGATTTGCTTACCGATATGCAATCTGACGTATCTAATTTAAAAAACAAAATTAAAGATGCTGTTAAAGATACGACAAACAAAAACGTACTTTTAGCCGCATTAACAGAAATTAGCATTGAGTATTTAAAGGCAGGAAATGACTGAAAAAGTAAAACACGTTTTAGGAATATCGGGTGGAAAGGATAGCGCGGCTCTCGCTGTTTATATGCGTGATAACTATCCTGAGCTTGATATTGACTACTTCTTTACCGACACGGGAAAAGAGCTTCCTGAGGTTTATTCTTTTCTTAGCAAACTAGAAGGATATTTAGGTAAACCTATTTTGCGTATTAATCCGGATCGCGATTTTGACTTTTGGTTGATGCAACACAATAACTTCCTGCCATCGGCACAGGCCCGTTGGTGTACGATTTGCATGAAACTTAAACCTTTTGAGGCTTGGGTCGGCAAATTCTTAAATGACGGATATACCGTGTATTCATATGTTGCTATTCGCTCAGACGAAGAATATCGCGAAGGCTATCAATCTCGCCATGAAAATCTAAAGGTAAAAATGCCATTTAGAGAAAATGGAATTGATAAAAAAGGCGTTATTGACATTCTTGAATACTCAGGGCTTGGATTGCCGGATTACTATAAATGGCGTTCCAGAAGTGGTTGTACGTTCTGTTTCTTCCAAAGAAAAATTGAGTGGGTTCGCCTAATGGAAAAACATCCTGATGCTTTTGAAGAAGCTAAAGGATATGAGAAAAAGGCCACCGCTAGTGGTTCGCCTTTTACGTGGTCTGAGCATGAATCCCTTGAGGATCTTTCAAAACCTGAAAGAGTAGCTCAAATTAAACAAGATTATGAGAGACGTCTAGAGCGCCTGAAAAAGCAACGCATGGCAAATCCGCTCCGCCCTGATAATGAGGAAATTGATATGGATGATTTATATGGTAAATCAAAGGTTTGTTTAGCATGTCACAAGTAGTATGCCATTTTCTGTCATTTATTTCGGCGTGGGGATTGTTTTTTTATCCACTTTGTTATAAAATATGGTCTAATTTTAACTTGAGGATTTAATGAGCTTAAAAGATGTAGCAATAAAACGGGAATACCGTCCAGAGGATAATGTAGTGAGGAATTTTTATATTCCTCTGCTTTCTTCTGCTATATCGTATCAACGCGCAGTTGGCTTCTTTTCATCGACGATCCTTGCTGAAATAGCAGTCGGTATCTCCGAATTGGTAAAGAATAATGGAAAAATTCAAATTGTTGCTTCTCCATATTTGTCTGATGAAGATGTTGAGGCTATAAAGCAAGGCTATAAAGCTCGTGATGAGGTTGTAAAGAATTCTGTCTTGCAAGCTTTGAATGAGCCTAAATCCGATTTTGAAAAAAACAATTTGAATTTATTGGCAAATTTAATTGCCGACAACATCCTTGATATCAAAATTGCTTTTACCGAGAAAGGCCACTCATTTGGCATGTATCATGAAAAAATGGGTATTATAACAGATTCAGAAAACAACCATGTAGCTTTTTCAGGATCCTTAAATGAAACATTTAACGCTGTTCATTTCAATTATGAGACAATTGATGTTTATTGCTCGTGGAAATCGGAAGACCTTGAGCGTGTAAATGATAAAATTTCCGCTTTTGATCGAATTTGGAATAATGACGAAGCTAATATCACTATCATTGATTTCCCGGAATTAAAAGACGAAATGATCAGAAAGTATAAACGAGAAAAGGTTGATTATGAAAAATTCGTAGAGCCGAAACTTCCGGATATCATCGACGCTCCGATAAAGATGGAAGTTTTGAATCGTCCGACCATGCCTGATTGGCTTGATTTACATGACTACCAAGAATCTGCAATTGAAGAATGGGCCAAACGTGGCTACAGAGGCATTTTTGATATGGCCACAGGTACAGGTAAAACATTAACTGGCTTAAGTGCGATTACAAAAATTTCAAAAGACCTAAATAATAAGTTGGCAGTAATTGTTGTCGCTCCCTATCAACACCTCGTTGATCAATGGTGCGAAGATATTGAAAAGTTTAACATAGCACCAATTATTGGCTACAGTTCATCACCGCAACGAAATTGGTTAGATCGTCTTAAGAATGCAATCTTTGATCAAAACCTTGGAGTAAAGAACAGCGAGTTTTTCTTATTCGTTTGTACCAATGCGACATTTGGTCTTGAACGTACACAAGCACAGTTAGCAAAAATTAAAGGCGATGTACTTTTGGTAATTGATGAAGCTCACAATGCTGGTTCCGCCTCCTTTGATTAGCAAAAATTAAAGGCGATGTACTTTTGGTAATTGATGAAGCTCACAATGCTGGTTCCGCCTCCTTTGAAAAGCTCCTTAATCCAAAATATAAGTATAGGTTAGCACTTTCAGCCACACTTGACAGGCATGGGGATGAAGAAGGCACGCAACGCCTTTATGATTATTTCGGCGAAAAATGTATCACTTATCCTTTGGACCAAGCGATTGAAGCTGGCTGGCTAACCCGTTATTATTACCATCCTATCGTTGTGACTTTAAAACCTGATGAATTAGAGGAATACATAGGTCTTTCACGAGAAATTGGAAAATGTATAATTTGGGGACGTGATGGTAAAAAACAATTGAACGAGCGAGGCAAAAGATTAGCTCTTGCTCGTGCTAGGATTGTGAGCGGAGCGCGGCTAAAACTATCAGCCTTGCGCCGTGAAATTGAACCATTTAAGGATGATAAATTCATTTTGGTTTATTGTGGTGCAACAAATGTTTTGCCGGACGATCAAGATAAATCTTCAACCGATGAAAACGATATTAGACAAGTTGAAGCTGTTTCTAGTATTTTAGGAAACGAACTTGGCATGAAGAGCGCACGCTTCACTTCTGATGAAGACATGAGCGAGAGAAAAATTATCAAAGAACAATTTTCGTTAGGGAATTTACAGGCTCTGGTTGCTATTAAATGTCTTGATGAAGGTGTAAATATTCCAGCCATAAGAACAGCATTTATACTGGCAAGCACAACAAATCCAAAAGAATACATCCAACGCCGAGGCAGAGTTTTACGCTTGAGTAAAGGTAAGGAATATGCTGATATCTATGATTTCATTACACTTCCGCGACCAATCGATACAGCTCAGTATCTTACAGATGAACAGGCAAAAATGGAACTATCATTGATAAAGTCTGAAATTAAGCGGGCTGAAGAATTTGCTCGTATATCTATGAATAAAATGAACGCTATAAGGCTCATTGATTCAATCAAAGAGGCATATAGCATTGATAAATACTTACTACTTGATGAGGAGGTTTTATGACCGAAGAAAAAGTAATGCAAAATAACACCGAAATTGATGTTAAAAAGGCTCAGAAGATATTGCAGAAAGTCATTATCAAAGAGAATAATAATATCAAACGTAAAGATAAAAACGACGGTGAAATGGTAAAAATGATCCAGAAACTGATCGAGGAGGAAGTTGAATGTTATTAAAATCTATAAAAGTAAAAGACTTTAGACAGTTTAAGGGAGAACAATATGTTTCTTTCTCGGTTGATCCTGAACGCAATGTTACAATTATTCAGGGCGATAACGGTGCTGGTAAAACCTCTTTCGCACAAGCTTTTCGCTGGTGCTTGTATGGGGAAACTGATTTCTCAAACAAGACATTATTATCAATGGCTGTTTCCGATAAAATGTTGCCAGGAGATGAAAAAGATGTTCAAGTTGAGATCTGTTTAGTTCATAATAATATTGAATATACAGTGACAAGACGTCAAAAATACAAAAAAGACAATACAAACAGAATTTCCCATGTCGGTCGTCCAAAATTTGTTATTTCATATAAAACAGATGATGGAAATACTGAATATATACCTGAAGTTGAAACAGAGTTAAAGATGAAAGAAATCTTGCCTGCTGATCTTTCGCGTTATTTCTTCTTTGATGGAGAACACATTGATAGTATGGCTAAAGAGATAAAAGACGGAAGAAGTTCCGATTTTGCTAAGGCTGTTCGTAGTTTGTTGGGATTAAATGCTTTCATTGCGGCACTGGAACACTTAAAAGGTAACGGAAGAAGTTCTGTTATTGGCCGGTATAATGAAAGCTATAACGCGGGAGCTGATGAAACACTTTCTCAATTAATAAAAAATATTAATACAAACAATGATAGATTATCAGCTATTGATAAACGTCTAGAGGAACTTGAGCAACAAGATGCATACGCTAACGACAAATGTCAACAGCTCCGTATAAGAATTGAGAAGAACCAAGACAGTAAAGAATTAGCGGAAGAACGTAATAAAATCGAAAAAGAACTTGCGGGCTTAGAAATTACAAAAAAAGAAAAAACAGGGTTATTATTGAAGAACTTTAATGCTCATGCCCCTCGTTATTTTTCAAAAAAAATGATGAAAGATGCATTGGAATTATTGAAGACTACAGAGCAGTTGGATAAAGGAATCCCTGATGTTACAGCAAAGACTATTGATTATCTTCTTGCTCGTGGTTATTGTTTGTGTGGACATGAAATTAAAATTGGTGATGATGCATACATTGCCCTAAATAAGTTAAGAGATTATATACCTCCTAAATCTATTGGTAGCTTGATTTCTGATTTTAGCGCATCATGCCAGGATAAGACAATAAGCACAGCTAGCTTTTTTGATAATTTTCAAGACGTCATTAAATTTATTCGCGAGTTTGACAACAATAGGAATAACCTAGAAGATAAACTCAAAAAAATCAAAGAAAGATTGCTCGGAATGGAAAATGTTGGATCTTTACAGCAAGAGCTTTCAAATTTCGAACGTGATCTCAGAAAAAATTCGGATGAACGCGATAGCCTAAATCAGGAAAAAGGTGTTGTACAGAGTAACATAGAAAAAGATGAGGAAAAGAGAAGCTCTCTTGCAATCGGCGATAAAAACAATAGAAAAATAGAAACTTATCGCGCCTATGCAGAATACATGTATAACATCCTTAAAGTACAGTATGATAAAAAGGAAGCAGAAACACGAGAACAACTTGCTAATGCCGTAAATTCTATCTTTAAGTCAATATATAATGGTGGTTTTTCTTTATCTCTTGACCAGAAATATAACATCATACTGACTGCAGATGAGAGAATTAAGGCTAATGATGATGACACTATCGAAACATCAACTGCGCAGAGTATATCTATTATCTTTGCCTTTATTTCCGGCGTTATTAAAATGGCTAAAGAGAATCAGGGATCAGATGAACGTCTAGCGCAAACAGAACCATATCCTCTGGTAATGGATGCTCCATTATCTGCCTTTGATACAAAGCGAATTGATACAGTTTGTGATGTATTACCTAAAATAGCAGAACAAGTGATCATCTTCATTAAGGATACAGATGGTAATTTGGCTGAAGAAAATCTAGGTGTAAGAATTGGCAAACGCTACACCTTTACAAAGAAATCAGGAACAGAGTTTGAAACAAATATAATGGAGGTAGGCTAATGTTTACACATGACTATTCTTTTAGAGGTTCACACGCAGAGAAAGTAAAAGATCTAGTAACCTATAAATTTGATAAGGAACACACTTTGTTTGAAAGAAATATGGATGTGTACTTAATGGCTCCGATTGTTGGTTTTTTGTATAATAAAAAATCTGCACTTGATAAAACTAAAACTTCGACAACAAACATTTTGGCTGAGATTATGATTAAATATCAAAAGGAACTCATGTTCACATACCGCCTCGTTATGTTGTTGGATAAAGAATACGAGGATGATGTCGAAAAGCGTATAAACAAAGCTTTTAGAGATTATGCAAAAGAGGATCCTAAAGATTTAGAGGAATATGATAGTTATGTACGTGGCGGTGTTGATGTTCTCTATGAAAAATTAATGAAAGATGCTACACAAGCTGATGATTATATTAGGAACTTGTATGAATTTATGGCTGATTTTGAAGATCGATATTCACAAAATTCAGATGAAATTATTGATTTATGCAAGCTGGCTAAAGAATAAATGAGGGCATTATGACCGATGAGACAAATAAAATTGTACAAGAGCTTTTTCAAAAATCCCATCGCTTCTTAGCTGAGGATGAAGTTGTTAATGCGGCACTCGAAGCAAAATTGTCCTTATTTGAAACAAATGCTCTCATCGAAACACTCATCAGTATGGGTGTTTATATATCAGACAATATACATGATGCTCTCAAACAACTTAATAATGATAGGGCCGAAAAAAAACGTACAATTTTATCTCGGAAGTCACCAGATAGTGCCACTACTTTTTCCATGTTACACATACCTGTAGGGGCTGAACTTACTTTCTTAAAGGATAGAGAGATTGTTGCAGTTACCCTTGATGATGTGAATAGGATAAGATTAAAGGATGGCTCTCTCGAGGGATCAACATCAAAATTAGCTCAGATTTTAGGGGTTAAATTCGGTTACGCAGATGTTGCGCGTCAAGGACCACGTTGGTGGCTATACCACGGTAAAACACTCCTTGCAATAAGGGAAGAGTTAGAGAACGATTGAGATGGCAAATGAAGCAAAGCAAAAAATCATTAATCTTTTGACTGACCTGTACAAAACAAATGGTTATGTAACAGAAGATGAGATTTTTGAGTACGCTTCAAATGAAAGTCTGTCCTTATTTGACATAAATTCTATTACAGAGCATTTGCTCTCGCATGGAGTTATAATCAGCGAAGAAAAAGAAAAAATAACCACTAAAAAAGGACGTGGCTACAGGCGCGATCATACAAAATTCTTTAAGGAAATTTCAAAAGAATATAAAGGCCTTAAATCTTTTATTAACTATTATAGTTCAATTGATGGATTAGCTGAGGGCGAATGGATCACACTAATACAGCAGGCTCGACATGGAAATGAATGGGCTAGGACAAGATTGTTTGATACATCAATGCAAAAAACAATCAAGCAAGCCTATGCTGTTTCGAAAAAATTTGACTTAGATTTTAAGGATACACTGCAAGCCTCATCTTTTGGAATCCTGTATGCAATAAGTGCATTTGATGAAACAGAGAATTCTTCGTTTCCCTCTTATGTACCTCTCGCTGTTAATAGTCAGTTACGGCGCGATGTTTACCTTTATTCAAACCCTGTCATTGATTTTCCTACGTACTTAATGAACGATTTTTTCAAAATTCACACTCTTGTAAAAGAACATAGTTGTAGCAAATGCGCATATAGCAATAACAAATTAACGTGTGAAAATTTACGTAATGAGATCCAAGACAAATTAAAATCAACCACAGAGGAAGTTGACGAATGTATTAAATACTTGCAACCGGTTGAAGATTTATGGGAAGATACCTGCATAGATGATTCAGATGTCACAAAAGGTCTACATGAAAATGAAATGAAGATAACTGTAACAAAACTACTGTCTCACCTAAAACCACAAGAGGAAGAAGTAATCAGAATGCGCTTCGGAATTGATAATGAAGAATATTCACTAGAAAGCATTGCGCAGATAAAATCTGTAACCAGACAACGAATTCAACAAGTTGAAGCAAAAGCCCTAGATAAATTGCGACAGCTTGCTAGATATATCTTAAAAGTTGAGAGACCATAAATAAAAAAGAACCCCGCAGGTGTTATTCCCGCGGGGTTTTTAGAAACCGTATAAATTACTTTACAGCTTTTTTCAAAACTGCACCGGCTTTGAACTTAGGAGCTTTTGATGCCGGGATTTTGATTTCTTTACCGGTAGCAGGATTGCGACCTTTGCGAGCGGCGCGTTTTGCTACTTCAAATGTACCGAAACCAGTGATTTGAACTGATTCACCTTTTTTCAATGCTTTTGTAACAACAGCTACAATAGCGTTTACTAATTCATTTGCGGCGGCTTTAGAAGCTTTGGCTTCTTTAGCAACTGCTTCAACAAATTCAGTTTTATTCATATTTAATATTCCTTTCTTACAATATCTTCTATTTTCAGCGTAAATCATTGTAGACTATGTTATTCCAGTCAAATATCCCCGTCTGTTTGTTAGTAATCCCGTCTAAATCGTAGCAAAATGTCATTGAAACTGTGAGTTTTTGGGGCTCGCGGATGGGTTTATTCACGATATAATAAATATAGTAAATAACCAAAAGAGGAGAAAAGCTATGTTTCAGATAAGTGTTAATGGTGTTGTGATGCCTACAATCTATTGGTCTTTAGGCGATGCAATTAAAGCATGTAAACTTGAAGCAGAAAGAGGTGTCGCAGTTTGTACAGATATCATTAGTTTATAAGGAATAAGGAGATTTGCTATGTTAAATGAATTCAAAAATTGGTTGTTAAATAGAAACTATAAACCTTCCACCGCTTTAGATTATCAAGGTAGAATAGAAAGATTATGCAGAAAAGAAGCAATAACTTTAGATTTTCTTGCTAAAAATATTGCAACTATACTTCCTGAATATGAAATTGCTGGCGCTAAATCATCATATGGTAAAAGAAGTCATACATCAGTTAGGCAAGCATTAAGAAACTTCAAAATGTTTGTTTCTATGGTAAATTTACAAGAAAGTGCTAACTAATGACTGATATTAAGACACTAAATGATAATTTTAGAAAGACATTTATTGGTGGTAGAGTTATGTTAACCGCTGGTATAAGAGCTAAAACACAAGATGAAATAGCTGAAATACTAGAAAAAGTGAGAAGTTTTGATAATTTTACCACCGCTAACGATCCTTATGGTGAACATGATTTTGGAAGTTTTGATTATAAAGGTCAAAAAATATTCTGGAAGATAGACTATTATGATCTTAACTATGAATACATGTCAGAAAATCCAGCAGATCCTACTATTACCAACCGAGTTTTAACAATTATGTTGGCATTAGATTTATAGTTTTAAAATATCAAATGTATAAACTATTCCAAAAATAAAGTTCAAAATTTAGCCCATTTTGATTAAATTCTTGTTTAGCTTATATTTTACTACAAAAACTAAAACCGCTTGTTTATGGGCTGTTTATTGAGACATATGGTATGTATTTACAAGATTTTTTATCTATTATTTGTATCTGCAACTTTTAAACTAGCTATGTTAAAAGTTAAACCTCTGCAAATTTTTACATAGGTTGATCTTATTTGATATTTTTGTTGTCATTTATTAGTATAGTAATATGCATGTTAGATATATTCCCAATTCACCATGTATATTCCAAAATCTAACATGCATAAACTATATTTTCCTATTCACAATGTATTATAACCAGCCTAATTTTATATAGAATCAGCTTAATACATATGTTTTGTCGTGATTCTTTTTAAATGTAAAACAGGTTTTTTATTTATTTTTATCTTTAATATCAAACAACTCATTAGATACAATAATCCTACTACTATCAAACATACCAAAGTCTTTAATATGTAGTTCTTTAGTACAATATACAGTAGCATAATAAGGATGTTCTTCTAATGGCATTAAATTAAATGAATAATTGGGTAGACGTTGAGCTGATAAAGTTAAAAATCTAGCAGTCTCTAATTCTTCTATTGTAAAATTACCTTGATTAAACAATATATGATAATGCCATTGATTAGATGTACCTAATTCTGCAGCACCTCTAAAATGTAAATGCTTCTTATTCCAATGCCTACCTAATAACTTATTTTCAAAAGACGCCATGATTCTTCTTAAATGTTGTAAAGATTTATATGTATCATGTGTTTTTATATGCTCAGGTAACTGTATTGTTATTAAATGTGTAGGTTGAATAGAAAATATCCAATCAATAATCTCTTGTTTGTGTTTTTTTAGAAGTCTTGTTTTTTGACTCCAGGAATCCGTTGTTTTTATTGGTATAGGTTTACTTACTTTTACATCAATAGGCTTGCCAGGAGTCAAATTAGGCTTGTTTATGCTTGTGTTTTGATTTGTACTGGGATTATTGGAAGAACATTTGGAGATAAAAGAGGTGTATACTATTCCATGCATACAGTTAATAAAATCTCCAACATTATTTTCACGTGTATAATATTTTTTACTTTTATTACCATCATCAATAGATACATAAAGACTATTAGGAAAAGACAATACAGAAGTAAGATAGGTAGTATTATATAGATAAGATATATAAGATACATAAGAAGGTACTTGGTGCTTTGTCGCCTTACTTATTGACATCTTGACATTTTGTCTTGTTGTCATCTGCCTGCTTGGCGACTTAGACTGAATACTGCTTTTTACTGACTTTGAATATGCTTTAGATACTTCTGTTATATGTTTTAGGTTATTTGTTATTTGATTAGACTGTTTACTTCTTCTCATTACTATTACTTTCATTAACATTAGTTATTTCATCTTATGTCTAATCATAACCATTACTATTACTGTCTTATTACTTATTACCTTTATGTATTATTACTTCTGTATAAGTATTATTACTTTTATGTATTCATTTATATATTCATTCATTTAGGTAATAGTAAAAACAAAGAGATAACCTAAGATAAATCTCTTTATACATTCCAACAGGTAGCTACGATTAGACTACAAGTTATAATGTGATAGAACATATTTTTGAGATGAGATTGATTGATAAAATTTCCAAATAGTATATTTTTTTGCGTATTTTTTGTTTTTTTGATGCATAATATAAAGAAAAAGCCAACCTCTAACATAATTGTATTAAAAGTTGGCTATGGTATAGTTATATTTTATTATTCAAGTTCTGTAGTTACTTCTTCCCAATCATCATCAGGAATAGGTGCCTCAAGACAGATGCGTTCAAGTAATCGGGGTAAAAATACTTGGCCCATTGCTTTGCGTATTAATGCATAATTTTTTTCAAATTCTGCAGGAGGTTCATATGATTGGGGCAATGAATTTACGAGAAAAACTTCAAGCAAACTCAATGGACGAGCATCTGAAATCGTTCCATCTTTACGCAATCTTCCGGGATGAATTGAGCGTAAACTTGTAACAGAACCGTTCCCGCTATCAATGGTATTTGATGGTCTATCCCAAAATTTACGAGCACCTTTAGCTGAATAAAAGCCAAAACCGGAAAGTTGATATTCTGGATCATTGTCTTGGGGTGAACAACCTGTAGCTGTATGTTCTAATGCTTCTTGAATTTGAGCTGCCTTTTTAGGATCTTTATGTAAAACATCTGCAAAATGATATTTAAATTTACTATGCTGATCTTGATTTAATGAAGGCAAGTGACCTATTACTTTCCATAAAGGTGTTGCAAACTCTTTAGGTTTGGGAAATTTCCATACACTATCACCTAAGGTTCCTAATAAAATACTACGAACTCGGCTCTGTCCGATACCATAATAACAGGCATCTTCGATTGAGAAGTTTAATGTATATCCTAGAGGTTCAAGCTCATCTTTAAGATATTGTCCAATGGTTCTACCTTTTAATTCTTGTTGTAATTTTTGTGCAACTGGGTGAGCTGATAAATCCATAGACATAGGTAATGAAAAGCCAAAAAATTGTTTTGCATTTTCTAAGGCTATCTTCTTAGGTTTTGTCTCTTTTACAAACCTAACGTAATCAATAACTAATGTCAAAAGATCATTATCTTTCCAATCTTTTCCTTTCATGCTTGTAAATGTGAAGCAAGGTAAGCCACAAATTAATAATTCGCATTTACTTTCTTTAAAAGCTTTGACTATTTCATCAAATTTTTCACGAAAGTCACCTACAATCATATTTACAGGATGTTTGGATCGTTTTTTATTCATCGCAATATAATATTTTGCATAATTAGGATCCTTTTCATTTGCTACTTTACATATAAAACCATGTTGTTCTAGGTAATATTCGCAAGTGCCAATACAACTAAAAAGAGAACAATAATAAATATGCTTTTTAAGTTTTTTGTTTTTTTGTTTATCAAAAGGTATATCAGAAAAAACAGTTTCAAATTCAAATTTAGCTTTTGTTTCAGCTATAGCCTTTTCAGCATTAGCTTCATCTTTTTCTTCATCTGACATTTCTGGTGGTCTATTCAATAAGCCAAGAGCATGATTGCGCGATAAACATTCATTATGTTTTATTGCATATTCTAGTTCTTTTTCAACTAATTCATCAGTTAGACGTGTTAATTGACGTGCTTGGGTATAACTGATTCCATAATCTTCTTTTAAAATTTCTTTTTTTGTACGTAACTCATCTAATGCTTTATCCATCTTCTTTTCATGTTTTTTCTGTTTATTGTTGTCATTAGCAGCAGCTATAGTAGCTTTTAAATCTGACCTCTTACCTTGTCTTCCAACAATTTTGCGAAGTTCATTACCAAGTTGAACTTCCCCTTTAAGCCAAAGATAGCCATATTCTTGAGCTTTTCTTAGAAATACTTTACGAGCTTCAGGTGATAAAGTTTTCCTTCTAGATAATGATCTAGCTGTAGTTGCTTTACCTTGCTGAACAGATATAAAAGTTTGCAGTTCAGCTTTATCCAAAGGAATAGCAACTTCTTTGAAGTTCCCTCCATTACAAAGAGCAATTAACTCATTTTTTTGAATGTAAGTGCGGTTGGAAACTTCATCTACATCGATGTATACTTGGTAAGTATTTCCCTTATCATCAGTAGCTTCCATTTCAATAATTGGAGATACTGATGATGGTGGAGTATTATCATCATCACCATCGGGATTATTATCATTAACAGCTGTCTGCTCTTTAATATCAGCAGTTACTGTTTTAGTTTGATATACACTTGCAGTATCAAATTCATTATTATAAGCTTCGGCGCAATCGCTACCAATAGCTTTTTTTACTTCTTCGCCATTTTGATTGGCTATTAAAAGCGAGTTTACCATTTTATTTTTCCAAATTTAGTTTAGTAAGGTCTTACTTGTGCGCCTTACATGCTAAAAGGATACATAAAAAGCTTCACTTTACAATACGCTATTCTTCCAATTCGGACATATCTATAAAAAAACAAAGAGTTATCTACATTTTCTCATCACATCTGGAGGATAGAAAATATATATTTCTCTTGAAACTCTAATATAAGCTACTTCATTTTTAGTACTATCGGGATTTCTTAATCTTTGGAGTCGTTTTTTATGTATACCTGTTTTTTCGTGCGCTTCTTTTACAGTCCACCAAGTATCATGCAGAATTGGTGAATCTGTATATTTTGATGCGACAAAATTATCATTTATAAATTTATTTATGTCATCAATATTGTATTTGCCATCTTCGTCAGGTACTAATATATCATTAAGTCGTTTTAATGTGTTATATGAAATGCGTAGTATGTCCATCACAGTTTGAGGATTAACTTTTTCGTCTTTGCTATTATCAATTTGAGGAGGCCTACTACTATTACCGCCAGTAATTCTATTCATTAATTTGAAACTATTATCGTTTTGATTTTGATGGCTAATTAAAACATCAATTTTTTTTGCAATATCATTATAAAAAGATTCAATATCCTCAGGTGTTCTTAACTTATTGTAAGAGTTTGCAATATTATTATAAAAAGATTCAATATTCTCAGGTGTTCTTAACTTATTGTAAGAGTTTATATATTGAGGATCTTTTAAGAATTCGAAAAATTTAGTTAGTGCAACACGATGTTTTTTTCTTTCGTTGGGGGTGCCTAAAAATTTACATAGTATATAATTATTATCATCAAGATAATTCATAAGCATTTCTATTAGTGAGTATTTATCAATAAGGAATCCATTAAAATAAAACTCGATTAGAAAATAATTATCTATATTGTCTTTGTAAGCTCTCATTCTAAATAAAAAATTAATTAAGAAATCCTTTGTTTGAGAAATATTATCTGCAGTAATTTGTGCATCTTCTTTTTTGCATAAAGTATAAAAGCCAAGAATCGGATATATATCTTCAGCTAACAATTCCCATTGAGGAAAATTGTGGCCTAGATATACAATATCACAGACTTTATTTATTTGACTGATGTATTCATAAACAGTACTAGGCCTTCCGGATTTTGTTTTCTCTGAGTAGCCTTGTTTAATTAGCCATTCCTTAAAATCTCTTCTTATATCTTTCATTTTTTTCTCCTGAATATACAATAGATTAAGCTTATTTAAGAAAAAGTAAAACCGAAAATGAAAAATTTTTAACTTTTAAACTAATTATGTTAAAAGTAATGTTTACTGAATTTGATAAGGCTAATTTTTTCTTCGCGCACGTAAAGGCTTGTTGTTTTCTTGATTTTTAGTAATAGCGGTATGGTACTGGCGGTATGCATATCCCGTACTGGTATGGCAGTGGAGCATCCCGGTGTGGCATGTGCCTGCAGTGGTATGGGGGTAGATGAAATGTATATTAAAGATGTGAACACTAAAGAAGAAAAAAGTTCACAGAAAAGTTCACAGAAAATTTTAGAGCTTATCGTATAAAATCTTAAATTATAATAACATAAGTAGCTGAAATTCTTGGTATGTCAATATATACAACAGCTAAATAAATAAGTGTTTACCATAATGTCTATTAACACCTATTTTTTTGCCATAATAGTTTTCCACTTTGCAAAATGAGGTTTTAGAAAATCGTACTCAAACTTATTTAACTGAGCTTTAATTTCTTCAAGTCTGTGGTTAGAGTAAGATTGCTCCATTGTTGATTTACCTTCCCACCCGATAACATCATTAATATAAGTGTTAATTATACCGGCATCTTGCATAGCTATACTGATGTTTTTTCTAAAAGAGTGAAAATCATAACCGTCATTAGCTTCTGTTTTGACTCTAATATCTGTAAAAAATGGAGAAAGTTCACGAGTGAAGTACTTATTATTATATTGTCCACTTTTGGTTTGACATTTTGTTATAATAAAATCTGTATCTTTAGCTTTTAATTTTGTTTGCTTTCTTTTTATATAGTCAACAAAGCCTAGTTCTAAAAGTTGTTTATGAATTGGTACCAAACGTTCTGATGCTTCATTTTTAAGTTGTTTAATAGAATGGTCTGATAAAAATTGAATACATGCAATTCCATCTTTAGTAAAAATATCTTTGTATTGTAAAGTAATTGCAGCATTCATTCTTGCACCGGTAAATAACGCAATCATACAAGTCCAAAACGCATCAGGATTATTTTTAAAAAAATCATATTTTGGATTAAATATTTCAAGTAATTGTTCTTTTGTATATGGTTGGTGTGGACTTTTATCTGCTTTTTTAGTGTTTTCAATTTGAGGAAACACATTTATTATATTTGTTGAATACAAATCAGGATTAAGGTTATTTCCACAAGCAGCTAATTCTTTAAGGTAGCGCACCTTCATTTTTTTATTATCATTTTTTATAGTTTTGTCAATGATGATACTTTTTGTTATCTTTTCAACCGTATTAACATTATGAAATTTTATATAATCATCATTTAAAGAAAGACCTGCTTCTTCTAATGCTTTAACAATGGCTTGTTTTTTGCGATTTTGATAATTTTCGGTATTGGTAGCTTGTTTTCGCAACAAAAGAAAATCTAAAACCTTTCCAATTGTATAGGTCGTTGTGTCAGTTTCATTAGGTAATTTACAAGAAAATTGAGATTGGATAAGAGACACAATGGTAGGACCGAGAAATTCTTTTATATTTGGCACAATATCTGAAACTTTTTCTATTAAGGCTTGTTGACCTTCGGTAAGTGCTTCAACTTGTTTAGATAAACTAAGAATCAATGTATAAAGTTCTTTTACATCCTCAACTTTGTTTTCATCAGATAATTTTTTTTCTGATATACCTGTTGAAATGACTCCAAAATTATTTCCGCTAGGTATTCCGGAAGGTATTGATACTCTTATATAGATTAAATTAAAGTATAATTTTTGCAAACGAGCAAATTTTTCTTGTAATTCTTCCATCTGTCTTATTTTTTCCTGTGCTTCATAGTAGTTTTGAGTATGAAGCGAAATAATTTTGTATCTTCGCTTATTATTAACTCGAGGTAATTCAACTCTATAATAAAAAATTTTATTTCTCAAGTGCAAATGAATTGGTTTTGCCATACAGTTTGCCATACACTTTTCAGTCATTTTGCTCTCCCGCACTAAATTTTACCAAGAGAAAAGTGTAAGTACTTGTTTTTGCTAGATTTAAAAAATTAAAGGACCTAGCAAAATTGCATCGGCCCTTGAAATTAAGTGCTTGATTTTCAAGCATTTTAAATGGTGCGCTAGGCCGGAATCGAACCGGCACGTCCTTGCGGACAACAGATTTTAAGTCTGCAGCGTCTACCAGTTCCGCCACAAGCGCTCAAAATACTTTTAAGGTTATACATAGCTTTTAATTTAAATGCAACTAAAAATTTTTCTTTGTGGTTAGTGTTTGAAAATTAGGTGTTGCATAGAGGAATAAAATGTGTTCTTTATATATTTGTTATAACATTACAAACTCCAAAATTTAAACGGCAGTTGACAGCGTCACGGTTTGATTAGAGGAGTTTTGCTTTTTTGAAAGGAATTTTTGATGAAAAGTGTAAATCTGTCTTGGCGAAATTATATTTTGCCAAATATCCATAATGAAGGTTGGCGTTTTGTTGGTATATTTGCTGCAATAACAGCGTTATTGGCAATTATATGGGAGCCATTGGGGTGGATTGGAGCTGCGCTTACAGTATGGTGCTATTATTTCTTTAGAGATCCAGAGCGTGTAACACCTGAAGTGGAAGATGTTGTGGTATCTCCGGCGGATGGTATTGTTCAGATGATTACAAAAGTTAAGGCTCCTGAAGAATTAGGTATGGGCAAACAAGAGTTTACTCGTGTTAGTGTGTTTATGAGTGTATTTAATATGCATGTAAACAGAGCTCCGGCAGAGGGAAAAATTACCAAGGCAGTATATGTCCCCGGTAAGTTTTTAAATGCAACATTAGATAAAGCAAGTAAGGATAATGAGCGTCAATTGTTGGCAATGAAGACTAAATGCGGTAAAGATATTTGTTTTGTGCAAATAGCCGGTTTGGTTGCAAGACGAATCGTATGTGATGCCGCTGTTGGACAAGAATATAAAGCCGGTGAACGTTTTGGTATGATACGTTTTGGTTCAAGATTAGATGTGTATTTGCCGGCAGGTGTTGAGCCACAAGTTGTGGTTGGCCAAACTATGGTTGCTGGTGAAAGTATTATTGCGAATCTGAAGTCTGAGGCTTCTGCAATGAATGGAGTTGTTAGATAATGGAAAATATTAATCAGAAAATTCAACGATCTAAGCAAAAGTTGAAGTCTCTGCCTTTTCGCAAGATTGCTCCCAATATTGTAACTTTGTTGGCTTTGTGTGCCGGAGTAACTTCTATTAGGTATTCTATTCAGGCAGATTGGGCTAAGGCAGTTATATGCATTTTTGTAGCGGCGTTTTTTGATTTGCTTGATGGAAGAGTTGCCAGAATGCTTAAAGGGTCTACCAAATTTGGTGCAGAGTTGGATTCATTGTCTGACTGTGTTAGTTTTGGTGTGGCTCCTGCAATTATGATTTATCAATGGACAATGTTTGATTTGCCAAAATTTGGTTGGTTTTTCTGTTTGTTGTTGTCTGTTGGAATGGCAATGCGTTTGGCTCGTTTCAACACTATGTTGGAAGATGAACCTCAGCCGGAATATTGGAATCATTTTTTTGTGGGTGTGCCAGCACCGGCAGCAGCTGCGTTGGTTATGATGCCCGTAATGCTTTCGTTTGATTTTCCGAATTTGGCATGGCTGTTGCGTTCTAATGCTTTTTGCGCAATTTTGTTGGTGTTGGTTACTTTTTTGATGGTTAGCCGAATTCCAACTTTTTCGACTAAAAAGCTGAAAGTTCCAACATATATGATGATGCCACTGATGTTGGTGGTGGCTTTGTTTGCTTCTTTTATTATCACTCAACCTTGGCTAACTTTGGGGGTAATGACTTTGCTTTATGCTGTGTCTATACCTGTCGGCGTGGTAGTGTTTTTGAAAGAAAAACGAAATTATATAAATCATTAATTTTGATTTGGAAACATAATGGCCTCGGAAATGTATTTCCGAGGCTTTTTATATTTGACGCATTTGATTGTTAGTGTTAGAACTATAGATAAAATACAGGGAGAGATGCATATGAAAAAAACAGTAATTAAAAATATATTTTGGGATGTAGATGGGGTTTTAGCAAACTTGAATTATGCATATTATAATTTTTTGACGAAGCATCCTAAATATGCTCCTATGTATGCCGATTTGAAGTGGGAAGATTTGCCTAATGTTTTGCCGATAGTGCCGGAATATGGTGCTTTGGAATTGAAGACCCATCCGACAATGGGAAAAGAGATGGATTTAGATTTTTGTCATAGTCCGGAATTTTTTTGTAATCGCCCACTATATGAGAATGTAGTTGAAACCTTAAAAGAGTTAAATGGTTTGGGATATCGGCAATTTACGATGTCTGCTACATTTGATGTGGAGACCAAAACAGCATTTTTGAATAAGTTGTTGGCGCCGGTAACAGATTTTTTGGTTATAAAATGTGTGCAACATGGAAAATTTATGCATGATTCGGCAAAAGAAGATATGCTAAACGCTTGTTTTGAGGAATATGGTTTGAAACCAGAAGAAACAGTGTTGGTTGATGATAGAATATATAATTTAACGGCAGCGATAAATGTTGGAGCTCATCCGATTAGAATGCGTTGTGAGTATACTACTGATTTGCCAGAGAATTTAGCATGGGTGCCAGAAGTGAAAAATGTAAGGGAATGTATGCAGTGGTTGTTGGAATATACTGAAAAATAATAAATTATTTCTTGAGGCGTATAATTTCCAATTCCTTTATCTTTTCTCTATAATAAATGGCAGTTTCGAATTCTAGGTTACTTGCTGCTTCTTGCATGAGTTTTTGGTATTCTTGTAAGTTTTTTTCTATATCTTTTATTTCTTTTAATTCATTAGGCTTAGAGTCAACATAATCTTTGGAGGTCATTTCGCTCAAGGTGGAAGAAATCTTCTTTTTGATGGTCTGAGGAGTGATGCCATTGGCCAAATTGTATTCCAGTTGTTTTTGGCGGCGACGATTGGTTTCTGAAAGAGCTGCATCCATAGATTTTGTAATGCGGTCTGCGTATAATATTACTCTGCCTTCTGCATTGCGAGCAGCTCTTCCGATTGTTTGGATTAGAGAACGTTCTGAACGTAGGAATCCTTCTTTGTCTGCATCAAGGATGGCAACTAACGAACATTCAGGAATATCTAAGCCTTCTCGAAGCAAGTTGATACCAACCAAAACATCAAATACACCTAATCTTAAATCTCTTATTATTTCTATGCGTTCAAGAGTATCAATATCAGAATGAAGGTAGCGTACTTTTAGACCGTTTTCTGTTAGATATTCGGTTAGGTCTTCGGCCATTTTTTTTGTTAATGTGGTAACTAATACTCGATCTCCCTTGGATGCTGCTTTTCGACATTCGTGCATAAGATTATCTATTTGGTCTTCTACAGGTCTGATGATGCATAATGGGTCGGTGAGGCCTGTTGGGCGAATTACTTGTTCGGTAAAACATCCTTTGGTTTGTTCTAGCTCCCAATCTCCGGGTGTGGCTGAAACGAAGATTGTTTGCCCTCTCATTTGATTCCATTCGTCAAATTTGAGCGGACGATTGTCTACACAAGATGGAAGCCTAAAACCATATTGTGACAAAGTGGACTTGCGATTAAAGTCACCTCTATACATTCCTCCGATTTGAGGAACAGACACATGGCTTTCATCAATAAAAATGAGTGCATCCGGAGGGAGGTATTCAAACAAAGTAGGTGGAGGGTCTCCGGCTTTGCGTCCGGTTAGGTAACGAGAGTAATTTTCAATTCCTTTGCAATGACCAGTGGCTTCAAGCATTTCTATATCAAAACGAGTGCGTTGCTCTATGCGTTGGGCTTCTATGAATTTGGAATTATTTGAAAACACCTCTATTTGTTCGGCTAGCTCTTTTTTGATTCTTGTTATGGCTTGTGAAATTGCTGGCCGAGGCGTAACATAGTGGTTTGCCGGATATATGGTGATTTCTTTTAAGGATGCTGTTTTTTTGCCGGTTAGAGAGTCAAATTCGTGGATGCTTTCTATTTCATCTCCAAAGAAAGAAATTCTCCAGCCACGATCTTCGTAGTGTGCCGGAAAAATATCTAAAATATCGCCTTGAACTCGGAATGTGGAGCGAACAAAATTTTGTTGGTTGCGTTCATATTGAAGTTCTGTTAGGTGGCGGCATATATCTTTTATGTTTTGTTCTAATCCAACTTTTAAGTTTATGGTCATGGCGGAGTATGATTCAACATCTCCTAAACCATAGATGCAAGAGACGGAGGCAACAATTATGACATCTCTGTTTTCTAAAATGTTTCTGGTGGCAGCATTACGCATACGGTCAATTTGTTCGTTTTGGGCTGAATCTTTTTCTATATATGTATCCGTCTTGGGAACATAAGCTTCAGGTTGATAATAGTCATAATATGAAACAAAGTATTCTACATGGTTATTGGGGAAAAATTCTTTCATTTCGCTATATAATTGTGCTGCAAGAATTTTGTTTGGGGCCATAATTAGAGCCGGTCTATTGCTATCTTCTATGATTTTGGCCATAGTGTATGTTTTGCCGCTGCCAGTCACGCCCAGTAAAATTTGGTTTTTTTCGCCGTTGTTTATTCCAGAGACAAGCTCTTTTATAGCCTGAGGTTGGTCTCCTGCTGGGGAAAAGGGGCTAACTAGCTGAAAAAGTTTATTCATCTTGTTGTTCTGGTTCACTATGTTGTAAGCTTTCGGTATATAATTTTGCATAATCGGTGAAAGACTTTACATCATTTACAATGGTGTTGATTTCTTTAATATCTATTTTATTTTCTTCAAGGTTGTTTGTTAAGATATTAAAAATACTATGATATTTAGTATTGTTAAATTGAGCAATAAATTTGTTTCTTAGGCGAAGGAGAATGGTATCTTTGCCAGCTTGTTTGAGGGCAGTTGCCCAATCTAAGATGTATGTAATTTGTTCTTGAGATAGAGGTTGATTTGCAATTGGTTCTTCGACAAGCAGTTTGATAGTGTCTGCAGCTTCTGACCAGCGTTTGCTATGCCAGTATATTTCAAATTTGAGGCGTAGAGCATTTTTGCTATAATCATCTTTTAGGAGTTCAAGAGCAGCATCTGTTTGATCCATAGCAGAAAGAGCCTTGGCCATAATAATGCGACGAAGAGCCGATGTTGCATTGCTAAGAGATGGTGAATCTGAAAATTTGAGAATTTCTATAGCATTATGTGGTTCTTCTTCAAACAAGTTGATGATAGCCATACGGGCACCGACTCTAGCCCTCATTTCATCGGATATTTCTGGTTTTTGGATTAAAGAAGATAGTAGTCCATAGGCTCTAGGTAATAAATCTACTGCAACTAATCTGTCTGCAAGACGTTGTGTTATTTGGTTCTTTTTAGAGCTGGCATCTGCAAGCCAATTAAAATCATTATATAGTGCTAAAGCTTTTATTGGTGATAATTTTTCGTCGGCTTGATTGCTTAAGAATATTTCCTCAAAAACTCTGATCATTTTATTATTTAAGGTCAGCTGTTTATCTTCGTTTTTAGCAATCATAATGGCTTCGTTTAAGGTGCGAAGAGCATTGTGGTAGTCAAAATCTTTTAGATAAAGTTCAGCTAGTTTATCTAAAAGGTTGAGTTTGAAGTCTTTTTCATTCCAGGCAAAACGCAGGCGTTCTAACTCGGCAATTGCAGATCTGATAGGCATAACGTTAATTCTTTGACTAAGAATAGCGTTTTCGTATCTGGCTAAAGAAGAATATTTGGTAGAGCTGCTATGTATGATATTACGATATTCTTTGATAGCATTTCTTGGATATCCTTGCAATTCCAGTTTTTTTGCTGCCAAATAATTTATGTGAGGCGTTAAATTGCGTAAACGATCTTGTACAGAGCGAAGAATATCAATGAAGTTTTGTGCGGCTAAATCATCACCACTTTTGAGGGCATTTTCAGCAGCAATAAGTGCTATTTGGTCTTTGATTTCTTGGGGATAATCTTTGATTACGGATATATGAGCAAAGATTATGGCGTTGTTTGGTTCTTTGAACTCATATGCACTTTGGGCTAAAGTTCTCCAAAATATTCCTTCATTTCTCTCAGGCAAAGTTCCTTGTTCAAAGTCTGTTACGGCTTCGGCATAACGATGAGTTAGGAAGTTAGCTATTCCTCTGAGTGCATGAAAGTCATCTGTTTGTGCTTCTGGCAATTGAGCTTTTTTCATTTGGTTTAGGATATATAGCGCATTGGTTCCCAAGCCATTGTAAATGTAATAACGAGCAAGCTCCAATCGTATTTTGTTTTTGCGATTTTGAGGTGCGTTGATAATATCTTTTTTGATAAATTCCACTGCATCTCTAAAATGCATTTCTTGGAGTTTTTGCGGTATTTGTAGATTGAACGCTTTAGATCCCAAGTTTTGCTCTTTCATCCTCTGATAGTATTTGAGGCTATCCAAATCACTAGTGATGTTTAGCCCGCGACCTTGAGCTCTAAAGGTTAGACCAGAGTTTCCTCTGGTGAGCATAATGTCTGGTGCGTTTATTACAAAAGCTAAGCCTTGGATTGTTTTTAATATTTCAAACTCAGGGTAAGTGTATTGTGTTGCTACGCCTAAATCTGGTACAGATGAAGGCGCTAAACTGATAATATCTCCTATTTCTGGGTCTATAATAGAAATAATGTTACCGGCAAATTCGGTTGGAATATATAGATATGGTTGTTTTAGGCTGTCATATTGCGTATAAATTGTCAGATTTTGGAATTGATGGTCCGGCAAATCTTGAGTATAAAGATCTGCAACCCAGAGCAACCCTTCTTTACGGATGGAAATCTTGACATTTGGTGCCGGTGATATTTGGATTAGAGTTGCAAGAGGATGTGGAAATTGGATTATGTTTTGAGCTAATTGACCGGCTGTTTTTTTGAGGTTTTCAACATCTACTTGTTGTAGGTGGTCAAAAACAAGCCATATTTTGCCATTGCGTTCAAAAGCCGCCAAGTTCACGGGGGTGTTCCATGCAAAACTGAGAGATGCAACTTTTTTTGATGGTATTTGCGCCGGAGCTGCCAAAACTGTTTTGGCACTTGTTGCTTGAGTGCTTTCTACTATAACTGGCTTGGAGCGGCTTGGCGAGGGTAAATCTTGAATCTTAATTTCTTGAGCTTTGACCGGCAAAAAACAGATCAAACTGCCAAAGAGCAGGATGATTGCAAAAGTGATTATGTTGCGAATGTTTTTTAACAAGATCAAATTCCTAAAAATTTAGATGTTGTTTCCTATTAGTTCTGCTGTGACAGCTTGTGCCTTTTGCGAATCCATCAGAGATAGAATTGCAGACGAACTAGATGGTTTCATACCTTTTAACAGCGCCACAGAAATGTTCATGTCTAAGTCATTAAAGATACGGGCGGCGTCTTTGGGTTTCATAGATGCATACATTTTAACCATAGCATCAATGTTTGCTTGTTCTTGTTCTGTATAAGCATTAATCAATTTTTGAAGTTTTTGCTCGTATTCTTTGAGTTGTTGTAATTTTTTTTCTATGGTTTCTTCGGTAACTTTGAGTTGGATTGCTCTTTTATCAATTTCTTGTGCGCGAACATCAAGAGCCTCTCTTCTTTCGGCCAGTTCTTGCAAAATCATAATTTCCGATTGAGTAAACGCGCTAGACGGATTTTGTTGATTCTCAGAATTATTTTTTTTGCCGTTTTCCAGAACATTGGTTAATTCTTCGGTTTCTTTATTTAGTTTTTCTTCTGCTTGCGCCATGGCGGTAGATATAACAAGTTTGTTTTTGACTTGATTGTTATAAAGGTCAAAAACGTTATTTACCTTGATGGTTAGGGTTAATACCGCCATAAATATAAATATAGGTAATAATCGGAATTTGTTTTTTTGCATTGTTTTTCCTTATGTTATTTTATTGAGCGCAAAGCTTTTAATAGTTCTAATTCTGCTTCTGATCTGGAAGACACATCTTTTTCTGCCGGTTCTGGTTTGGAAGATATTTCCGGAGATGTTTTGATATTGCGACCAGAACTGATGACATTTTCTAGTCTGTCGGCCAAATTATCTGCTCTTTCGTTGATAAACAGCAAGTCATCTTTTAGTTCTTTGGCACTATCAACAACTTCTTTTAGGCCTTCAGAAGAGTGTTCGGTGACTGATTTGAGTTTGGGTATGCTGTTTTCGGCCTTAAAGGTGGCTTCATTGAGAGCATTAACCAATTGAGCCAAACTGTTTTGGTTTTGGCGCAATATTTTGAGGCTATTGTTGAGGCGATATGCATAAACGATGGTTGGTATCAACAAAGCAATGATTATAATGTTGATAATTAGTTCGAGGTTAGCCATCTTTTTCTGCCTTTCCTTCTACTTTTATAACAATATGTTCTTCTTTGCGTCCCATGTCTCCTCTAAATAGGGGAACATCGCCACAAAACAAGGTAACCTGGTCGGT
The DNA here is from genome assembly GCA_015062305.1 of Alphaproteobacteria bacterium. Lineage (GTDB taxonomy): Bacteria > Pseudomonadota > Alphaproteobacteria > RF32 > CAG-239 > CAZU01. The sequence continues at coordinate 36,109 of SUUX01000003.1, forward strand.
AGGAGCCATTTCTAAGGGGAGGAATGATCCTTTTTCCCACGATGACATTTCTGATAATTTGATTTCTTTTTCTTTGAGAACGGCCTGAACCTCAACATTGGTATCCCACAATTGAGACATTAGGTGGTTTTCCCAGATTGTGTCACGACCGAATCTTTCTCCCATAAACATTTGGAGCAATAATTCTCTAACAGGTTCTAAGGTTGCATAAGGAATCATCAGGTCGATTTTGCCGCCACGGTCTTCCATGTCTACTCGTAGGTGTGCAACAATAACAGCATTTGACAAACGGGAGATGGTTGCAAAACGAGGATTGGTTTCCATACGGTCAAATGCAAAATTTACAGATGTGATAGGATCAAATGCGGTGGAAAGGTCGCTCAATATGAGCTTGGTCATTTCTTTTACAATGTTTAGCTCAATGGTGGTATAGGGGCGTCCTTCTATGCGCATGGCGGCAGTACCACGGCGTCCACCAAGAAGAACATCTACCATAGAATAGATGAGTGAGCTGTCCATAGACATTAGTCCGTAGTTGTCCCATTCTTCTGCCTTGAAGACGTTTAGCAAAGTGGGCAAAGTCAGAGAATCGATATATTCGCCAAAGCGCATTGATTCAATACTATCGAGAGAAACCTCTACGTTGTCTTGAGTAAAGTTACGCAAAGATGTTGCCATCAAGCGAATCATGCGGTCAAAGACGATTTCCAACATGGGAAGACGTTCATAAGACACCATGCTAGAATTCAAAATGGCTCTAACCCCCGTTTTTTGGGTGTCGTATTCTATTTCGGGCTCTATTCCATAACCCAAAAGAGCATCAATTTCATCTTGATTCAAGATTTTAGAATCGGGAGCTTCGTTTATCTCCGTTGTTGTTCTCGAATCTGTTTTTATGGTTTCTTCAGCCACGATATTTGGTCCTTTTGTTAGTTTTCTGATTTTTGAAAATCAAGAGCTTTGATGTTCAAGTTATCAATTTTTATGGGCGATACAATAAGATTTATGCGGTATAGCAGTTCTTCTTTGAGCCAGTATAAGCCATTTGAATTTTCAACTTCTTGAGGTTCCAGAGCAACAACATGAGACAATACGGCATCTTTGATGCGTGGAGAAAGTTGTTCAATGGTGGGGATATCTTCTACATTGGATAGCTCTATATTTAGGCTTAAGTTAAGGCGTTCGGTGTCTGGTCCGATAGATTGCATGGCAGCACTAATCTCTGGCAAATCGTATAGGATGGTGACTTTTTCGCCATCGTCTGATGCGTTGGGCTGTGTTACAATACTATAGGAATTTTCGGATTTTTTATAATCTTTGGTTATGGCGTGATATAGTCCGACAGAAATGCCGATGACAATAAGAGCCGGCAGAATAAAGATAAGAATCTTTTTTCTGTTGTCTTTCATTTTAATTTCTACGCCTTCTGGTGTCTCTATGTCATCATCTTCTATCATAAGACCTCCGCAAATCTCGGTATCTGATTTTTTTGTTTTTTATTTTATAACATTAAAAATATAAATAAATGTAAATTTCTTACTTATTTACAGCCCTTTTTGTTAAAATGTTGCAGATTTGTGAATTTTGAAAAAAGAATGTGTGATTTAATAGATTAGAAACCTTTTTTGTGTTATGATAAGATATTGAGTAAACTGTAATGAGGTCGGACTATGTATGTCTGGGTGATATTGGCCACTTTTTTGGCAATGCTTGCGTCTTATGCGCTATCGGTTAGACCTGATATGCGTGAGTTGACGGTTGCGCCCATGGCAGAAGCGGCTTTGGGAGAGCTGATGGTGCAGCATAGGGCTCTGAAAAATTATGTATATTACCAGCGTTGTCCGTTTGTTGATGGGTGTGGTGAAGATTATAGAACAGTGGGTTTTGATGCCGGCGTTGTAGCTTTGGCGGACTTGGAAGAAGAAGCACCGTTAAATTATAGATTATCAGGACAATATACCAGTCAGATTTTTTGTTTGGCACCTGGATTGAATGCCCATGCCACAACTTCGGATGGAGGAAATCCGTGCAATATTGATGGTGGTGTGCGCTATATGATAACATATGGTCCGATACCGGAAAAGTGGGTGAATTTAGGTACAGATTTGGAGCGTCCGAATCTGGATTTGATGAATGCAATGCGCAATATGACAAGTTCGGCATCGATGCTTGGATATACGGCACCGGCAGAAGCGACAGAAGTGGCAGATGCTGATTTGAATCCGACAGCATCGACAGTTAGGTTGATGAGTAAAGATGGTTCTTATGGTCCGTTTGATAATTTTGTGCCAAAAATTATTACGGAAGACGGAAATTTTATGGATAAATGCAATTTGGCAGAAGGCAAAGTTTGCTTGGTTTATATGGGCAGATTATAAAAGTTTAGGGAGAGAGCTCATGGTTAATAACTGGAAAAAGATATCTGAACGAGGCAGCATGATGGTTGAGGCCTTGGCGATGCTTGGTCTGATTACCATGGTGACACCGGTTTTGTATAAGAAAGCGGCTGAGCGAACCACCGAGTTGCAAGATATCAACACGGCTACACAGTTGCGTGCTTTATCAAAAGCGCTGGATGGTTATATGAAAGATAACTATGACAGTTTGGCAAATGAGGCTGCCGGTAATTTGGCGGTTAGCCCAGATGATGTGAAAGCTTATTTGCCGTATAATTTTCAGTTGGCATCAAAGTCTTTTGGTGAATATGATTTTGTGATTAAAAATGAAACTGTAGGTTCTGGTGTGAATGAACATGCCAAATTGACCGGTGTGGTTTTGGCACCATTGGCAAATGCAGGTGATTTGTCTATGTTGAGGGCTTCTAAAATTGCTTCTATGGTTGGTGCAAATGCCGGTGTGGTAAGATCTAATGCAATTCAAGGTGTGCAAGGTGGGTGGAGTTCCAGTTTGAGCAATTTGGGATTTTCTAATGCTCCAGATGGAAGTTTGGCTGTTTCTTCGGTGCATGCTGTGTCTGATGCCGGTGATAATGGTGCGGCACCGGAGAGCGTGTTGTATAGAGATTCTTCTCGAGGCGACCCTGGGTATAATACAATGATGACCAATTTGATTATGGGGGCCGGAACAGATATTTTGAATGTTCAAAATGTGGTGGCTCAAAATGGTGGTGGCGGAACAATGACATTGGAGGCCGGAGAGGTTGCCATGACAACTGATGCCTCTGTTGCCGGTTTGTTGGAGGCCGGAAGTGCTAATGTGGGAAATATATTTAAGGCAAATGTAGATCCCGATGCCGGTGTTGTTGATATTACCGGAACAACAACAAATATAAAACCGAGTGAGACGGTAAATGTTGAAAGTAAAGAAGTTAAAATACAGTCCACTGATCGGAGTAAGGGGGTGGTCATAAGTGGAAAAACAACTATTAATGATGAGGTTGTTATTCAAGATGGAGCAGACCCCACCGGCAAGCCTAAAGGTTTGATTGAAGCAAAGCGAGGGATTGTTGCATCTGGCACAACAGAAGTGACAGATGGTGAAAGTGTAAATACGGAGTATTCACTGGTTTCTGAAGGTAATGTTTTGGTGAAGAATAATGCGTATATTGTCGGTAAACTGAGGGTTAAAGGCGAATTTAGTGCAGACGAGGTATATGGAAGAACAAAGTTAGGTGGTGGAGCTTTAAGTGGTGATGTTCCATATAACTTTACGGCAACAGCAAACGATGTGCATATTGAAAATCCAAAGTTCTCTGTAGGAAAAGCGGGAGAAGAGAAATTGTTGGTGAATGATACTAAAGCGATGATGATTGGAGGAGATGTAAAAATTATTGCCGATTCAGAAGCTGCAGGAGGAGTTGGAGAGGGCTCAATTGATACAGGTTCTGTTAAAGTCGGTGCATCGGGATATCAAGGTTATATTGATGCCGGAGCTGCAAAAGTTATTGCGGATGCAGATGCTAAAACGGCGGAGATGTCTGCTGAAAAAGATGGAAATACGGCGAAAGTAGAAGTTGATGCAGATAATTCGGTAGCCCAATTGTTGGGAACGCTGAGTGGTAATAGTGGTGAGGCTAAAGTTGCAGTTGATGCAAAGAATGGAAATGCTGTACTTTCTGTGAAAAACAGCACTGATAATGAAGCCGGTGTATATGCAAATACATCTTCACAAACTGCAGAATTGAAGGCTACAGGTACAACGGGGACGGCATCTGTGAAAGTTAATGCTCTCAGTGGAGCGATTGTGGCCTCTAGTGGTACGGCAAAAATGGAATTAGGTTCCAGTGGGGCTAAATTAGGTTCTGTTAGTGGAGAAACATGGAAAAATTATGTGGAAGTTAGTGATGAAATAGCGCTGTTAAAAAGTGGCAATGCTGCTTTCGAAATTAAAGGCAGAAATGCAAAACTTGTAGGTAATGATTTAGAAAACCTTGTAATTAATAATAGTATAACAGATTCAGATACGGGGTTATTATCTTTTGATGATACAAATACTTATACTAACAGAACATCGGGTGTTCGAATCAATCGAAAAGGTATAATTCAGTTGCCAGCAGCATCTGGAAGCAATAATTTGGACACAAGCAAGGGAAAGCAGAACGTGGTTGGGTATATCAAAGCTGATAGACTGTTGGCAAACCAAGGGTGGACAGATCCCGGCAGCGGTGAATATATAGCGCATCCTAAAGCAAATGGAGAGAAGGCAGAGTCGGGAGAAGCTTATGATGCATATCAGGTGAATCCGGCTTATACTTCGGTGATGCATGATATCAAGTTGACTACTCGTGGAGGAGCCAGATTGAGTGATATTTTGCCAGACTTTATTAATAAAGGTATTTATGTGTTGGATAATACTTATAAAGAGGAAGATGGCAAGAAAGATTGGTCTACGTTTGTGGTTACCCCAAAAACAGGTACAAATTTGGAAGATGAAAATCAGACTATGGTTAAAGGGCCTGATGGTTGCACGCCAGGTGATATGGATTGTATAGCTTCACCTTGGCTTGGTTTTGTGCCAACGCCACAATGTCCTCCGGGGTATTCAAAAGTGATTACAATTAACCCAATTAGGTGGAAAATGTCTGAGGCATATTTTGTGGTGGGTGCGACAGTCCCTGAGCCAAATAAGAATTATGCTGCAGCGTTCAGAAGTTATTTTAGGCCATTAACGGATCCGAGTAAGGCGGCGTTTAAGTTGAGTACAGCCGATGGTTCTGGAGCGCATTCTCACTATCCTGAAGAAGGTTTGCCTTTGACATTCCAAACCAATACATGGCTTAATACGACAGTGAGTGGTGTGTATTCAGAAGAGAATATATCAGGAACCTCTGGTGGGTCTACAGATACCAGTGGTCAGCGTAAAGCTACATTTGTGGGCTGGCATGCTATTATGGGATTCTTGTATTTTGCTGATGATTATGAAGCTTATTTGGTTAAAGCTTTAAGAAGTCAAGATAAGTTTGATGATGAATTAAAAGGCAGAATTGCATGGAACTTGTTCCCGGTATTCAATGAAGAAATGGCAGCTATTGCTAATGTGTATTGTTATTTTGAAAGACGCGACATGAGTAGCGCGCCGGCCTGGGCTTGGAACCCAGCAATTGTTGATGGTAGCGCACGGGGAGGAGTTGGATATGATCAATTAACAAACTTTAGGTTTGGATTTCAGAAAAATAATCCCGCATATACTGAGCGTTTGAATGATCCGGCATTGGGATATAAGGAAGTTTGGTAATTTGGAAATGGCAATGCAAAAAACAACCCTCTTGTTGCAAGAGGGTTGTTTTTTTTGAGTATTAGTTATTTGCTCAAAATATCTAATAGTTTTTGAGTTGCATCGGCAGGAGTGATGCTGGCAAATATGGCATATTCGTTAGCCAATCTGTCCAGAGCTTGCTCATAAATTTGGCGCTCGCTGTATGATTGTTCAGCAAGGTTTTCGTTACGGTGCAAGTCTCTGACAACTTCTGCAATGGCAATCGGACTGCCAGAATTGATTTTGTTTTCGTATTCTTGAGCACGACGAGACCACATGACCTTTTTGACACGAGCCTTGCCCTTGAGGGTGGAAAGTGCCTCATTCATGGTATCTGCCCCAGAAATTTTGCGCAAACCGGTGGTCTCTGCTTTGGCCATAGGTATACGCAGGGTCATTTTGTCTTTGGCAAAATTGACCACAATCAATTCTAATTCTGAGCCCGCAACTGTTTGTTTGGATATGTCGGCGACCTTGCCTACACCATGGGCAGGGTAAACGACATATTCACCCGAACTAAACGGGTTTAATACTGTGAGTTTTTTGTTCATATCATTTCCTATTGCTTTTGTTTGTTAGGATTTATTCTTAATGACAGGGGCAATATATCACAAAATTTGATTTAAATCTAGTCAAAAAATAAATTTTGTCGAATTTTTTTAAAGGGAATTTTTGTTGTGTTTTTTTAACCCATTTTTAATTGCAGAGAGAATACAATATGCTTATTGGAATCTTTTTTGGGATGAATGTGATGAGAAATTTTGTTGGCTTGGTTGCTGTTTTGGGAATTGTGTTGGGTGCTGAGGGGGCAAAAGCTGCCGTGCAACCCGATTATGCCATGAATGTGTATCAAAACCATGAGTTGAGCCGTGCAGAGCAAAGGTGTATTGATGAGGGATATAAGATTACTTATGCAAACTGCAATAACCAGACCGCACCGGCAGAGAGGTGTCCACACCATGATGCTTATTATAAATCTTGTTCTCAAGAGGCATGGTGCAAAAATAATAATTATACATTTGCTGAAGAAGATTGTAAGGCGCCATTTTATCCGTTTAAGATGTGTGCAAATAAATATCCGTTGTATAGAATATGTAAGGAAGATATTGCCAGGGCTTGTAAAGTTGCCGGATTTGAAAGCAAAGATAAATGTCAGTTAACCGAAAAAAAATGTCCGTTTTCGCCAGATTGGGGTGAGTGTTGCGGAGAATGTGAGAGATTTGCATATGAGTTGGACAAACTGCCCGCCGGGTATGTGGCTGATGGCGAGACTTGTGTGACTTGTGCCGGCGTGGTGAAAACAAATGTGAAAGCAGCTCCTTGTGATGGTTTTGTAGAGTGTAAATATGGACCGATGTCTGCAAGAACCGAATCTTGTCAGAAAGCACAAGTAATGTTGTATCGAGCATGTAAAACATCGGCAGATGTGTGCAGAGAAAGCGGCTATACACAAAATAGATGCCTGCCGACAGATGATGTGAGAGAATGTCCTCAGAATAAGGAATTTAAACATTGTAAGATTAATTGTCTGAAATATGCTAAAGAAGATAATCCGGGGGCTGATGTGATTGGTACGGATGTAACAGACCCAATGCTGGATTTGACAAAGATGAAGCTGATGTCTTTGGTAGATATGCAGGAGGCTTCTTGCCAAAATCAGACAAGACCGGAAATTACATTGCATATAAATAATCAGAATATTGATATGTATGAGAATCTGTTTGATAGAGAAATAGAAAATGTGAGTATCAGACTTATATTTGAAGACGCTATTGAGCTGAATGCAAACGGAAAATTTAAAAATGTGAAAATTAAAGCTGAAGGAAATATGCCGGAATGTCCTTTGAGAGGATTGATGATAGAAGTGGATGGTGTGGTTTCTTTTGGTGGAATCGAAAAACTATGTGCAAGCTTTAGGGTGGCAGAAAAAGCTAAGTTGATTGCAGATGGTGGTGTTGTCGGTGATGTGGAGCTAGGTAAAGATGCTTCTTTGGGCTTGAAAGGAGATTTGGTTGGAAAGCTAACAACAAAAAGTTTTGCCGAAGTGTTGATTAAGGGAAAACTTGTGGCCAATGATGAGGATAACTTTGAAGCAGAAAAAACAAGCGTTGAGTTTGGTTGTAATTCTAAGGTGAAAATTGAGGGCGGTATTGAGGCTAATGCAGCAACTGTTTTGATTAGACAGTGGAGTGTGTTGGATACGCCAAGCGTGAAATTTGAATCTGCAGGGGAAAAAGTCTCCGGAATGCATATGTATCAGTATGTAAAAATATATAATGCATACGGTGAAACAGTGTTCCCAATTGTGGAGAATGCAACCTGTGATGATATGTATTATATGCAAGAAAGTGCAACTGCCGAAAATAGACGCAGAGAAATTACATTGGAGCCGTCTAACTTGATGTCTGATCTGTGGAAATGTCAAGAAAGAAACTCTAAGCAGCTCGATTGTAATTAGGGATTGACGTTGGGAGAATATATTGTCTCCGGTTCTGCAGAATTTTCGATGACAGGAATATCTGCTTTGGGATAAGCTTGAATGTCATATACCATGCCATTGGCTTCCATTAGAGTATTTTGAAAATCTGAGCCTAAGTCAGATGTGTTTGGCTGGGGGGAAGTGCTTTTTTTTGCTTCTGCCGGGGCGGCGGGAGTAGAGCTTGAGCTGTTTTGCGGTGTTGTCGAAGCCGTAGTTGGAATCGGATTTCCAAGTGGATTGGGTGCTTCGGCCGGTTGTTCAACTATAAAAAAATCTTGTTTGCCATCTGGTGTGGCAGCTGAGCTGAAAACTACTGTGGGTGAGGATTGTTCTTCGGATATGCCAGAAGAGGTTTGGGCATAAGCTTCTTGATTTATGGAGCAGGCAGCCCATAGCAATAATGCGAGATTTCGGATGGCTTCATTCATGATAAATTCTCCTGTTTGTTGTTTAGATATGCAGTAAAATAAAAAAAACAAGAGCCTTTAAGTTCTTGTTAAACAGTGTTGAATTATAATGAGAGTAATGTTTGATTTAGGAGAATTAAAATGTCTGATATGGGCGTTATGAGCTCACAAATGATAGCGATTCAACAAATGCAGTTGAGCTTGATTAAAAATGGTGCAGAAATGCAACAAAAGGTGGTTGAGGTGCTGTTGGGAGATGATACCAGAGCAATTTCTCATTCTGATTTTGTAGGGACGATGGTAGATGTTTCGCTTTAGAAACTAATCAGAACAATAAAAGACATTGATAGAAAATAAGATAAGATAAATTTTATAACACCCCAGATGCTTGAAAGAAAAGTGCTGGGGTAATCTATTTTTATGCCACCCTCAAGGTATTGCCGTTTGAAGATGAATGTATATGACAAGGAAATAAGAGCAATAATCAGATATGTGTGCGGAGTGGTGGCTAATTGGCGAATTTGTTCTGTCTCTAGCCTATTGATGGAATAGATGCCGGCAAATATGCCCAATAAAACCATTGGGTTGAATATGGTTCCAGATGTAAATAGAGATATAAGACCTTTTATCATTTGATGTTAGCGACTGCGCACACGGCGAGATATATATTTGTAGTCTACATTGTCAAAACCTGATGGCCAAATGCAGCGGGCTCTTTCTTTGCTACCATTGAGGCTCAAGTTTTTGAGTTGAGGAGTAACAAGAGCGGCAAGACCTCGGGCTTGAATGTTGTTTTTTTGATTTTTGGACCAATCAAAAAAAGATGTATCAATAACTTTTTGCATATCTATCTCCAATTCGGAAATGTTGTTTGTGTTAATTTTATCCGAAAAAGGTAAATAAAAATTTAATTGCAAAATTCAAGAGTTATAGAACATCTTTTGTTTGCTCAAAACCGGCTTGAGAGGTGAGAGTTGATGTTATGCTTTGGTTTATGGTGTTGGCTAAGTCAGCATCATCACTCCATACCCAGACTTGAATTTTTGGTTCGGTGCCGGATTTGCGAATAAGAATTTTGCCATGACCGGAAATTGATTCTTCAGCAGCGGCTATGGCAGACTTGAATTCTGGTGCTTCAAAAGCAATTTGCATGGATTGGTTGTCTGAAAAACGAGAATCAACACGCTTTTTGAGCATGGGGGTGAACAACGGAAATATGTTGCTCATTTTTTGCCCGCTGTTTTTAAGGCCTAAGCAAATGGTGAGAGCGGCAATCATAGCATCACCGGTTTTAGAATAATCGGAGACAACCATGTGGCCAGATTCTTCTCCGCCAATGTTAGAACCATATTTTTGCATTTCTTCGATAACGTATCTTTCGCCAACGGCCGATCTAATGCAAGAAATGCCAAGATTTGCAAGAAAACGGTCTAATGCCGGATTGGATACGATTGTGGCAACAACAGTGTTGCCTTTGAGAAGATTGTTTTGGTGGTAATATTGACCAAGAAAGGCAATGATTTGGTCGCCGTCTATGCGGTTGCCATGCTCATCACAAACAATGATGCGGTCTCCATCGCCATCTACAGCAATGCCGATATCTGATTGGCTGGATATGACTTTGGCGCACATATTTTCGGTATGCTGTGAACCGCAATTTAAATTTATGTTTGTGCCATTGGGGGTGTTGCTCAAAACAGAAATCTCGGCTCCCATAGAGGCAAAAATATCTGGCAAAATGCTAGAAAAACAACCATTGGCACAGTCTAAAACGACTTTTAGCCCTTGCAAAGGAGAAGGCGATGAACTGATTTTTAGCGCATTGGATTTGTATAAGTTTATAGAGCTTGTATCGGTATATACTTTGCCTATTTTATCCGCAGAAGTGCTAAACTGGTTCTGTTCTATGAGCTGCTCTATTTGAGCGGTGGTTGTATCTGATAGTTTGCTTCCATCTGCAGAAATAAGCTTTATGCCGTTATCTTTGAACGGGTTGTGTGAGGCTGTTATCATAACAGACATATCTACATTTAGGGATGGTGTGAGAAAAGTGAGAGCCGGAGTGGGAATGATGCCTAAGCAAATTACATCTATGCCTTGGGAGGTGAAACCAGCAACGAGAGCCGCTTCTAGCATGTCTCCGGAAATGCGAGTGTCTTTAGCAATGGCTACTTTGTGCTGTTTGGTGCAAATCAGCTGAGCTGCGGCAGAGCCTAGGCGCATTGCAAAATCTGCAGTCATGGGAAAGGTGTTGGCTACGCCCCTAACACCATCTGTTCCGAACCATTTGTTTTTTGCCATGATATATTCCTTTTTTTCGTTTTTTTATTGAAAACTGTTGATGAGACTGCCAGCTAATAAATACCATCCATCTACAAGCACAAAGAAAATAACCTTGAATGGTAGCGCCAAAACTGTTGGAGGTAACATCATCATGCCCATGGACATTAGCACTGAGGCAATTACCATGTCTATAATAAGAAAAGGTACATATATTAAGAAACCAATTTCAAAAGCTCGGCGGAGTTCGCTTATCATGAAAGATGGAATGGCTATTTTTAGAGGTGTTGTTTCTATAGATTCAGCAGGTTTTTCTCCACTGAGGTTGGTAAAAAGTAATAAATCTTTTTCTCTGGTGTTGTGAACCATAAATTCTTTAAGTGGGATAGAGGCTTTGTCTAGACCTTCTGTGAGTTCTATTTTTTCTTCTATCATGGGCTTGATGCCTTCCTCCCATGATTTTTCTAGAGTGGGGCTCATTATGAAGAGAGTGAGAAATAAAGCAAGGGATATTAAAACCATATTGGGTGGAGTGGCGTTGGTGGCAAGAGCACTACGTGTGATAGAAAAGACAACAGCAATACGAGTGAAAGATGTCATCATTATGAGAATCGACGGAGCTAATGATAGAACCGTTATGATCATTAAAACACTAAGAATGCGACCAGTGGCTGTGCCATCGGGGGTGTCTGATAAATTTATATTGAGGCTTTGAGCCGAAGCTGTACCTATGCATAGAACGATACCAAGAAGGGTCCATAAGATAATTTTGTATGTTCTTTTTGTCATGCTGATGGCTCCTCAAGTATTGGGTTGGAGGCTAAAATTGTGGTGTTATTTGGGCTTATCAGAAGCAAATATTCAACTTTGTCTGCTTGGATAAGAATAATCTGATTTTTGGTATCTAGAGATTTTTTTTCAATGATGCGTAATCTTTGAGCAGATTTTAGGTTGCGCAAAAGACGGCATTTGTTGCCCTGCTGTTCGCAATATTTGAATATCCATAGCGTAATGAGTAAAAGCCCAATTACAAATATGAGAGCCAGTACGGCTTGAATAATTTGGTGCCATTCCATTATAAAAAAACTCCAATATGTATGATGTTTGATTATAGGCGCAAAATCTTTTAAAGGTCAATAAAAGGCTTGCCCTTGTTGATATTGTTTGTTAAATTGTTTTTTATGATGAAAAAAGATAATAAAATAAACCTAATATCTGATGAAAGACGGACACATGATCTGCTGTCTGTGGCTCAAATGCTAAAGCCTTTGGCGAGAAAGATGCTTGGCAAAAATGGTTTTGCAGAAATAGATTTGCTCACCGGGTGGAAAGAAATTGTAGGTGAGGAGATTGCTGCATATACATTGCCTAAAAAGATTGTTTATCAGAGAGGAATTAAAAATAACGGGATACTGTGGGTTGACGTGCCATCTGGAGCTTGTGCATTGGAGTTGCAATTAAAAGAGAAATTTGTATTGGCAAAAATAAATTCTTATTTTGGTTATGATGCAGTAGCAAAACTGAAGATTGTGCAAAATGCAGAAGTGCCTCTGGAAGAAACTGAAGATGTGAGGAAAGAGCAAAAATTGCTTGTAAGTGAAGAGGAAGAAACATATATTAATAGCCTATGCGAAGGATTAGAAAACAAAGACTTGCAAAAAAGATTGATGAGTTTGGGACGTAGAGTTGTTAGTGCAAATAAGGGTAGTGAAAAAAATGACTTTTGAAAAATTTATAAAGAAAATGAGTGAATGGGTTGCTGCCGTGGTGGTGTTCTTTTTGGCAGGAGGGATGTATTTATCTCAGAAAGGATTTGTTTGGGATAATGGCGAGATTGTCTTTGTTGGAAACGCCAAAGCTCAGGAGCAGATGATAGAATATCAACCACCGGTAATACCAGATAATTTTGTGTTGCCAGATGAGCATAGCGTTGGGAAGGCAGATGCCCCTGTAGTATTATATGAATATTCTTCTTTCGGGTGTTCTCATTGTGCTGATTTTCATAATGAAACTTTGCCAAAGTTAAAAAAGAAGTATGCGGAAAAAGGGTTGTTGCGAGTTGTGTATGTTCCTTTTCCGATAGATAAAATTTCTATGGATGCCGCTTTGTTAGCAGAGTGTGTGCCTGCAGATAAATATTTTGATTTTGTTGATTTGTTGTATAAGCGACAAAGAGAGTGGCTTTTGTCGAGAAACTCTTTGGACGTGCTTGCAAAGTTTGCTAAACTAAATGGGGTGGAAGCTGAAAAAATAAACGGCTGTTTGAAAAATGATGAAGTTGCCAGAGAGATATTAGCGAATCGACAGACAGGAATAACACAGCTAGGAATCCAAGGAACTCCTTCTTTTGTGCTTAGCCATGAGGGAAAAAGTGAACTTATATCGGGTGTGAGGTCTTATGAAGAGTTTAAGGAACTGATAAGTTCGAAGTTGCCTCATAACGAAACTACAGAGGCGAAAAAAATAAATGGAATGGCTACTGTAAAAACAACTGAATAGATATTTTCTCATCATAAAACAAAAAATAGTTCTGACTTTTAATAACTGCTTAACGTTTTTTAATGTAGAGTCAGAGCATGAAGAAAACACCAAATGACATACAACAGCTCGGTGATAGGATTTCTGAGCTAAAACGAAGAGAAGCAGAGGCTCGTAAAGATAAAAAAGAATCTGAAGCAGCTTATGCATCTAAGGTTGGTTTTAGAATCGCAACAGAAATGTTATCGGGTGTGGTGGTTGGTGCTGCAATAGGCTATTTGTTGGATAACGTGATGCAAACAAAGCCCTGGTTATTGATGGTGTTTATGTTTTTTGGCGGAGCGGCAGGCGTGTTGAATGTCTATCGTTTTGCAAAAAGTGAAGATAAAAAACGAAGGAGTAAAACTCGTGGCTAGTCCTATGGAACAGTTTGTCATTAAGCCTATTATTCCGATTGAAATTAATGGGGTTGATGTTTCTTTTACTAATTCTGCTTTGTTTATGGTGCTGGCTGTTTTGAGTTCAGTATTGTTGTTTGCTTTGTGCTTAAGAAAACGGAGCCTTGTTCCATCTGTGGCTCAATCTGTGCCTGAGGTGTTGTATGAGTTTGTATATTCTATATTGAAAGAAAATGTTGGTGTAGAAGGGTTAAAATATTTTCCGTTTATTTTTAGTATCTTTATTTTTGTGGCATTTGGAAATTTGTTGGGTTTGTTGCCTTATTCGTTTACATTTACATCTCATTTGACAGCGGTTGGAAGTTTGTCTTTGATTGCTTTGTTATTTAATGTGATTATAGGTATAAAAAAGAAAAAAATCGGTTGGCTTAGAACATTTTTGCCAAGGGGGATACCTTTACCTTTGGCTCCGCTGATTATACCAATTGAGATGGTATCATTTTTATCAAAACCGTTTAGTTTGACTGTCCGTTTGGTAGCAAATATGACAGTTGGACACATTATGCTAAAAATTATAGCCGGATTTGTTGCTGCTTTGGGAATTATGGGAGCAATTCCGGTATTGTTTAATTGTTGTATAGTGTGTTTTGAAATGTTTATTGCTTTGTTGCAAGCGTTTATTTATACAGTGTTGAGCTGTATTTATTTGGGAGATGCTTTGCACGAGCACTAAAACTGAAGTTTGAATGATGTGGTACATTATTTGGACTCGTATTTAATTATATTAGGAAAGGAAAAAAACATGGAACCGATGGCTTATATTGGAGCTGGAATGTGCGCTCTTTCAATGATGGCTTCTGCTTGGGGTGTGTCTCAGGTATGGACAACCATTATCTCTATTGTAGGACGCAATCCACAGGTTAAGAAAGATGTTGATATTTATGGTTGGGCAGGCTTTGCCGCTGTTGAGGCTGTAGCTTTGTATGCCTTGGTATTGGCATTGGTAATGCTCACAGGTAATTAATAATCGGCTTGTTTTCCTGATAGATAATAAGGGTGGGAATAGGGTCTGTTTATGAGCTTTTCTGCCCTGAATTATCTTCATTAAAACAAGATTAAAAGAGTTTTTTGATATGGAGCTTTAGAATGCCGCAGCTAGATTTTAGTGTTTTTCCGTCGCAGTTTTTTTGGTTAGCAATCAGCTTTTTTGTATTGTTGTTTGTTATGGCAAAATTTATTGTACCTCGGACAGCAGAAATGATTAATCTGCGTAAGGATAAGATTGATGCAGATTTAAATGATGCGGCAAAACTAAAGCAAAAAGTTGAAAAAACTTTAGAAAAATATAATGCAGCATTGAAGAAAGCATCGGAAGATGCTAATGCTTCTTTGGCTAAGACAAAAGAAGAGCTAGATTTGGCCGTTGAAAGAAAACAAGCAGAATTATCTGCCGAATTGTCCAGACAAATATCTGAAGGTGAGAAGAAAATTGCCACAACAAAAAATAAGGCTATGGCAGATATAGATGCCAATGTTGGAATTTTGGTTCCTCTTGTATGGCAAAAGCTTGGTTTTGGTGCATTGTCTGCAAAAGAGGTGAATTCAGCAATTAAAACTTTAGGGGAAAAATAAAGATGGATGCTGAAAATCGTGAAATTATAGATGCTACACAAGATGCTGTTTTAGGCGCAGTTGATAGTGTGGTTTCGGTTATTGAAAACACGGCTCATGAACTGGGGGGACATCATGAACCTTTTTATTTGAGTGCTGAATTTTGGGTGGCAATGTCTTTTGTCTTTGTAGTGTTGTTTTTGGCTTATCCGATTGCTAAAAAAGCTAAAAAAATGCTCAGAAAAAGAGCTAGTGCTATTGGCAAAAGAATAGAAGATGCTGCGGTTTTGAAAGAAGATGCTCAAAAACTTTTGGCTGAGTATGAGCGCAAATATCGTAAAGCGAAACAAGAGGCACAAGAGATTTTGTCTCGTGCTGAAAAGGAAGTTGCTTTATTGCGTAAAGAGAGTTTGGCCAGGTTAGATAGCTCTATGGCATCTAAAGAACGTGAAGCAAAAGCCAGAATTAAGTCTGCTCAAGATGCTGCATTAAAAGATGTTTTGGATGTGACTGTTGATAAGACAGTGGCAACTGTAAAAAAACTGATGGCACAAAAAATGGATGCCAAAATGCAAGACAAATTGATTGAACAATCTATTAAAAGATTTGCAGATAGCGGCTTATAATTTTCGATAAGGGTGCGCACTATATGTGCCAAGGACGTGGATGTGTTCGCTAAAGAATTCCAATTCAGCAAAGGCATTTTGAAAACTTTTGCGGTTGGGGTGGGATTCAATTTCTACATAAAATTGGGCAGATACAAATTTACCGTCTGCAAGATAGCTTTCCAATTTAGTTATGTTTATGCCATTGGTTGCAAAGCCTCCAAGAGCTTTGTATAGTGCAGCTGGGATATTTTTGGCTCTAAAAATGAAAGAGGTGATATAGTCTCCGCCATCATCTTCGGGGATGATATTTTGTTGTGACATAATCAAAAATCTGGTGGTGTTGTTATCGGCATTTTCGATGTTAGATGCCAATATGGGCAGATTGTATTTTTTTGCTGCCAAGCAAGAAGCAATTGCAGCACAAGAAAGGTTTTGCAAGTCTATTATTTTTTGGCAGGAGAGGGCCGTGTCTATCTCTGCTTGGGCTTTGATGGCATGAGATGATAAAAAATCTGAGCATTGAGAGAGAGCTTGAGGATGAGAATAGACTGTGCAAATATCTGATAATTTGCTATTTGGCAAACCGATAAGTTGATGGTTTATGCGCAAAAAATATTCTCCGCTGATAGAGAGACCTGTTTGTGGCAATAAAAAGTGAACATCGGATACTCTGCCGGCGTTGGAGTTTTCTACCGGAATGACAGCAATGTCTGCTTGATTGTTTTGTACAAGAGAAAAAGCTTGTGCAAAGGTTGAGCAAGGCAAGTATGTGGCGTTGGGATATAGAGTTTGAGCGGCAATATGGGAATAGGCTCCTTCTACGCCCTGAAAAGCTATTTTTAAGTTCATGGTTTGTTATTTCTTTTGTTTGAGTTTATTCCAGCCTTTGGCGTTTTGTTTGGCCTCTTGGGAGGCTTGTTCTTTTGCCCAACTGCGGATAGGAGCGTTTTTCTGGTCTATAATTTCTTTTTGCTCTTCTGTTTGGGCAACGCCAATAGGCATAAGTTGGTTGAACAAAGCCGGAGATGCAAAATCTACTTTGCCTTTGATAAGCGGGTTTATTAGAGCATCTATAATTTGGGCGGCAGGTTTGGCATTAAAGGCATTAACTTTGCCTCCATAGAATATGGCAAAAGCGTGGCAAGGTGAAGACAATAAAACATCTGTGGAATCTACACCTCGGACAAAGCGCAACATTATTTTGGGTTTGATAACACAGTTTTCGGTAACATCAAAAATTATGTTGTCAGGGTTCATAAACAGCTCAGAGGTAATCATATTTTTGAGTTCATTGTTTATGATGCCGCAAAAGCCGACAATTGCCATGCCGTCTAGTGTATAACCTGTATAGTTATCCGGACGATTGGCTATTTGGTAGCAAAAAACTTGCTCTGATTTGGCAATATTTTCTAGCGCCGAAGGGCCAATTGCTGAAGATATTTCTTCTAAAATTGTATCGTGTTCGGGGTTTGGTTGCCAAGTTTGAGATTGGCTATCTGCGGAGCTTTGGGCAAGCGCAGGTTGGCTTGTGATATATACAAAAGCGGCAACAAGAATCCACATTAAACGAGACATGAAAATCCTCCTCAGAATAAATTTGATTATTATTATATAATCTTTCTGGAAGATTTCCAGTATTTATTTTGGGAGCATGAATTATTATCACTTTTGTTGTTGCGCTCTTATACGGTTATATATATTAAGTGTTGACGTATTACATTCTTGGGTGTAATTGGGTTTCTTGCTATCAGCTGTTTGTTCATTTTTTTCACTTGTTTTTGGCGAGAGAGCTTCCTCAGCAGTGTTTTGAGGGATTATTCCTTTTTCGGTATAATCTGCGTATAGTTGGGCTTTTTCTTGAGCAAGTTCTTGTAGTTTTATTCCTAAAGAATGTTTTAAGAGGGAGTTTTTTGCTTCGTCTAATTCTTTTTTATCTTTTTTTGTATGAAGAGTATCTAAGATATTATAAAATTCTTTATTTTTTCTTTTGTCTTCGTCTGTAGGTTCTAGAATTGTTTTGATTTGATCATCCAGCTTCTTTAGTTCTTCTTTGAATTTGCCAGATTCTTCATCTCGTGTTGTTGAGATTTCTTCATATTCGGGATATGCTTTTAATTCTTCCTCGGTTGGGATGTTGCCGGTTATTTTTAGGCCATGTTTTAAGCAAGCCAGATATAGTTTTGCTTTGTATTCTGGGTGTTTTTCAAATTTGCCAAAAGCGATTGCGTCACGGCCTAGTTCTTTGGCAGAAGCAACAAGCAAGTCAAATGAATCTTGGTCGCCCTGGACATAAGAGTGGAATGGTGATGAAAAACCAATAATGTTATTGGGTTTGTTTTTGTCTTTGAAGTATAGGTGGTTGGGGTTGTTTTCATCTGTATATTCTTCAAAGTTGTATTTTAATTTTTCGTTGGTTTTGTTAACAGCTTTGCGGATATCATCTTTCCACCCCGGTTCATTGGTTGTATCTGGCAAGTGCTCATCGACATTCATAGAGAGATTTATGTTGCGAATGTATGACATTTGATGTTCAAAATCCATTCCTTTGAATTCATCTTTTGTTTTTCCAAATATTTCTTTGAATTTCTCGTCACTAAGAGTTAGAGCATGTGCGATGAGTGCTTCTGTTGCGTAGGTTTTGTATTTTTGATTTCTTATATCAACAAGGGTTTTAATTTCTTCTTGTTTTGATTGAACTGGTTGTGTTTGTTGATATTTAGTCAGTTTCTCTGTGAGCTCGTTAATGTTAGAATATTCAAGAGCCCATTCATTAATCATGGCAGCAAAAATGGCACAGTCGTTGTCATTTTCCATTCCCATGTTGAAATATTCAGAATTCATTCCAGCATTGCTAATTACTTCATTAATGCGATTTTTGTCAGTTTGATGATTTTCACCAGTACCTTGCTCAATGATCAGGATTTCATCACCTTTCTTAATAAGGCTAATGGAGTGCCCCTGTCTGTTTACTTCCTTTTTTCCATCTATTATGATTTCTTTGGGGTCTGTCAAACCTAAAGTGATTATGAAGTCTTTGTCTTTACATTTTTCAACGATTGTTTTTAATGCTCCTATTCCTCCTGTGGTATTTGTAGAATCTTTATCTAAGTCAAGAGTTCCAAAGAAAATTGGGCCTTTAGCATTTTTTATAGATTCTATTAGGCTATCTTCTCCAGGTTTATTACTTTGATAATGTGGATCTATGAAAGTTACAGGAGTGTCAGAATTTTTTTCACTATGTTTTTTTGCAATTTGAGAAGCAATGAGCGTGGCGGTACTGTTTCTTGTTCCGCTTCCATATTGGTTATTGTCTAACTGCAGATATTGGCTTACGCCGCAGACCATACCGTCAATACTATATGCAAAATGTTCTGTAGCTTCGTGGTTTTCATTGTGCTCATTGTTTTCTGTAGACATCATTGCTCTCCTGTTTTTGCTATATGTATGTATAGTAACATATTTTTTTTGTTTTGTCTAATATTTTGTCGTTAAAATAGTTTTTTGAATTCTTCTAAGCTTGGGGCGGCAAGATAGGGGTTGCATAAGGTTTCTTCGGCAATGGTCATTGGACCGGCAGGAAGCCCTTGTTGCAGCCGCTTTTGGGCTTTGCTGAGGTATTGTTGAATGTGTTGGTTGCCGTTGCAGAAGAGATATGCCTCGTGGGCGCCTCCAAAAGTGTATTCGTGTCCAGGGTAAAATAAGGTGTCTGATGGAAGTTTTTTTATCTTTTGCAATGCTGTATACATTTGTTCGATAGAGCCTTCAAATAGTCCACCAATGCAAAGGTTAAATAGTGTATCTCCGGTGAAAAGAGCTTTTGATTGAGGGAAATAGTATAAAACATGGCCTATTGTATGAGCTGAAACGTCTATTATCTGAAATGTGAAATCAGTGGAGGTGTTGGCAGGGGTAACAAAAATTTCGGTTGGGGTGGCCGTGTAGGTTTGTTCTGCCGACAAGCTTATGTCTATGCCAGGGATACGATGAGCATCATCAATGTTGCCAACAATTTTGGCATTATATAGTTCTTTGATGGCTAAATTGGCATCTGTGTGGTCAAAGTGATGATGAGTGTTAAAAATATATTGTGGCGACAGATTTAATTTTTGCAGGCGGTTGGCGATGGGGGCGGTTTCTGAAGGATCTACGACAGCGGTGACATGGTTTAGCGAATCGTGTATGATGTAGCTGTAGTTGTCCATTTTTCCGGCACGGCAGAGAATTGTTTCTATTTGTAGCATTATAGATACTCCTCAGGGTTTATCTGGTCTATTTGTTCTTTGTCCATGTATTGTTCTGCATATTCTGCATAGATTTTGCGCTTGATGAATAAATTGTAGATATCCGGATCAAGATGACCGATGTTTTTCATGTTTTGCATGATTTGCAGAATTTCAGAAAGTTTTTTGGGCTTTTTATATGGGCGATCTTTGGCGCTTAAAGCCTCAAAAACATCGGCAACGGCCATGATTTTGGCCGGGATGGACATTTGTTGTCCGGTTAGTTTGTTTGGATATCCTTGTCCATTGACCCATTCATGGTGGCTACCTGCATATTCAACGATATTGGATAACTCTTTGGGAAAAGAAAGTGTCTTTAGCATATCTATAGTGACGACAATATGCTCGTTTATTTTTTTGCGTTCTTCAGCGTTGATGGTACCTTGTTTGACTTTGAGATTATGGAGTTCTCCGCAGTTGTTTATGCTGTTTATGTGATGAGGTAAATCTTGCAATAAAGATTCTTGGGCGGGGTTGCGATAGATTTCTGGGTTTTTGATGGCACTGCGTTCTGCCCAAGAAAGGCCAAGCATTCGGTTGAAATATCTGGTGAATTTACGTTGGCTTATGGTTTCTAGTTTTTTGATGTCGTTATCTGTTATTTCTTCGTCCCCGATATTGCAGTGGGCAATGAAACTAAAGTCGTCTTCCAGTTGTTTGACCTCTTGAATAAATTGGGCTTGTAAGTTTTTTTGAGTGTCTGTGTCAGCCAGTCGTTTTTGCAGATAGCTAATGTGGGCATCTCTGCGCAGAATTTCAAAACGGTTGCGAATTTCGTGTATGCGATTGTATGGAGTTTCTAGTTTTGAAGCTTTGTCAATGATGTAATCAGGAGTGCTGATTTTGCCACAATCATGTAGCCAAGAGGCAATATGAAGGGCATACCAATCATTGTTGTCCATTTCAAAATTTTTGAGAGGGCCTTGGGTTTCTTCGACAGCGGCCGTTGCAATCATCTTGGTGATGATGGGAACTTTTTGGCAATGACTGCCGGTGTATGGAGATTTAGAATCTATGGCTCTGGCTAGAGTTTCAATAAAAGATTCCAATAGGTTAGAATATGAGGCTCTGAGTTGTCTGTTTTCTAAAATGCAAATGAGTGGCTGAAGCAAAGAAATGAGCAAAGATGATGTATCTGAGGTGAAGTTTATTGCTTTGCCATGGGTATCTTTGGCGTTGATAAACATGGCTACCCCCATGATGTCTTCTTTGCGATTTATGAGGGGAATGGCTAAAATAGATACTGTAGAATAGTTGTGATTGGTGTCAAGTTGGTAAAAATTTTGGGTATCTAAGTCTTGATGAGCATATAAATTATCTAAATTTATGATTTCTTTGTGAATGGCACAATATTCGGCAGGTGTTTTGATTTCTTTTTTGTGGATTTCGGAAATTGCTGTTGAGCGGTATAGGTTTTTGAGGTCTTGTTTTTTTGCAAAATCGGGAATGCTATTAATGTTTCCGTGAGTGAGGTTCAGATATTTGTCTGGAGACACTTCAAAGAAAAAATATCCATCTGATTGTGCTGAGTAGCATATTATTTCCATTGCCTTGTGAATTAGGGTATGGGTGTCTTTTTCGGTGGCTATAAGATTATTTAGAGCCAAAATATCTGCAAAAATAGGGTTGTTTTCTTTTAACAAACCAAAATCCTCCATATTGATGTGTTATTATAGAGGTTATTGGTTAAGAAAGCGATAATTCAACGCTTTGTGTCAGCTAATTTTGGAGACAAGATAGCGAATATCTTCTTCACTCAATTCGTCGTTGTTTGGTGAATATGAAAGAATACGTTCTATAACCTTGTGGGCAAATGAGCGTCTGTTGCTCTTGCGACAATCAAAATGGATTTCTTTGATTACTTTTAGGGCCGAGAAAACTGCAGGAAACATGGCTTTGGGGATAAAAGCTTTGCGCAAAAGGTTGCGAACCATAAAATCGGCTGCAGGGTTGAATAGGGTTTTGCGAACTTCTAAGATGGGAGTGTTTGACAAATAGACAAGGGCATATTCAAAAAATTTGAGATCTCCCATGCAAATGGAGCGGACAACAAGGTTGGACGTAAGACGATTAGATGAGTATAATTGATGAACCAATTCTTCTATTTGTTTGTCTGAACTATAGTCTTCTGATATGCGAAGTGTTGTTTTTTCTTTGACTTCTTCAACTAAGTCAGATGCAAGATTTGAGGGCATATTGTGAGATAAGATAAGCCTCTTTTTTAGGTCTTCTGACAAAGTATGAGCAATTTTGACAATTACAGACGTTGGGAGTTCTGCTCTGTATACTAGACGTTTTTTGATATCTTCACTGTTGTTGTATTTGTTAAGGATTGTGTTGTAGGTGTTTTCTTGAATATTGGAAGTGTTGTTTGATATTAGTACACCAACAACTTCTTCGGAGCATTTTTCTGCAATATATTGCGAAAGTTCGTGAGATAGATTTAATCTGTCAGCAACTGCTTTTTGTTTGTTTATGCTGGGAATGTTTAATATTTTTAATAAATCGTCACTGCTAAGATCCGGATAGTGTTTTATGAATGGAACAGCTACGCTGTCAATGTCGTTTATGATAGAAGATATAATATCAGCAGGAAGTTGGTGGCTGTTTTTTAGGCTTTCGGCCAAAACTTGACGCACCTTTATCTCTACATCTTTAACCATGATACGAAAAATGTCTTCAGCTAGTCTAAGGCCATTGGGAGTAATGTTGCGACCGTTATAATAAGAGCTGATTTTGCGCGCTATAAGGCTCTTTGTCTCGGCGTTGGGGTTAAGAGACAAGTTGTTAACATCTTGATTGTTTATATTCATTTTGTTCATGGTTTATGTTCTCAAATGTTACTTATATATTTTATTATAACATAATTTACTGGTCGGTTAATGTTATCTTTTTATTACAAAGTGAGTTTTTGTAGCTCAGGAGGTAATTTTCTGGATATTATCTTACTATCCAAAACAGATTTGTCAATTACATTGAGTTCATAGTAGGATAGTGTGTATTCAAATATGCCAGCATAGTTGCTTAGCGGTGAGTTCCAAATCATGTAGGGTGCTAATTTGGAGCCTAGCAGTAAAGATCCTCTGTCTAAAAGTTTGTGACGGAAAACTCTGAAATCTTTGTATTTGAGAGAAGAATTTATTTTGAGCGCAAATTCTTGCATTGAGGCATATAGAGATGGATAAGTTTTTAGGCGGTAGCTGTCATCTTGTGTTTCACCGTTAGGCTTTAGACCCTCAGATGTGTGCCATAATATGGTTTTGTATAAAGAATTTCCTTGGGTGGCAGGGCGAGATGAGCCCCAATTGGTTTCTATGGCGGCAGCGGTAATAAGAATAGATGGTGGAATCACTTGAATTTTTTGTATGAGTTCGTTGATTAAGATTTTTTGGCGACGGTATCCATCAAATCTTGTAAAAACATCATATTTTTTTGCCAAGTTTTCAAGAGTTTGTTGCTCTGTTTGGTTTAGGTCGTTGTTTTGCTTGAAACTGTTGGCGATGTCCGATAGCTTTTTTTGTTCTTGAAGAATCTCTTGGTTCAGACGCAGAGCTAGAGGAGCTAAGATTTTGATGAAAAGAGAATTGCGAGTGTTTTCATCTGTGATTTTAGCAAAGTCAGAAGGAAGATATGAAAAGTATATTGGCGGATATAAATATGACGGGAGCATGAGATAGTCTTTTTCTCCGTGGTAGTCATAAAAATTGAAAATGGCTTGGGTTTGGGCGGTTGAAATTTTGCCTAAACTTAAATTTTCTGCGCTAAAAGCCGGAAAACATATACTTAAATAGCACAAAAAATAAAGCCATGGTTTGCGCATATTTATTCTCCGTCAGCAGAAATATTGCGAACTTCTTTCACTTCTGGAATGTAGGTTTTGAGGATTTTTTCAACACCTTCTTTGAGGGTGACCATTGCGTAGGGGCAACCTTTGCAGGAACCTTGCATTTCAACATAAACAATACCATCTTGGAAGTCAACAAAAGCAATGTCTCCTCCATCTTGTTTGACAGCTGGGCGTATTCTGGCATTTAGAAGCCCTTGGATTTGATTGATGATATCTGTGTCTGTCTCGGGTGGGTTGACAATGGTTGATTCACCGGTCGATAGGTGATCCATAATTTCTGCCATTATTTGAGGTTTTAAGGTGTCCCATGTGGCAGATGAGGTTTTAGTGATAGAAATTAGTTCGGAAGTTATGAAAATTGATACAATATTACCAATGTCAAAAATATGTTCAGCTAAGGGTGATTTGCGTAATGATTTTGCATCAACAAATTCGGCTCGGCCAGATTTGAGTATTGGTGATGGCGGAAAAAAATTTAGAACGTTTTCGTCTGGGGTTGTCTGTGTTTCAATAATCATATTTTACTCCATGGAAATAACTTTTTTGAGGCCGCTTATCATATTTTGCAGATTGATAGATGTTTTTTCGGCATAGAATGATATTGTATATAAATGATTGGGGGCAAACAGACTGTCTGGCTCTCCGTTGCGAACAAATATCGGGTCTAGGTTGCTGGCATCTTCCAGCGTTTTGAGTATTGATGTAAGTGTTTGATATTGCTCTTGGGTTACAATAGCATTTTTGTAATCTATACCCAAAGATTTAAGAATTAGAAAATATGTATATAGCTTGCCTTGGGCGTAGTAGAAAACATCATCTGATTTGCCATCATAAAAATTGGTGTTGTTTTCTCTGATGTGGTTTTCTATTAGGTTGATGTTTTTTTGAATATCTTTATTAATACTATGCAAAATGGAGGCGAGAGTTGAAGCTCTATTATCAAATTTTGCTTTGTTTTCATCTAGTATTTGATTGTACTTTTGCAGGTGTTTGCGAGCACGGCGATACTGGCTGTTGGAAGATGGTGCCGGAATAAGCTTGTTTGATGGAGAAAACATCCAAATGTTGCCGGGATAGTTTAACAATTGTGCTGCCGTATCTAAAGGATTTTGATCGGTTTCTTCAATAAACTTGCTTTGCTGGTGGGCCAGAGCCGTGGTGGTGGTGTCTAGTGCAGATTTGATGCCTAGTTGAAATGCTGGCATATTGTCTAGCATATATGCCGGAAAAACAAACGGCAAGGCAGGAGACCAGATTTTGTTGTGAACTTCTCTTTGAATTAGAAAAGATATGGTATCAACTGTGGCAGATCTATTATCTATTTTGGCCAGATCATAGTCTGTACGCTTGTCTATGTTTTCGCTAATAATTGCTCCCAAAGGGTAATACAAAAAAATAAAAACGACAGTAAACAAACCTATTAGTCTTGGCCATGAACTAACTAGGTTTCTGAATTTGGGCCAGGGACGAAGCAATACTTTGAGGCGCTCCGGAATTCGCAGAGAAAGAATGTATTGTTTTATGGATTTAAGCTTGGGTAGCTTCATTGTTTTTTCTCCGTTTGCAAAGATTAATCAGATCTTTGATATCTAATACACCGCATATTTTAGCAGAAATGGCAAAAGTTGCAACACCCAAAATGCATAGAATGCCAAACCAACATAGTTTAGGATAAATGGAAAGATGTAGCCAATTTTGATAGTATAAATTAAGGGCAAATTCTCCTGTTTCAATGGCTAGTCCCATTAGAACGGCGCAGATAATTATTTTGATTATTTGCTTTAAGAGAGGTTTGGGGCAACTCCAGAAGCATCTTTTGTTTAAGCCTCGCAAATATTGTCCTAAAGATACAAAAGCGGCAATGGTTGTGGCGGTGGCAATGCCAACATGGCCAAACGGATGCATAAGCAAAATTGCAAAACTAAGGTTGGTGAGTAGGACTACAATGCTATATTTGACGGGAGTCTTGGTGTCTCCTCGGGCAAAAAAATTGGGAGCCAAAGCTTTTACAAAAACGTAGGCTGGTAAGCCAATTGCGTAGGCAATTACGGCTTTGGCGGTCATCTCTGTTTGATAAGTGCCAAATTTGCCGTGTTGAAACAATATATTGATGATGGGTTCGGCCAAAACAATTAAGGCTACGGCAGCAGGGATAGAGAGTAAAGCTCCGTATTCAATAGCTTTATTTTGCACTTTGCACGCTTCGTCGGTGTCGCCGGATTTTAGATGGCGAGAAAGAATCGGCAAGACAGCCACACCGATAGCGGCACCAACAACGCCAAGCGGAAGTTGTTGTAGGCGGTTGGCGTAATATAGCCAAGATATCGCCCCGGTGCCTACTAATGAAACCAATATTGTATCTACAACCATGTTAATTTGATATACTCCGGCACCCAGAACTCCGGGGGCAATGCGTTTGAATAAAGTGCGCATATCGGAATCTTTGAAAGCAGAAAAAATCTTAAAATCAGGTTTAAGCCATATTTGTTCACGGTGCAGAAAGTACATGAGCCACAAAATTTCTACGAATCCGGCAACTGTTACACCTATGGCAATACCGTGAGCTGCTGTTTCGCCAAAGGGGACAAAGATAAAAACTGAGGCAATCATCATAAGGTTTAGGATAACCGGAGCAGAAGCAGGGGCGGCAAACTTGCCTAATGAATTCAAAATTCCGGACTGAAAAGATACAATGGAAATAAAAAGCAAAAACGGAAATGTTATGCGAGAAAGTTCTGTGGCTAATTCAATTTTGCCATGGTCATCAACGAATCCGGGGGCTAAAAACTCAACAACCCAAGGCATTAAAATTTCCATAAGCAATACAAAAATGCCCAAAATGAAAGCCAAAACCGAAATGGCTCGAGCAGCAAAAGCAATAGCATCTGGTTTGTTTTCGGAAACCAATTTTTGCGACATCATAGGTACAAATGCAGAGGTAAAAGCACCTTCAGCAAACAAAGAGCGAAACAAATTCGGTAATTTGAACGCCACAAAAAAGGCATCAGAAATAAGGCCGGCGCCAAGATAATTGGCTAATACCATATCACGGAAGAATCCGGTGATGCGAGAAAGTAGGGTGAAGCCGCCAAAAGTGGCTATTGATTTGAATAGATTCATGATATTTTTAGACCAAATTGTTTTGTTAAGTTGATTTTAAGAGATTATAGGTTATTATTTATGATATTAAAACATTAAAAATGTGTTTTTGCCTAGATTTTTCGCAATAAATTGAGGTTTAAAGGTTGACAAAAGGAATCAATCTTGCGATAATAGACAAAAGGAAGAAAATTTATTTATGGAGAAGAAAAATGAGCGAGAAATTAGATTTAAGCAGATTTGAAGGTCGAAATATAAAAAAGATTTATCCTTGTGGAGAAAAACGGACCGGTGTTCCTTATACAAGAGATTATTATTTGGCGCATCCTGAATTATTATCAAATGGAAAAACAAGAACAGTTGAGGGACCGGCGGCAGAGAAAATTGCAGATAATGTTAAAAAGTTTGATGTAAAAACAGGTGTGTTGTCCAAAGCATTAAGAGCGATGAAATCTTTGGGCAAATAAAAGTATTTAACTTCTCCATCGATACAGATTTAACTCCGGAAAGATTTCCGGAGTTTTTTATTGTCTTTTAACTTTTTGGTGTTATATAGGATGTGATTTTGTATTAAATAGAAGTAATTATGGAGAATTTTTTGTTGTTTCCGCAACCAGAGGGTGTTACATGGGCTGTTTTTGCGATTGCTTTTGTGATATGTTGGGCGCCGGATAAAGTAGAAAAGGTAGAAGACAAACTGAATGTGCGCAGGTGGCGTTTTTTACCGATTTTGATATTATTATCTTTGCCACTAATATTTGCTGATTGGCATGATATGTGGTGGTTTGATGTAATACGTCAAGTATTGGGGTATCTTGCGGTTGCAGTGCTTGGGTTTATAACCGGAGTGTTGTTTCCAAGAAGTGGAGAATGACCGTAGTAAGATGTTGCAACATTAAAGAAAAGCCATGATTTAAATCATGGCTTTCTTAATTTTTAAAGTTCTTCCGGTTTTTGACGTCTGCGTGCAATCGGATCTAAAACGCGTTTGCGTAAGCGTATCGTTTTAGGAGTGACTTCTAATAATTCATCTTCTTGAATATAAGATAGTCCCTGTTCAAGAGATAATTTGCGAGGAGGAACCAAATCTATGGCATCGTCTTTTCCGGCTGCTCGGATATTAGTAAGCTGTTTGGATTTGCAAGGATTAACTTCCAAGTCGTTAGGTTTGGTATGTTCTCCAATAATCATGCCGGTATATACGGGCACGCTAGGATCTATGAACATAGGACCTCTATCTTGTAGTTTCCACAAAGAATAAGCAATGGCAGTGCCTGTTTCTGATGAAATCAAGACACCATTGCGGCGACCATCAATTTCTCCTTTGTATGGTTCATAGCACTTGAATATGCGGTTCATAACGCCGGTGCCTCTTGTGTCGGTTAAGAATTCAGAGTGATAACCGATTAGGCCTCTGGATGGGGCATTAAATATGAGGCGAACCTTGTTGCCGATTTGTGATGGAATCATATCTACCATTTCTGCACGGCGTTGGCCCATTTTTTCGACAACAGTTCCAGAGTGTTCTTCATCTACGTCAACAACCACTTCTTCAATTGGTTCTATCAGTTGGCCGTTGTTATCTCTTTTCATTAGAACACGAGGACGAGAGATGGATAATTCAAATCCTTCTCTGCGCATGGTTTCTATTAATACACCAAGTTGAAGTTCTCCTCTGCCGGCAACTTCAAAAGAATCGCTGCTTTCTGTGCGAGAAATTTTGAGAGCGATATTGCCTTCGGCTTCTTTACACAAGCGATCCCAAATCATGCGGGAGGTTACTTTGTCGCCTTCTCTTCCGGCTAAAGGAGAATCGTTAATAGAAAAAGTCATTGCCAGTGTCGGAGGATCTATTGGTTGAGCTTTGAGAGCTTGTTCTACTTCAAAAGCACATATTGTATCAGCAACAGTTCCTTTTACTACTCCGGCAATAGCGACGATGTCTCCGGCGTGGGCCTCATTGAGAGATTCACGATTAAGCCCTCTATAAGCTAAAATTTTACTGATTCGTACTCTTTCAAGTTCTTTATTTTCTGAATTTAAAACCTTAACTGTATCGTTGATGTGTAGCGTTCCAGACTGAATTTTTCCGGTTAATAAGCGGCCAATAAATTTGTCTGCCTCTAAAGTGGTTGCTAACATGGAAAAAGGTTTGTCGGGTTCACATGCCGGAGCTGGTACATATGATAAAATAAGGTTAAATAAAGGTGATAAGTCTTTTTTCTCATCTTCTAGCTCTTTGACAGCCCAGCCGTTGCGTCCGGAAGCGTATAGTACGGGAAAATCTAGTTGTTTATCGTTGGCATCTAGGCTAACAAAAAGATCAAATATTTCATCTAATACTTCATCGCAACGAGCATCGGCTTTGTCTGCTTTGTTGATGACAACAATGGGGCAGAGGCCTAACTTTAGAGCTTTGCCTAGTACAAATTTGGTTTGAGGCATGGGGCCTTCTGATGAATCTACTAACAGTACAACACCATCTACCATAGATAATATACGCTCTACTTCTCCGCCAAAGTCTGCGTGTCCGGGAGTGTCTACAATGTTGATGTGTGTTCCTTGCCAATTGACGGAGGTGCATTTGGAAAGAATTGTGATTCCTCTTTCTCTCTCTAGGTCATTACTGTCCATCACGCAGGTTTCAACTCTTTGGTTGTCTCTGAAGGTTCCGCTTTGTTTGAGTAAACCATCTACAAGCGTGGTTTTGCCATGGTCAACGTGAGCTATTATGGCGATGTTTCTCATATTCATATTTGTCATTCTTTCTTAAAATGTCATCATGTTATATGTGTTTAAGTTATTGTTGTTTTTATAAATTCGCCTCACAATACTCTTTTGATTTTAAATTTCAATAAATTTTTACACTTTTGAGTGACAAAAAGCTTTAC
The DNA here is from genome assembly GCA_015062305.1 of Alphaproteobacteria bacterium. Classification (GTDB taxonomy): domain Bacteria; phylum Pseudomonadota; class Alphaproteobacteria; order RF32; family CAG-239; genus CAZU01. The sequence continues at coordinate 66,202 of SUUX01000003.1, forward strand.
TTTTGGACAAAAATAGGTAAAATGGGCTAAGTTTTTAATTTTTATAAAATTATGTTGCTATGGAAGGGATGTATTATTTTGTTTTGGCCATTGTTGCTTTGGCTTTGGTTGGAGATTTTGTAATTTGTCTTCAGCACCATAAAAAAGCACAGAACAGAAAGGTTCAAATCGACTGCAATGATGAACTGGATGAAAAGTTTTATCGGAAAAACATGTTGTTTGTTATCGTGGTTTTCGTTATTGCTGCAGTGGGGTTGATGCTTGCTGCAAAAGTAGCTATTGTAGGATTAATGATTATGATCATGTGCATTGCTGCGATAGCGGGCATATTTGTTCAGTGGTTTATCTGGGCAATGGCACAAGATGTTGCAAAAAGGCTGTCTTAGGACAGCCTTTTTTTTAAGCTTTTTTTCCGTAAGCGAGCAATTTATGTCGTACGAAGCCCCGCAGCGATACTTCGGGTCTGGCTCCGTAATGGCTTATGATTTCTGCTGCCGCAATGGAACCGATGATAGCACAAGTGCCAAGGCTGCGCTCTTGTGTCATTCCATATAGAAAGCCTGCGGCATATAGGTCTCCAGCACCGGTAGAATCGATAACATTTTCTACAATTTCGGCTTCAACAAATGTTTTTGTGCGACCGTTTACGACAACAGAGCCTTTTACGCCTCTGGTGATTGCTGCTATTTCAACATGAGGTTTGATTAAGTCTAAGCATTTGTAAAAATCTTGATTGTTGAATAAGGTTGTGATTTCTTCTTCATTGGCAAACAAGACGTCGACATATTCGATTATATACTCAAGAATTGCTTGTCGGTTGCGTATGATGCAAGATGTATCAGACAAAGTAAAGGCGACTTTTCGATTATGTTTGTGAGCGAGTTGGCTTGCTTTGATGAGGGCTTTTTGGCAACATTCGGTATCCCATAGGTAGCCTTCTATATAAATTATTTTGCCTGCTTTTATGGTTTCTTCATCAATATCTGATTCATCCAGAAGTGTGGCTGCACCAAGATATGTAAACATAGAGCGTTCGGCATCAGGAGTAACTAAGACAACGCTTCTTCCTGTTACTGGGCCTTTGTTCAACGGTTTGGTGAAAAAATCTACACCAGCGGCACCAATATCTCTGGTGAATTCTTGCCCAAGAGAATCATCATGGATTTTGCCAATAAAAGCAGGAGTGCCGCCAAGCGATGCAATACCGGCAACGGTATTTGCTGCAGAGCCTCCCGGAACTTCTCTTTCCGGTATGATATCGGCATAGAGTTGTCCGGCAGCTTTGGCATCCATAAGTGTCATGGAGCCTTTGGGCAGGTTTCTTTCAGAGAGAAAGCCATCTCCAACTTTGGCCATAACATCGACGATGGCGTTTCCTATGCCAACTATATCATAATATGTGTTGCTCATTTATCGTTTTCCTTTGTTGGTATTTATTGTTTATTTTTATATAATATTTGTAGATTCTGCAACAAAAAAGACCTCTCTTTGAGAGGCCTTTTGCGGAATAATCTGTATTATTCGTTGGCATTTGGCCAATTTTTGGCGTTATCTGCGTTGAATTTGATGGTAGCTTCATCAGCCTCATCTTCAGTAACAATAGCTTCTTGTGGGCATTCAGAAATGCAAACACCGCAAGAAATGCATGTATCAGGATCAACAACCAATTGAGTGTCACCCTCGTGGAAAGCATCTACAGGGCATACATCAGTGCAGGCTTTGCATTTAATGCAAGCGTCAGTAACAACAGATACCATTTGTTTTTCTCCAAATATAGTTTTGTTAAAATCAGTCATAACTTTAGCCATTTTATTAAATAAATCAAGTATAATCTTGCAAATGTATGAAAAGCACCCTAAATAAGGCTTTAGATAATGTTTTTAGGAGGTTAAAGATGGTTGATAAGATAGGCTTTCAGGCTGATGTGAGCAAAATGCTTAATATTGTTGTTAATTCTTTGTATTCTGAAAAGCAGATTTTTTTGCGTGAACTTATTTCTAATGCTTCGGATGCTTGTGATAAGTTGAAGTATTTGGCCTTGACGAATCCGGGAATTGCTCAACAATCAGGACAATTGAAAATAAAAATTGTTCCAGATGATAAAAATAAAACATTGACGGTTTCGGATAATGGAATCGGAATGAATAAAGATGATTTGATTAATCACTTGGGAACAATTGCAAAATCAGGTACTGCAGATTTTGTGAAAAATGCTACCGATAATGGATCGGCAGTTGAGCTGATTGGGCAATTTGGTGTGGGTTTTTATGCTGCTTTTATGGTGGCAGATAAGGTTGAAATTATTAGCAAAAAAGCAGGAGAAGAACAGGCCTGGAAGTGGGTTTCTAACGGAGTGGACGGTTTTGAAATAAGTGAGAGCAAGCGAGATGTTAATGGAACAGATATAAAGCTGTTTTTGAAGAAAGATGCAAAGGATTATGTTGATACAATATATTTGCGGCAAATAATTAGAACGTATTCGGACCATATAAGTTATCCGATTGTGTTGGATTTGGGAAAAGCAGGAGAAGAGACCGTTAATTCGGCTTCTGCTTTGTGGACAAGACATAAGTCTGAAATTACACAAGATCAATATAAGGAGTTTTATCATCATATTTCTCATAATTTTGATGATCCGTGGATGACATTGCATTTTAAGGCAGAAGGAAATATTGAATATGCAGGGTTGTTATTTGTGCCATCTCAGGCGCCTTATGATTTGTTTCAGCCAGATAGAAAAACAGGATTGAAGCTATATGTAAATAAGGTGTTTATTTCTGATAAGATAGATGCATTGATGCCCAATTATTTGAGGTTTGTACGAGGGGTGATAGATTCTGCAGATTTGCCTCTTAATATATCGAGGGAGATGTTGCAACATAGTCCGTTAATTGAAAAAATTAAGCACGGAGCAGTTTCACGCATCTTGAAAGAGCTGAAAAAAAGAACAAAAGATTATGATGATTATATGACTTTTTGGAACAATTTTGGTATTGTGCTTAAAGAAGGAATTTATGAAGATTTTGGCAATAGAGAAGAAATTGCATCTTTGTCTTATTTTAAATCTACAAAATCTGGAGATAAATTAACAACATTAGATGAATATATTTCCAGAGTGGCAGAAAATCAAAAAGCAATATATTATATCACCGGTGATGATGTGAAAGTGTTGCGCAATAATCCTCAGTTGGAAGCTTTTGATGAAAAAAATATTGAGGTTTTGTTGTTGACTGATCCTATTGATGAATTTTGGACACAGGTTTTGGTTAACTATAAGGGTTTTGCTATAAAACATATATCTCAGGCTGAGGCAGATATGGGATGGAAAAGGGATGAACCCAAAGCTGATGAAGGCAGTTTGCAAAAGTTGACAGATTTGATGACATCGATGTTTAAGGATGAGGTTGGGAAGGTAGCAACAACTGAAAAATTAACAAAGTCTCCGGTTAGTTTGACTGTTGAAAATGGGCAGATGAGTTTGCATTTGGAGAGATTGATGCGTAATCATCAGCAACAAACAGCTTTTGCCAGCAGCAGGATTTTGGAGGTGAACCCGTATCATCCTCTGATTATTAGATTGGCAGACATGATGGCTGATGAACAAAATAAGCCAAAGGTGGAAGAAGTGGCCAAGCTATTGTTGGATCAGGCTAAAATTGCTGAAGGAGAGCCGGTTGGTGATCCGTCATTTTTTAGTGATAAAATGAGTTCATATATATTGAAAGCATTGTAAAAGAAAAGGGGCTTATCATAAGCCCCTTTTTTTTAGAAAGCATGGTGACTATTTTTTCAAAATAGACTTACCTGCATAAATGGCCATATCACCCAATTCTTCTTCAATACGAATCAGTTGGTTGTATTTTGCCATACGGTCAGTTCTGGACATAGATCCTGTTTTGATTTGGCCACAGTTTGTTGCAACAGCGATGTCTGCAATTGTAGTATCTTCGGTTTCACCAGAGCGGTGAGATAATACAGCAGTATATTTGTTGCGTTGAGCCAAATCTACAGCTTTCATTGTTTCTGTCAAAGAACCAATTTGGTTAACTTTAACCAAAATAGAGTTTGCAACGCCTTTTTCAATACCCATTGCCAAACGTTTTGGGTTGGTAACAAACAAGTCGTCTCCAACTAATTGTACTTTGTCACCCAAAGCATCTGTGAGCATTCTCCAACCTTCCCAGTCATCTTCGGCCATACCATCTTCAATAGAGAAAATTGGGAATTTGTTGCACATTTCTTTGTAGAATTCTACCATTTGTTTGTTGGTATATGATTTGCCTTCGCCTTCCATCTCGTATTTGCCATTTTTGTAGAATTCGGTGGAGGCTGCATCAATAGCCAAAACAACGTCTTCGCCAGGTTTGTAACCGGCATCTGAAATTGATTTAACGATGAAAGTAAGAGCTTCGTCTGCAGATTTTAGGTTAGGAGCAAATCCGCCCTCGTCACCAACATTGGTGTTGTGACCTGCAGCTTTGAGATTCTTTTTGAGAGTTTGGAAAATTTCTGCTCCCATGCGGATGGCTTCTCTGATAGAATCGGCAGAAACAGGCATAATCATGAATTCTTGAATATCAATAGGATTGTCTGCGTGTTTGCCACCATTTACGATGTTCATCATTGGAACAGGCAAAGTGCGAGCCATGGTGCCACCCAAATAACGATACAATGGCAAGCCGGCTTCTTCTGCTTGGGCTTTGGCAACAGCCATAGAAACAGCCAAGATGGCGTTGGCGCCGAGTTTGCCTTTGTTTTCTGTGCCGTCTAAATCAATCATGGTGCGATCAATTTCGATTTGGTCTTCAGCCTCTAAGCCGGCCAAAGCATCATAAATTTTGTCATTTACATTTTCAACGGCTTTCAATACACCTTTGCCACCAAAACGTTTTTTGTCACCATCACGCAGCTCAACTGCCTCGTGCGCACCGGTAGAAGCACCTGATGGAACTGCAGCTCGGCCAAAAGCGCCGCTTTGCAAAATAACTTCGGCTTCAACTGTAGGTGTGCCACGAGAATCTAAGATTTCTCTGGCGTGAATATCAATAATCGCACTCATTTTTTTCTCCTTAAATATATAAAGTACTGGCAATAAAGTGGGACATTTTATATTGATTGTCAAGTTATTTGCAAATTTTGTGCTTAAAATAAAAATATTGTAAGTTTTAGGATTTGATTTATACTATCGCTATGTTTGATATTTTGGAATAGAGAGGCATAATGTTTTCTGAAAAATGGCACAAGCGTTTTATGGAAGTTGCAGAATTGGTTGCAACGTGGTCTAAAGATACATCAACCAAAGTTGGTGCTGTAGTGGTGGGGCCTGATAGAGAGATACGGTCAACAGGTTATAATGGTGTTGTTCGTGGTGTTGATGATGATATTCCGGAACGCATGGAACGTCCTACAAAATATGATTTTTTTGAACATGCTGAAAGAAATTCTGTTTATAATGCTTGTTTGATAGGAGCTTCTTTGAAAGGGTGTGTTATATATGTGACAGCAATGCCTTGCCCAGATTGTGCCAGAGCGATCATTCAATCTGGAATAAAAATGGTGGTTACGCATAAAGTTGAGATAGATGCTTCAACACCAACCGGAACATGGAGGGATAAGTTGGTTTATTCTGAGCAAATGTTTAAAGAGGCCGGTGTTGAATGTTTTTATTTATAAAAAAAGCTTGTTTGTCTTTAAATTTGTGATATATTAGCCTATATAAAAACTAAAATATTAGTTTATAACGTTACCTGCTAGGGTCGGACTCGGACTTGGACTAAACAAACTTTGGCAGTTTAGGTGCAGGAGAAATAATATGAAAATTTTGATAGCCGATGACCATGCCTTGTTTAGAGACGGGTTGAGTTTGCATTTGGAAAAGATGGCTCCCAAAGCAGTTATTTTGCAAGCGGCTAATTTTTCTCAGGCCGTGAAAATTGCACAGTCAACTTCAGATTTGACATTGATTATAATAGATTTGGATATGCCGGATATGGATTGGACCGAAGGATTGCAAACGTTGAAAGATGTTGCTCCTCAGGTGGGGGTTGTTATTGTATCGGCATCAGAAGACCCCAAAAATGTAAAGAAAGCTTTGCTCATGGGGGTGAATGGATATATTCCTAAGCAATCTGATACAAAAGTTTTGACTTCTGCTTTGCGTTTGGTGTTAGATGGGGGAACATATTTGCCGCCATCGTTAGTGGAACATGCAACAAAAAATATATCACATGATGCCTCGGTTAAGCTGAACAAGATATTAACCCCCAGACAAGCAGAGGTGTTGTCTTATGTAGCGGAGGGAATGTCTAATAAACAAATTGCTTATAAAATGAGTGTTTCTGAAGCTACGGTAAAGCTGCATATTAATGCGTTGTTGCGAGCAGTGGGAGCTACAAATAGAACTCAGGCTGTGATTATTGCGCAAAAGAAAGGTCTGATATAAAAAGAGTTTTTTGGAATTAATATTTATAAGTAGCTCTTAAAACAACTTCAACACACCTTGAGAGGCTTGTGACGCTAATGATAGGGCATTAATTGCCAATTGTTGACGAGTTTGCAAAGCCAGCATATTGGCAGATTCTTCATTCATATCCGCCAAAGTGAGCTTATCTGCGCCCTCTGTTAGAATGTTTATCAAATTCTCGGTAAAATCTTGCCGGTTCATCACAATACTATAATTATTACCAAGTTCTCCGGAAAAAGCTCGCAACTGATTTATGGCTGATGTCAGTTCTCCTATCGAGCGAGAAATGTCCTCAACCGTTGCCCATTCTGTTGTGGTTAGCCCAATATTTGCGGCAGAAATGTCTTTGCCAACCACATCTAAAAAAGAGTTTCCGGTTTCATTAAATTTGATTTTCAGCGTTTCATTTTTGAGCAGGTTTACACCTTTGTATTTGGCGTCATCAATCAAGTCATCATATTGATTCAAAATCTTTTGATATTGGCTGATATCATAACCATCTGCCGGAGCTTCACCTCCACCGGCATCACGCCGCAAGCTAAACACCACCGGATTCTCACTGCCACCAACCGTGATGGTGCTAAAGGTGCCCCAATCAGAACCATCTCCAGTAAAATCCTTCATTCTGGAGATGTCTGTTTTACTATCAGACCACGCTAAATCACCTAAGCTCTTTAAGCTCATAATTTTGGCTGAGGAGCCATCTTCAGAAAGGCTGACGATAATACCAACTGCGGTCTTGTTGCCTTTATAGGTATCATAATCATCAGCACTGCTATAGGTGAAATCTGAATACATAATATCGCCGATTTTAGGGGTTGCATTACTGCCATCGGCAGGCTTTGCTCCACCATCGGTGAAACAATTTTCTAAAAGCTGGAAACTACGAACTGAACTGGCCTCATACTTATCGTCGTAGCCACGATGACCATTATTGGTACCGAGATCCCAAGAACTGCCGTAGAAGTACTCAGAAGACGACCAAACGTAAGTTGCTAGTTGTTCACCATCTGCATCCAATTTGCCTAAAGCTGTATTTATGGTATTAAAATGCTCTACATCCGCACCGGCGGTACCAACATACGAATCTCCGATTTGAGATATATCTGTGCCATACAGGCCATCTGCCAATTCGTCAATAGATGGCAAATACCAGGTGCCTTTACCAAAATTGGCATCCCTTTCGCTAACAACATAATAGTTATATGCCGCATCTGCCGCCGGAGTATCTGCTTCTGTTTGAGTAACCAACAATTTTGTGTTCATCTCACCATCATAAGCAACCGCTGCATCGGCATTAAACACCTTGCGTGCCAACTCTCCATTGGTAGAAATATTTTTGGCGCTATCCAATGTTATTTGTGAGCCACCCTCGGCAACCACGCCATGCACATAATCACCGCTGGTTTTGATTGTAATATCGCTCAATGTAATTTCGGCGCCATTACTAGCCAAAATAGCCCCGGTTGAACCATAAATTGCTCCATTATTAGAGGTATACTCTATTTTGATATTAGACAATTCTACACCGGTGCCAGTGAATTTGAGCAAATTGTCGCCACCACTATAACTTATTTTATTTCCGTTACCATTTATGATAATATCACTCTCACTAATCTCTAAAGGAGCGTCTAGCACCAAATCTTCGGCAAGAACCAATTTGGTTGCGCCATTGGTTATCATTTGTTTGATATCATCAGCACTGGCTCCGGCAGAGATAACCTCATAACCATCATCAATAAGATCTTGCAATTTGTCTTCTTTGGACAAAGAATTTCCACTTTCATCAAGAACTTGAGTAGCTACCGCTTTGGCTTGTTCCAAAAAAGAGGTGGCGGTTTCAATTGCGGTGGTGGCGGCTTTGATGGTCTGAATCCCTTGCCCCATAGAGTCAAGCAGGGCATCGAGGTCATTGGCTCGGTTGTTCAAAGAACGTGCTGTATAAAAAGAAGAGGGATTGTCGATGGCAGAATTGACCTTTTTGCCGGTGGACAGACGTTCTTGGGTCAAATCCATCAGGCTATTGGTCTTTTGCAAACTCAGCAAATTGCTGCGCATGCTTGCTGTCAAACTTATATTCGCCATCAATATTTCCTCAAAACAAAATACCTAATTATTTTGTACACTATATGCGATTACAAACAAACATCTTTTGAACCTCTGTGGATAAGATATTGTTGATACAAAAACTGTCCGTAAAAATACGGACAGTTTAATAAGGTGTTTTTGTTTTGAAAAATTAGTTGTATGGAATTACACGAGCTTGTTTTCCATATATAACAAGACAACGTTGTCCGGGTTGGATGTATACATCATTGCCTTGTACAACAGTGGCCATGGTGCCATTGTCCATACGAACAACATATTCATAGCCAGTTTGTTTTGATAGTTGTGCTTGGGTTGCATCTCCGGCAATACCACCAATTACGGCACCGCCGATTGCTCCTAAGATGTGAGCAGTGTTGTCTCCGCCAATGGCAGAGCCGGCAACACCTCCGGCAGCAGCACCAAGAAGAGTGCCGGCGTTGTTGTCATTGCTTTTTACGGTTACGGGGCGCAAACTAACAACGGTGCAGGCCTGGGTGGCGCTAACACGATTGGCGCTAGAAGCGTAGTAATCATTGGCGCCAATATCTGCAGTGCAGGCATTGAGAGAAATCATTAAAGGCAGAGCCATAAGAGATACATATTTTTTCATGTTGGTTCCTTTCATAAAAACTATTTCTAATCTAATCTGTAGAATAGTATTTGTCAATGCTGGACATTTGAGTAAAACTATAATATAGTGCGCTAAATTGTTGTTAGGAATCTGAATATATGAAGTTTTAAGGATAGAATAAAAATGATAAAAAGAACAAAAATTGCGAATTTGTTGATGGCAGAACAACCTATTGATGAGGTATTGGTTAAAGGTTGGGTTAGAACCAGACGTGATGCTAAGGATTTTTCTTTTGTGGAGTTGAATGATGGTTCTTCTTTGAAAAATATTCAGGTGATTGCTAATGGTAATTTGACTAATTATGAAGAAGTAAAAAAGTTGACAACAGGATCTTCGGTGGCAGTTAAAGGTGCTTTGGTTGCTTCTCAGGGAGGAAACCAAAAGTTTGAAATATTGGCAAACGAAGTAGAAATTTATGGATTGGCACCAGAAGATTTTCCGTTGCAAAAAAAGAAACATACTGATGAATATTTGCGCACAATTGCTCATTTGCGTCCGAGAACAAATAAGTATGGTGCTGCGTTTAGAGTGCGTTCGGAATTGTCTTATGCAATTCATAAATTTTTTAATGAGCGTGGTTTTAGATATGTGCATACACCTATTATTACGGCTTCTGATTGCGAAGGTGCCGGAGAAATGTTTCAGGTGACAACCTTAGATATAAATAATCCGCCCAGAACAGAAGATGGAAAAATTGATTATTCTCAAGATTTTTTTGGAAAAGAAGCAAGATTGACCGTTTCGGGACAATTAAATGGTGAGATGTATGCTTGTGCCTTGGGTGATATATATACTTTTGGGCCAACTTTTAGGGCCGAAAATTCTAATACAACCCGACATGCTGCAGAATTTTGGATGATTGAGCCGGAGATGGCTTTTGCTGATATTCATGATGATATGGATTTGGCTGAAGATATGGTTAAATTCTGCATAGCTCATGTGATGGAAAAATGTGCAGATGATTTGGCTTTGTTTGATAAGTATGTGGAGCCTGGATTGTTGAATAAGTTGCACAATGTGTTGGATAATGGTTTTGCCAGAATTACTTATGCCGAAGCTATTGATATTATGCAGAAATCTGGACATAAGTTTGAATATAAGCCAGAGTTTGGTATTGATATGCAGACCGAACACGAGCGGTTTTTGGCAGAACAGCATTTTAAACGCCCGGTTATTGTTAGGGATTATCCGAAAGAAATTAAGGCTTTTTATATGAAACTCAATGAAGATGGCAGAACTGTTGCCGCAATGGATGTTTTGGTGCCGGGAATCGGGGAGTTGATAGGCGGATCTCAAAGAGAAGAGCGCTATGATGTGTTGGTGGAGCGTATTAGAGAAAACGGTATGCATGAAGAAGATTATAGTTGGTATTTGGATTCTCGTCGCTATGGTACAGTGCCTCATGCCGGTTTTGGGTTGGGTTTTGAGCGTATGATGATGTTTGTAACCGGAATTGCCAATATTAGAGATGTGTTGCCGTTCCCAAGAACTCCGAAGTCTGTTAATTTTTAGGAGGCGATTATGCGAAGTGTCGGATTGTGTGTGCTGGGAGTGTTGATGGCTTTTTCGGCATGGGCAAGTGATAACACTATTGCAGAAAAAGAATATGATGATTTTGGAGTGCCTACAGAGGTGATAAGGGTTGTTGAGCCTAAGAGAGAGGCAGAGAACTCTGAGGTGCTGTTTCCGAGTTGTAGTGATGTTGAGTTGCTGAAACAAGTGCGTGCTATTCTTGATGAAGGTGGTAATAGTGGAATAAATGAAAATTTGGTGGCCAAAAGAGCGAGGTTGTTGGCGCTGAAAAATGTAGATAAGTTTGAATCTGTGGAGGTGGATTCTTTTCGCCCCGATATGAACTATGATGTTGCCAATATTTTGGTATCTTCTAAAATTAATGATGGTTTGGTGAATTCTGATTTTGCAATCTGTGTTGCCGACAATGCTGTGCTGGATAGAAAAATTTATTTGGTGATGAAACGTAAAGAAGACAAAATATCGGTTTTGATTGTGAATTATAAAAGAGGTATGATTCCTAGTTTTGTTTATGAAAACTGATAAAAGTATCTTGATTTTTATGATAAAAAATTATAGTATCAATCTCTGCTCGTTGCTTGATAAATGTTTTTGAGTGTTTATATAAGAATTTGTTGATGAGCATTGGAAGGAAAAGGCAAATACTATGAGTGTTGGTTCCGGATTGATTGTGAGAACGTCTGCAGCTTTGCCCGCAGTGGTGGGTGAGGGCAGTTTGGTTTATTATTTGGAACAAATTAAGAAATTTCCGGTATTGAGTGAAGAACAAGAAAAAGATTTGGTTGTTGATTTCCAGCAAAATGGAAATATGAACGCTGCACAAATTTTGGTTACTTCTCACTTGCGTTTGGCTGCTAAGGTGGCTTTTTCATATCGTAGGTATGGTTTGCCGTTGGCTGATATTATATCTGAGGCTAACATAGGTTTGATGCAGGCAGTGAAAAAGTTTGATTTGAGCAAAAAAGTTCGTTTGGCCACCTATGCTTTGTGGTGGATTAAGGCTTCTATTAATGATTATGTATTGCGTTCTTGGTCTTTGGTTAAGATTGGAACTAAGGCTGCACAGAAAAAACTGTTTTATAATTTGGCAAAGATTAAATCTAAATTGGGTTTGTATGAAAACAAAGAGCTTGAACCCGAAGTGGTTAAGACTATTGCTCAGGAATTGGTTGTTGATGAAACTGATGTTAGAGAGATGAATGGTCGCCTTGGCGGGGATAAATCGTTGAATGTTTGTGTGGCTGATGATGATGAGGGTGAAAAAATAGATTTTTTGGTTGATAAGAGCCAAAATATTGAGGAATCTTTGGCCCGCAAACAAGAAGCTTCTTATAAGGCTAAAGTGTTGCAAAATTGTTTGATGCAACTTAGTGATAGAGAACAAAGTATTGTTCGAAACAGAATGTTGACAGATGCTCCGTTGACGCTTGAGGAATTGGGGCAGAAGTTTGGGGTGAGTCGAGAAAGAATCCGTCAGATAGAAAAAGTGGCTTTCGATAAATTAAAATCGATGGTTTTGCTTGCAATTGATGCAAAAAAGTGATATGATGGCAAAAATGACGGAGAATAGAATATCTGATACTACTAATAATGCGCAATCTCATCCTGCTAATTCTGTAGAAAATGGAAGCAGCTATTTTAGTGTGGACAATTTTATAGATAGAATGAATAAGAGAATAGCTAAGGTTAAAAAAATAGTAATGGCTAATGATGGTGTTGTCGGAAATACTAATGCCGTTGAAAATAGTCGTGTGTAAGAGTTTGTCTCTTTGTTGATTTTGGGTAATGAAAAAATCTTTTAAAGAAATTGAGCGAAGTTCTCGCAATGTTTTGTCTGAGGCAGGTGTTGAGGTGTCTGCTTTTGAGATAAAGTTGTTGTTGGCTGATGTTTTGGGAGTGGAACCAGCGCAGATTGGCTATGGTGAGATTTTGTTGAATGCGGAACAGATTGAAAAATTTGAAACTATGTTAGAAGCCAGAAAAAAAAATAAGCCGGTTGATAAGATTTTGGGACATAAAGGGTTTTATAAATATGATTTTTGTACGTCTGAAGATGTGCTTTCTCCAAGGTCGGATACTGAAATATTGGTGGAAGAAGCTTTGGCGTTGATTGCTCAGAATGCGTATTTGAATGTTTTGGAACTGGGAGTGGGTTCCGGCTGTGTTATTGTTTCTTTGTTGGCTGATATTTCAGAGTTGCAAGGTGTGGGAGTTGATGTTTCTGCAGGGGCTTTGCAGGTTGCTGATGAAAATGCTCGTAGGTTGGGGGTTGGTGAAAGACTGATTTTGAAGCAAGCGAGTTGGAATGATGCAGATTTTGTGCAAAGGATAGGTAAGAGGTTTGATTTAATTGTCTCGAATCCTCCGTATATTGCAACCAAAGAGATTGAGGAATTAGATGCGGAAGTGAAAAACTATGATCCGCTGTTGGCTCTTGATGGTGGAGATGACGGTTTGCATTGTTATCGACAAATAGCAAAAGTGATTCCGTTTCTGCTAAAACAAGGAGGATATTTGTTGGTGGAGATAGGTGAAGGACAGGCTGCGGATGTCTGTGGTATATTTGAAAAATATGGGTTGCAAACTAATAAAATTATTAAGGATTTGTCTGGAATCGAAAGATGTATAAGTCTGAAAAAATAGGTTGCAATTAGAGAATTATTATGTATTATTGAATTTGTTAGGGTGTCTGATGTTTGAAGTTGTTTGACACCATTTGTTTCAGCAATGTAATTTGTTTTTTAATCGCTCCTTGTTTGGGGGCAAATGTTTGTGGTAAAAATTTATGAAAAAAAATACAAAATATCGTTCTAATAATCATAATAGTAATAATCAATTTTATTCTCTTAATTATAAATTTGATAGTGTGAGTCCGGCAGGAAAATGTAGTGGTACAGCCTTGGATTTGATTAAGCGTTATAATGAATTGGCTAAAGAAGCTCAAGGAAATGCTGATTATGTGGAAGCTGAGTGTTTTAGGCAATATGCTGAGCATTATCGTAAGATTGTAACAGAAATAAATGAGCGAAAAAGTCAAAGATTTGGTCAGAACTCTAGAGAAGAAATAAAGGAAAATGTTGATGCGCAGGTGAATGAAGAACCTGTTGCTGTTGAGGTTGAGGTGAAACCCGTTGTAGAGAATGATGTTGAAAAACAAGAAGAAAAAATTGTTTCTAAGCGTTCTTTTAAGGTGATTGAAGTGAACGCTGCAGATGCTGAGAAGCCGGTATCTGAGGTTGTGCGTCCTAGAAGAGGTAGAATACCTAAAAAACTAAAAGAAGAAAGTGTTGCTTTGTAACACCTTTTGTTGAAAAGGAAGAAGAATTGTTTTTTGTTGCTTATGTGATTGTTGCTTTAGCTTGCGCCGCTATAACAATAAAGACTTTGGTTGGTTATAGTACGGTTAGTCGTGTTAACAAAATTACAATTTCTTTATTAATATTGTTTTCTTGGTTGTCTCCATTAATTTTTGGATGGCTGAAGCATTTGCCGTTGATGAATTCTAAGCTATATTCTGTGTTGTCTTTTGTTGGATATGCAACATTTGGATTTTTCTTTTTGGTGTTTATTTTGTTATTGATGCGCGATGTTGTTTGGTATGCAATATATGGAATTGCCAAAAGTATGGGTTTTGATAGTTGGTCTCTGAATCCTAAAAATATTAGTGTTTTGAGCTTTGCAAACAGAATCGTCTTGTTAATGGCCTTGTTTTTGACAGGGTGTGCTTTGCACGAAGGAACAAAATTTCCGGAGTTTAACGAAATAGATATTACTCATAAGGATTTACGAAATAACTACAGAGTTATTCAATTGTCTGATTTGCATATAGATAGAAGTACACCTGTTAGCAAAATATATAAGCTTGTGGAAACTACTAATAATTTGGGAGCTGATGCGATATTTTTGACAGGAGATATTATTGATGATGATTTGGGTAGTATTAGTGAGCAATTGGAAGCGCTGAAGCATCTGCAAGCGCCCTTGGGAGTCTATGTTTCTATCGGAAATCATGAATTATACAATGGTTTAAATACATGGTTGTATAAGTATGAACAAATGGGATTTAAAGTGTTACTGAATAAAGGTGTTAGGTTAGCCGATGATTTGTATGTAGGAGGTGTGCCTGATGCGTTTACAGCTAATTCTAATCCGCAGTTAAATGTTAATTTTATGAAAACATTAGATGGAAGTGAGCGGGATCAATATAGAATTTTGCTTTCACATAATCCGGAGTTGGTGAATTCTATTAGTGCTTTTAATTTTCAGTTGATGTTGTCGGGTCATACACATGGGGGGCAGATTTTCCCTTTTCATATTTTTGTGAAAAAGGCCAATGAATATTTAAGTGGCGATTATATGGTTAACGGAATTCATTTGCATGTTTCTAATGGTGTGGGAACATGGGGGCCGACAATGAGATTGTTTGCGCCTTCCGAAATAACAATTATAAATTTGCTAAAAAAAACTAATTAAAAGCTTGATTTGTTATTATCCCAGTTCTTATATTATTGGTATAGGAAAGGGGATTGCCATGGATTTTGAAAAGCTTACAACCAGATCTAAAGAAGTTATCGAAAATGTTATAAAACTAGCAGCGGCTCGTAAAAATCAATATATTACTCCGTTACATTTGTTGAAAGTTTTACTTGAGGGTAAAAATACAGTCATACATCAGATTTTGCTGCAATCCGGTGGTGATATTGTTCAAATAAAAAATAAATTAGAAGAAGCGATGGAAAGATTGCCACAAGTGGCAGGTGCAGCGGTTCAGAGCTTGATGAGCCAAGAGTTTACGACTGTAATGATGGCGGCAGAAAAATTAGCTTTGGAAGCTAATGATAAGTTTGTAACGATAGAAAGACTTTTGCAAGCGTTGATTGTTACTTCTGGCAATGAGGCTTATGATATATTGTCTTCATCTGGTGTTGATGCGGTTAAGATGAACCAGTCTATAAATGGATATAGAAAAGGAAGATTGGCAGATACGGAAAATGCAGAAGATAGTTTTGAAGCTCTTAAAAAATTTACAATTGATATAACGCTGAAAGCAAGAGAGGGAAAATTAGACCCAGTAATTGGAAGAGAAGCTGAAATAAGGCGCACTATTCAGGTATTGTCTAGGCGGACAAAAAATAATCCGGTATTAATTGGTGAGCCAGGAGTAGGTAAAACAGCAATTGTTGAAGGATTGGCTAAGCGGATTGTTGATAACGATGTACCTGAAAGCTTAAAAGAAAAGAGATTGTTATCTTTGGATTTGGGAGCTTTAATTGCTGGCGCCAAATTTAGAGGTGAGTTTGAAGAGCGTTTGAAGGCGGTGCTTAAGGATGTTGAGGCATCGGAGGGTAATATCATCTTGTTTATTGATGAAATGCATACTTTAGTAGGAGCAGGGGCTTCTGAAGGATCTATGGATGCATCTAACTTGTTGAAACCAGCATTGGCAAGAGGGGAGCTGCATTGTTTGGGAGCAACAACGCTTAATGAATATAAGAAATATGTGGAAAAAGATGCTGCGCTGGCAAGAAGATTTCAGGCTGTATATGTCGGAGAGCCAGACGTTGAAGAGACAATATCCATTTTGAGAGGAATCAAAGAGAAGTTTGAATTGCATCATGGGGTGAAAATTTCTGATGGTGCATTGATTGCTGCGGCCACTTTGTCGAATCGGTATATAAGTGATAGATTTTTGCCAGATAAAGCAATCGATTTGATGGATGAGGCTGCAAGTTCTTTGAGAATGGCAATTGATTCTAAGCCAGAAGAACTGGATGAATTGGATAGACGAATTTTGCAATTGAGGATTGAGCTTGAGGCAATAAAAAAAGAAAATGACGAAAAGTCTAAAGAAAGAGCGGAGCTTATATCTTATGAAATATCCGGTCTTGAAGCCAAAGCTAAGGTTTTGGAAGATAAATGGCTTAGTGAAAAACAAGGTTTGGCCGATTTTACAATATTGAAGGAGCAACTTGATAAGGCAAGAATAGAAGTTGAGATAGCCAAGAGAGAAGGAAAGTTTGAGCGAGCAGGAGAGTTGCAATATAGTGTGATTCCGAGTTTGGAAAAACAAATAGAAAAAGTAGAGGAAGAAACAAGTCAGAATAAAAATAGTTTCTCAGAAACAGTGACAGATGAAAATATTGCGGCAGTTGTTTCAAAGTGGACGGGGATTCCTGTTGATAAAATGCTAGAAGGTGAAAAAGAAAAGCTGGTGCATATGGAAGATTTTTTGGCAAAGCGTGTTATTGGTCAGAAAGAAGCAATTACAGCTGTTGCCAATGCTGTGCGTAGATCTAGAGCTGGAATCTCTGATGCCAGACAACCAATAGGGTCTTTTCTGTTTTTGGGGCCGACGGGGGTTGGTAAGACAGAATTAAGCAAAGCTTTGGCGGAGTTTTTGTTTAATGATGAGACTGCCTTGCTTAGGGTTGATATGTCTGAGTATATGGAGAAACACGCTGTTGCAAGATTGATTGGTGCGCCTCCGGGGTATGTTGGTTATGATGAGGGCGGTTTTTTGACCGAAGCAGTCAGACGCAGACCATATCAAGTGATATTGTTGGATGAAGTGGAAAAAGCTCATCCTGATGTGTTTAATGTTTTGTTGCAGGTGTTGGATGATGGGCGTTTAACCGATGGTAAAGGAAGAACTGTTGATTTTAAAAATACAATGATAATAATGACTTCAAATTTGGGATCGGAGATTTTATCTACAGCAACCGGAGCCGATGATGGCAAAAAAATAAGAGCAAGGGTTATGGATATGGTAAAGTCTGCTTTTAGGCCAGAGTTTATTAATCGTATTGATGAAATTACTATCTTTCATAAATTGGATAAGGCAAATATTAAGGATATTGCAAAAATACAAATTGCTAATATTGAAAAAAGGTTGGCAGATAGAAATATTCATTTACGGGTTAATGATACAGCGTTTATTTGGATTGTTAATAATGGATATGATCCGATATATGGAGCAAGACCGCTGAAACGATTGCTGAAAAATCAGATAGAAAATAAATTAGCTTTAAAAATATTGGAGGGAGAAATAGGAGACAATGATGTGGCTGATGTTATTGTCGGAAACAATGGTTTGGAAATTGTCCGCCACAGAAAAGCAGATAAATAATTGATGTTATAAATAAAGAAAAGCTCTTTAGTGGATCTTAATTTTTGAGATTCATAAATAAGAGCTTTTTTATTAGATATGCAATAAAAGATAAATAATTAATGACAAATCAATTAAAATTGATAATATTGATAAAAATTAATATTTAAAAGGGTGTTCTATGAAGCCTGTTTATAAGCGTATTTTATTAAAGCTCTCCGGTGAAGGATTGATGGGCGAGCTTAGTTTTGGAATGTCTGCTGAAGTTATTCAGAGTTTGGCAAAACAAATTAAAAAGGTTCACGACAGCGGCGTTGAAGTGTGTATCGTTGTTGGTGGCGGAAATATTTTTAGAGGAGCTAAAGAAGCTTCTAAGGGAATGAATCGTACTGTTGCGGATCAGGTTGGAATGCTGGCAACAGTTATGAATGCTTTGTATATTCAGAATGCGTTGGAAAGTATTGGGACACAAACTAGAGTTCTTTCTGGATTGAGTATTCCGCAGGTGTGTGAAAACTATATGTATCGTAGAGCTTTGAGACACCTGGAAAAAGGAAGAGTTATAATATTTGCAGGTGGAACCGGAAACCCTTATTTTACTACAGATACCGGAGCTGCGTTGCGTGCATCGGAAATGCAATGTGATGCTTTGTTGAAGGCAACTCAGGTGAATGGAGTGTATGATGACGACCCTAGAAAAAATGATAAGGCAAAAAAATATGATGTCGTTAGTTATGATGATGTGATTAAGAATAGTTTGGCTGTTATGGATTTGACAGCAGTTGCGTTAGCCAAGGAAAATAATATTCCTATAGTGGTTTTTTCTCAGCATGGAAAAAATGCATTGGAAGATGCCGTTTGTGGCAAAGGTGAGTTTACAATAATTAAATAAGAGGTAGTTATGTCAGAATTTAATGCGATTAAAGCGGATGCTCAGATAAGAATGGATAAGACAATCGAATCTTTTAAGGCAGACTTGGGAGGTTTGAGAGCAGGGAGAGCTCATGTTAGTTTGTTGGATGGAATTATGGTCGAGGCTTATGGCTCTATGACACCATTATCTCAAGTGGGTACAATTTCTGTTCCTGATGCTCGTACTCTTTCTGTTAGTGTTTGGGATAGGGGTTTGGCAAAGAGTGTAGAAAAAGCGATTATGGAATCTGATTTGGGTTTGAATCCAGCTTCGGACGGCCAATTGATTCGTATTCCAATTCCTCCACTATCTGAAGAACGCAGAAAGGAATTGTTAAAAGTTGCCGGTAAGTATGCTGAAAATAACAAGGTTGCTGTCAGAAATATTCGTAGAGATGCTCTTGATGGTGTGAAAAAGCTGAAAAAAGATGGTCTGATTTCTGAGGATGATGAAAAACGTTTTGAAAATGAAATTCAAAAATTAACAGATGATGCTGTTAAGAAAATTGAAGAAATGATGATTCAAAAAGAAAAAGATATTATGCAAGTGTAGAAGGCACAAAGAAGTGACTGCAAATAATTTGGAACATGTAGCTATAATTATGGATGGAAATGGTCGGTGGGCTCAGAAGAGAGGTTTGCCGAGGCTTGCCGGTCATGAAAAAGGAGCTGAAACATTACAAGAAGTTGTGAAGGCTGCTGTTGATTTGGGTGTTAGATATTTGACTGTTTATGCTTTTTCAACAGAGAATTGGAATCGGGATAAAGAAGAAGTTTCCGGTTTGATGAAATTGTTGCGAAAGTACATGAACTCTGAATTTAAGCCAATGCAAGAAGAGGGTGTGCGTATCTTGTTTATGGGTGAACGAGATATGTTAGATGCCGATATTGTTGAGCAAATGGCTAAAATTGAAAGAGATTCAAAGGCAAATGATAAATTTACATTATGTATAGCTTTGAGCTATGGTTCTAGACAAGAGATTGTATCTGCAGTTAAAAAAATTGCATTGTTGGCAAAAAAAGAAGATATTAATATCAAAGATATTGATGCACGTATGGTTGCAGATATGCTTTATACACGATCTATTCCAGATCCGGATATTGTTATTAGAACCAGTGGAGAAAAAAGAATAAGCAACTATTTGTTGTGGCAAATTGCGTATTCTGAGTTGTTTTTTACTCCAACTTTATGGCCTGATTTTGGGCGAGAAGAGTTAGAGCAAATTATTTCTGAATTTAAACAAAGGGAGAGACGATATGGAAAAAACTAAGGTATATTCATTCGTAAAACGGGTTGTAACATCTTTGGTGTTGGCGCCTTTAGTTATTGGATGTTTGTATGTAGGCTATCCCTTTGTGCAGATCATGGCATTGTTGGCAGGAGCCTTGATGGCTTGGGAATGGGCTCAGATGGTGCCTTCAGCAAGGGGTGCCTTTTTTGCTGTATTGTATACGTTTGTGACCACTGTTGCTATTTTTATGGGGCCTGATTGGCCGTATTTGGCAACTTTAGTGGTTGCTTTAATTTTGGCTTGGTTTAAGGCAAAAGGTGAAGCTAGACGTAATTTGTTAGTTTTGGGTGTTACATATACATCTATCGGAATAGGCTCTATTATGTGGCTTTATGAGTTGGTCGGTTTTGGTGTAGTGTTTTGGTTTATGTTAGTTGTTTGGTTTGTTGATATTGGAGGCTTAGTAGTTGGTTGTTCGTTGAAAGGACCCAAGCTTGCTCCGAAGATTAGTCCAAATAAAACGTGGTCAGGTTTGATTGGAGGTATGTTGTTTTCGGTGCTTGTCGGTAATTTTTTTTGTTGGAGCGTAGGTGCAGGAGCTCATTTGGTTTATTATGGAGTGTTGGCGGCTATAATTGCTGTGGTTGCTCAGATTGGTGATTTGGTGGAATCTAAGATTAAGAGAAGCTTGAATTTGAAAGATTCTAGTAATTTGATACCGGGACATGGCGGAATTTTTGATAGAATCGATGGTCTGATTTTTGCAGCTCCATTTGTGTATATTTTGTTTAGGTATGTTTTGTGGATTATATAGGTTAGGTTGTAGCTATGGATTGGTTAATTAATATTGTATATTATGTGGTGCCGTTTGTTGTCCTTCTGGGCATATTGGTCTTTGTGCATGAATTGGGGCATTTCTTGGTGGCTCGCTTGTGTGGTGTTAGGGTTACGGAGTTTTCTATCGGCTTTGGTAAAAAGTTATGGGGACGAACAGATAAACATGGTACAGAGTGGAGGATATCGGCAATTCCGTTGGGAGGATATTGTAAATTTTTAGGTGATGAAGATGCTGCAAGTTCTACAGATGGAAGTGCTAGTTTAAGTGAGGAAGATAAAAAGTATGCTTTTGGATTGCAGAATCCATTTAAAAAGTTGGCAATAGTGATTGCAGGTCCGGGAGCAAATTATCTGTTTGCTATTTTGATATTTGCTTCAATATTTTTCTTTTTGGGGAAAATGGATTTTCCATCGGTAGTCGGTGATGTGATTAAAGGAGGAGCAGCCGAGGCTGCGGGTATACTTCCTGGTGATAAAATATTGAGCGTTAATGGCAAAACAGTGAAGACTTTTACAGAGATGCGCCAAGAAGTTGATATGCATGTTGAGGGTGATATTAAGATAGTAGTGGAACGTGCAGATAAGATTTTGAATTTTGCATTTAAATTGAAAAAAATTCCTTTTGAAGTGGAGGCAAATCAATCTAAAGAAAACAAGCCTATGCTTGGAGTGCGTTCTGTATGCCAAGTTGATGTTAAAGCTGAAAAAGTTACGTTGATGCAGGCTTTTGTAGATGCAACAAGAGAGACTTGGCGTATTACTGAAGTTACTTTGCGTGGTGTCGGACAAATGATTACCGGAAAGCGAAATGCTGATGAGGTAGGTGGAATTTTGCGTATAGCGGAAATGTCCGGCGATATATCTAAAAAAGATGGATTTGTCGATTTTGTAGCGTTTATGGCTTTGTTGTCTATCAATTTGGGTTTGATTAATTTATTTCCAATTCCTTTGTTGGATGGTGGACACGTAGTTATTTATGTGTTGGAGATTTTAACACGAAGGGAAATTAATGAAAAAATTAAGGAAATTATTTTCCGCATAGGTTTTATGATACTTGTTGCATTAATGATTTTTGCAACATATAATGACTTCGCACATCTGTTTAAACGTTGGTTTTCTTAGAGGGTATAAGAATGAAGATATTAGGCTATGGTAGTTTGGCTTTGGGGCTGTTGAGCAGTGTTTCGGCTCATGCGGCAACAATATATGTTAAAGATGTTGATGTTGATGGTTTGCAACGTGTTGAGCCAGAGACGGTACTCTCTTATGTGGATGTTCAAAAAAATTCTATGGTAGATGAGGAGCAATTGGATGCGTCTTTGAAACAATTGTATTCTACCGGATTGTTTGAAGATGTGTCTTTGAATGTAGATTCAAATGCAGTTTTGGTCATAAAAGTTCAAGAGAACCCTGTTGTAAATCAGGTGCTGTTTGATGGTAACGATAAGCTTGATGATGAGATGCTGTTATCTGAAGTAGGGTTGGCTCCGCGTTCTACATATTCTAAATCCAAGGTACAAGAAGATGTTCAAAGGATATTGGAGGTTTATAAGCGTAGTGGACGTTATGCAACGGTGGTTGAGCCTCAAATTATTAAAAGGGATCAGAATCGTGTGGATCTGATATTTAAGATTGATGAGGGGCCTTTGGCGGTTATTGATAAGGTTAATTTTATTGGTAATGTGCATTATGATCATGATGATTTGCAAGAAGTTATTATGAGCAAGGAAAGCCGTTGGTACAGGATATTTTCTTCTTCAGAAAACTATGACGCAGAAAAGACAAACTATGACAAAGAGTTGCTTCGCAGATTCTATTTGAAGCGTGGTTATGCTGATTTTCGTGTCGTTTCTGCTGTGGCAGAGCTTAGTCCGGATAGCAAGTCTTTTGTTTTGACTTATGTGTTGGATGAAGGAAAAAGATATAAAGTTAGAAATCAAGAAATTTTCTCTGAGATTGATGATGTGAATCCGGATGAATTTATGGAATATCTGGAATTGGATGATGGCGATTGGTACAATAACGAAAAGGTTGAGAAGACAGTTACTGCTTTAACAGATGAATTGGGTAAAAAAGGGTTTGCGTTTGTTGATGTTGTACCCGAATTGGTTAAGCACACTGAAAGTGGTGATGTAGACATTATCTTTAATATTAATGAAGGTCAGCGTATTTTTGTTGATAGAATTAATATTAGCGGGAATACAAGAACTCATGATGAAGTTATTCGTAGAGAATTTAGAATCGAAGAGGGTGATGCTTTTAATGTATCTAAGATTAAAGATTCCCGTCGTAATGTAGAAAATTTGGATTATTTTAGTAAGGTAGATATCTCTACAACTCCTAAAGATGCAAATAAAGCAGATTTGGATGTTAAAGTAGAAGAAAAGTCTACAGGGTATTTTAATGTTGGTATAGGATATTCAACAGTTAATGGTGCTTTAGTTAGAGCCGGTGTCACAGAAAATAACTTTAGAGGAATGGGACAACGTTTGAGTGTTGATGCCGGAGTGTCTCAACGTTCGCAAGATTATAATATTAGTTTTACAGAACCATATTTCTTGGATAGAAGATTGAGGGCTGGGTTTGATTTGTTCCGCACAGAGGAAGATTATCAAGATGAGAGTTCTTATGATAGTTCTACCACTGGAGGGCGTCTGCGTTTGGGCTGGAATTATACGGATGCTCTATCTCAACAAATTAGATATACTTTGCGAGAAGATGAAATATCTAATGTTGGTAGAGGCGCATCAAGATATATTGCAGAAGAAGAAGGAAAATATGTTGATTCTTCTGTCGGTCAAACAATTGTTTATGATAAGAGAGATAGTGTAATTTCGCCTAAGGAAGGATATTTCTTGTCATTTGGAAATGATGTTGCTGGAGCAGGCGGAGATGAGAAATATTTGAAGTTTGATGCTAAAGCGTATCAATATTATACTTTGGCAGATCATTATACATTTAAGCTATTTGCAAATGGTGGTTATATTACCGGTTATGGTGGTGAAGATGTTAGATTGTCAAATCGCTATAACTTGGGTGGTTATACCCTGCGAGGTTTTGATGTGGCCGGTATTGGCGCCAGAGATAAATATACCAAAGATGCTTTGGGTGGAAACTGGATGGTATATGCCGGTGCAGAGGTTGCGTTCCCAATTGGTTTGGATGAAGTTGGGATTAAAGGTCGTACCTTTGTTGATGTTGGTATGCTGGGTAAGCCGGATAACCTTAATACAGATGATGTTGAATATTCATCTAGTCCTCGTGTGTCTGCAGGTTTTGGATTCCAGTGGATGTCTCCGATGGGACAGATTGATGTTGATTTCGGATTCCCGATTGTTAAAGAAGATTATGATGAAACCCAAGTATTCCGTTTGAACTTTGGTACCAGATTATAAGGAGCAATTAGAATGGTTGATTCTCGTTTTTACAAAAATAATGGTCCTTTTAGTCTAGCTAAGGTGGCAGAAATTTGTGGCGCAACTTTGGAAGATGCCACAAAGTCTGATGTGGAAATTAAAGATCTGGCTACTTTGAATAGTGCTGAAGAAGGAGATATTTGTTTTTTCTTTGATAAAAAGAAAAAAGCAAAGGGGGCTGAAATAAAAGCAACAGCCTGCGTAACAACAAAAGAGTTGGCTGAATTTGTTGCTCCGGGGGTTGTTAAGCTGATTGCTGATAATCCTCATGATGGGTTTGTAAAGCTAAATTATGCTTTGTATAGCGAGATATTGCCAGAACCAGAAATTAAATCTACAGCGGTTATTGCAGTTTCTGCGCAGATTGGTGAAGGCTGTTTTATTGGTGATTATGTTGTTATTGGAGAAAATGTAAAAATCGGTGCAAATTGTATAATTGAACCTAATGTTGTGATAGGTCATGATTGTGTGATTGGTGATAATTGCAGAATAGGAGCCGGGGCAAATGTTATGCATTGTCTGATGGGTAACAATTGCTATATATATGGCGGAGCTCGTATCGGATGGGATGGTTTTGGTTTTACAACAGTTGCAGGGGTGCATAAGAGAATACCTCAGTTGGGAAGAGTGATTATTGGCAATGATGTTGAAATTGGTGCTAATAGCTGCATTGATAGAGGTGCTCTTGATGATACGGTGATTAGAGATGGTTGCCGTATAGATGATTTAGTGATGTTGGCGCATAACAATACTTTAGGTCGTGGCTGTATTTTGGTTTCTCAAACCGGTATCGCTGGGAGCTGTGAGTTTGGCGATTATGTTGTCTGCGGTGGCCAAGTGGGAGTAGCCGATCATTTGAATATCGGCTCTGGTGTGCAAATTGGCGCTCAATCAGGCATTATGCGAGACATCGAACCTGGCTCAGTGGTTATGGGATATCCGGCCGTGCCTATTAAGGACTTTATGCGTCAGGTTTCATATATTCAGAAGGCCGTAAAAAAATAAAAGGAAATTGATATAATGTCTGAAAATAAAATTTATAATGTTGAAGAAATTATGCATATGCTTCCTCATCGTTATCCGTTTTTGTTGCTCGACAGGTTAGAAGTTGAGGTTCCGGGTGAAAAAGGTGTTGGATTGAAAAATGTTACCATGAATGAAGAATTTTTTCAGGGACATTTTCCCGGTAATCCGGTGATGCCAGGAGTGTTGCAGATTGAGGCAATGGCTCAAACCGCCGGTGCTATAGTTATTGCTGCGGAAGAAGACTACAAAAACAGTACAAAGAGTGTTTTGTTTATGTCGGTAGATGGCGTAAAATTCCGCAAGCCGGTTAAGCCTGGCGATCAAATGAAAATGCATGTAGAAAAAATCAGAGAACGTCGCAATGTATATGTTTTTAAGGGACAAAGTATTGTTGACGGGCAGGTTGTTTCTGAGGCAGAATTTACAGCAATGATTGTTGGATAATTTACAATTTTGCAGAAGGCCGCTCAAGTTGAGCGGCCTTTTTTGTATATAGTATGTAAATAGTGTTTTGAGTTTTATTTGTTGTGATATAAAATTGACTCCTAATAAGGAGTTGTGATGAAAAAAATTTTGCTTTGTTTATCTAGAGATCAAAATAATATTTTTGTTCCAAGCGGTTCATATGTTGATGACATAAGAAGTTTGGGTGGGAATTCCGGTAATAATATTTTTCAGTATTCGATTCAGAATATATTACCGCAAGATGAAATTGAGGTAGTCTCCAGAAGAAAGTGTGCAACGATCAAAGATTTTAGTCCTTATAGAGCCTTGGTTATATTGCCAGCCAATATTTTGGCTCGGAATATGGCGCAAAGATTAAAATCTTGGACTGAGATTATTAAACAAAGCAAGTTGCCAACTTTTGCAATTGCTGTGGGTGCTCAGTCTAAATATGATTTTGATTTTAGTTTTTTACAAGCAATTAAGACAGAAGCAACGGATTTTGTAAAAGCCATTTTAGACAGTGGTGGTGCAATTGGTGTTAGGGGTTATTTTACACAAGAGGTTATAAAAAAGCTTGGTTTTGCCAGTGAAGATATTGATGTAATCGGATGTCCTTCTATTTTTGTGAAGGGGCCTGATTTGCACATTGACAAGCATTCTGTAATGCCTGAAAACTTGGTGCCGATGGTTAATGGAAATCCGGTATGGAATCACAAAGATATCGGAAAATATTTTGACAAGTATGAAAATTCTTATTTTGTGGATCAAGATAAGTTTTATAAGATGTTGTATTATCCAGAAGAATTAACAAGAAAAGACCTAAAATATTTGCGTGGAAGAAAAGGTTTGTGGATGAATATGTATATGCATGACCGCATAAAATTTTATGGTGATTATGGGGCGTGGGTAAATGGTTTGCGTGATTTGGGTATAAATTTTTCTTTTGGCAGCAGAATACATGGAAGTATATTGCCTATTTTGCAGGGAATCCCGGCGTATATTTTGGCAACAGATTCAAGAGTGAGAGAATTGGCAGAATATTTTGAAATTCCTTTTGAGAAAATGCCCAAAAGGTTGGATGATTTGCATACATATTATGAAAAAGCAGATTATTCTAATTTTAACCGTAATTTTGCAGCTAAATATGCAAAATTTAAGACTTTTGTTGAGAAAATAGGTGTTTCAATTTTGGTGCCAGAGATAAAGATTGCGACAACAAACAAAATGATAGAAATTTCTGCGGCAAATAAGGCTGTGATGCAGGCTCATGCTAAAGTGTGCGGAAGGTCTCGGTTTGTGTATATGTTGTATGCTATGCTAAAATCTTTGAGTAGATTTAAATTTGGCAAAATAGATGTGTGATGCAACGCTTTGTTGTATTGTTTCTAATCTGAAATATTAAGTGTTTTTACTTGCAATTAAAAATTTTTTAGAGTTATAGCATAGTTTAACATTTGTAAGGATAAAAAATATGGCAAAAATTCATCCAACAGCAGTTGTAGAAGATGGTGCGCAGATTGCAGATAGCGCAGAAATAGGACCTTTGTGCTGGGTTTCTGCTAAGGCTAAAATTGGAGAAAAAGTACGTCTGTTAGGGCGAGTTACTATTATGGGTGATACAACTATTGGCGAAGAGACAGTTGTGTTCCCCGGTGCTGTTTTGGGTGCAGGGCCACAAGATCATGGAAATGAGTTTTTGGAAGGAGCAAAGCTTGTTATTGGTAAACGCAATGTTATCAGAGAAAATGTGACGATGCATTGTGGCACACCCAAGGGACAAAATCCAATTGCCGGAGAAGAAGCAGAAAAGATGATTACCCGTGTTGGTGATGATGGTATGTTTATGATAAATTCTCATATTGCTCATGACTGTGTGGTTGGAAATAATGTGATTATGACAAATAATGCCGTTATTGCAGGCCATGTGCGTTTGGGCGATGGTGTTATTTTGGGAGGCAACTCTGCTGTGCACCAGTTCTGTAGAATTGGGCGCAAAACCATGGTTGGTGGAATGACCGGAGTGGACAGAGATGTTATTCCGTTTGGTATTGTTACCGGAGATAGAGGAAAGCTACGAGGTTTGAATGTTATTGGTTTGAAACGTAGCGGAATGGATGAGCATACAGTGAAGTCTATTACCAGAGCATTTATGTTTGTCTTTAAGGGTAAAGAAGGTACTTTTGAAGAGCGTCTGGAAAAAGCAAAAGAAAAATTTGCTGATAATGAGATGGTGATGGAGCAGATTAACTTTATCGGTGAGTCTTTGGCCGGTCGTCGCAAAGTTATGACTGCTGAATGATGAAATTAGATACTTTGGTATAGGTATAGTCAATGCCAAAGTAGGGGTTTGATATGAATAAGAGCAATCGAAAATTAGGGATTATTGCTGGTGGAGGGACTATTCCAGCCATGTTGGTGCGCCATTGTTTGGAGCAAGGGCGAGACTTTTTTGTGTTGGCAATAGAAGGAAATGCCGATAAGACATTTTTTTGTGGCGATATACCCCATCAATGGATTAGAATTGGGCAAGCAGGGACAGGGTTTAAGCGTTTTGCAGAAGAAAAGGTGCAAGATGTTGTAATGATAGGAACTATTCGTCGTCCGAGTTTCTTTGATTTGGTGCCAGACTTACGAACAACTGCTTTTTTTGCCAAAATAGGAACTAAAGCTTTGGGCGATGATGGAATTTTGCGTGCTTTGGTTAAAGAAATTGAAGCTGAAGGCATGGCTGTCAAGGGCGTGCATGAAGTGATGAATGATTTGTTGGTTAAACAAGGAGTAATGGGCAAGCACAAGCCGGATAAGCAAGCCAAAGAAGATATTCGCAGAGGAATTGAAGTTGCAACAGAACTTGGCAAGCTAGATGTTGGACAGGCTGTGGTTGTGCAACAAGGATTGGTGCTTGGTGTTGAAGGAATTGAAGGAACAGATGAGCTAATCAGACGTTGTGGGGGTTATCGCCGAAAAGGAGATGGCGGTGTGTTGGTTAAGCTTAGGAAACCTCAACAAGATATGCGCATAGATTTGCCGACAATTGGTACAAGAACCGTAGAAAGAGCAAAAGAAGCTGGTTTGAGAGGAATTGTTGTTCATGCCGGAAATGGTTTGGTTGTTGATGAGGCAGATGTTATAAAATTGGCTGATAAATATGGACTTTTTGTGATGGGAGTGAATCCTGGTGACGAAATCTGAAAATTTGAAAGTGTATTTGATTGCGGGTGAACCATCGGGAGATTTGTTGGGTTCCAGATTTATGCGAGCTTTGCGCAAAAAAACAGGTGGCAAGGTTGAATTTTTTGGTTTGGGTGGCGATACCATGGAAGCCGAGGGGCTGGAGTCTATATTTGATATCAGCGATTTGGCAATTATGGGGTTGGTAGAGGTTGTGCCAAGCATACCCAAAGTGTTGCGTCACATAAAAAATACAGTGG
Source organism: Alphaproteobacteria bacterium (assembly GCA_015062305.1). GTDB lineage: Bacteria > Pseudomonadota > Alphaproteobacteria > RF32 > CAG-239 > CAZU01. The sequence goes on from SUUX01000003.1 coordinate 95,323, forward strand.
CAGATATCGTCAGAGTGCAGCCCGATATTGTGATTACGATTGATAGCTGGAGTTTTTGCGCCAGAGTGCATAAGGCTTTGCGCAAGCTAAAAACCGGCATTGTGCAGCTGCACTATGTTGCGCCGCAGGTATGGGCGTGGAAAAAGAAAAGAGCTAAGACAATGTATAAGTATATAGATGCTTTGATGACGTTATTGCCACAAGAGCCAAAATATTTTATACCTCATCATTTGGAAACGGTCTTTGTGGGGCATCCGGTGATTGAGAGCGAGGCTCTGAACGCAGATGGGACAGCATTTAGAAAAAAATATAAAGTCGCTCCAGAAAAGAAAATCATCACGGTTTTGCCTGGATCGCGCAAGACAGAGGTGGCAAAGTTGTTGCCGGTGTTCTTGGAAAGTGCAAGACAGTTATTGGCTAAAAATAGTGATTTTTATTTTGTTGTGCCAACTGTAAAAACTGTTGCCGCAAAAGTAAAAGAGATGGTGGCGCAGAGTGGGTTACCAATCAAGGTGGTAGAAACACAAGAAGAAAGATATCAGGCTTTTAGAGCCTCCGAGGCGGCAATTGCGGCATCGGGAACAGTGGCTTTGGAGCTTGCGATTTGTCATATTCCGCATTTGGTGGCATATAAAGTTTCGCCATTGACAGCATGGATTGTGGGCAAGATTATGAAAATTCAATTTGTGAATTTGACAAATATCATGCTCGGTCGTTTGGTGGTGCCGGAATTGTTGCAAGAGCAATGCACAAGTGGTGTAATTGCTCGGCAAACAGAAGAGCTTTTGGCAAAGGGAGCGCTTTATGAAAGAGAGATGGATGGTTTTGCCAAAGTGAAAAATACTTTGAGTAATGGTCAGCAGACTCCTAGCGAAAATGCTGCAGATTTTGTGCTTGATCTGATTGGACGAAATAAAAAGTAAAAATCTGATAAAAAACGGAAATTTATGAAAAAATTGTAGTGCTCGTTAATAAATAAATAACGAGTTGGCGGTATATTTGACTAAATAATAAAAAAAAGCTTGATTTAAAATTTTATTTGTGTTATTTTGGACAAAATTTACAAAACAAACAAAATTTGGAGACTACAAGATGAATAAATTTTATGCAACAGCAGCATCTGCATTGGTATTGGCAATGGCTGTAAGTGGAGCTGCAGAAGCTCGTGATGGTTTTTATGTGGCAGCTCGTGGCGGCTATACGGATTATAACTTGAATGATAAAGATGATGCTTCTTCTGACGAGGCTAGAATAGAATTAAGTAGCACATCTCATTTTTCTGGTGCGTTGGGTTATAAGTATAAATATTTTCGTATTGAAGGTGAATATACATATCGTAAAGATGCTGATGACCATTATAAAGATGGTCCATATTCTGAGTATGATGCAAGTATTTCGTCAGATTCATTTATGGTAAATGCATATATTGATTTGATGCCAAATTATTGGATTAGTCCTTATATTTCTGGCGGTTTGGGTTTAACTCGATTGGAAGTTGAGCATGAAGATTCAATTAGTGGATACAGAGAAAATTGGGATGAAGACAATTTTACCTGGAGTATGGGAGCAGGTTTGTCTTTGCGTTTGAATCGTTGCTTAAATTTGGATTTTGGTTACCGCTATATGGATATGGAAGAGATTACATACGGAGAGTTTACGTCTCATGAGTGGTATGGTGGTTTCCGTTATACATTCTAAGAGTGAATGCCTTAAAAGTAAAAAAAAGCTGTGCAGAAAAGCACAGCTTTTTTTGTGTCTGAAAATGTATAAAAAAACAGCCGCCGCTCAATCCTAAAAAGGAGAGCGGCGACTGCTTAAAAGCGAACAACAAGACAAAATCCTCCAGATCCACCAAAGATGTCATCTTCGGTGTGCTCTTGGATATTGTTTGCGTTTACCACCCAGTTCTGATCCTTAGGAACGTCAGCGACAATATCTTTTAGTGTAGTTTCACTGTATCTACCTTCGGACGGGTTGCAAATTGCTTTCACAAATGCAGCGAGGGTGATTGTGTTCGACACAATCCATTCAACACGGAATTCCAAACGGGTTTGAAAATTCCAATCGTAGCTCTTATAAAGATGAATAAAATTCATCTCGATATCGGCTGATGGTGTTGAACCGGCAACATTGGTTTTGTATGCACAGTATTTAGACTGTGAAGCTCCACCAACATGAGCCAATACAATAGGACGAACCTTACTGCGTGGTCCAGTCAGAGCAAGGCCAATAAAGGCACTTGCAGAAGAACGATCAATGTATCCTTTTTGTGCGAATATGTAGTCGGCTCCGATCTTAAGGCATTTGTGGTTCCATGCTCCTTCAACGCCGAAACCGAAGAGCCCTTCACCATTTATGTATTGGTATTCGCCTATTGCAGACACTTGTCCACAATTGTTACCGTTATTTGCTCCGTCAACCTTTTTGAAATGGTAGTTGTTCTGAGCATTGGCATCTGTCACCAGGTTAAAATGGTCGTTCTGTGCATTGGCATCGATTGCCATGATTGTTGTAATTACTACGATTACGATCATAGTTATTGATATTTTTTTCATGATTTTTTTTTGTTTGTGTCTTTCCCCTTTGCTGATTGTTATGTCAGCTAAAGGGGATAGACTGGTTTGTCATTTTGTTTTCTTTGTCTCAATTATTTAAACTTGAGACCGTTGATAGTCAAAACGCCATCCTGAACCTTTCCAGTCTCAATCACAGGGTGTGAGAGACGGTTGGTTGTTACAATCATATTATTGATCGCGAAAATCTTGTTTGAACCAATGTGCAAGTATCCCCACTCTTTGGGTGAGTTACCAGACATTATAACGTCAAGATAAGCAGGTTGCATTTTGCCATCAATTGTGATGAATGAGAATACAGCATTCTCATCTACGTTGTTTGCATAATGATCCTCAATCACCTTGCCATTTGTATCAGCATGTCTGATGATATACTGGCTAGGATTTGAATCGTTTCTGAAAACAACAGCCAAGTGCTTGCCGTCATCTACCAAGCTACCATTTGAATGATAGCAGTTGGTGATATAAGCAGCAATTGCAGTGTAGCCATTGATGGTTTTGTCCATCGGCTTGGTTACTACGATTGCCTGAACATCTGCAGCAACAGCAGTGCCATTAGCGAACAATGAAGCATTGTTGCGATAAGTACCATTATTGCCAGAGAAGTTTGTAGACTTTACTGCGTAATTTACAGTGAAATCCTTAGACTTCTTGATACCGTTCCACTCGTATGTGAAAGTCACCTTTGAGGGAGCAGACCATGTCCAAGCATCTCCGAATGATGTGCCATCCAGAGAGTAGGTGAAGCTAGCTGTTCCATTGCCCAAAGTAGCAACTGTGTTGTTCAGAGAAACAGAACCATTGCTGGTCTTGTTAATCTGGGCACCAGCCTTAAGAGTTGCATTGAATGCATTCTCAAGGTTTACAGTTTTCACCTTGTCACCGTTTTTGTAGAGATCTACAGAAACGGTTGCCTTACCGTTACCAAAGGTGAGGTCGTCGTTGATAACAACGTCGTACTCGTCCTCAGGCTCGGGAGCAGAGATAACGATTGCCTGAACATCTGCAGCAACAGCAGTGCCATTAGCGAACAATGAAGCATTGTTGCGATAAGTACCATTATTGCCAGAGAAGTTTGTAGACTTTACTGCGTAATTTACAGTGAAATCCTTAGACTTCTTGATACCGTTCCACTCGTATGTGAAAGTCACCTTTGAGGGAGCAGACCATGTCCAAGCATCTCCGAATGATGTGCCATCCAGAGAGTAGGTGAAGCTAGCTGTTCCATTGCCCAAAGTAGCAACTGTGTTGTTCAGAGAAACAGAACCATTGCTGGTCTTGTTAATCTGGGCACCAGCCTTAAGAGTTGCATTGAATGCATTCTCAAGGTTTACAGTTTTCACCTTGTCACCGTTTTTGTAGAGATCTACAGAAACGGTTGCCTTACCGTTACCAAAGGTGAGGTCGTCGTTGATAACAACGTCGTACTCATCCTCAGGCTCGACAACGGGATCCTCTGTAATATCAAATGAAACCGGGTACTCAATTGAGCCGTGATCAGAAGAAATGGTCACAGTTCCACAAAGTTCGTTATCATTGATATTATTGAACTTCAGCATTGTTGCCTTAGGATCGCAACAGTCAAGTTTTGCAATTGCGCCATCAGCGGGGAAGCTTGGGTGACAATATACCTTGCCATCCAACTTTGCTGTTGTGCAATTAGCCAAATTTGTGTTGACTGTAATTGTCTGCCCTTTGATATTGAAACCGTTGTTGTTGTCGATTTCAACTCCAACAAGGCTCTCTGCTACAGATCTTTCAATGCTGATACGATTGTAGCTCAAACTCCAAGTGGCAACATAATTGTCAGAATCAGCCGTTTGACCATTTCTGACTAGAGTTGCCTTATGGTGGTCGAGCAATACGTTCTCGTTCAACTCTGCTCTCACATGAGTTGTTTCTACCTCCTCATTATCGTTTGTTACGTTAATAGTCAGAGGATAGTTGCATGTGTGAGTGTTAGAACCGATTACTGCGCTGCAGATAAGCTGATTACCTGACAAGATGCCAAAAGTGATTTTCTTTACAGAAAGTTCACAATTGGTGAGCAATTCTTCGCATCCATCTTGTGGAAATTCAGGATGACAGTATGTTTCGAAATTTGTATTAAACTCTACTGTCTCACAAGAAGCGAGTTCGAGCGTTACATTTACAGTTTGACCTGCAATATTCACGCCTTCTGACTTGTAATCGAGCTCTTTGTGCTGCAATTCCTCCGCTGCAGATCTTTTGATGCTGATGCTGTTTGCAGATACGTTCCACTTGACATTGTAGGTTTTTGATTCAACCTCAGTACGGTCTGCTAACAGAGTTGCTTTGTGCGTTTCTGTTATCGACTTATTTCCGCTGGTCAAGCTCATGTGCTCGATTTTGAGCGAGAATGTTGTCTTCTCGGTGATTTTAACCTCAGCTTTAACGCTTGATGTGTCCTTATCGGTAGAACAACTTACTGATGTAAATACCATTGCCATGGCAATGATGATCGAAAAAATACGTGACATAATTCTTTGTTTTATTTGTTATTAATTAATTTTCTTATGAAAACTCGTGCCGTTAACACGAGTTGAAGCACTCTACATCTTAAAACAAAATTCAAACCATCTATTTTCAAACAAATTACAAACGCTATTGTAATTAAATCATGAAAAAGTGAAAATTTATAATGATTGTTATAATGTCCTAAAGATAATATATGTGCATTATCAGTTATAGCACAAATTGAGGGTTTTGACAACAAAAAACGTTGTTTCTGGTTGTTTTTTTGTGCTTTTTTAATAAAAAATTTACTTTTGACTCGGGATGAAAAGTTGCGAAAATAGCCAAAAGTAAAGAGGTGTAACGAGTCGGAATGAGTCGGAGCAAGGCTTTGCGAATCTTTGTGCGAATCGAAGACGGGTGCATTTTGTCTATTTGGCAACTGCGCGACTCGGAGAGAAAAAGATGAGGATGAAACATATAAATTGATACTTTTTTGCTTGTAGAATCGCTTTTATTGGTATAGCGTATTGGCGAATATAATTTCGCTTGGCGGAGTAATCTGCCTTGTTTTCATGTCTAACAATAAGGAGAAACTTAAACCATGAGTAAATGGGTTTATACATTTGGAAACGGCAAAGCCGAAGGTGATGCCAGCATGCGTAATCTCCTGGGTGGTAAAGGTGCTAACTTGGCCGAAATGAATGTGGTCGGTATGCCTGTGCCTCCGGGTTTCACTGTTACAACTGAAGTTTGCACATACTACTATGATAATAACAGAACTTATCCTTCTGATTTGAAAGATCAGGTGCGTGCTGCTGTTGCAGAAGTTGAAAAAATTATGGGCAAAAAATTTGCCGATGCCAACAATCCGTTGCTCTTCTCCGTGCGTTCGGGTGCTAGAGTTTCTATGCCGGGTATGATGGACACAGTTTTGAACTTGGGTTTGAATGATGAAACTGTTCAAGCTTTGGCTAAGGCCTCCGGTTCTGAGAGATTTGCTTATGATTCTTATCGTCGTTTCTTGCAGATGTTCTCTGACGTGGTTTTGGGTGCCGATATCGATCTGTATGAGGAAGCTTTGGAAAATATGAAAAAATCTAAAGGATATGCTTCTGATACAGATATGACAGCAGAAGACCTCAAAGAATTGGTTAAAGAATATAAAGCTATTGGTGAAAAATTGGGCAAAGTTGTTCCTCAAGATCCATGGGAGCAATTGTGGGCCGGTATTGGTGCCGTGTTTGGTTCTTGGATGGCTGCTCGTGCTATTACATATCGTAAATTGAACAACATTCCTGGTAACTGGGGTACTGCTGTTAATGTTCAGACCATGGTGTTTGGTAATGCTGGTGATGATTGTGCTACCGGTGTTTGCTTCTCTCGTGACCCTGCTACCGGTGAAAATGTATATTACGGTGAATATTTGATTAATGCTCAAGGTGAAGACGTTGTGGCAGGTATTCGTACTCCACAACCAATGGCTTCTAAGGGTGATGGTACTTCTTTGGAAGAAAAATGGCCACACCTCTATCAGGAATTGGTAGATGTTCGTAATAAGTTGGAAGCTCATTACAAAGATATGCAGGATATGGAATTTACCATCGAGCACGGAAAACTTTGGATGTTGCAATGCCGTAACGGTAAGAGAACTGCCGCAGCTGCTGTTCGTATGGCTGTTGAGATGGTTGAAGAAGGAATGCTCACCAAAGAAGAAGCTATTATGCGCGTTGGTGCAGACCAATTAGACCAGTTGTTGCACCCAATGTTGGATCCGAAAGCTAAGAAAAATGTTATTGCTACCGGTTTGCCCGCTTCTCCAGGTGCTGCTGTTGGTCGTGCTGTGTTTAATGCAGAAGATGCCGAAGCTTGGGCTAATAAGGGTGAAAAAGTTATCCTTATCCGTAATGAGACTTCTCCGGAAGATATTGGCGGTATGCACGCTTCTCAAGGTGTGATTACTGCTCGTGGCGGTATGACATCTCACGCTGCCGTTGTGGCTCGTGGTATGGGTACTCCTTGTGTATCTGGTTCTAACGATATTACAATCAACTACGCTAACAAAACTATGACTACAAAAGCCGGTGTTGTTATTAAAGAAGGTGATTGGGTATCTTTGGACGGTGCTAAAGGTCAGATTATTGAAGGCGAAATTCCTACTGTTAAAGCTGACACAAATACCGGTAACTTCGGTAAGTTGATGAGCTGGGTGGATGAAATTCGCGTATTGAAAGTTCGTGCTAATGCAGAAACTCCAAAAGATGCTCAGACAGCTCGTGATTTTGGTGCTCAAGGTATCGGTTTGGCTCGTACAGAACATATGTTCTTTGATGCAAACAGAATCGGTGATATGCGTGCTATGATTTTGTCTGATACAGAAGAAGGTCGTCGTGCTGCTTTGGCAAAATTGTTGCCATATCAAAAGCAAGACTTCAAAGATTTGTTCAAAATTATGGACGGTCTGCCGGTAACTGTTCGTTTGCTTGACCCTCCTTTGCACGAATTCTTGCCTCACACAGATGCTGAGATGAAAGAATTGGCTGACAAATTGGGTGTTAGCTTGGAACAAGTTAAAACTCGTGCAGCTGCTTTGCATGAAGCAAACCCAATGTTGGGTCACCGTGGTTGCCGTTTGGCTGTTACATATCCTGAAATTGCAGAGATGCAAGCTCGTGCTATTTTGGAAGCCGCTTTGGAATGTCAAAAAGAAGGTGTTAAAGTAACTCCTGAAATTGAAGTTCCATTGACAGGTTCTAAGAGAGAGTTGGATTTGGTGAAAGATGTTATCGACACCACAGCTAAGCAAGTATTTGCTGAAAAAGGTGCTACTGTTAACTACATCGTTGGTACAATGATTGAGTTGCCAAGAGCAGCCCTTATGGCTGAAGAAATTGCAGAATCTGCAGCTTTCTTTGGTTTTGGTACAAACGATTTGACCCAAACAACTTTGGGTATGAGCCGTGATGATACCGGTGCTATTCTCGATGAATATAGAGCAAAAGGTGTGTATGTAGCTGATCCGTTTGCTTCTATCGATGTTGATGGTGTTGGTAAATTGGTCGCTCGTGCTTGCCGTAAAGGTCGTGAAACCAAAGCAGACATCCACTTGGGTGTGTGTGGTGAGCATGGTGGTGATCCAAAATCTATCGAGTTCTTCCACCAAGTTGGTTTGGACTATGTATCTTGTTCTCCATATCGTGTGCCAGTTGCTCGTTTGGCAGCTGCTCAAGCCGCTGTTAAGTTTGGCAAAAATCGCACAGTTGGAGGCAATGAAGGTGGTTGTTGCTGCCGTAAAGCAAGCTAAAACAGCATATAACAAGCTCATCTAGAGCGAAAATTGCGAAAGACCGGAAATGGTCCTCCCTTCGGTCGTTCGTCACGTAGGGTTTGAACGCCATATAGAACTAAGCAATTTGCTAGAGTTTTATATGGCGTTCTCACCAACTATCGACTCCATGTAGGATCATCTACACTAAAATTTCCGGTCTTTTTGTTGTGCGTAAAATAAAAGATTGACCTTTTTGTCAAATTCTGCTATATGTGGTGGTAACAATTTGATTATTTAGGTTTATTAAAAAATTAGAGTTATGAGTTACGGTATTAATGGCGTATATTATTGCGAGCAAGATCCTGCTGCTCCAAGAAAAAAGTATTCTTCAGTAGAAAAAGATGAGGATTATACTCCTTATAAGTATGACAAAAAGATTGAGCAGTTTATTGACAGAGAGATGGCAATTTTATGTCGGGATTATTCTATTTTGCCGGGTAGTGTTGTCCATTTGGCTGTTTCTAACTGGGGGGTTGAGATTACGGTAAATGGTTGCAATCTTCCTTATAGAGAGGATGATTTTGATGATAGTTTGCCGATGTTACCTCTAAATCACAACAAGTTCGGTAATTTGAAGAATTTCTGCAAAACAAAGGGCTTTACCCAGAAGACAAGAATTTTTTATGCAGAGAATTACTTGTTGGGAGTAAATTTACAGATGGAACCGGTCTTGGGTGATGATGCTTTTTTAGATGCTTCTGGTGTTAGAGATGCATTTAATGCAATTGCCGAAGGAAAAGGTTGGCAGACTAAAATCTCTAAAGTTGAATTTTCGGAGGTGTGTTTTGCAAATGTAAAGTTTAAGGCCTGGACAGCAGTGATGACAGATTGTCAGAATGTTGATCATCAGATGGTTTGCTTGATTTCTAATGGTATGATTGTGCCGGATTATGAGGGGGAAATTGTGCCAGTCATTCTAAAGCAGGGTATTCTAACAGAGCGAGATGCACGATTTAGGGTGCATTGGTTGGCGAATGAGGTAAGCTATTTAGAGCGACTTCGTTAAGCAGAAGAGAGTGTGATTATGTACACTCTCTTTTTTTTTGAAAAATTTGTACAAAAGAGTGTTGACTAATTTTGTCTAAAGTAGTACATTGTTGTCATAAAATTATAATTAATATTTATTAACCAGATGTGGCGGTATATCAACCAAAACATCATAAAACCCAAAAAAATATGGTAGAACATTATCCAGAGATTGATTATGTACGTTTGGAACATGGAATTCCAAGACCGAAAGGAAAAGAAATCGACAACAAATTGAAAGTGGTGGCTTTTCTTAGTAGTTCAGCATTTCATGTTTATTGCCGAGAGCATGAGCACGAGTTGAATCCGGAAGGACAATTTATTGGTTTCGCAATCGGAGAAGGACTCTATGAACGTATTAAAGATGAGATGTTTGTTGATATTAAAGTATTAACAAATCCGTTAGACGGAATGCGTTATTATATAGAGTTTAAATCTGCATTTCCTGGTAAAGCACATGATGTTAAGTGTATGTATTTTGCAACTTATTGGTTGAGCAAAAAAGGAAATGTATGGGGAGCTCAAAAATTGATTGAGTTGGAAAGAAAGATGTTTAAGGCAGAAGAAAAACCATCTACAATTATGGTGAATAAAGCGTTTGCTTTGATTAACGATAAGTGTAAATTTTCTTGCGAAAAGGTAACTTATCCGGCGAAAATTAAGGTGAATGGCTATCAATCTGCTGTTTGGCTTAAAAAAGTGAACGCCAATAATGTTGAAAAGTATCTGATGTGCACTATGGATGCAGGTTTCATGATGATGCTTGATGCAGACCAGGTTGATGAAGTAACAATCATCAAAAATGGTTTTATCAATACGGGGCATAATGCCTTTGCTCTTGATATTATTTTTACACCTATTAAACCGAAATAAAAATGAACACAAAAGAATTAAAGCGTTTGCTCAAGGGCAATGTAAAGGCGGCAAAAGCCTATTATGATGAAAACTTTCCTTTGAACAATGACAGCATAATTGACAATAGAGATTTTGTTTTGAAGTCTTTTGTCGAATTGACAACAAACAGTCCATATTTGTTGGTCGGTAATGAGGAAAAGTTGGTTGATTTTGTTTCGGATGTGGCTCAATATGTAATTGATTTTACAGTATTGTCCCGTGGTGGAAACAGAGATTCTGTTTATGCTGTGATAGGGTTGTTGGGTGTGTTGCCAATATCAGAATATTTTTTGCAGAACGCATCTGACGAAAAAGATGTGTATCTAACTGAAAAGTTGAATCCTGTGATAAAATTGGCGCTTCAAGGGCAGTTGCATCATGAAGAACTGGTTAAGTTTTTTGAGACCATCTTGCCTTCGTGGAGCAAATCTTATCCGAGGACAATGAGAATGATATACTCCAATTTGTATATTGTTAATACATTGTCGGCGAAAAGAAATGTTCCTGAAAAAAGAGCTGAGTGGGAAGAGCTTTACAAGAAATTTGTTCCTGTGGAGTGGCAACATTAAGTAGTTGAAAAAAAGAGCCTGTCAAATGACGGGCTCTTTTTTTGTACTAAAGGTATATTTAAGAATCGAATTTTGAGATTATTTGTTTTTTATGATTTAGTTTTTAAAAACAGAAAAAAATTCTAAAAAAAAACAAAAAATAACAGATTTGTTCACTTTTTTGAGGAGTTATTATTTTTGTTATTGAAAATTAAATTTTTATTGCTTAAGTTAATGCTGTATTAGTTATTTAACGATTACAAATATTAAAACCATATGGAGATAATAAAATGAAAAAACTTTTGAGTTTGTTCTGCGCAGTAATTGCGTTGTCTGGCTGTTCTGCATTGAGCGAGAGCTCTTTGTTTGGTGGTAGTGAGTGCGAATCTAAAATGGCTCGTGACTTCATGGAGCATGCAGAAGATAGAGTATTCTTTGCTTATGATAGCTCTGCTATTAGCCCAGATTCAGCTGAAATCTTGGATACTCAAGTTAAATGGTTGAAGAAACATGAAAATGTAAACGTTGTTGTTCAAGGTTACTGCGATGAGCGCGGTACACGTGAATACAACTTGGCTTTGGGTGAGCGTCGTGCCAATGCTGTTAAACAGTTCTTGGTATCTCAGGGCGTAGCTGCTGACCGCGTTTCTACCATTTCTTATGGTAAAGAGCGTCCTGCAGTTTTGGGCAGCAACGAAGCTGCTTGGGCTCAAAACCGTCGTGCCGTTACAGTTATCAAAGCTGGTAACTAATTCACGTTTGGTGAGTTGAAGAAAAGCGTGCTCTGTTGAGTGCGCTTTTTTTGTGCTTGTTATTATTGAAAAAGTGCTCTAGATTATACGCAAATGTTTTGTCTTTATAAAAGAGGTGGATATGAAGTTTGTTAAAATTGTTTTATTGTCTTCTGTTTTAATGTTTCCTTTTAGTGCTAGTGCAAATAATGCTATGCAAATGGAAATTGATCAGTTGCGAGAAGAATTGCAAGTGTTGCAAAGAAAATCTTATCGTGATCAGCAAGATGGGATTGTGCCTGCTTCGGCCCAGGATGTGGCTGTGAAATTGGGGCAATTTGATGAAGATTTGCGCAAGGCTATAGGAAAAATTGATGAAATGGAATATAAGATTAAAACATTGAATGAGCGTATCGATGTTATGAACAAAGATATAGATGTGAGATTTAAGATGCTGGAGGGTAAACCTTTGGATGGTGGCGGTTTGGCTAATGCAAAAGTTGAGCCTAAAAAATATTCGGCACCTGTTGCCACAGGAGCCCCGGCTTCTATTGTTGGAGGGGCAATATCTAAAGGTGATGATTTGCCTGCTGTTAAGACTAAAAGTGCAGATGAAATTTATGCCGAGGCAATGGAAGATTTGCATGCAGGAAAACATGATGAGGCAGCTCAAAAATTTACATCTTTGATGACTAAGTATCCGGATCATAAATTGGCTGGAAATGCGCAGTATTGGTTGGGTGAGGCTTATTATGCGAAAAAAGATTATGCAAAAGCTGCAGTGGCTTTTGGTAAAGGTTTGGAAAAATATAAAGATGGAAATAAAGGAGCAGATAGTTTGTTGAAGTTGGGTATGTCTATGCGTCAGTTGGATAAAAAAACTGAAGCGTGTACGGCTTTTAAGACACTACCAACTGAGTTTCCTAAGGCAGATGAAAGCTTGAAGAAAAAAGCAGCTGACTTTGCAAAGGCAATGGAGTGCAAGTAGTTGCAGAATTTTTTGAAAAAATATCAGTTGCAAAATGAAGTTATCGCCGCCGGAGTTTCTGGCGGTGCTGACTCTTTGGCGCTGGTGTTGCGTTTGAAAGATTGTGGAGCCAAAGTGGTGGCTTTGACTGTTGATCATGGTTTGCGCCCGTCATCTGCAAAAGAAGCAGAATATGTGGCTGAATTGATGAAAAAAAATGAAATTGAGCATCATGTTTTGACTTGGGAAGGAGAGAAACCTTTGACAGGGATTGAAGCTGCGGCCAGAAAGGCTCGATATGCGTTGTTGTTTGCATGGTGTAAAGAACATGGAATAAAATATTTGGCGGTTGGACATCATAGACGAGATCAAGCAGAGACATTTTTATTGCGATTGCAGCGCGGGAGTGGTTTGTTTGGTTTGTGTGGAATGGCGATGTTTTCAAGGCAAGATGATATGGTGGTGGTGAGACCACAATTGTACGATGATCCTGATGATTTGCGAAAATATTTGCAAGAAAAAAATGTGGATTGGGTTGAAGATGAATCTAATTTGTGTGATGATTTTCAGCGTGTTAGAATTAGAAAATTTTTGTCTGAGCTAGAAGCAAAAATAGGAATATCTGAAAAAAGGTTAGCAAATACAGCCTTGGTTTTGCAAAGAACTAGAAATTATTTTGAAGAAGAAGTAGAAAAAAGAATTAAAAATCATGTGCGACAGTGGGGCGACAGGGTGTTTTCTTTTTCTGCAAAGGTTATATCAGATTGGCATGCGGAAATTGTATATCGTTTTTTGGCGGAGTTGCTATGTCGATGCGGTAGGCGTCCGTATGCTCCGGAAGCAGAAGAGTTGTTGCGGCTTATTGATTGTTTGAAAAACTCTGCTTTTAAAGGTTGTACTCTTAATGGGTGTGAGATTTTTGTTGCTCAAAAAAGATTGTGGGTTGTACCTGAGGATGGTGAGGCTCAGGTGTTGACTAAAATAGAATGGGATAAATTTGTGCAAGTGTTTCCTCAATATGCGAATCTTCCATATAAAGTTCGGCGAGCACTATATAATGATATGAAAAAGGTTTGATATGGCAAAAAAAACTAGAAAAGAATATATATCTACAGGAGTTGTGGCTCAAAATAGAAGAGCTAATTTCGATTATTTGATTGAAGAAAAATTTGTAGCCGGTTTGGAGTTGACAGGTACGGAAGTTAAGTCTTTGCGTTTGGGGCATGCAAATATTAATGATGCATATGGAATAGAAAAAAATGGAGAGCTTTATATTTCTAATATGTTTATTGCAGAGTATGAAAATAAAGGTTATGCCTCTCATCTTGAAAAAAGAGATAGAAAATTGTTGCTAAAACATAAAGAAATTGTTGATATTATAAATTCGTTGGCTCGCAAAGGGGCAACTTTGGTGGCAATTCGGTTGTTTTTTAATAATAAAGGTTTAGCCAAGTTAGAAGTTGGATTAGGACGAGGCAAAAAACTGTATGATAAGAGAGAAACAATTAAGAATCGGGATATTGATAGAAAGATTCGCTTGGCTGATTTTTAGGTTGAGACAGTGTTTTTGTTTTTGAGGCGTTTGGTTTGAAAAAAATCTTTGAGAATTTTGCTACATTCTTTTTCTAATATTCCGTAGTGTACGTTGGGGCGGTGGTTGCATGTTAATTGCTCATAGAATTTGACCCCGTTGATAACAGCCCCACCCTTGGTGTCTGGGGCTCCAAAATAGAGATTGTTGATGCGAGCAAAAGAAATGGCTGCGGCACACATGGTGCATGGTTCTAGGGTGACATATAAATCCATTTCTCTGAGGCGGTTGGTGCCCATTTTTTTGCAGGCTTGTTGAATGGCTCTAATTTCGGCATGAGCTGTCGCATCTTCTATATGTTGGGTAAGATTGAATGTTTCTGCCAAAATTTCTTGTGTTTGGGGGTTTACAATAATGCATCCGATAGGTACCTCATCTTGAGAGGCTGCTTGTTTGGCTAATTCTAGAGCTTTTTGCATATATTGGATAGCGTCCATGGTATACCTTTTTTGTTGTATTTTAGTTTGTTTATGATAATTCTAAAAACATAATACTATCCTCTAAGAAAAAGGAAAGCATAAAATGTCTGAGAGATTAGCAAAATATATGGCTCGTTTGGGGGTCTGTTCTAGGCGAGAAGCAGAAGAAATGATAAAACAGGAACGAGTGCAGGTGAATGGCGAAGTTGTAAAAACTCCGGCATTTAATGTTGAGGGTAGTGAAAAAATTTTGTTGGATGGGGAGAGGTTGCCTCAGAAAGATATTACCAGAGTTTGGTTGTATTATAAGCCAGTGGGATTGGTGACATCACACCGAGATGAAAAGAATCGGCAGACGGTGTTTGCAAATCTGCCGGCAGGATTGCCCAGAGTGATTTCTGTGGGGCGTTTAGACTTGAATTCTGAAGGACTTTTATTGCTTACGAATAATGGTGAGTTGTCAAGGAAATTAGAATTGCCATCGAATGGTTGGTTGCGTAGGTATAAAGTGCGAGTGCATGGTTTTGTAAATGAAAAAAAATTGCAAGACTTAAAAAATGGTACAGAGATTGATGGTGTGAAGTATGGGGCTATTAATGCAATTGTTGAGACCAAACAAGGGACAAATACTTGGTTGATGATTACATTAAATGAGGGAAAGAATAGAGAAATTAGGCGTGTGTTAAAGTCTATTGGTTTGGAGGTATCACGATTGATTAGGGTTTCTTATGGTCCATTCCAGTTGGGGGCTCTGAAAAAAGGTGAGGTTAAAGAAGTTCCGACCAAAGTGTTAAGAGAACAATTGGGAAATAAGTTTGAATTATGAGAATAATTGGCGGAAAATATAGAGGAAAAAAACTGTATTCTCCTGAGGGAGATATGGTCAGACCTACATCTGATAAGACAAGAGAGGCTATGTTTAATATTTTGCGCTCACGAAAAGGGTGTGATTTTTCGGGATTGAATTTGTTGGATGTTTTTTGTGGTAGTGGAGCTTTTTCACTGGAGGCTGTTTCTCAAGGGTTTGGCTTTGTAACATCGGTCGATGTAGATATTAGGAATATTCAGAAAAATGTAAAACTTTTTGAAGCTGAAAAAAATAAAATAAAGCTTATTCAAACAGATGTTTTGCGTTTAAATATTAAAGATAATAAGTATGATGTGTTGTTTATGGATGCTCCATATAATAAAGGTTTGACCGAGCCGGCTCTTGAAAAAGCCGCTTTATGTTTGAGGCAGGGAGCATTGTGCTTGATTGAAGTACACAAAGAAGAGAAGTGTAATCTTCCTAATGGATATGTGCAGATTGATGAGCGCAAGTATGGTCTGGCGAAAATAATTATTGCCGTTTTTGAGGGAATGTAGTTTTTACGGTAACGTTTTCAACTGCCAATTTTCCATCCCTATAACTTATGGGAGTGGTTATGGTCAAGTGAGTGTCTTTATCTCTGATTTTGAATGCTTTGGCGTTGAGTAAAATGTTGGCAACAAATACTCCTTTGCGCTCTAAAATTTGTTTTTCTTGTAGTTCATTTAACATTTCAAGCAAAGCTTTAGACGTTGTTTGTAGATGAATTTGCGGGGTGAATTTTTCGTTGAAGTTGATGTTGCCTCGGCCAACCATCATAAATGGTTTCCAACTGATGTTGAATGATGGAATGTCAATAAAACCTCCATCGTGGAGCCAGTTTTCTGCAGCCAGCAAAGTCGAATCATTCGTGTCAAATTTGCCCATAAGGTTAAATTGGGCATAAATGCGCTGGATGTTGGAAGCCAGAGGATAATTAATCAATCCGTTTATCTTGATATCTTTAAATTCTACATGCGTTTCCAAACTAGGTATAATTGCTGGAGCTTTAGTATTTATATTAATACTACGAGCTACAAATGTTATGTTTCGGATTTTGGCAATGTCTTTGATTTGATTTTCGTCGAAATAGATTTCTATACTTTTGAAATTATAATCTTTGTCATATTTTAGCTCAATGGTACTGTTTTGTGTATTAAAATTATAGTTTTGTCTGTCTATGGATAATTTGATATCCGAAGATGTACGGATATTGATTCTTTTGCTGTTGAGCAAAGATGTGTTAGCAGTGATATTGTTGAATTTTAAGTTCCAGAGATTTGAGCCTTTAAGATTATATATGCTAAAATCTTCAATTTTAATTAGAGGATAGAAGAATATATTATTAAATTCTATTTTTTTGTAAGAGACATCATATCCTGCTTCGTTTAGGGCTGTGATTGTTTTTTGCAAGTCTTGTTTTATTTGTTTGATAGCGAAATTACGGCTTAGCGTAATGGCGATAAAGGATAACATTATTATAAAAGAAAACAGGCAAGACAAAATTCCTAGTTTGTTTTGGGTGAGCCACTTGATAAAACGTGAGGCCATAGTGGTTAATTTGTTTTGCCTGTTTAGCATATTTTAGATTCCTTAATTTTTATACATGTTTACAGATGTTTGAGGATAGTTCTTTATTGTTTCTGTATTTAGTTCTGTACATTTTTGTTCAATTTTTTGTTGTAATTGATTCATGAAATCTTGTTTGCTTAATCCAGAAGGTATTGGCTCCATAAATTCGAATATTACTTTTCCGGGATAGCGAAGGAAAGAATTTTTTTTCCAAAATAATCCGGTGTTTGTTGCAATTGGAATTACTGGCAAATTAAGGTGTTGATATAATAATGCAACACCAGGTTTATAATCTGTGGGTTGTCCCGGCTGTTTGCGTGTTCCCTCTGGAAAAATGATGATTGGGCGTTTTTGTGCTATGCGATCTTGCGCACTACGTAACATGTTTTTCATGGCTTTGGATCCTGCAGAGCGGTCTACCGGTATCATTCCATAAAAATATTGGGCCCAACCAAAAATGGGGATGTAGGTGAGCTCTTTTTTTAGAATAAAAGAGGCTTTTTTTAGAAAGTTGGTTAGTACATATGTTTCCATAGCTGATTCATGTTTGCCTGCATAGATGACATTTTCTTGTTTTATGTATTCTTTGCCGCGAATCTCTATTTTTATGCCAGCAATATAGCGGAGACAAAATACCAAAAAAGGAATAAAACAATAGTTCCAGGTTTTTATTGTTGCTTTTGGGGAGATTGCTCCAATGATAGAGTTGGTAATGCAACCAATGGCTAATGTTGAATATCCAAAAATGTTAAATAGTAAAGAGCGTATATAAAGCATTAGTTACCTCTTGAAAAAAAGTTACATCTGATATAGGCATATAAAAATTTATTATATTCTTTGAAAAGAAGCGAGAAACTATGCCAACTAGTCCACCATTTTTTTGCTACTTTGTCGGAATATACAGGGTGAGGAATGATTTTTAGATTGGGAGCTTGTTCTCGAAATTCGGCTAAGCTGCGGTCAACGTGATAATTAGAAGTGACTAAGCGAATGGAATTGATGTTATTTTTTTTGAGCCAAGTAACGGTTTCTTGGGCATTGCCAATAGTGTCTTGTGCTTGGCGACCAATGCTGACTTTTTGTGTGCTGTTTAGGTGCAGATTTTGTTTGGTAATAATGTCTTCTAGGGAATTATTGGGGCTGACACCAGAGATGAACAGTTTTTGAGCTTTCCCTTGGTTGAGCAATTTGACGGCTTCTGCGATACGATATCGGCCACCGGTGAGGGCTATGATTGCCTCTGTTTGCGTGTTAGTATCAATAGTGTAATGATTGATTCGATGTGCAAATATGGTAAAACCGGCTAGCCAGGTTAATAGTATAAAAAATGTGAATAGAGCTTTTTTCATTATAACATCTTTTGTAAAGTACGTTTGACTGTGTAATAGGCTGTATACATTGATATTCCCATTGCAAAGAACGGAAGAATCATTATGGTAATCCAATCTAAAATGCTTAGGTTGGCTTCACTGATAATTCCGCCCTCAATTTGTGTGGCGAGAGAGCCGATAAAAAATATCGTAGGAATTGAAAACAGCAAGCCGCATACACCACCAATTAGGCCTAAAAAACCCATGCGTTTTGCGTATTGTTGTGCGATATAGGCATCTTTGGCGCCCATGATGTGTAATATTTCTATGATGTTGCGGTGCAAGCCTAAGCTCATTTGCGTAGTATAGAAAATGGCCCCGGCAGATATGGCGATAACAAGTAATAACACTGTTGTTGCTATTAATTTAAGGCCATCGGCAAATTGAATTAATTTACTTAGCCATAGTTTATGATTATCTAAAGATGCTTGTGGTGATGCAATGGCTAGCTCTTGTGCTAATTTGATAAAATTTATATCTGCATCGGGAGATATTTTGACGTCAATAATACGCGGTATTGGAAGGTTGTCGATGTTTACACCATCTCCTAACCATGGTTGAATAAGATTTTTTAGTTGTTCATCATTAAGAGGAGTTACTTTGGTTATGCCTTTTACGTTTTGTAAAAATTCAACAGCTTTATCTTGATAGGCAAGGGTTTCTGCTGCCGCTTTTTCTGGGTTGCTGTCATTAATGGGCATTATTTGTACGGTTAGAGAGCCTAGGATACTTTGATTCCAGTTTTCAAGAATCGAGTTGATGGATAATACACCGGACAAAGTAATGGCAAAAATAAATACGGCAATAGATATTATTACTTGTAAAAACAGGCTGGTGTTGTCACCTTTAAGAGGTAATTCCTGCTTGCGAGTTATATACATAGGCTTAGGCATCGGAACCTCCTATGGAACTTTTATCTGCAGGATATAAAAGATGTAGTCCTCTATTTTGTAAGTGTAGGCGAGGGTAGTTAAAATCATTTATCAGTTTATCACTATGTGTGGCAATAACGACGGTTGTACCAAGTTTGTTTAATTCAACAAAAAGTTTCATGAGTTTGGGGGCAATGAAATTATCTACGTTTCCGGTAGGTTCGTCTGCCAAAAGAAGTTCCGGCCTGTTGATTACAGCTCTGGCGATGGCGATACGTTGCTTTTCTCCACCAGATAAAGTGGAGGCGGCATCTAGCATGTGGTTATCCAGTTCAACCCAACTAAGAAGTTCGTTTACTCTTTTGCGAACCTCTGTTTCACTCATGCCACAGACACGCAAGGGAAGTGCAACATTGTCAAAAGCGCTAAGATGTTCTAAAAGGCGAAAATCTTGAAAAACAACACCTATGCGGCGTCTGAGAAAAGCCAACTCATCACGGTTGGCAAAATTGACGTCTTTGCCAAAAACACGAACGTGTCCACGGCTTGCTTTTTGAGAAAGATACATCATACTTAGGAGAGAGGTTTTGCCTGCTCCGCTTTTGCCAGTGAGAAAGTGAAAAGATCCTCGGCGTAAAGAAAGCTTGATATCACTAAGAATCTCAGGCCCTTGATCGTAGCGAATTCCTACATTTTGCATTTCAATAATACTATTGTTATTAGGCAAGATTTGTCTCCTGTTATTTTAATGAAATTAGGATATAACAATTTTATTTTTAATAAAGTGTTTTTTTGCTTTGATTAAACGCTTTTTCATTTTATATTAGCGATAGAGGTGAAAAATGCGTATTTATTGTCCGCAATGTAATGTTTGTTATGAATTAGATGAAACGCTTATACCAGAGGGAGGGCGTAAGCTTCGTTGCAGTAATTGTGGCGAAGTGTTCCGTTTTGATAAAAACGGTGTGCAGATTCAAGATGCAATGTCTGAATTGCAAAAACTTATGCAAGAGCAGATGTTGTCTGAAGATGATGTGGCTGAAGAAACTGTAGAAGATAGTTCGAGTGTTGCAGATGGAGATGATATTAAGGATAATGTAGAAGAAGCAGAGGTTGATGTCGAATCTTCTGGTTTGCAAAATGAAAATGCTTCCAAACAAGAAGAAGCAGCGCAGGAGCTTGAACAGTCAAAAGAATCCGAACAAGAAGAAACAGCAGTTTCTTTTGATGATGATACAGCTAAAGTTGATGAACAAGCTTCTAAGGAAGAAATTGAGAAAGTAGAAGAAAAGCCAGAAGTAGATATGCGTGATATTTTTGAGCGCCTGAATGAGCAAAGTGAAAGGCTTTTTCAGGAAGAGCAAAAAATGCCACTGAAAGATAGGTTGCTTCTACAACTAAAAACAATGCTCGGGTTGAATCGCAAGATAAATTATAAATTGGTTGGAATTGTTTGTGCGGTTGTTGCTTTGGTGGCTGTTTATAATTATCGTTATGAGATTGCGCGAAGCGTGCCTTTGGTTGGTGCAATTTATAAGATTTTGGGTATAAAAGCACATGTTCCTGGGGAAGGTCTTGAATTTCAGAATATTAATTGGAATTTTATTGAGAATGAAGCCGGGCGTGTGTTGGAAGTGAAAGGTTTTATTTATAATCCAACTGATAGAGAAATAGATATTCCAACAGTTAGAGTTGAAATTTTGGATAAAGATACAGTGCTGCAGCAAAGTATAAACCAGAAACCAACAGTGCAGTCTTTAAAGCCAGATAGTAGAATTGCAGTAGGCGTGATTGTTAAGTCTCCATCTCCAACTGCAAAGTATGTGTATATGACTTTTATAGATTTGGATTAGTGTTGTCTACTGAGAATAAAGTCGGCTAGATTGTGTAGGTCTGTAGCTTCTGCACCAAAAATGCTGAGAGCATCATGGCTTTCTGCAATTAGTTGTGAGGCGATTGCTTTGGCTTGAGAGAGACCATATAAACGAACAAAGGTTAGTTTGTTTTGAGCAGCATCTTTGCCTAGGGTTTTTCCCATTTGTTCTGTGGAACCTTCAACATCAAGAATATCATCGGTGATTTGGAAAGAAATTCCTATTTTACGAGCATAGGTTGATAACGCTTGATATTTATCTTGAGGTGCGTTTCCTAAAACAGCTCCAGCCTCACAAGCAAAACAAAGTAGGCGGCCTGTTTTCATTTCTTCAATGTGTTTGATGATTGGTTCTGGATTTTGTGAGTTGATGTTTTTTTCTGATAGCAAATCAAGCATTTGTCCTGCAATCATGCCATCAAAAGCACCAGCTCCTCTGGCAAGCATATTTGCCAATCGACAGCGAATAGCTGCCGAAAGATTATTGTTGTCAGAGGTTATAAGTTCGAATGCATAGGTAAGCAACCCGTCTCCGGCGAGTATTGCGGTGGCTTCATCAAACTGTTTGTGGCAGGTTGGTTTGCCGCGGCGCAAGTCATCATTGTCCATGGCGGGAAGGTCATCATGAATAAGAGAATATGTATGTAGACATTCTAAAGCTGCAGCAACAGGAAAAGATTGATCAGGCGATATATTAAATAGTTGTGCTGTTTGGGTTATTAGATATGGGCGCAGACGTTTGCCTCCATTTCCTACAGAATAAGCCATGGCTTCTACAACTTGTCGTTCGGCTCCATTGGGTTTGTCAAATAATGAAAGGAGCTTGTTATTAAATTCAGTGGAAAATGTTTTGAGACGCGATGAGAAATCTGACATGTTAAGCCTCTGGAATGTTGAATTCTGATGTTGACATATTGCCGTTATTAATTTCTATTTTTTCAATTTTAAGACGTGCATTTTCCAGTTTTTTTTCACATAATTGTTTGAGGGATACCGCTTGTTCATAGGCTGAAACAGCGTCATCAAGCTTAATTCGTCCGCCTTCTAGTTCTCTGACAATATTTTCCAAACGAGATAAAGCATCTTCAAAACTGAGTTCTTGTATATTTTCGGTGTTCATATTTTTGCTCCTTATATTTGTTTGAATGTTATAGCAATAAGATTGTGTTGGCAACAATTCTGATTTAGATATTAAAAAATATTTTGCTTGGGAGAGGGGTGTTTTTGTGCAAATAAAGATTATATCTTGGGAGGTTAGGCTTGGGAGATGGTTATGAATAAAAAACGTATCAAACTTTATGCTAATAAACTTAAGGCAATGGGAAATGAAAGGCGACTCGAAATTTTGTTCTATCTTTATGAGCAAGAGCATAATGTTGGTGAGTTGGAGCAAAAAATTAATTTGAGCCAATCGGCGTTGTCTCAACATTTGGCGGTTTTACGAGGAGCAGAAATTGTAAAAACCAGAAGAGTTGCTCAAACTATATATTATTCCCTTAAAGATAAAGATGTCAGCAGGTTGTTAGCTCAGATTGAAGACTTTTAGCTATAATGTTGTAGTTCAATGTCTTTGGTTTTGGGGTTATATGTTATGGAGAGTTTTCCATGACGCAGGTCTTGTGCGTGTTTTCCAAAAATATCATATCTCCAACCTGAGAGTATATGATTGTCTTGATCTTTGAAAATGCTAAAATCGTGTAGATTTTCATCTGTTGCGATAAGCCTGGCAACCACACCTTGCTGTTGACTTATGATTTTTAGCAATAGTTTTAAAAGTTCAAAAAGTGATGAAGATTTGTCCGGCAAATCTTTAATTTTTGGGGGTGTTACATAGTCGCTTTCTGGAATATGGCGGCAATGTTCTAATACTTCTAAAATTTCATCTCCCAGCTTGCCTTTGGCAACATCTGCACGCAAATTGCGAATTTGGCAGAGTTGTTCTTTTGTTTGGGGATCGCAAGCACAGATATTTAGCAGAGCGTCATCTTTGATATAACTTTGTCTAGGAGTGTTTTTGGTTTGAGAGCGGTGTTCTCTCCAGGCTGCAAGTTCTCTTAAGATTGTGAGAAATTTTGCGCTATGAGAGCGATGTTTGATGCGTGTCCATGCGTCTTGAGGCTTGATGATGTAAGTGGAGGGAGATGTTAAGATGTTGATTTCTTCATTTATCCAACTAGAGCGCTTATTGTCTT
This sequence comes from Alphaproteobacteria bacterium, assembly GCA_015062305.1. Classification (GTDB taxonomy): domain Bacteria; phylum Pseudomonadota; class Alphaproteobacteria; order RF32; family CAG-239; genus CAZU01. The sequence continues at coordinate 118,601 of SUUX01000003.1, forward strand.
TTAATTTTTGAGACAGTATTTCATATATTTCTACAAGATGTGTGACATCTGATAAGGCATAATTTAGTTGCGAATCGCTTAAAGGACGTTTGCTCCAATCAGATAAGCGATTAGTCTTGTCTAATTTGCGATGAAGTAAGTATAATACCAAATTTTCATAGCTGATACTTTCTCCATAACCACAAACCATTGCTGCGATTTGAGTATCAAATAAAGGATAGGGGATTATTCCGCTGAGATTATATATAATTTCAATATCTTGGCGTCCAGAATGAAATACTTTTATGATATTTGGATTATGCATTAAATCAAAAAAAGGTTGCAATTTTATATCCGGAGAAAGAGGATCAATAATATAACTTGATGTTTTAGAACCAATTTGAATAAGGCACAGTTGAGCATAGTAATGCTTTTCTCTCAAGAATTCCAAATCTACAGTAACAAAAGAGCAGGTTTCTAGTTGTGAGCATATTTGTTTGAGAGCGTCGGTATTGGTTATTATATCCATTATTAATTCTCCGTATGTGGCTTATTGTTAGCTTATATATCTAAATTTATATAAAATGAAGATTTTTTTTTAAGAAACTTATCTTTAGGGTTGAAAAACATAAAAAACTGCAATATAGGTTTTATACTTTTATATAATTAAGCTAAGCATTGTGTGTCATCAGAAGGTGGTGCTTTTGATGATTGAGAAATATTACCGCAAAATTAAAAAAAAAATTACTATGTTGAAAAACCCAGACAACAGGTTGTATGCAATTATTGATGCAACTGATTTAGATGCAATCGAAACTGTGAAGTCGGCTTTGAAGCCTTTTGAACCAAAGTACCGAGTTGGTAAGACCGTTGTGGTCGGTGGATTTAATGATGTGATGTTTGTTGAAATTCGCAAACGAGAAGGGCCTATTTTTGAAATATTGAAAAATTTGGCTGAGACGCACCATTTTTATCCATTCTATGTGGTTGAAGAGGGTAAAAATCTGCTTCCTAAGGCAGACAAGTATGGAGCCGGTTTTCATTATCACGTTGTGGAGGCGGCGATGGCTGATATCTCTGTATGTAGAAATGGATTTTTTCCATGGCTGCAGGAGTTTAGAGCTGTTGCCAAGGCAATTTATTTGGATGATAGTATCTTCTTGAAGTTGCATGCCTATGTGCGTGAAGAAGACGATAGAGTCCATGTGTTGATGGCAAACACCGAAAATACCAGACGCCATTTGCCGGAAGATAAAGTGACACTCGGAGAGAAGGGGTGGCATGATGCAGTGTTGAAGTTGGCTCGTTTGATGTCTATTGAAGTTGAGTTTAAGGATATTTTGTACAAGTATCTTTGAGACTTTGGAGTTTGTGTTAAAGAAGCTGGTCTTATACCGGCTTCTTTTTTTTTGTTTTTTGGGATTTTTGATGTTGATTTTGAAAGTGTTTGGTAATAATAGTAAAAATGGTTTAACTTTATACATTGAGGAATCGTAATGCAAAACTATAGAACACATAATTGTGGAGAATTGAGATCTGCAGATATAAATAAGGAGGTGAAGTTGTCCGGATGGATTCACCGTAAACGTAATTTGGGAAATTTGTGTTTTGTTGATTTGCGAGATCATTATGGAATTACTCAATGCGTGATAGATAGTGCTTCTGAATTGTTTGCAAAAGTTGAGGCTCTGCGGCCGGAATCTGTGGTTGGGTTTAGCGGTGTGGTAATCGCACGTGAAAGCGTAAACAAAAATATGCCAACCGGGGATATTGAGATAAAAGTTAATGCGCTGGAAATATATTCAGAAGCTGAGGTCTTGCCTTTTCAGGTGGCGATAGAAGATGACGCTCCGGAAGAGTTGCGTCTGAAATATCGCTTTTTGGATTTGCGTAAAGAGCGTATTCATAATAATATGTTAGTGCGTTCAAAGGTGATTGAGCGTACTAGACAACTGATGAGAGAGCAAGGATTTGTGGAATATCAAACGCCGATTTTGACGTCTTCTTCTCCAGAGGGAGCAAGAGATTTTTTGGTTCCGTCTCGTTTGAATCCAGGAAAGTTTTATGCTTTGCCACAAGCACCACAACAATTTAAGCAATTGTTGATGGTATCAGGTTTTGATAAATATTTTCAAATTGCTCCATGTTTTAGAGATGAGGACCCAAGGGCAGACAGAAGTCCGGGAGAATTTTATCAGATGGATATGGAGATGAGCTTTGTTACTCAAGAAGAGGTTTTTGAAGTAATAGAGCATACTTTGGGTGCTATTTTTAATGAATTTGCGTGGGGACGTACTGTCGATCAGGCTCCATTTATCAGAATACCGTTTAGGACAGCAATGTTTGAGTATGGTTCGGATAAACCGGATTTGCGCAATCCGCTCAAGTGGCAAAATGCTACAGAGTTTTTTGGAGATTCTGGTTTTGGGGTGTATGATTCCAGAGTGAGCAATGGAGATATTGTAAAAGCTTTGGTTGTTCCAGCTGCAGGGGAAAAGCCTCGTTCATTTTTTGATAAGCTGGATGCTATGGCTAAAGAAGAAGGCATGGGTGGTGTTGCATATATTGCTTTGGCTCAGGCAGGAGCTAAAGGAATTGCCAAATTTTTTGATGAAGCCAAATTAGCGACATTGTCAGAAAAACTGGGAGCAAAAATCGGTGATGCGATTTTGTTTGTGATTGGCAAAGGTGCAAAATTTGACAAGTTTAGTGGTCGTTTGCGCAACAAAGTTGGTGAAGATTTGAATTTGGTTGATAAAAAATCTTTCAAGATGTGTTGGATTGTTGATTTTCCGTTCTATGAAGAGAACGAAGAAACCGGAGCCGTTGAATTTTCTCATAATCCGTTTTCTATGCCCCAAGGCGGAATGGATGCTTTGCTTAATAAAAATCCTTTAGATATTTTAGCCTATCAGTATGATTTTGTATGTAATGGCGCAGAGTTGCTTTCTGGAGCTGTTCGTAATCATAGTCCGGAAATTATGTATAAAGCATTTGAACTTGCCGGTTATGATCATTCTGTTGTTGATAATAAATTTGGTGGTATGATACGAGCATTTAAATTTGGCGCCCCCCCTCACGCAGGTTCTGCTTTTGGTGTAGATCGTTTAGTTATGTTAATTCTTGAAGAAGCAATCATAAGAGATGTAATTTTATTTCCCCTTAATGGAAAAGCACAAGATCTTCTTATGCAAGCGCCTAATGAGGTGACAGAGTTGCAGTTGAAAGAGCTTCACATAGGTTTAAAACTTGGATAATGGCTCATCTAGAGCAGTTTTACGGAGTTGATAAAAATTCATGTAGGTTTATCTACACTAAAATTTTTATCACTTCTAGAAACTACTCTATCTAAGCCATTCTACAAGTTTTAAAAACTTGGATAATGACCCATCTAGAGCAATTTTTTTGAGTTGATAAAAATTCATGTAGGTTTATCTACACTAAAATTTTTATCACTTCTAGAAACTACTCTATTCTCAAGCCATTCTACAAGTTTTAAAAACTTGGATAATGACCCATCTAGAGCAGTTTTTTTGAGTTGATAAAAATTCATGTAAGTCTATCTACACTGAAAATTTTATTACTTTTCGAAACTACTCTATTCTCAAGCCATTCTACAAGAAGAGAGGAGATTTAGTCTCCTCTTTTTTGTTTTAAAATAACTCTATTGACAATTAAAAGTTGTGGAAATATGGTTTTATATCAACTTTGAGTTGTTTTTAGAGGTGTGTTATGAAAAAAGCGTTTATGATTTTTGCATTGCTTGCGTGTATTAATGATTTGGGATATACTCCTATTGTTGAGCGCAGGGGGTGTTGTTCTTGGCATGGCGGAGTGTGTGGGTGCTCTATGGGTAGAGTAATGTGCTGTGATGGTACCGCAAGTCCAAGTTGCAGATGTTAATATGGTATAGAGAATTTTTATTTGATGCTTTGTTTATTTGTTTGAAGATGTTATATTAGGTTTGATAATTTAGTGTGGAGAAAAAACAATGAAAAAGCATTTGTTTTGGGGTGCAATTATGGTAGGTGTTTTGTATGGAACATATTTTTTATCATTACCGCCAAAAAAACACGAAGAACAGTCAATAAATATAAAAAAAGTTGCTCAGACAGACAAATTTTATACGATAAGAAAAGATGAATATATTTATGATGGTGGAGCGCACGGGTATACTATTACTCGATGGAATAGTTTTGATAAAAAAACAAAAGTACAGATAAATGATAAGATATTGAATGATAGAAAAGATGAACGCTTGAATGATTTGTTAAGACAAGGATTGATTGCTTATTTTGCAAAATATGTGCCTTTGTATGGAGGCAGAGAGTTTGAGCCAAATAAATTAAATGAAGAGATTTTGGTTGATGTAGAAGAGGGAAATTTGCCTCCGCCCAAGGGGGAGCCATTTTTGATGGAAAAAGGTGTGGGTTTTATGTATGGACAATATGAAATTAGCAATTATGCCAATGGTCAGCCGGCTTTTGTAGTGCCATATTATTTGATGCAACCTTATATGTCTGCAGAGATTTTGGCTTTGGTAGAGCCTATAAAATATGATACTGAAATTGAGCCCATATTGCCGTAACAATAAAAAATCCTGCAATATAGCAGGATTTAATTTATTCAAAGGGCAAAATTTGTTGGCTGTCAGCTTCTAGTTTGCCGGTTTTGGTGTTAAAAACCATTCCGGATGTTCTAGGCCTAAAAACTGGACTTTTTTTGCCCAGATGGATGGCTCTAAGATTGAGAGCGCTTTCAACAATTTTGCTAAGTGATATGCATGCAATGATGAAACATAGCAACAGCATAATGATTTTTAATGTAAGCATATAATTATGATTTAGATAATTGATAAAAAATTAAAATCTTGCCCAGTAGACCATATCTAACTTGAAAAATCAATAGAGAAAAATTGATTGTCTTTGTTTTTATTTTATGTTATTATCTAGATATATAGACAAAAGAGGAGGCTCTGATATGGATAAAAATTCCAATTTAACAAAGTTGCAAAAGGGGTATTTAAAATTTGATCGTTTGATAAGCAATATTCTTGCTCCTAAAATTTTAAGGCCTTCGGAAAAGGATTTTAAAGAGAATAAATTGCGTTATTTTGCAAAGTGTGCTGCTACGGTGTGTTGTACGGTAGCTGTTGGAGCGGCAGCTTTTACTATAGCTCCGGTGCCTACGGCTCTGGTTGCGGCATCTGTAGCTATGGGAAGAGCTTATGCTTCAAAAGGTAGAAGCGATGTTGTGCCTGTATGCCCTGTTGCAGTTTCTCAGAAACCGCCAATGAAGAGAGAGAAGTTTGAGGAATTAAGCCGTTCAAGTCCTACTAATAATCGTTCAAATTCTAATGGTGGAAGCTCCAAAGAAAGTCATACAGCGGCGTTTTTAAGCAAATTTAGGGCAAATCAAATGGATAAGCTATCTTAAAATTGCTGAACTATGGCAACGGCCAATTTTGAACTTTTTCGAAAACGGTATCATAAAGTAAAACCCCTCACAACAATATTGTGAGGGGTAGGGTAAGAAATTCTATATATCTTCTTCAGAAAGAAAATATAGTAATTCACCATTAAGCTCAATGCCGACAACTTTTTTCTCTCTTATAGTATAAAAAACTATAATATCGCCGTACCGAGGAGTAGTGTCGGTATGAGACTGCAGAAAAGCATGAGAATCATATGTTAAAATCTCGTAACCATCATCTTCAATAGGTATCACTCCTGTGATTTTTTGTGGTTTGCTTTTTACAACTTTTGCTCCACACAAATAATCTTTTACTTGAGGAGCTTTGTCTTTTTTATCCATAGTATAAAGTGTTAGTTTTTTTTTAATTGTTTCAATCTGTTTATTTATCTCTTCAAATTGTTTTTCTTGCATACAAGCCCAAGCAATAATGAAAGCGATAAACACAATTACTGAAAGACCGGCTAAGCAAAGTCCGATGATTTTTAATGTAAGCATAATAGTAAGTATTTAATTGGTTTGATATCATAATTTTTAGTAGTGTGCAGATATTAATTTAGTTATTCGAAAAAGGCAAGTATATTTAAAACAAAAAAATCCCTCACAAGGAGGGATTTTTTATGGTGCCAACAGAGAGCTTGTCCTTGCTCGTAAGTTCGCTTTCGGCTCACTAACTCGCTTCGGTCACCGCCTTTGTAACACTTGTTTCGCTTCGTTGTCACTAGCTCACAAGCTAACAAAAGCGTAACCTGCGTTGAAAAAAGCCAATTACTTTTGGCTTTTTTCTGCCTCGTCCCGACACCAAGTGGGTCGGAATTTCGTTCTGTAGATACCATTAAAAAATCCCCCATAAAAGGGGGATTTTTTAATGGTGCCAACAGAGAGACTCGAACTCCCGACCCACTGATTACAAATCAGTAGCTCTACCAACTGAGCTATGTTGGCAACCGTTCGACATGGTTTATATATTACACAAAATTTATTGTCAATAAAAAATATTATATTTTATTGATGTATGTTCATAAAAAAAAGGAACGCAAAATTGGGCTTGTCCAATGTTGTGTTCCTTCATATTTACGATTAACCTCCGAAGAGATCAACCTTGTTGCCCAAATTCCTATGGGGTCGCCATAAATGCTTATTAACGATGTTGAGTGAATCAGATAGACCTCGAGAAAAATCAATAATACAACCTATGTAGGCGCTCTATTCTATCTAATTCTCTTTTTTTTATCTCAACATGCAAACATCTTGTTCTCCATTATCGCCTCACAAGCTAGGCTCAAAACATCAACGCACAAAACATTTGAATTTAATAAGCATTACCAATATAAGTATCAAAATATCCCGGGCAAAGAGAGATAAAATGAAAGACATAATCTTTATATACTAATATTGTTACACTTTATTTATATCATAAAATAAAAGATGGGTCAATAGTTATTTTCAATAAATTTACATTTTTAAGTTTGCTATTGACGAAGGGGAAGATAAAAATTATATTATGTGAAGGTTTGAATAGAGGAAGAAGCGATGGCATTTAAAACTAAAAAATTATTGAAAAAAGCAGTGTCGTGGGCTGGTTTGTTTTTCTTTGTTGTGGCTGCTTATATGTTGTATCACCAGCTGTCTCAATATAGTTTGGAAGATATTAAAAATGCTGTTTTTGCAATTCCTTCTCGTAATTTGTGGTTGGCTTGTGCTGCGTCATTTTTTGGTTATGTGGCTCTTTCTTCTTATGATTATTTGGCCTTGAAATATGTGGGACGCAAATTGGCGCCATGGAAGTGGATTTTTGCAGGGGTTATCGGTTTTTCGGTTAGTAATAATGCCGGCCACGCTATTGTTTCTGGTGGCACTATTCGTTATCGTTTGTATACAAGGTGGCGTTTTCGGGCAACAGAAATTATAAGAATGGTTACTTTTTCCGGTTTTACGTATTTAGTGGCCTGTTTCTTTTTGATTATTGTTGGGTATTTGTTGACACCTAATCATGCCTTTGGCGGAGGTTCTGTTTCTAAGTTGACAACGCAAATTGTGGCTTTGGTTTCTGTTGTTGGATTGTTGATTTATTTTGGTGCAAGTTTGTTTTATAAAAAAGCAATTATAATAAAAGGAGTTGCTTTTGATGTGCCAACTTTTAAGATGGCTTTGGCTCAAGTGATTATTGGTGCTGCTGATATTTTATTGGCATCGTTGGTTCTTTATTATGCATTAGATTCATTTGTGCATATTCCTTTTGATGAATTTATGGGCGTGTTTATTATTGCTCAGGTGTTGGGTGTGTTTAGCCAGGTTCCCGGAGGATTGGGAGTGTTTGAAGGGTTGTTTATGTTTATTATTCCCGGACAGCACAATCAGGCAATGTTGTTTGGAGCGTTGATTGCCTATAGGGTAATATATTATTTGTTGCCGTTGTTGGTTTCTGGGGTGGCTTTGGTGATATATGAGTCTTATTTGAAATATGTGCGCAAACAAAGCTTGGAAAAATTGAAAATTTTTAATGCGGAAAAGTTGCGAGAAACTACAAAGCTATAAAATAAGTCCGGCAATGTGCCGGATTTATTTTTAGGGATTAAAAAAGGTGTTTATTCTTTCTACAAAATATTTTTCCATGCTGATGGGATCTGATGTCATATATTGAAGGTTTTCAATCTTTTGATATCCAAAAGGAAAACCATCATCAAAACGAGATAACACAACCTCTAGAGGTTGTGACAGGTTGTAGCGTTGAATGAAAGTGTATTCATTGTCGTTTTGATAATTTATGAGAAATAAATTATATTTGTTGATGAAATTTTGGTTGTAAAATTGTTCTATTAGGTCGATGGCATTGGCGCATTCGGAGCATGGTTCGTTGTTGAAAAAAACATAAATCGTTGATTTGCTGTAAGATGAGCTTATTGCAGAACTGTAATTTTGCTCATAAGTTTGAGATATGGCAATTGATCCAAAACAAATACCAGATATCAATGTGATTAATAGAATTGTTTTGCGCATAAAATTCTCCTCTAATGAGAGTTAGATTGGTGCGCAAGCCTCCGATAACCAAGATTGCATTTCTGCTGGTAGAACTTGATTTAGGTGTCGGAATACAGTTTGATGATATTCGTTTAACCAAAGGAGTTCTTGCTTGGTTAAGAGATATTTATTAATGAGCCGTTTATCAATGGGTACAAGTGTTAGAGGTTCAAATTTTAGCATAGGATTGGGAAAATTAGGATTATTGTCCTGACATATATAGGCCAGATTTTCAATGCGGATCCCATATTGGTTTTCTACATAATATCCTGGTTCTATAGAGGTAATTTGTCCGGCTTCCAGAGGAGACTGGTTGCGCGAGGAAGATATGGAGAAAGGACCTTCATGAACATTTAAGAAACAACCGACACCATGACCGGTACCATGTTTGTATTCTTTACCGAATTGCCATAACTGTTGTCTGGCTAAAGCATCTATGGTGTTGCCAGATGTTCCCTGTGGAAATTTGGCTGTGGCGACAGCAATATGCGATTTTAAGACTTGTGTAAAGCTGTCAATAATTTGCTGATTTTCTATATGGCCAACAGCGATTGTTCTGGTAACATCTGTGGTTGCATCAAGATATTGGGCGCCGCTGTCTAGCAACAGAACGCTTCCAGATTGAAGTTTTTGGTTGGTTTGGGTCGATGGTTGGTAGTGTACAATTGCTCCGTTGGCTGCAAAACCAGCAATGGTTTCAAAGCTGTTTCCTTGAAAATATTTATTTTGTTTGCGAAGTGAATAAAGTTTTTCTACAATTGATAATTCAGTTTGCCCCTGCCAATTATTTTCAAACCAATATAAAAAAGAACATAAAGCTATTGCATCTCTTAAGTGGGCGTTTTTAAATCCTTGTAATTCAACGGCATTTTTGATTGATTTCCATTTTTGGATGGGGTTTTGAAGGGGGGTGGTCCAAATTTTGAGTTTTTTGAAAATGGAATGAATTTGCTTGGGGGTGGAATGTGTTGATATTCCGATGTTTTGCCCTTTGTAGGCGGATAGCTCTTTTTCGATGGTATTAAAATTTGTTGTAAATAGGCTTATTTCTCCGTTTTTACTTATGAACGAAAAGGCCCTTAATATAGGGGTGTTGGGAAGAGTATGACTACGCAAATTGAGTAGCCAAGATACAGAATCTGGTTCACACAAAAAATATCCGTCCAGTTTGTTTTCTTGTATAAAGTTTGTTATATAAGATATTTTTTCATCAACAGAAAGGCCTGCAAATTCAATATCATGTTCAAATATATCGCTTTGATTTGAAGAGATACGAGGACCGAGAATTTGTTTGGTGTCCTCAATAAAATGATGTTGTTTGAGTGTTCTGTTCCAATAATCTGTTTCGTTGATGCTATGACACCAAGGGTCATAGGCTATAGTTAGAGGAGTTGTGGTGTTTTTTTGGAGCCATGTTGCTGTGGAATCTGTGGTGCAAACAACATTTATAGCAGATGGGTCTGTTTCTTGAGCCGCTTGAATTTCATACCGACCATCAACTAAAAGATAATTTTTGTCTTTAAATATTATTAAAGTTCCGCTTGAACCGGTGAAACCACATAGTTCTAAAATTTTGTTTTCTGTCGGTAAGATATCTTGTCCTAAAAACATATTGTTTCGAGTGATGATATATGCATCCCATTTGTTTTTTGAAAGTTCTTTTTGTATTGTTTTGATATCCATGATGTTATACCTTTTGCATTAAAGCTGCACGCCAATTGTCAATTTCGTATAGTTTTATTAGTTGTAATCCGTATTCTTGATGTGAATCTATAATCCAATTTGCCTGATCTTCAACAAAGCCTGATAATATACAATATCCGCCTTTTTTTAGAGATGAGGCTGTGTTTGGAGCCATGTCTAATAGCGGACGAGCTAGGATGTTGGCTAAGATTAAATCGTATGGTTTATTTTGTTGTACAAGATCAGATTGGTATCCATTGCTTTGTGCTACAAAAATTTGTTGATCTAAAGAATTATTTTGGGCATTGCTTTGCGTGACTAATACGGCTTCTTCATCAATATCTACGGCGTATATTGAAGCTGTTTTCCATAAGTTTGCCGCACCTAAAGACAAAATACCAGACCCAGTGCCAACATCTAATATTTTTTTGGCTTTGTAGTTTTGATGAAATAAATCGCTGATAGCTTGCAGGCAGCAACGAGTTGTTTGGTGATCTGAGCCAAAAGCGGTGGCTGCATATATTTGAATGGGAATTTTGTTGGTGTTTGGTTGTGTTGTTTCATGAATGCCATAGATTAAAAAGTCAGCTATCTCGAATGGAGCAAATTTTATTACATAGTCTTTTAGCCAGTTTTCGCTTTCTAATTTTTCTATTTTGTATGGAGGTAAACTGATATTCTGAGCTGCGACTAACATTTGTTGTTCATCAAAGTTTCCGGAGCAATAGCCAATATATTCATCTTTGCCAGAATCGTCATAATTTTGTGCGCTGACTTCAAAAAAATCTTCAAGAAAAGAAAGAAAATCTTCTTGTGGTTGCTCTTGTGGACTGAAAGTTATTTGCCAACAACTGCTCATCATTGTATAAGTTATCCCATTCGTTATAAAATTATTTACTAAAACGAGTTTATAGTATAATAATTAAAAATAGATTTAATTCTTGATTGATAAGAGGTCTCTTATGAAAAAATTGTTTCTTATGTTTTTGTTGGTTTTGGCTGGAGGGTGTGTGAGAGCCGGAGACTATAATATCTTGGCTTCTCGCAACGATATATTTACGATGTGGAACGGATATAGAATATCTTTTTATGATGCGGAACCTGTGCTGACCAGAACAGAAGAAGTAGAAGAAAATAATTATGAATATAATGTGGCTCAAACGGTAAAAAAAGGTTATTCTGTTTTGAATAATAAATTTTATCAGAAAGAATTTTTTGTAGAAAAATATTTGAAGGCCAATAAAAATGGTGTGTTGAATAGTGCATCTCTGCCTGTGAAAATAAAAGCTGATAAGAAATATACCCCTATCGGAACAGTTAAAATTGAAGGGCAAAAATATCGGTTGTTGCCTAGTGAATTAGAAGATTTTGCCATGCTGATTGATGAGCAAGGAGTGTTTTATAATAGAATCGGGCAGATAAAAGGAAGTTATTTGATATTGTTGGATACTGAATTTTTTCCTTATCCTGCAGATTTGAAAATACAGGAGATTTCAAAAACAACTTCTACTCAAAGTGCAGCGGTTAAAGGTTTTGATGTTAAGTACGATGGGGTGAAGTTGGATCGTATTTGGTTTACATATTTTGATTATACCCAAAATGAAGCAGGTACATTTAGTAATCTTAGTTTTCCGAACAAACCGGGGTTGATTACTATTCATAATGTAGGTTTTAGAGTTTTATCTGCTGATGAAGACAAAATTACCTATATGGTGTTAACAGAATAAGCGTTTTAAAATATAAAAAAATCTTGCGCATAAACATTGCTTGTTGTATAAAAACGCCTAGTTGAAGTTTTTTAGGAGTAAATACGATGGCTGGACACTCCCAGTTTAAGAATATTATGTATAGAAAAGGTGCTCAGGATGCCAAAAAAGCAAAAATGTTTGCTAAGTTGGCTAGAGACATTACGATTGCCGCAAAAAGCGGTTTGCCGGAACCTGATAAGAATCCTCGATTGCGTTTGGCAATTCAGGCTGCTCGTGCAGAAAGTATGCCCAAAGATAATATTGAACGTGCGATTGCCAAGGCAACACAAGCTGCCGGTGGTGCAGACTATGTTGCTGCACGGTATGAGGGTTTTGGTCCCGGAAAAGTAGCTGTTATTGTGGAGGCAATGACTGATAACAAGAATCGTACTGCCGGAAATATCCGTACTATTTTTGGTAAACGTGGCGGAGCTATGGGTGAGAATGGCTCGGTGGCTTTTAACTTTGAGCGCATAGGTTTTATTGAATATCCGTTGGCCGTGGCAGATGCAGACAAAATGTTTGAAACAGCTTTGGAGGCAGGGGCTAATGATGTTGCAACAGATGATGAACATCATGATATTGAGACGTTGCCTGATGATTTGGGTATGGTGACCGAGGCCTTGGAAAAAGTTTTTGGAACTCCGTCCGCATCAAGGTTGGATTGGAAACCAATGGTAAAAGCAGATGTTGCAGATGTAGAAACAGCTCAAAAGCTTTTGGATTTTATTGATGCTCTTGAAGATGATGATGATGTTCAGAGAGTGTATCATAATGCTGAAATTCCAGAAGATGTGTTGGCTAAATTGGTTTAGTATAATAGTTGTAAAAAAAACAGCTGCCAGTTGGCAGCTGTTTTTTTATTCGGTGATATTCATTGTTATTACGATATTTCCGGAACTTGTTTTTTGAATTTGTTGGAAAAGACTAATGATATCTCCTTTTTGTAGGGGGACGTCCTTAGGGGCTTTAATATTTAGCCTGCCCAATTGTGGGTGAGATAGATGTAATGTCTCAGACGTGGCCGCTGCGTAACAAACTAAAAAACCAGGAATGATACCATGGTAGGGAACGAAATATGCTGTATATGATTTGCCGTCGGCAGATTTGGTGCAATGACTATATTGCAAACGGTATCCATTGGTGCAGACTGTTCCGCTGATGTTGTGGTATTGCAAATCAAATTCTAGATTGTCTGGTTTAGAAAATGGAAGCCCATTGCCACAGGAAACATTAAGTTCACTGTCAAAAAAATGAAAGGGCACTTTCTGTCCGATGAAAATGGGGCGACAATGTTGGGCAAAATAGTTGTGAGCCTCAATATCGTCTTTGCTTGAGTTTTCGGTTTGACAATAGTTGTTAAGTTGCTTTTTGATTTGCGCAATTTCTTTGTTTAGCATTGTGATCTTGCGTGTAAGTAACATACAAGCCAATAAAAACAATAAACATAAAATAATAATGAAATTTTCCATACACTTAATTTTTAATATTAATAATAAAAAGTTATTTGCATATTATAGCATAAAAAAACAAAATCAAGTTATTTTAACGAAGAAAAACCTCTGTATTTGCAACAGAGGTTTTGTAGGTTAGTCAATATGGTAACTCACCAAATAACCGGAATCGGTTGATTGTGAATTTTGCAATACCTTTACACTATCACCTTTGCGAAGTTTGCGTCTGTAAGGGATTGGTAAGCATAGAGTACCATATCTGCCATGCAACAGCAATACGGTGCTTTCATTTACTTTTTGTACCACAAAACCATTAATGGTGCCATGGTATGGAGCAAACCATGCTTTGAAACGTTGGGTTCTTTCATCGAAATTGCATTTTTCCATATATAAAGGATATCCCTTGCTAGGAAAACGACTATCAGGATGAACTGCAGAAAGCAATAATTTCAGATTTTGAACGTTGTTAAATGGGCATCCGTTGGGGCGCAATACATATTGAGGCTCGTTAAAAATATGAATTGCACTTATTATGGTTTTGCTGAAAAGGTAACCATAGTTACTACCATACAGGTGCTTGCTAACGGTCTGTGTTGTAAGCTCTGCGAGTTCTTTTTCTTTTTGAGCTTGCAGTTTTTGAAATTTTGCTTTTTCTTTTTTGTGTTTTCGGTTTTCTTTGATGCGGGAGATGAATTGTGAAATATTATTCACCGCACTACAGATAAGAGCAATGATCATAGCAACGCTAAGTAATGCAAATAGCAATAATAATAGATTTTCTTTCATGGTATAATTGTTTTAGTTAATAATTTTTTTGTGATCATATCATATGAAAAAATTGCTAAAAAGCAAGATGTTTGTGGGAAAAAGTAAAGAGCTATTGGTGTTTTTAAACTATGGTGCTAGATTAGGTTAATATTTAGGAGAACAAACTAATGATTCGAATTTTAGGGCTGGATCCAAGCTTGTCGTCTACCGGTTGGGGAATTATCGAGGCTGAGAATAATCGGGTGCGCTATGTGGCAGATGGATTTATTCCAACAGACACAAAAGCTCCGATTGCGGAAAGGTTGGCAACAATCAATAAAACCTTGCACGACGTGATAGAATTTTATAAACCTGATGAAGCCGCAATAGAGCAGGTTTTTCTGAACTCTAACGCTGTATCAACTATTAAGCTAGGCATGGCGCGAGGGGTTGTGATTATGACGCCAGCAATGTTTCAGATTCCGGTTACCGAATATGAGCCTAACAAAGTAAAAAAAGCAGTTGTGGGTGTGGGTAAGGCAGAAAAAAAACAAGTAGAAACAATGGTGAAAATATTGCTTCCGGGTTGTAGTCCAAAAAATAATGATGCGGCAGATGCCCTTGCTATTGCATTGTGCCATTTTCAATTTAGAAATGCTTATGGGACAAAGAAATGATTAATTCTGTAGAGCAAAAAGTAAGAGAATTGATGGCAGGGGATAATACCGGCCATAGTTTTGATCATGTAGAACGGGTCTATAAAACAGCAATTGATTTATGTGCTAAAGAAGATGCAAATATGGAGGTGGTAGCAATATCTGCATTGTTGCACGATGCAGATGATTATAAATTATTTGGCCAAGAATGTGCCGATAAGCTAACTAATGCCAAAAGAATTATGAATGAGTGTAATGTTGATTCAGAGGTTCAGCAGCAAGTTTGCTTGGTTATTGCCAATATGGGATATAGTAAAGCACTAAAAGGTATCAGGCCGCAAACAATTGAAGGAAAAATTGTTTCTGATGCGGATATGCTTGATGCTATTGGTGCAAATGGGATTGTACGCTGTATGGCTTTTGCTTTGGCTCGGTGTGAAACTCCGATATTTAATGCTGAAATATGGCCGGAGCCTGATATGTGTGCTGAAGAATATAAGCGACCGAATCGAAAATCGGATAATTTTATTAATCATTTTTTTGAAAAATTACTGAAATTAAAAAATATGATGATGACCGATGCGGGAAAAAAAGAAGCAGAAAAAAGACATAAATTGATGGTGAGTTTTTTGGAAGCTTTTTTTCTGGAAAACAGTTTGCCTCAGTGGGTGGCTTATTTGTATGATTATGAGATGAAAATTGAAAAATAAGTTCTATTTTTGTTCTTAATTGTAAAAAGCTCTTGTATATCTGATTCTTTTTGTTTAATCTGGTTGCATATGATTTTTTGAGGAATATATAAATGATAGCAAAGTTGCGAGGAGTGGTTGACACTTATGGTGAGGACTATGCCATTATAGATGTTAATGGTGTGGGATATTTGGTTTTTGCTTCTGCTAAAACATTGTCCAAATTGGCAAAAGGTACAGAGGTTTCATTGCTGGTGGAGACAG
This sequence comes from Alphaproteobacteria bacterium, assembly GCA_015062305.1. Classification (GTDB taxonomy): domain Bacteria; phylum Pseudomonadota; class Alphaproteobacteria; order RF32; family CAG-239; genus CAZU01. Next base: position 134,314 of record SUUX01000003.1, read on the forward strand.
TAGTGAGAGAAGATAGTATCACTCTTTATGGTTTTGCAGATGCATGGGAAAAAGAATGGTTTAATACCTTAACAAAGGTGCAAGGTGTGGGAGCAAAGGTTTGTTTGGCTATATTATCGGTGCTTTCTCCGTTGCAGTTGGCGCAAGCGATTTCAGCACAGGATAAGAATTCTTTTACCAGAGCTAGTGGTGTTGGTCCGAAGTTGGCAGCTCGGATCGTAACAGAACTGAAAGACAAAATTGTAACAATTTCTATTGGTGATATGGCAAAATCTATAGATGCAAATATGGATTATATTCCGGAAGCTAATGAAGTGGCAGATGTCGTGGTGGCTCAACAAGGGGATCCGAACAAAATAGAAGATGCTATTTCGGCTTTGGTAAATTTGGGGTATCAGCGTTTGGAGGCATATAAGGCAGTTAATCAGGCTGCTCTTAATAATCCAGATGCAGATATGTCTGCATTGATAAAAGCCGCTTTGAAAGAATTTGCAAATAAGGACTAAATGAATGATGGAAGAACGTATTGTTAGCCCTCAAAAACAGTTTGAAGATGAAAATGCAAATAATGTTCCAATAAATTTGCGACCTCAGAGCCTGGCTGATTTTGTGGGGCAGCGCACAGTTTGTGAAAACTTAAAGGTATTTATTGAAGCTGCAAAAGGAAGAGGAGAGGCTTTGGATCATGTGTTGTTGTTTGGACCTCCAGGATTGGGTAAAACAACGTTAGCCTCTATTGTGGCAAAGGAGTTGGGAGTTGGTTTTAGAGCTACTTCTGCACCAATGATTTCCAAATCTGGAGATTTGGCAGCAATTTTGACCAATTTGGAACGCAATGATGTATTGTTCATTGATGAAATACATCGTCTTAATCCAGCTATTGAAGAAGTTTTGTATTCGGCAATGGAGGATTTTCAGCTTGATTTGATTATAGGAGAGGGGCCTTCGGCCAGATCTGTCAGAATCGATTTGCAACCATTTACATTGGTGGGAGCTACTACACGTTCGGGAATGCTATCTACTCCGCTACGAGAGCGTTTTGGAATACCGCTAAGGCTTGATTTTTATTCTCCGGAAGAGTTGAAGAAAATTGTTTTGCGAGGCGCAAAGTTGTTGGATATGCCTCTTTCTGATGTGGGTGCTTTAGAAATTGCCAAAAGATCTAGAGGTACTCCACGAGTGGCAGGAAGATTGTTACGTAGAGTGAGAGATTTTGGAGCGGTATGCGGAGCGCAAGAGGTGGATAACAAGATTGCAGATAATGCTTTGCGTCGTTTGGATGTTGATGATTATGGACTAGATGCTTTTGATAGAAGATATTTAAACTGTATTGTGCAGAACTATGGAGGAGGTCCGGTGGGCGCAGATACTTTGGCGGCTGCTCTTTCGGAGGAAAGGGATACAATAGAAGAGGTAATAGAACCATTTTTGCTCAAACTTGGATTTTTGCAACGTACACCTCGTGGACGAGTGATTTCAGATTTGGGCTGCCGCTATTTGGGGGTGCCGCAAATGCGCAAAGAAAAAGTATCTGCACAATTGGATTTATTAGACAATTAGGAAGGTGAAAGATGATTGTAAAACCAGTTTCCGCAATAACCGGAGAAATTAAAGATAACAAATTTTTGTTTCCTGTTAGGGTATATTATGAAGATACTGATGCAGGAGGTGTGGTATATTATGCAAATTATCTGAAATTTGCTGAGCGTGCTCGTACGGAATATATTCGAGCGCTAGGTGTGCGTCAGCAAGATGGGTTGGAAAGTGAGGATAAGTTTGCATTCATGGTGCGGCATTGCGTGGCTGACTATCAGGCTCCGGCAGTGTTGGATGATGAGCTGGTTGTATCTTGTCAGGTGACGGAAATCGGTGGAGCAACCTGTACTATGCATCAAGAAATAACAAGGGGGGATCAGCTTTTGGTGTCAATTGATGTTAAAGCTGTTTATGTCTCGCTGAAGGCGAGGAGGCCTGTGCGCATTCCCAAAGACTTGGTCGCAAAGTTTGTATAATACTTGGGATTGTGTGTTTTTTAGAGTGGCTATTTGCTGGTTTATAAAAAGAATCATAAAAAGGTTTTATTCCCAATGGGCGCAAAAACTGTTGGGTTGTTAATTATCAGAATAAAATTTTATCTTATATGAATAAAAGAGGCTCTTTAGATAGAGCTTTCTTTTATTTTGGTATGTTGAAAAATATTGATATTAATTGAATCTTTAACTTTATATGTTAATGTGCCGTTAAAATGTGTTTTTTTGTAATTTATAGGTGAAAATATGGATACGCAGGTTGTAAGTGAAGTTGCAAATCAGATGTCGATGTGGGATTTGGTCTGGTCTTCTGATATGATGACCAAAGTTGTAATGATAGGTTTGATTGCTGCCTCTGTTTGGTCTTGGGCTATTATTTTTGAGAAAATTGGAACGCTTCGTCAATTAAAAGCTCGTTCTTTGAAGTTTGAAGAAAAGTTTTGGTCTGGCGGGTCTCTAGACAGATTGTATGAATCTATTGCTAATCATCCAAATGACCCTATGGCTGCAATGTTTGTGGCTGCAATGCGTGAGTGGAAGCGTACAAATATATTGAAGTCTAAAACAGACCGAGGTTTGCGAGGTGTGTCTTTGCAACAGCGTATTGAAAAAGCGATGACTGTTTCTATGGATAAAGATTTGGATGCCATGGATATGCGTATGGGTTTTTTGGCTTCTACCGGTTCGGTGGCTCCTTTGGTTGGGTTGTTTGGAACAGTGTGGGGAATCATTAATAGTTTTAATGCAATTGCATCAACTCAAAGCAATTCTTTAGCAGCAATGGCTCCAGGTATTGCTGAGGCTTTGTTTACAACAGCATTTGGTTTGATTGCTGCAATTCCTGCTGTGGTTGCGTATAATAAGATATCTTCTGATATTGATAGGTATGCAAAAAAGCTTGAGAATTTTATGGCTGAATTTTCTAGTATATTGTCTAGAGAAATTGATGATACTGCAATTAGGGCAGATATGGCCGGAGAATAACAATGTTTGCTATGAATGGAAATCGGAGACAGTCTTCCAGATATCGTCGAAATTCTGATGTTAATATTACGAATCTGATGGATGTGATGATGGTGCTGTTGGTGGTATTTATGGTGGCAGCGCCATTGATGACCTCGGGGATTGCTTTAGATTTGCCCAAAGTAGGCGGAAAAGCAATGGAGGGAGAAGAGACATCTATTAATATAAGCGTGGATAAAGAGGGTTACTATTATATTGGAGAAACAGAAATTCCTGCAGATAAGATTGTTGAAAAATTGAATGCTATGAAAGAAGCAAATTCAGAATTGACGGTTACAATTTCTGGTGATACCGGAGCAGAATATGGTCGAGTTATTGGCTTGATGGCTATTTTGAAAGAAGCCGGTTTTGAAAAAGTTGGTTTGAAAACAGAACCCAAGCCTTTGAAACAAAGAAAGAAGTAATGTTTTTATGCTTAATACTCCTATGAAAAAATCGTTGGCTCTTCATGCAGTGGTATTTATCCTCTGCGTGGTGGATTTGCCTTTGTTTTTTTGGAATAGGACGACAGTCGGGCAAGTGCCGATTATTGTGGATTTAAAAGATGTTAAAATATCTGAAATGACAAATTTGCCTCCTAAAGCAAAAATGGGAGAGGAAAATAAAGCAGCAAGTCAGATTAAGCGTAAAATTGAGAAAAAGTATAATCAAGAAAAGAAAGAAGAACAGGAAACAGAACCTGAAAAAACAGAACCCAAAGAGACAAAAGAGGAGCCTGTTGCTAAGCCAGAACCTTCTAAAAGAGACCATTTGGTAGCACCTCAGCCCAAGAAACCAACTCCGAAGGTGCAAAAAAAGAAGCCTGCTCCTAAGCCCCAGCCAAAGAAACCTCAGCCGAAAAAGGCAGAATCTAAAAAAGAGGATAAAAAACAACCGGAATTGGCAAACCCGCTGAAAAGTTTGTTGGCATCGGTTGATGCTTTAGAAAAGGAAGATGGTCCAAAGGATGAGACTGCAACCATCAAGGAAGGAACAAATATTCAGAATATGGGAATAGAAGGTGGTACTGGGGGATCATATTTTAGTGAATTGTCTATATCTGAAATTGATGCGATAGCAGGACGTTTGAGAGCTTGTTGGAATTTAGATCCTGGGGCAATGGGCATTGAAGATATGATTGTTGAAATCAGAGCAGAACTGAATCAGAATGGTACGGTGCGTAGTGTGGAAATTATGGATACGTCCAGATATGCTTCGGATAATCATTTTCGTTCGGTTGCAGATAGTGCTCGAAGAGCTGTTTATATTTGTGCTCCTTATTCAATATTGGCGGATAAATACGCAGAAAAATATGATTTGTGGAAAGTGATGCGTTTGCGCTTTAATCCATTGGATAATTCGGTGCAATAGGAGGAATTATGCAAAAGTTGTTGTTGCATAAAACACTTAAAGAAGCATGGGAATATTCAAATAATAATCCTAAGTCTGTGTCATTGTTTGTGGTGCTAAACTATTTGGTCTGTGTATGTGCGGTTGCTAGCTGGAAGACTTTTTGGTTTTGGTTGGTTTTGGCGCTGATGTATGTGTTATGGAGTGCTGTTTTCAGATATTGCTTTGAACGCAGACCTTATGTCGAGGTAAGTTCTTTGTTTGCTTCAATGATTCCTTCAACAAAAATATTGGTTTTTTCAGTGTTGGTGGTTAGTGCTATTTTGTTGTTGCCTATAGGATTGTTGTTTGTTCCTGGGTTGCCTGCAGAATTTATGAATGGGTATTCTGTGTTTTTGTCACAGACGATGCATGAAAGTGATGTTATGGATATGGTTGTTAATTTAGTTGTTATCATCTTGTCTCCGTATATTTTATATCGTCCGATGTTGGCATGGATTGCAGCTATTTTGGGACGTAGTGGATCACTTAAATTTGCGTGGGAAAAAACCAAAGGAAATTATTGGGAGTTTTTGTTGTTGGCAGTGGTTGTTGATTTGTGCTTGGCTGCTATTTATAATGGTATCTTGATGCTCGGAGGGAATGTTTTTGTGGCGTTGTTACCGATTTCTGTTTTGGTTATATATTTTAATATTGTTTTAGCTAAGATATATGCTTTTTTCTTTTTGGAGGTTAATAAAAAAGGAGCTTAAAAAGCTCCTTTTTTATTATGTCAGCAAATTTATAAATTCGTCTTCACTGATTATTTTTATGCCTAATTCTTTAGCTTTGGTTGCTTTAGAACCTGCGTCTACTCCTTGAATGACATAGTCTGTTTTGGTAGAAACAGAGCCAGATACTTTGGCTCCTGCGGCAAGGGCTTTGCTTTTAGCTTCAGAGCGAGTGAGTTGTTCTAATGTGCCAGTAAAGACAACAGTTTTGCCGGCTAGTGGAGTGTTATAGTTGGTGGTATCTATAAAATCTTCGATAGTTATCTGCTCAAGAAGTTGTTTTATGACTGTTATATTGTGAGGTTCTTGAAAAAATTCCACCATGTCTGTAGCCATAGATGCTCCAATACCATCAATGGCTACAAGCTTGCCGGTTTCTTTGTTTATCATATCGTTCATGAAGTTAGAAAAAGAGGTGTATTCTTTGGCCAATAAACGAGATGTTGCAGTACCAACTTGGCGTATACCAAGAGCATAGATGAAGCGGGATAATGATATTTTGCGCTTGTTATTGATTGCATTGAATAAATTTTCGACAGATTTCTTGCCCCATCCTTCTTTGCGCTCAATGTGAAGACCTTTATTGTTGGAGAACAAATCTTCTTCTCCTTGGTTGCGGTTTTCTAGTGTAAAAATATCTGCAGGGGTTTTGATTATTTTTTCGAGATAGAAGTCTTCTATTATTTTATCTCCAAGACCTGCAATATCAAAAGCATCTCGTGATACAAAATGTATGAGCCTTTCTATGGCTTGAGCAGGGCAGCTCATTCCTCCAACACAGCGGCGGACAGCTTCGTCTTCTTCTCTAATGGCGTGAGAGCCACAAATTGGGCATATATGTGGAAAGATGTATTCTTGCGAATCGGGCAGACGTTTGTCTGTTAGTACTTCTACAACTTGAGGAATCACATCTCCAGCTCTTTGTACAATGATGGTATCTCCAATGCGAATGTCTTTGCGTTTAATTTCATCTTCATTGTGCAATGTTGCATGAGATACAATTACACCTCCGACATTGATGGGTTCCAGGTCAGCAACCGGAGTTAAGGCTCCGGTGCGACCAACTTGAATACGGATATTGTTTATACGAGTGATAGCTTGTTCTGCCGGAAATTTGTGAGCAACAGCCCAACGAGGAGTTCTGGTCAAAAAACCAAGTCGTTCTTGTAAGTTTATGGAGTTTACTTTGTAGACCATACCATCTATGTCATACGAAAGAGATGAGCGTATTTCCATAAGGTGTGAAAAATTGTTTTCAAGCTCTGATATGTTGTGACATAATGTGTTGAGAGGATTAGTCGGAAATCCCCATTTTTTCAAGTGTTCAAAAAAATCTTCTTGTGTTGACCAGGGGCGTTCTGATACTTCTCCCCAAGTATAGGCAAACAGGCTTAAATTTCTTTCAGCGGTGATTTTGGGGTCTAGCTGTCGTAGAGAACCGGCAGCAGCATTGCGTGGGTTAGCAAAAGTTTTTTTGCCTTCTAATTCATAACGTTTGTTTAGTTCTAAGAAATCATTTTTAGACATATATACTTCGCCACGAATTTCTAGAATTTTAGGGGCGTTATCAATCTTTAGCGGCAATTGTTTTATGGTTTTGAGGTTGGCAGTGATGTCTTCGCCGGTGGTACCATCTCCTCTGGTGGCTCCTTGAACAAAAATGCCGTTTTCATAACGAGCAGAAAATGATAGTCCATCAATTTTGGGTTCACTGTAGAAACTTATATTATCAGTAGTGTTTAGGAAGCGTTTGATACCAAGGACAAAGTCTTCGACTTCGGTGATAGAAAAAACGTCGGCAAGAGAAAGCATGGGAAAATGGTGTAAAACTTTGGAAAAGCCACTTTTTATGGTGGAACCAATTCTTTTTGAAGGACTGTCTTGACGAATAAGGTAGGGAAATTTGGATTCTATATCAGAGTTACGGTGTTTTAGTTTGTCATATTCTGCATCTGATATATATGGGGCATCTTTTTGGTAGTATGCATGATCGGCTTTGGCTAGTTCTTGAGCGAGGTATTCCAGTTCTTGGGCAGCTTCGTTTGGAGTTAGTAGGCTAATATCTTTCATTGTTTTCTCTCTTTTTGATTTGTGTAATAATATAAAATAATTAATGATAAAATCTATAAAAATTTGTGTTTATTAGCAATAATTTGAGATTGAAATCTAGTTTGAAAAATGTTATAAGGAAAATACAAAGTAAACTATTTAAAAATTAAGTATATATGAAAAAGTTATTATTATTATTAATGGTTGTGCTGTTTAACTCGTATGCCGCTTCGGCACAGATGCAAGATGTTTGGCAAAATATACAGCAAAATAAACGTAAGGCACAGGAACGACAGCAATTAGAAGCTGTGTTGGCAACTCTTCCTCAAGACTATGTCGTAGCCTATTCTAAAGATGGGGTTTTGTGTTATTTGCTCAAAGATGGAGAAAGGGTCTCTTTTATTAAAGATCCGGAGCCAGCAAAGAAGTATGTTTGGTATTCTCCAGTTGTTGAGTTAGAGGATGATAAGGCTAAAAAATTAGCCGAGAAAAATCGTCTGGCAGAACTTATAGAAAGGTTATCAACTGAAGGTTGGAAAATGACTGTTAGTGTTGGTGGCGAGTATGAAGTGTATACTTTTAATAGACCTAAGGAATTGCAGAAGACCGCGAAATAGCGGTCTTTTTTGTTGAAATTGTAAGAATTTTAATAAAATTGCTTTTTTTCTTGAAAAGTTTAATTAGTTTTGTATTATATCCGAGAGTTAGCTTAAGTTGAGCTAAATTTTTTAATTGCATTTATGGAGGTTACAATAGCTAGAGAGAATACCAATGCGCCAGTACGAGGAGAAGACGGACCACGCATTAATGAAGAAATAAGAGTAAAAGAAGTTCGTCTGATTGATGAAAATGGTGAAAATAGAGGAGTTGTTTCTATTCAAGAGGCTTTGCGTGTTGCAGATGATGCTGGATTAGATTTGATAGAGATTTCTCCGCAAGCAACCCCTCCGGTGTGCAAAGTCTTGGATTATGGCAAATATAAGTATGAGATGCAAAAGCGTAAAGCTGAAGCAAAGAAAAATCAGAAGGTGGTTGAAACAAAAGAGCTTAAGTTGCGTCCAATGATTGAAACTCATGACTATGAGGTTAAGGTAAAGCAAGCAAAGAAGTTTTTGAGTGAAGGAAATAAGGTTAAGTTTACTATGCGTTATAAAGGACGCGAGTTGAGTGCCAATGATATGGGTAAAAATGTTTTGATGAGGCTGGTTGATGATTTGGAAAATGTAGCAAAGTTGGAATCTGAGCCGAAGCTTGAAGGTAAACAGATGATGATGATTGTTGCGCCGTTATAAGTTTTTAGTTTTGCTTTATATATAAGAGCTCCGAAATTTGTTTCGGGGCTCTTTTTTATTACAACTTGTATGGTTATATGCTTACCATTTTATGTTTGAGGTGTAATAAAATTTGTTGGCGTTTGGTATTACTGTATTTGAATATAAAATAGTTGCTGTGTGTTAACGAAAAATAAAAAGATAGTGGTAGCATTCTTTCGCGAAAAGACAGTAACGCTCATCAACTTTAGTTGTTTTGCTTTATTCAAGAATGTTTGTCTATTTCTTATCTAAAAGAGAATCCTTTTATTCTAAAAAGAAACGTTTGAGGTGATCAGGCGTTATGAGGTAGAAATTTTTAACAATGTACAGGATGATGTATGTTTTTTATGGATTGTGGATATAATATTGTTAGAAAAATCAACGAAATATAAAAAAACTAACAAAAAATTAAAAAAAATGTTTTTTTCTTGTTGACAATTTGGTTTGGCTGGATTATACATCAGCTCACCGATACGGAAGTACGGTAGTTATATACAGAGTAAATAAGAGAGAGGATACGCAGGCAGTATTCGAACAAGAATAAGGTCTGAGTATATATTAAAGGAACCATAGAGATTCTTTATGAGTAATCAGGCTAGGATGAGCAATCATGATTAATAT
>SUUX01000004.1 GCA_015062305.1 Alphaproteobacteria bacterium
AGTTCAGGAGCATATTGAATTTCATCAATCAATAAAGGCGCTTCAAAACGTTGTAAAAATAAGGCAGGATTTTCTTTGGCTAATTTACGATTTTCCAATGTATCCAAAGAAACATAATTACGTTTCTCGTCACAACATTTAAATACTGTAGTTTTGCCAACTTGTCTAGGTCCTGTGATTAATACAACAGAAAAAGAAGAATTCATTCGTTTTACGGCATTTTCAATAGTTCTTTGAATATACATCTGCAAACTCCGACTAATTTATCATCTAATATTAAAATAGTCGAAAACAACTTAAAAGTCAAGGAAATACGATAAATTTATCATTCAATGCTAAAATAGTCAAAGTTTTAATTATTGCCATTCATTTATTTTTCTTGTTTCATCTTTCAACCGAGTTCAACAATTCGTCAACTTTGGTGCACCAAGTTTTTATTTCCTCACAAAAAGCGGGGATTTTTTATTGCAAAATAGAGAAAATATGATAAGTAATAAACTACAAAATTAATTAGTATGTTGAATTTAAAATTTTATAATTATGGAAACAAAAGTTAAAATTGACATTACAAAAGTCAAATCCGGAATGTTTTGGCATGAGGGTAATCTCTTCTCGTTTGAAAGACTGCCGGATAAGAAAATCAAGGCAGTGGTCGAGCTTGTGGAAAATGGCGTTATTTATGGAGATTTAACCGCTTCGGAATTGTTTGATATTCCTGAAAAAAAATCTGACATGGGGTGAGGCTAGAGATCTTTTTTTGGGATTTTCTTATCCTTGTGAGGAGAATGAAAAGATTGTCTGGTATAATATTCAGCAACTTCAAAAAGTTTATGACAATTATAATGTTGTAAAAAAGACATTTGAGAAATTGCATAAATCGTTTAGAGAGGGAAAGTATTGGTCCATTACCGAGAGCCCTGGCCTGTCTGCATGGATACTGTACTTCAATTTCGGATTTAAGTACCCACTCTTTAAGTTCTATGAAAATTATTTTCGCCCTGTTCTAGCACTAAAAGTTGCGTAACTAAAAAACAGTTCAGATATTGTGTCTGAGCTGTTTTTTTTGTTATAATCTCTGCAAATTATGCGGGTAATACAACAATTATTCTCCGCAATTGTCACCCTTTTTCATTTATCACCCTCATTCACCAATAACGGAGTTCAACAATTTGTTAACTTCTGTGCACCAGTTTTTTATCTTCTCACATTGTAAAGATTCTTATCTATCTTTCACGACTTATATCTATATTATAAAAACTATCTTTGATAATCAAATCATAGATATTACCGCCAACTTTTTTATCAAAATATGATTTGAGACGATATCTTGGCTCTATCATTGATGATAAAATATCAACTCCATGTCTTTCAGAATATTCTTTTGCTCTTTGCTCCAAAGTAACTATTCCATTTTTATTTGATAAACTATCAGCCATTTGAGTTAATAAATCATAATCATTTGGAGAATTATTTTTTGTGTATTCTACAATAAAATCATAGTCTTTTTTATTATCAAAAAACATATCCCTACATTCTTCATAAGAAGGAACCTCATTCCAAGGAAACATGTGAACCAATACAGAATTGGCTACCATTTCATCTTTGCTAACTAATTTTTCATATCCCATAATACCATGGAATCTTTTTTCTTGTCGTTCATTGGTCCGACAAACATCGTGTAATAAAGCACAGATATATGCTTGATTTTCATCCATACCATCAATTTTTGAGGCAATAGTCTTAGCTATATTAGCAGCAGCTCTAATATGGTTTTCATACATCCACCAACGAGACATATCTCTACCAATAGCAGCATCTCGTTCTTTCACCTCGTTAACAATAACTTCAGCTTCTTGAATTAAGAGCATACCTTTTTGCATGTATTATTACTCCTCTTTCGCAATATATTTAGGAGGAATAATACCTCCTTTAATTACAATTAAATAATAAGGAACAACGGAAAATCTTAATCCTAATTTTTCATCACAAACAGACCAATCCACTGGAGATGTATCAATGTCATTAATTGAATTTAATCTTACCAATCGTTCATCAACATCTTGAGGAAAATCTTTATCTGTATTTGGTTTAATTGCGGGGCTTACATAAACCGCCTCAATTAAACCATCTTTATTCAAAGCCTCTAAATCTATTGAAAACAAATCAGCATTTTCTATAAAAGGCTTAAACATATTAATACTTTTTTCAGTCCATTTAATCGGTTCGGAAAAACCTCTAATAGCACGGCTCCTACCTTCAAAACAACTTTCCATCCATTTTACAATACCATCGTGAGTTGTTTCATTTGAACGTTTAAAATAGTATCTCAAATCAGCATTAGGATTGTTTACAAAAGATAAAATTCCTTCTCTCAATGCAGTATTAGGTTTTGCAATATAGTGATATAGTTTCATTGTTTGTTTACATTTTGATGATATACTTATTATAAATTTTAACTGTTATTTGTGTTGTGACATTGCTTTAATTCGTTCTAAAATCATTGTTGTGGAGACATTATTGTTCTCTCTTTTCAATTTATTTAATTCATTCTTAAACCCTGTTTGTCCTGGAAAATCAATATTAATTGTCCCACCTTTTTCATATTTCATTTGAGTATAATATTCTCCATTTTGGCTTTCAAAAGGAATTGTATATTCGTGATTTTTTCCAAATTTAATAATATGTTTTCCATCTATTTCTTCTCTGATAGGCTCTTCACCTTCTTTTACCGGAATTTGTGTGTCATAATAAATAAGGTTTCCTTTACTATCAACAAATTCTGCCATACCATTTTGTTCATCAAATAAAGGATAAGTTTTATCTTTACATTTTACCATACAAGTTTTTGTTTGTTCATCAAGCATCAACTCTATTTGGGCATCATCCTCAACTTGATAAGTGATTTTATTCTTTTTAGGTTTATTTTCTCTGATAATTCTACCATATTCATCAAAATGTGTTTTAGGCACATCTAAAGGCTCTAATCTTCTTAATTGTCGTAGTTGGTTATCTTTTGACATATTACTATCCTCTATAAAAACTAAACCACTTTTTCATTAAGATGGTCGGAGAGTTCGTAAATCACGTTCTATAGCATAATTATTCGTACATAAATCTATATTAACACATCTTTAGGAGAAAACAATAAAAAAGAGGATGTGTTTTCAAACACATCCTCTCTTTATTAAATTCTAGCCGCCGGATAAAAAGAAGCCTTTGTATCTCCTTTAATTTCCCAACAGATTATTCCTCCCCTGCCTGCATAATCATCCAAATGTTGCAAGCTTATGCCTAACATAATATCATCTAACGGATATCCAAACGTGTCATTAGCCACCATATACCATCTAGAATCAATCAAATCTCCGCCAAGATCACGAATAATCTCATTTACCGCAGCAACATTTTTTAACAAAAATCTCATTACTTTTCGTGGAGGAACACAAGATGGTCGCCAGGCAATAGATTCAGCCGCACAATACTCCTTTGCTTCTTGCTTCGTCATTTTTTCAGGAGCTCTCCAAATAGACACTATATACCCTTTACACAAAATTCCACAAGGGCGTTTACCTTCTAAAGAAGACTTTAATCGACTCACTGATCCATCATCGTAAACTACTGGAAACCTGTAGCATTGTTCTTGATGAAAGAGCCAATACAAAAACGAACAACTTTTGTCATACTTAATCTCAGAATAATCTTCCATAAAAATCAATTTATTAATGATACAATATATTCATATACTTAAAGTTACGCCCTAACAATACAATCACAACATCAAAAGTCAACTTTTTTTTACATACGTCTTTCCTGCAGCTTATTCCTTTCCCCAAACCCTCTCTGACAATATTACCTTATAAAAAAAAGCACCCGAAGGTGCTTTAATTCATCAAAAAGACAACTTTTGAACATCATCTTTAGGCAGACAAAAAAATAAATACAAATTTGCTTTGTTATCATTACCGGCCACTCGAAAATGCTGAAGTTTACCATCCCATAACCACCATGCATCAACATCTCCTCTGCTATTAGTAATAGAAGATAACAACAAGCAATCTTCTTTAGGAAAATCAGCCAAAGCCTCATTAAAGCTTCGCAAAAAAGATATCTTCTCTTTCGTTAACAGGCTAACATGCAAACAATTAACATTTCTTTTTCTAAAATCATTCACATACTTAAAAGCCTCTTTTCTAGATACTCCCCTAAGCAACGGCACAACAGAAACATAACAGTTCGCAGGAATAGTTGCCCCTCCATGTGTCTTAAAAGAACGAACATCTTCTCCGATCAAAACCGCAAATTTTAAATTTTCATCTGCATCCTGAGACAACAGATTAAAATCTCTGTCCACAAACTTTACTCGAAACATAATAATAGATTTAAATCATTACAAAAAAATCTTTTGTTTAGTATCCGCCCTTAAGGTAAAAAACATATACACGCTTGAGCGTTCTCCACCCAACAGCTGCTTTGCATTTCTATCCCAATAAAAGCGATTACTAACATTACAACTGGCTTCTTGCTCTTCTGAAGCAACAAACGAACTCAAAATCCCAAAATTGCAATAACGGCCCCACTCGTTAAGCGATATAATCTCATCGACATAAACCATACGAACGTCCAAACAATCAGGATTTTTTTTCTTAAAGCTCTCCACAAAAGCAGAAGCTTCTTCTAATGTCAAACCAGAAGCAAATGGCACAGCAGAAATATAATTTCTCACTGATTCCCAACCATTGGCTCCTTTCTTAAAATCACACGTATGCGTATTTGTTTCCCTAACAAAAATAGCAAAACGCTCTTCAACTTTACGATCAAATGGCAAAGGCCTAAACTCTTTGTCCACAAAAATCATTTCTGTTCTACTCATAATTATAGCTTTTTAATTAAACAAAAAATACTAAATGTGACCCTTATCTATCACCTTTAGAAAAAAAAAGCAAATAAAAATATACATTCATACAACTAATCATTTTCTCTGGATTATTTTTTTTAAACTACTATACTATAATAGTAATTCAATTATGGAGGCAGTCATGGAGTATATTGATACTACTTTGGAATGCTTAAAAATCAGATATGCGTTATTAGATTCTACTATTAAAAAAGAAGAAAGCTATGTCTGGAAAAACATGATTAAAATAGAGCAACTCAAGAAAGAAAAGCTCCGCAAAAAAGACGAACTATTACGAAAATTACTACAATCATAAAACATACATCTTATAAAAAAAAGCCTCATTTCACTAAATGAGGCTTTTTTTTATTTCTTACCTAAAAATCCTTTTGACATCTGCTGGCTAAGCAACCTTTGTACATAACGCCCCTGATACAAATTAATTCCCAACGAATTTCCAACTTCTACCGCAGCTGCATCATCAATTCTACACAAAATCATTTTAGCTCGCTCTGCCTTATTTACATAGTCCATAAAATGTTTATCTTCTCGTATTACATCCATAAAAGTTGGGTGCCATATAATTTTCATCAAATCACAATCCAAATTTGTCCGATTCAGATATTTCAACTTGTCAACAGTAATACCATCTATACAAATCTTATACCCCCTAGCTTTCGCAAATGTCTTTGCCAACATATAAGATTTAATATCGCTAAAAATATCAACTAATTGCAACTCTAATATCACACTAGAACGCATAGAAACATTAATATTGTCATCAAAGCTCAAAAAATTATCCGATAAAATTGTCGAAACATTAACATTCACACTAAAATTTCCAATCAAAGAACCATCGTCATGTCGCCCTATAGTTTCCAACACTTTCTGATCCAAAGTCTCACTCAGAGATAAAAATAACCACGGATTAGATGTTAAATCCACATCGGGCAAAAGCATATCTCGCAAATCGGGAACCGAAACATACACCTCTTCAAACACTCTCTGTGGAGAAGATTTTCCAATAATTGCACATATCGCTTGCCTTCTGATAAAGCTGGAAAAATCAGCCACCGACAATATTTTCTGAACTTTTGATAACATTTCCGGAGAAAGACCTTTTTTCACCCTTCGTGTACTAGTATCAAAAACAATATTTTTTGTCATTTCCGGTTTTAATGAAGACTGCCCTTCTCCAATCACTCGTTGTAATTGTTCTCTTAATTCACTTTTCTGCTCAGCAACATTATAAAACTTTACAAATTCAATTTGTTCAAGATCTTCCGCCATTCTAATTATTGGGTCATCATGCAACAAAAAACGCAATTTTACCAAACAAGACAAAGCTTCTTCATGTTTAGATTTATCATAAACAACAACCAAATCATCATTGCTCAAGACAAACAGTTTGCCATCTGGCAATAGAGAATTAAACGTATCATTTACAGCTTTTTTATTCGTAGACCTAAGCTTTACATTTGTGAGCTTATGCAAACAAACATACAAAACAGCTCCATCTATCCCTTTTTGCTCAAGTTTGCGCAAATAGTCAAAAACAACCATCTCATTACGCACCACCCGATTTTCAACTTGAACTTCAGACACCATATTTTATCCCAACATTTTTTCTAAATAATCTTTTTGTGGACATTCTAATCGAATTTTTCCTGCCAACAAACGCCGGCGCTTTAAACAATCCTCTGCCTTACACTGTTCTCCAGCAGGACACTCTGCTTTAATCAAAGCAACCTCCATTGCATCCATATATGGTCCCTGAAAATTTCTAATTCCATATTTAACACCCCATTTAACAGCTTTTGCATCAATACATTTTGCTAAAATAATATTGTCAGCACCAAATTTTTCAACAAAACTCCTAAAATCTGCATCTTCATCATCAAAAGCCATCATCGGATCCCAAAACAGCTTTATCATGTCCGGTTGCAAACGAAAAACATCTAACATTTTCAGCATATCTATAGACATTGCATCAATCAAAATCTTATGTCCACCTTGGTGCAAAACGTCCTTTGCTTCCAGATATAAATTCAAACTATTCAACACATCCATCATCTGCACTTCTGCCACAATTTTTTGTTCATCAGTCAAAAAATTCTGCGTAAAATTAACAAATTCATTAGAAAAAACAGATGACAAATTCAAATTTAACCCTATATGTTTAGGCCAATTTTTCACATCTGCAAACAAAAAAGAAGACAATGTTTTTTTATCCAAAGTCTGAGTTAAATACAAAAACAACCATTTGTTTGCAACCAAATCCAAATTTTTATCATACAAACGGCTCAAGTCTTTCACTGCTACAAAAAATTCTTGAAACAATGTTTTATACTTATTAGCACTCTCAAGCCTAATCACACTTTGATGTTTAATCAGCTCAGGTATATTTATGTTGTTCAAATGCTCAACAACAACATCTATCTGTGAAGCATCAATAGCATATGTATAAGATTGAGCAGAATTAGCCTGCTCTTCATTCATCATTTTATCCAGAAAAGAATAGAATTCTACCAAATCATCTGGAAACTCATAAACCTTTGCAAAATCTTTAGTATTTTGCGCCAACAAAATAGGATCTGCTCCCAAACATGAACGCAACACATCTACAGCATTGTCAACTGTTTTTGATGTAATATTTTGCCCCAAAATCGCAAAATCACCATTTGTCATAACAAACAGCCCACCATTGGCCGCTCCTACCAAATCATCAAACAATCGTGATATAATTTTCACAAAAGAAGCATGCCTATGTTTAGGTTTCAACTTTGAAACACTAACATATAGCAACGAATAATTAGTTCTACTTCTCCCTATTCGTTCCAACGTTTCAAGCAATTTACGCTCAGCTGCAAATTGTTCAACTTTTGCCATAATACATGCAAACCTCTATTTATTTCAATTTATAACATAATAAACTTGCTTTACCAGAAGAGCAAGTAAATATCTTTGTTTTTCCTAGCTAAAAAACACCATATTTCATCAAACAAAATATTGCCTTTTTTTGTTATTTATATATAATGCTTCTCATACAATACCAATTTGGGGAAAAATAATGACAACCATAATAAAAGTATGCATGGGCAGCTCATGCTTTGCTCGTGGAAACGCCAAAAATCTACAAAAGATACAAGAATTCATCGACAAATACAATTTGGATGCAGAAGTTGAGCTATGCGGCCTCCGCTGTTGCAACAATTGCTCCAAAGGCCCAAACATCACCGTAGATAACACCGAATACAACAATATAGATACGGGTAGTCTTATCGATGTATTATTAAAACACTTCAATATTTCAGAATAATTGTAGGATTATCATGTCAAACAGAGAATTCCCCATCCACACTGTCCAAACAGATTGTCAAGACTGCTACAAATGTGTACGCAGATGTCCGGTAAAAGCAATAAAAATAGAAGACAACTCAGCTATGATTGTCTCAGATCTGTGCATAGCTTGCGGAACATGTTACAAAGTTTGCCCTGCTAAAGCCAAACAACCCAGAGACGATTTAGCCAGAGCCAAATATTTAGCATCATCAAACAAAGAAATTTATGTTTCTTTAGCTCCATCATGGATTACAGATTTTCCGGGCATTTCTGCAGAACAAATGGTTGCCGCAATTCGCAAACTTGGTATCAGAGGCGTAAGCGAAACCGCCCTCGGAGCTCAAGAAGTTACAGCCCAAACAGCCAAAGTCTTAAAAGATTCACATTCAAAAAACGAAAAAAAACTGTTTATATCTACTGCATGTCCGGCTGTTGTTGAATATATAGAAAAATATCTTCCGGAGCTGACACCCAATTTAGCGAATATTGCATCTCCGCTAATCACACATTGCCGCATGCTCAAAGACAAGTTTGGTTCACACATAGAAACCATTTTCGTTGGCCCTTGTATTGCAAAAAAATTTGAAGCAGATCGCCATCCAGATCTTTTAAGTGTCGCCATAAGTTTTTCCGATTTACGCCAATGGTTTAAAGAAGCTGGCATAAACCCATCTTCTCTCACTCCCGGCGTTTACGATGTTTTTGTTCCAAAAAGATCAGAAGAAGGTAATATTTATCCTATAGAAGGTGGAATGTTAGAGACTCTTAAGGCCTACAAACTAAGCGACGAAATATACACATCACAAATAACCGGCATTTACAGTATTCAAGATGAATTGTCCAACCTAGATCCCGACAATCTGGATCGCACAACCTTTTTAGAATGTTTGGCTTGCTATGGCGGTTGTGTTTCTGGCCCTTGCACCAACAATAAAAGTTCCGGACTTCAAAAAAGAATAGACATCTTAAAACAAACATCTTTTAGTAAAGATTCTGGCAAACGCAAGCCTCAGTACAACATAAACATCAATTATCGAGCTCAAAACATGCCAACTCAAGATCAAAATTTTGATGAGGCAGCAATAAGAAAAGTCCTAACCAAAATAGGCAAATCATCTGCAGAAGATGAGCTGAATTGTGGTGGCTGCGGTTATGATACTTGTCGCAATTTTGCCAAAGCCCTAATCCAAGGCAAAGCAGAGCCTGAAATGTGTGTATCTCACATGAAAGAACAAGCCCAGCGCAAAGCTAATGCTCTTATTCGCTGTATCCCATCTCCTATTGTTATTGCCGATTCTAAATTAAATATTATTGAATACAATGAAGAGTTCAGAGATACATTTTGGAATGAAGAAGAACACTCAGATATATATGATTACAACAATCTCAACGGAGCCAATCTAAGAGATTTCATCAGTTTCACCAATCTATTCTCTGCTTCATTAGATTTAGAACAAGACATCCATAAAGAACAC
Source organism: Alphaproteobacteria bacterium (assembly GCA_015062305.1). Taxonomy (GTDB): domain Bacteria; phylum Pseudomonadota; class Alphaproteobacteria; order RF32; family CAG-239; genus CAZU01. The sequence continues at coordinate 9,712 of SUUX01000004.1, forward strand.
GTCCGCCACGAAGATAAAATGTTTGATGTTGTAGTCTTCAACATAGATAAAAAGCAAAGTGTCGGAGGAATTATAGAAGACGTTACAAATTCAGAAATGCACAAAGAAAAAATAGCAGCCAGAGCTAAAGAGGTCATTCAAAAGAACTTGGCCACAGTACAACAAATTGCCTGCACATTAGGAGAACACATGGCAGAAACCGAAGTTCTTTTGCGTTCCATTGCCAAAGACTATGCCGCCGATGAACTAGAAGCATCTGATATACAGATTCGCACCAATTCTTCAGAAAACAGGTCTTAACCCATGAACAACTCCTTATACATAGAAATAGGCTCTGCTCAACAACAAAAATTCGGTGAAGATTGTTTTGGCGACACCATCTTTTCAAAGAAAATACCGGATGAAAGACGTATAATTTCCATTTTATCAGATGGTTTAGGTAGTGGTGTAAAAGCAAATATCCTCTCTTCCATGACCACACGCATGGCCATGAAGTTTGTTGAGAGCAATATGGAGCTGGCTCGCTCCTCTGAAATCATGATGGACGCCCTTCCTATTTGTCAGGTTCGTAAAATCAGCTACGCTACATTTTCCGTTGTTGATACTGAATTAGAAGGCAAAACCCGTGTGTTTGAAATGGACAACCCTCCATTTATTCTTCTCAGAGGCGATAAACCCGTAAACGTGCGTTACAGAGAAATATCCTCTCCCAGATGGAAAGAACGCACCATAAACATTGCTCAGATGACCAATCAAGAAGAAGACCGTATCATTCTAATATCTGATGGTGTCAGTCAGGCCGGTTTAGGCAACCGCCAATATCCCCTTGGTTGGCAACGTCAAGGCTGCTTGAATTTTGCCCTTGAGAAAGTTCATAAAAACCCCCATATCTCAGCTCATGAGCTTGCCAATGCCATTGTACAAGAAGCTCTTAGCAAAGAGGTTGCTCATCATGCCGGAGATGATATCAGCTGTGTTGTACTATATTTCCGCAAGCCTCGTAAACTCTTGGTTCTCACCGGCCCTCCTTTTGAAGAAAGCAGAGACAAAGAATTTGCAGAACTCGTCGCTGATTATGACGGAAAAACCGTAATTTGTGGGGGAACAACTGCCAATATTGTAGAAAGAGAACTTTGTCTCAAATGTGAAATAGATAAGACATCTTTTGATCTCAAAATTCCCATGTGTTCTACCATGAATGGCGTAGATTTAGTTACAGAAGGAATTTTAACCTTGACTGATGTGTATCGTATGCTAAAAGAAGGCATAGATACAGACAAAAACAACGGCGCCACTCGTTTGGCAAAAATGTTACTTGACAGCGACAAAATTGATTTTGTTGTTGGCACCAAAATAAACATTGCACATCAAGATCCCAATTTGCCAATAGAATTAGAAATTCGCCGCAACATTGTCAAAAAGATTTTCCGCATACTGCAGGACAAATACTTAAAAGAAATTAGTGTCAGATACATATAGAAAGGACCTACCACATGAATAAAATAAAAGTAAGAATTTGTGTTGGAACATCTTGTTTTGTAATGGGTTCTGCCCAAATTCAATCACTTGAATTTAATGCTCCAACAGATATCGCCGATAAAATAGAAATTATAGAAGAACGTTGCATGGGACTCTGCAAAGACATTACCCACAAGTACAACCGTGGTCCATTTGTTTTTGTAGATGATGAGCTTGTTGAAGAAGCCTCATACGAAAAAGTTGTTGCCAAGATTAGAGAAAAAATAAAAGAATAAGGAAGAAATAACAATATGCTAATACCCAAAAATAACGCCAACCTGATGCGCACCAAAATTCTTATCAAGTTGGCAGAAAGTTACCTCGAAAATAAATTTGAAGATGCAGATAGAATTCCTCTGTCTCTTCGTCCTAAAGACGGTGAAGTAAGTCGTTGTTGTGTATACAAAGACAGAGCTGTTTTAAAATATCGTTGCATGGCAGGCCTCGGCCATTGCCCTGAAGAAGAAGTTGACGAACTGACTTCTCTAAAAGAATATGGACAAGAAGCTCTCAAACGCACACAAGCACCAAAAAACAAACTTTCCGTAATTGATGTTGCCTGCTCTGCATGCATCAAATCACAATATGTTATTACAGACGTTTGCCGCGGGTGTTTTGCACAACCATGCCGCCTAAATTGTCCTAAACAAGCAATTAGTATAGTTAATGGCAGAGCACACATAGACCCAGATCTGTGTGTAAATTGTGGCAAATGCTACGAAGTCTGCCCATACCACTCTGTAGTAAAAATCCCTGTTCCTTGTGAAGAAGCTTGCCCGGTAGGAGCAATTACCAAAGATGAACACGGTAAAGAACATATCGATACAGAAAAATGTATTTCTTGTGGCAAATGTCTAGCCTCTTGCCCATTTGGAGCTATTGTTGAGCGCTCACAAATGATAGATGTAATAAAACAAATCAAAGAAACAGATAAGAAAGTTATTGCCATGTTGGCCCCTGCCATTGCCGGACAATTTCCTGGTTCTTTAAATAATTTGGCCGGAGCCCTCAAAAAATTTGGATTCTCCGATGTGATTGAAGTTGCCGTTGGAGCAGACATCACCACTCAAAAAGAAGCTGCCGAATTTATAGAACGTATGGAAGCTGGACAACCTTTCATGACAACCTCATGCTGCCCAGCATATTACCGAGCAACACAAGTTCACTTGCCAGAAATTCGTCCTTTTGTTTCAGAAACCAGAACTCCGATGTATTACACCGCAGAGCTAATGAAACAAGAACAACCGGATTGCATTACCGTATTCGTTGGCCCTTGCTTAGCCAAGCGTGCAGAAGCAGAAACAGATTCCAACGTTGACTATGTTCTCACCTTTGAAGAACTTGGAGCAATGCTAGTTGCATCTGGTATCAATGTCGATGAATGTGAAGAAATCCCATTTGGCAAAATATCTCATGCTCAAGGTCGTCTATTCCCTGTTAGCGGAGGCGTTGCCGGAGCAGTAGCAGATATGGTTAATGGAAAAGCAGACTTCCGTCCCGAAAAGATTGATGGCTTGACCAAAGAAAATATCAAACTATTAAAACGTTATGCAGCCAAAGGCGGAGAAAGCAATATGCTAGAAGTAATGTGTTGTGAAGGCGGTTGCGTTTCCGGTCCTGGATGTATCGCTCTCTCCAAAAGAGCCGCCCGTGCTGTCGATGCTTATGCCAAAGAAGGCGAACAGCTCACTCCAGAAACAAAAATTGTATAACATATTACATCTCACAAAAAAACTCCGAATAAAATCGGAGTTTTTTTGGTGCTATCCGATTCTTACCATGGTTTCAAAACACAAAAAATGTTGACTTTATTAAAATAAAACTGTATTTCCTTTTTCACATGTTGTATACTAAACACCTAAGGTATAAATATATCCTTAGTGCTTTAATAATATTTTATGCAAGGAAGAATTATGAAAATTACATTATCAGGCAACCAAGTTGATATCGGAGACAGACTCCGTAATCATGTTGAAGAAAACATTCTTAACGCAGTAAACAAATATTTTCCAGCTCCAATAAGCTGCAGTGTTACTTTCACCAAAGTAAAAGACAGCTTCAACGCTGATGTAACAGTTCATCCTGCTAAAAACATCATTCTCAAAGGCACAGGTAGCGCTGGTGACCCATATTCAGCCTTTGATGCAGCAAACGAACACATTGCAACTCGTTTGCGTCGTCACAAAACAAAATTGAACGATCACAAAGGTAAACCAGGCTTTGCAGAAATTGCCAACGAGGCCGTATTCTCTCTCAACGAAGAAGCTGAAGAGATTGACATTGATGATGCACCTCTCACAATTGCTGAGCTGGAAGCCAACATCCCTGTTTGCACAGTATCAGAGGCGGTTATGTATATGGACTTGAACAATGAAGTAGCTCTAATGTTCAAAAACGTAGCCAATGATAAATTCAACATGGTATACCGCCGTAAAGATGGCAACATTGGCTGGGTTGAACCAAAAACTGAAAATTAATTTAGAGGCAAATTCGATGAATATTTCTGACATAATGACCGAAAAAAATTTCTTTCTCGGCATTAGAGCCAACAACAAAAGAGAGTTCCTACAAGAACTATCCAACCGAGCCGCGGAACTTACAGGATTAGATTCTCGCACTATTTTTGAAACATTCCTAGAGCGTGAAAATCTTGGATCCACAGGCTTTGGCGGGGGAAGTGCCCTCCCTCACGGACGTTTTGAAGGTTTAGATAAAGTATATGCAATCTTTGCCAAACCATCAAATCCCCTAGACTTTGACGCCATAGACAACAAACCTGTAGATATGGTATTTGCTCTTCTTTCTCCAGAAGACAGCGGAGCAGATCATCTTACAGCTCTAGCAAAACTTTCTCGCATTCTTAAAGATGAAAGTTTATGCAAAAAATTGCGTCAAATACATCGACCGATAGAAATATTCGCCCTAATAAACGAATAAATTGAGGCCCCGAAAGGGGCCTCACCATTTGCATATAGACTAATGAACACTACACGGCTCTAAATCATTCTGCCTTGCAACCACAAAAGCAAATTCTCTAGAGTCTGTTGCTGCAATCCTTTCGCCTTCCGCATCGTAAATTAACCACAGTTTCTTTCCATCATATACATCTTGTTTAATAAAAGCAGAATGTTCATTTTCCCAAAACTGAAAATCTTCTGCAACATTCCAATCAGATACTTTTTTTACCATTATTTCTTCCTTATTTATCATTTAGAAACATTTTACATATAATAATATTAAATATTAACTAACAAAATAAGGCACTGCTATGTTTGTAAGCTTAAACCGAAAAATTATATATACCATTTTAGGACTATTTCTAGCTACCTCCATTATTTTTGTATACACTTTTTATCTGGTATATGGCAATAAGATACAAGCAGATCAGCTTGCAAGTATTCAACGCAACCAACAATATATTGATCTTCTGTTTCGAAATATTAATATGTCTCGAGAAATACAAAATATTTTAACAGAAAACCCCCAAATCAAACTAAAAGACAGTTCTCTCAAAAATTTCTATTGGGGAACATCGGAAGAAGAACGCATAAAACAACTAAATCAAGAACAAAAAAAGATTGCAGATATGCGCAAAATATATGATCAACGCTATAATGCCATACATGAGAGTTTGAAAATATTAGCAATAAGTTCCATTCTGATTATTATTGCCATTATTTCACTAGGTTTACTCATCAGACGATGGGTTCTAAACCCCATCAACAAAATTTCTATTGTCTCATCAGAAGTTTCCAACGGCAATTTAAATGTTCGTATTGCAACCAATTCTGGCACATATTTCAAAGATGAACTAGACAATCTCATCATTACATTTAATCAAATGCTAAGCAATATGCAGCATAATATATCCGAAATTAAAAATAATGAAGCTTTCTTACAATCTCTTGTCGATAGCATCCCCGATGGCATCAGAGTACTTGACAAACACTATAATATCATTCTAGCGAACAAAGCATATTATAGACAAGTCGGAATTTCTCAAAAAAAATGCCTCAAATGCTATCAAGCATCACAAAAAGCATCGGAGCCATGCAATCCGGAAACAATTCAATGCCCTATTCGAGAAATTTTCTACAACCACAAAAAAAGCCTCAATGTTATTCATCAATTTTCTGCATACCCTCAAAGACACTTATCTATTAATGCAGCCCCGCTTAATGCCGGAAAAAAACAATATATCATTGAAGCCATTCACGATTTAAGTGAAGATATTAATTTTTCACATCAACAAAAATTATCTTCTCTTGGCTTTTTATCCACATCAATTGCTCATGAAATAAAGAATCATCTTGGAGCATTACGAATGATACTTGAGCGTTTGATAGAAAAATTCTACGCAGACAAAGATGATAACTGTGAAGAAAAGAAAAACCTCATGATGATATATAATGAACTTGTTAGCAGCATTGCTGTTCCCGAGCGTCTACTCAAGCTATCTCGTTCAGTTACCGACACATCTCACGAGGTCAACATCAAAGACAGCATTGAAGATGCCGTAAATCTTTTGGACTTTGAAGCCAAAAGCAAAGGGATCAACATAAATATTGTAGCCCCCTTAAAAGAAATTATAATTAAAGGAAATGACGCAGATTTTAAGATGGTTGTAATAAACATTATTCTAAATGCCATTAAAGCTATGGGAAACAATGGTATTCTCACTATAACCATCAAACAAGACAAAAAGAAAAATGTTTTAATAAGTTTTAATGACACAGGCATAGGAATTGCACCAGACAAAATAAACCGCATATTTGATCCTTTCTACTCTGGCGACAACGCCTCAGACAAAAAAGGATCTGGCCTTGGTTTATCTATAGCCAAGTCAATTGTCGAAAAAAGTGGCGGCAAAATCAGTGTAAGCAGCACTCTTGGTGCTGGAAGTTGCTTTACTGTATCATTTCCTGCAATAAAAACTATTGCAAAAAAATAAATCACAGTTTATTAATAAGTCAATATCACTAAATAAAGGATTTTTTTATGAGTAAAGAAGAGCTATTAGAATTAAGTGGCGAAGTAATTGAAAAACTACCCAATGCTATGTTTCGTGTTAAATTAGAAAACGGTGTAGAAATACTGGCTCATACTGCCGGCAAAATGCGTAAATTCCGTATTAGAGTTATGGTTGGAGACAAAGTAGATATCGAAATGACTCCCTATGACTTAACCAAAGGACGCATTACTTTTCGCCACAAAGATTAAAAAAAAAGCCGCTATCAATTGATAGCGGCTTTCATTCTTATTCAGAACAAGCTTTTAGCACATGACAACAATAATCACGTAATTCCGGATCTTCCATCAGGCTCAACCGCAAATTTGCTTTTTCCAACTCTTTATTGGTTCCACAATCAAAACGTTCTGCATCACAAATAACTCCGGTTAGCTTCACTCCTCTCTTAGCCGCCAGTCCCATTGCGTCTGCCAAATTAATTTCTCCATTATTACCCTTTTGAACTTCCGGCAATATATTCATTATTTCATTTGGCAAAATATAAGGGCCTAAACTACCAAAATTGGAAGGAATATTTTCTTTTGATGGTTTTTCTATCTTCCCTGTTGCATGCACAACATTACCTTCTTGTACAGCTCCTTCCAAAACGCCATAACGAACAATCTCATCATCCGGAAAAACCTGCACATGATCAACCATACCACCATATTGATTATAAACATCTAGCAATTGAGCCAATATTCCTTTTCCACCATGAGTATTAACATACACATCATCAGCCCACATCACAATAAAATCTCTATCTCCAACCAATTCTTTAGCCATCAAAACAGCATGGCCATTACCTTTAGGCTCTTTTTGCTCTGCAAAAGAAAACTTCATGCCGGCAGGAATAATATCTTGAACAATCTTAAGCAAATCCAGCTTTCCTTTTTCTCTTAGATGGTTTTCCAACCAAGGATACGGAGAAAAATGTTTTTCAAACAAATGTTTACAAGATTGATCACTATAAATAAAAATGACTTCTTTAATTCCTATTTCAGCACAAGCATCAACAGCATATTGAATAATCGGCTTACTATGTAAAGTTAAAAACCCTTTATGTAGTGCTTTTGTAGAGGGCAAATTACGAGTAGATAATCCCGCAACAGGAATAATACAAACTTCTGGTTTTTTTTGCATATTAAAACTCCAAATAATATTCGTTATATTTATGTTACTTAATATAACACCAAAAAAACTTTCGACAATCTTTAATAACGCTTTACCCTACCTTTTTTAACAACATTTTTTTTAACTGGTGCAACATCCGAATTTTCCTGTTTAGGCTTTGAAAAATCCAGCACTTTAATTTCTTTTTCATCTGCTAATTCCTCAGCCTTTTCTATCTCTGAGATATCCCTGCTTACTTTCACCACTTTACCACTTTTCTTAATACTAATCGAGCCTGTATTTTCCTGAACTTTTCGCTCCACTTCTGCTTCTCTCTGTCTCTTTGCAAAGTCCGTCTCCATTGCCAAGATTTTTTCATCTGCATAAATTTTATATTCATCAATTGTTTGTTTTACATTTTCCAAGTCAACATCAAGCACATTTTTTCGATCTTTCAAATCCTTGCCATACCTTAACACCAACTCTACATTTCCCTCGCGTTGTCGTTCCATGAAGGCATCCATCAGTTTCTTGTCTTCACCATCAAATTCAGCAAATTTATCTTCCAAGAACGATACCCACGCTACTACATTCCCATCAGTCCCCCAATCTGCACCTATTGCATTTAATCGTGTATCATGAGCCTGTTTTATTTCTCTATAATTAAATTCCAACATCTTTGCTTCATTATATCGCTCCACCAATTGCTCATAAAGCAACTTATTAGCATATTTCAGATCTTCCAAATAATATTTTTGCAACTCATTTTTTATAGGCTCAATTTTTGCTTCATTTTTTATATTATTTTCTTGCACCAAAATAAGCTTTTCATCAGAAATTTCTGCATCTGAAACCATACTAGCATTTGCCTGCAAATCAGACAACACCGAATTAACTTGAGCCATCAGAGCATCATACTTTGCTTGGATTTCCACATTTTGCGCAGATAATTTATATTTTTCAATTTCCGGCACCACGGTTGTCTTAATAACTGTTATTAAATTGTCCGTAACACCTTTATATTCATTTGCTTTTTTTTGCAAATTTGCTTTTTTCATATCCTCTATTGCTTGCAATGCTGCTTCTTTTTTATCTTGCCTCATCTGATAATATTCAAACACTTTATTGGCATCTATCTCAAATTCAGGAGCATCCAACGGTCCCTTAACTTCAAAATCAAAGCCAGGCAAATGTTTTGGCTGATCAAATTTTATAGCAAATAAAATATCAGCATTCCAAGCAGGTATACTTCCCTTTCCATCAACTTTGATATTTACATTTTCTCCCCGCATCTGAACATCTCTTAAAACGACCAGACCTTTACGCACATCAACTTTACTCATAAAAGAAGAAAATTTTGTTTCTCCTTTTTGCATATCCTTCTGAACATCAGCCAACAAACCTTCATTGTTCTCTCTATTAACAATATCCCCATACACCGCAGACAAATCCCAGCCTTTTACATTAAAATCTTTTAAAACAATACTACCTTCGGCACTGACACTATCTGCAAACATAGATTCACTAGATGCTTTACCATCAAAAACAAAATCCCAATTTATCGAACCGTCTTTGATTGCATATCTATCATTTCCAATACCAAACTGATTTATATTCGCTTTTTCTAATAACATTTTACCGCTTAAAGTTGGTTCCTTTCTCATTTGCAACTTTAGTGATGATGTTAAGCGACCTCCTTTATAATCAACCATCAAATCCGTCACTTCGGCAACACCTTGTTTCATATCAATTTTTGCCTCAGATTTTCCAAAATCAGTTCCTTTATAAGACAGTTCTTGCACTTCAAAACGACCATCTAAATCAAAAGAATCATAAAATTCATAATTGATTGTATTTTTATTCCACATCGGACGTGTCACAAAATCTTTACCTGCCTCATTTTTATCAATAATACCATCTGAAGAACTGTTTTTTCCTTTAGGCATAAATCTGTCTAATTCCAATTTATTCACGGATAAATTTGTCTTCCAAAACCACCTTTCATTATTATCCACCTTATACGACACATCCCCTGTAAAAGCATTAAACCCAATATTAAAATCTATCGGGGCAAAAGACATTTCCTTTTTATTTCCTTTTATTTTTCCCTTGGCATTAACAAGCCCCATAGACACAGCACTAGGTTTATATTTTGCTCCATAATTATCAAGCATCTTCACAAAATCAGGGTTTTTTAGTTCAAAATCACCATCAACCCAAACCATTCCTTTGTTTCTATCTACATCTCCATTAAAATCAAATATTGTATTAGCCAATTCTACTTTAGTATTTGTTGAAAAACGCATCCATTCTCCCGAAGCCACCCCCTTAGCTGATAATTTTTTAAATCTCTCAAAATATGGAACATCCATATTCAACTTAGAAACCAAAGCCCCTACATCTGCAGTCTCAAAATCATAATTAAGATCCTCAAACTTAACACCATTGCCAAACCCCCAAACTTTACCTGATAGCAACAATGAACTATTTAGCACTGTACCGATTCTAAACTTTTTCAATTCCAAACGTCCGCCCATCAAATCTGCTTCAATTTCCACATTTTCAAAAGGCGTCGACTCATAAATACCCAAATTAAATTTAGCATTTAATTTCATATCAAAATCGTTCAAAAAAGAGAGTTTAGAAAAACGATACAATATTTTATCTGACCAATTTTTTTCTAACTCTTCTACAGGCAACCCTCCCAGATAATTATCAAAATTAATACTATCCACCACAACATTCGCCATTATATCATTTCTATCATCAAGCCTAATACCCAGCTCGCCAGAAATTTTATTTTTATCTAATTCAAGATCAAACGGAGAAACTTGAACTCTATCTAATGTTCCTGAAATTTTAGCATTAGCATTTACTCTCTTATACGTAGATACCGTAGTAACTTTAGGTTCCAAATTCAACCATTTAAGAGTAGACAACAGATTTTCAGATGAAACCGCTGATTCCACATTATAAAACAATTCATCATCATAAGAAGATATTGTTCCTTTCAAGCTTACATCTGTATCTCCCGGTACTCTGGCAGATAAATCTGATATCGTTAAAATATTTTCAACCATATCAAAATCAGCTTTAAAATTCTTAATAACCTGTCCATTGTAAGATGCTCTTGCTGCTTCTAACTCAACCATCATATCAAAATCAAAGTTTGGATTATACAAATCTTTTCCTTTAGCTTGTTTTTCTACAAAACTTGATAATGCATATACTACCGGTGTCAAATCAAAATTTGTAAAATTAAATGAAGATGATATTCTAGGTTTTACGCCCTCATTATAAAAACCATCATTAAAAGGCATCTCCACCATTCCCGCAGCCTGCGTATCTCCATATTTAACTACGGCATTTTCAAGCGTTATTTGTTTTTCATTCAAAGTTACATTTGCAAACACTGCCAACGGATAATCATAATTGGGATCAAACTTTATAGTCTTTATCGCAGCTTCTGCAAACTGGCGCAACTTTTTAGATTCTACAACCATTTCGCCATTGAACGTCTTATTAGATAACATAACATTTCCATCAAATCTGGCATAGCTTTCTGTTTTCGGATGTGTCACAGCCAAATTTAGTGTTGTAGCAAAACCATCTGTTATCTGTCCCAACGACACAGCAAAACCAACCGGTTCATTATCTTTTATATAATTACCCTCAATTCTATAGGGCCCCAATACACTCTGAGCTACAAATTCTCCATTCAAATTATCCAAACTAAAAGCCACATTATGCACTTGGTCATCCAAAAAAATTTGTGCATTTTGCAAACCCACACTATTCAAAGTAAAATTAGCATTATTTATCTGAGCTTTTTGCTCCGATGTAAAATTACTCTGCCAGTTTAATTTTCCATCTGGCAATAAAAACATATTAATTTTAGGCTTTTTCAGTTCCATTCTCTGAACAACAAATTCACCTTTAATCAATGGCGCCAAAGCCAAACTTCCGACCATATTGGGTATATCTACCAAAGGCTCTTTATCATTGTCCCTATTAAATATCTTTACATTTGTTGCTCGCAAATACGGTTTTGGCAACAATTCAAAAGAAACTGGACCATCAAAAACAATTTTTTTACCGGTAGCTGCACTAAATTGTTCTGCAATAACACTTTTATGCTTATTCCAATCTATCGAGTTCACATACATAGCCAAACCGCCAATTGCGGCCAAAACTAAGGTCAGAAAAACAATCAAAAACTTTTTCACAAGCATTCTCCTCAAAAGAATTATCTGCATGAACATCAAAATATTCTTTGCTTTTATTCTTAAGCTTTTTTATTATACTAAATATAATTAGTAAAAAATCTATCAATAAAGGCAAGTTATGAATAATACAACAAATCTTTTTTCTTTGGCTACAAAAGCCGCTCAAAAAGCTTACTGCCCATATTCTAAGTTTGCGGTTGGTTCTGCGATACTTTCCACCAATGGAAACTTTTATTTTGGTTGCAATGTTGAAAACATCTCCTACCCTGTCGGAACGTGTGCAGAAGCTGGCGCAATAAGCGCCATGATTGCCAACGGAGACACCTCCATTGCCGAAATTTTAATCTATGCTGACAGCCAAGAATTAATCAGCCCTTGTGGAGCTTGCAGACAACGTATTGCAGAATTCGCAACTCCTCAAACTCTCATCCATGTAGCAAACAAACAAGGCACGATAAAAACATACAATATAACAGAATTACTACCACATTCTTTTTCGGAGTTTTAAGCATGGAAAATCTTCCTTATTCTCTCGCTCAACAAATAAAAGACAAAATCTCCCCCAGAACACCACAAATAGCTCTTATTTTAGGAAGTGGTCTTGGAGAGTTTGCCAAGCACATATATAACCAACTAACCATAAATTATTCAGAAATAAATGGCTTTCCTCAAAGCACTGTCCCCGGCCACCAAGGACAACTTATTTGCGGAACTTTAGCAAACAAAGAAATTTTATGTATGCAAGGACGTATCCATCTTTATGAAGGATATCCAGCCTCTTCCGTTGCCTCCATCATAAAAGCATTCAAACTTTTAGGAATAAAAACATTAATCGTGACCAATGCTGCAGGATCCTTACACAAAGAGATGGCTCCTGGTTCACTAATGCTTATAAAAGACCACATAAACCTAAGTGGTTTTAATCCCCTAATTGGCCGCAACGATGAAACCTTTGGCCCAAGATTCCCCAACATGAACACTATTTACACGCCAGAATATATATCAAAAGCTCAATCAATTGCCAAAAAACTCAATATACATCTTCACCAAGGGGTCTATTGTATGCTGTCTGGCCCGGCTTTTGAAACCCCTACAGAAGTAAAAATGTGCCAAATTATCGGCGCAGATGCCAATGGTATGTCCACTGTACCAGAAACAATAACTGCAGCATATTGTGGTATGAAAGTTTTAGGCATTTCAACCATAACCAACTATTGCAGTGGCGTAGAAGGAGGTTCCCCCACCCATCAAGAAACATTAGAAACCGCAGCCAAAGCAACAACAAACTTATCTCAAATCCTAACATCTTTCATCGGAGAACTATAATGGATAATGTCTCTGCGGCCAGAACAATCATTCGCTCTCTTGACCTCACATCACTAAACCATAATGATACTCCAGAGAGCATTTCCGAACTCTGCAAAAAAGCGGCAACCCCATATGGTAACGTCGCCGCCATTTGTATATATCCTGAGTTCATTCACCACGCCCTCAAAGAAATTCCCGAAGGCATAAAAATAGCAACGGTTGTCAACTTTCCAGAAGGACAAACAGACATCAAAAACACAGAAAAAGAAATAAAAAAAGCTCTCAAATCAGGAGCAGATGAAATTGACGCGGTTCTACCATACAAACACCTTCTATCCGGAGATGAAGATTTTTGTCGCTCTTTTTTGCGCATGTGTAGAGAAGCATGCCCAAACAATGCTCTAAAAATAATTATCGAAAGCGGAGAACTAAAATCTACGATCCTCATCAAAAAAGCATCTCTACTTTGTGCTGAAGCAGACGTAGATTTCATCAAAACATCAACCGGCAAAACCAAAATATCTGCCACCCCAGAGGCGGCAAATGCCATCTTAGAAGCAATTCGTGCAAGTGGCAAAAACATTGGTTTCAAAGCAAGTGGAGGCATAAAAACAACCGAAGACGCAAAAAAATATCTAACCTTAGCAAACGTCATCATTGGCTCGTCTTGGATAAACCAACAACATTTTCGCATTGGAGCCAGCTCCGTACTAAAAGACCTTATCAAAACAATCAAACAAGGATACTAAAACATGCTACCACAAGAAGTCATCCGTCGCAAACGCAACAAACAAGCACTTTCTGCAGAAGAAATACAGTTTTTTATCAAAGGAGTAACCGATGGTAGCATTGTAGATGCACAAGCTGCAGCCCTAACAATGGCCATTTTTCTAAACGGTATGAACACAGAAGAAACCACAATACTCACCCAATCCATGAGAGATTCCGGCGATGTTTTAAAATGGACAGATGTTGATGGTCCCATTGTCGACAAACATTCTTCCGGTGGAGTGGGCGACAAAATTAGTCTAATGCTAGCTCCAATGCTGGCAGCTTGTGGCGCTTATGTTCCGATGATATCCGGACGAGGCCTAGGACACACCGGTGGCACTCTCGATAAGTTCGATTCCATCCCTGGTTATCAAACTGTCCCAACGAACCAACTCTTCAAAAAAGTTGTTAAAGAAGTTGGTTGTGCCATCATTGGGCAAACCGGCAACCTTGCTCCCGCAGACAAAAAAATATACGCCATCCGTGATGTATGTGCATCGGTAGAATCAATAGAACTCATTACAGCCTCTATTCTTTCCAAAAAACTTGCCGCCGGTCTTGATTGTTTGGTCATGGATCTAAAATGTGGCAATGGAGCATTCATGGAAAGCATAGAAAGAGCTCAATCTCTGGCTCGTTCAATTGTCAACGTTGCCAATGCTGCCGGCTGCAAAACAAATGCTGTTCTAACAGACATGAATCAAGTACTTGGCCACTCTGCAGGCAATGCTGTAGAAGTACAGGAAGCCGTAGATTTCCTCAAAGGTATCAACGTCGATTCGAGACTACATATCATAACCCTAGAACTTTGTTCAGAACTTCTTGTTTCTGCTCAAATATGCAATAATTTGAAAGAAGCCAAAAACAAACTGCAGAGAGTTCTAGACACAGGCCTTGCCCTTGAAAAATTTGCACAAATGATATCAGCATTAGGCGGGCCATCAGATTTTTGTGAAAAAGCAAACCAATATCTGCCTCAAGCACCAATAATCCGTCCGGTATATCCTCAGCAATCTGGCTTTGTTCATAGCATGGATACCCGAGGTATTGGCCTAAGCATCATAGAGCTAAAAGGCGGTCGCACAACACCAGACCAAAAACTAGACTACTCAACTGGTTACACACAATTCTGCCAAATCGGCCAACAGATAGATACACAAACTCCTCTGGCTTTTGTACACGCTGCCTCTGAAGAGCAATTTGCTAAAGCCGCAGACAACCTACAAAAATTAATAACAATCACCGATAAAGCTCCACAATCTTTTCCGGACATTATCGAAAAAATATCATAAAAAAAGCCGTCGAAATCATTCGACGGTCTTTTTTCTTAACTGTCTACAACAACCCGTTGTCTGCAAACAAAGCATGAAACTTATCACCTTTGTTCCAAAGATACTTATATGCCTCAACATATTTTCTCTCTTCCTCCAGATTCTGCACCGAAATCGTGTTTAGCGCCTTACAGATTGCCAAAGCCTGGCGTTGGATATCCTCAACAGGAGCCTCTTTCAACAGCACCAGTGCCATCAAAGCATGCTTAGCTGTCAAACCATCTTTGGCTTTCATTTGCGCTCTTTGCAAATATTTTACAAAAAGCTCTGCATTCTCCTTAATAGGCACATGAGCCAATGTCGGGTAATCCGGATCACGCATATTCAACTGTTTGAGCACCCAATCACAAATCTCTACGCATCTGAGCGGATCAAACTCTGAGTAGACATCAAACAATTCCTTCAACCTTAACACAAACTCGTGCTTCTCTGCTACGTTTGTTATCGGATTGATAGTTACTGTGTTCTCCATCTGTGGCCAAGGAAACTGTCTCTCCATCTGGGCCATAAAATTTTTCATATCCATAAATATAATTATTTTAAAAAAAAATTAACTTTCCCTGTCAAAATACCACATTTTAGACAAAACGTCAACAAAAAAAGCTTAGGTCTAAGACCTAAGCTCCGAGCGTAGAATATTAAGCACTTTTATTCTCTCTTTATAAGCAGATATCTCAGCATATTGCTGCTCTGCAAACACCGATTTATCTAACTTCAAGCTCATTACCGTATCCATTAGCTCAGCCTGAAGCACTTGACTTCCAAGCGCAGAATACAAACGCACCATAAACGCTCTGTTACAAATTTTACGCAATACATCTGCATCAATCTGTTTCAGTTCTTGGCTTTTCAGCAACCCCAAAGTATGATAAGCCCAATTAGGACCCAAATTCACACCCCAAGCATAAGCTTTTGCAACAGCCTCTTCAATCAGATCATCAACTTTTTCTTGCAAAAATACATGTTTGTCTCGCACATAAGCAACAGCCAAAATCTCCGGCAAATCAATAGCACCTTCCTTGTCCAACTTCTGATAATAAACTGTAACCAAAAACTCAGCCACAACCTCATTATCAAGCTCCGAAAAAGAGGTACAAAAAGCCTCTCTAGTCGGATATTTTCCGGCCAATCCAAGCACTATTTTCAGCGCTGCATCTCTATCATTCACAGAAGCCTTTCTCATGCCAACATACAAGGCATTAGCCAAAGATACCCATCTCCTTTTGCCCAGATTTTTATCATCAAACAATTCATTACAATAACAAACAAAGCTGTCATTAAAATCCTTGTTTGTCAGATAACCTTTTGCAAACAACATATTACAAAAATCCAAAACCATGTCCGGATATTTCTGCACAAAAGTTTCTTTTCTCAGAATCTCTGATGGATAAAAAGCAAACCTCTTGCTTGAACAATCAACCTGTTGCAGACATTCCAAAAACTTTGCAAACACAGACTTATCTTCTTTTTCCACTGCAATATCATACAGCAAAGCACAAGCCTGCGTGGTTGTCGGTATTTTTGCATCTTTCAACAAATAAGCTCCCTGCAAAGACCTTGTCTCTGCTTTTAGCATTTGCAACAGTATTATCCAATGTCTGCTATCAACACTTTGTAACCATATACAAAGCATTGCTTGCAATCTGTTAGAACGCACCGCACATTTCAACGCACAAACAATCTTCAACAGAACAGATAGCTTAGCCTCTTCAATTAATTGCACAATTTCTTGGTTCAAGGCTTTGTCATTATCTTCCACCACATGCATCAACTGCATCCACAAAAAAGGCAACTCGTCAACAAACTTTGCCTGTGTCTGCAACATCTTAGTTAAGCTGACAAAGCGTCCAATCAAAAAGCCATCAAACGGTTTTTGTGACAATTCAGCAGCAAAACTTTGCAAAGTCCCCAGACATCCTGAATTCTCCACAATCAGCTTAGCCACTGCTTCCTCAGTCAAAAAAGCATCTCCATTCAGATATTTGTTCACCGCCACTTTTCTGGCCAAACTTCTAACCTCAAAATCTTCTGCCCAAAGATAATCTTTATACTTCTCCATAATAAATAAAAATTAATAAGATTTAACAATAATACAAATTTGCCAAAGTTTAACCACCAACGCCTTAAAAAGTCAACAAAAAACAGCCCGAAGGCTGTTTTTTAATATTAGTTTCGCACGGCTATCATCACGGCAACAACGGAGACCACGCTGGGTCACTTCCATCTGCCGGAGTAATAATTTGCCGTTCATTATACCCAGTCAAATCAATAGAGTACAACTTCACCGGAGCAGTAGATCTTCTACCTCCCTGTTCCTGTCTAAAATACATCAACACACGCCCATTTGGTGACCAAGTTGGTCCCTCCACCAAATAACCGCTAGCCAACAATCGTTCGCCACTTCCGTCCGGATACATCACGCCAATATAGAATTGTCCTCCTGCCATTTTTGTAAAAGCAATATAGTCTCCTCTTGGTGACCATACCGGGGTAGCATAGCGCCCCGTACCAAAACTAATTCTATGAACATTGCTACCATCTGCATCCATCACATAAAGCTGCTGATTTCCACCTCTATCAGAGTTAAACACAATCTGACTTCCATCGGGAGAATAGCTTGGAGATGTATCAATTGCGCCTCCCCATGTCAATTGTTTGCTTGTGCGTTTATTTAAATCCATCTCATAAATATTGGTTTTTCCTTTAGTAGCATAGCTCAACAACACCTTAGAGCTATCTGGTGAAAACCTCGGAGCAAATGTCATCCCCGGAAAATTCCCAAGCAATGTCTGTTTTCCTGTTTCAATATCCAAAATATACACTCTGGGAGTATCTCCACTATAAGACATATATGTAATTTTTTGCAGATTCGGAGAAAAACGTGGGGTCAAAGCCATTGCCGCACCCGATGTCAAAAACTTATGATTCTCGCCATCTTGATCCATAATTGCCAAACGTTTAATTCTCTTTGTTGCCGGCCCCGTCTCTGACACATAGACAATTCTCGTATCAAAATATCCTTTTTCTCCGGTCAATCTTTCATAAATAGCATCGGCCATCACATGGGCAACTCTACGCCAATTATCCTTTGTTGTAGTAAAAGACTGCCCTTTCATTTGGGTTTCCGTATACACATCCCAAAGCCTAAATTCCACACGCAAATTATTAGAATCAACTTCCACCACAGAGCTTTGAATCAAAGCCTGAGCATTAAGAGCCTTCCAATCAATAAACACCGGCTCTTCATCCATAGATTTAAATTCCTGAATATAGCTACGTTCATTAATAATACTAAACAAGCCGGATCTTTCCAAATCAGCAATTACCACATCTCTAATTTGGCTTGCATAGCGCCCCACAAAAAAACCATTATGTATCATCTCCGGAAAAGCCACCGGCATAGGCTCCCTCATAGCACCGGATACATCGATTCGTAATTCTGCCTTTGCTGTTGCAGACCACGCCAAACACCCAAAAACTAAAGCCAACAAACGCAACTTCATTTTCATTTCTTTCCTCAAAATCAAATTTTTATTCTTCAAAATTGTAAACAAAGATTCTTAAAATTCAATTAGCAATCTTGACTTTTAAGCTATCAATTAGTTAAAATACCCTCATGACACTACAAGAATTCAAAAACATCATAAAACCCCGCAGCGCCATAATCGGTTTTGACTATGGTGAACGCCGGCTTGGTGTTGCTTCATCAGACCTCATGTGGATGATTGCCACATCTCAAAAAACCATTTTTCGCACCTCTTGGGCTGCAGATATCAAACAGATTCAAGACCTTGTTCACCAAAAAGAAGCCGGCGGTTTCATCTATGGATTACCGCTACAAATGGATGGCTCAGAAGGTGCCACAGCTGAGGCTGTTCGCAAATTTGCCGAAAAACTATATCAACACATACCGCTTCCCTACACTTTTTGGGATGAGCGACTATCATCAAGAGCCATGGAAAATTTTCTTATTAAAGAAGTAGATATGTCTCGCTCCAAACGCAAACAAGTTTTAGACAGTTCTTCTGCCGCCTACATATTGCAAGGCGCCTTAGATGCCCTTCAACGAATATAACCCCTTTTTTACCTATTTCCTCTATTGCCTTAAAACAACTTCAACACACCTTGAGAAGCTTGTGACGCCAGTGATAAGGCATTAATCGCCAATTGTTGACGAGTTTGCAAAGCCAGCATATTGGCAGATTCTTCATTCATATCCGCCAACGTGAGTTTATCGGCACCCTCGGTAAGAATATTTATCAAATTCTCGGTAAAATCTTGCCTGTTCATCACAATACTATAATTATTACCAAGCTCTCCGGCAAATGCACGCAATTGACCAATTGCTGATGTCAGTTCTCCTATTGAGCGAGAAATATCCTCAACCGTTGCCCATTCTGTTGTAGTTAGTCCGATATTTGCGGCAGAAATGTCTTTGCCAACCACATCAATAAAAGCACTGCCATCTTCATTAAATTTGATTTTTAATGTTTCATTTTTGAGCAAGTTTACACCCTTATATTTGGCGTCATCAATCAAATCATCATATTGGCTCAAAATCTTTTGATATTGGCTGATATCATAACCATCAGCCGGAGTTTCACCGCCTCCGACATCTCGACGTAGACTAAAGGCAACCGGATTCTCACTGCCACCAACCGTGATGGTGCTAAATGTTCCCCAATCATCTCCCATAAAATTATCCATACCGGAGATATCTGTGTCATAACCGCCCCATTCTATATCCCCTAAGCTTTTTAGGCTCATTAATTTGGCAGAAGAACCATCTTCAGAAAGACTGACGATAACACCAACTGCGGTTTTGCTACCTTTATAGGCGTCATAATCATCGGCACTGCTGTAGGTGAAATCTGCATACATAATATCGCCGATTTGTGGGGCAGCATTGCTGCCATCGGCAGACTTTGCTCCACCATCGGTAAAACAATTTTCTAAAAGCTGGAAACTACGAACTGAAAAGGCACTACCCTTATAGCCGTCGCTACGATGACCATTAGTGGGATCGAGCTTCCAAGAATTGAGGTAGCTTCCCTCAGAAGACGACCAAATGAAAGAAGCTAATTGCTCAGCATCACTGCCCATTTTACCTAAAGCTGTATTTATGGTGTTGAAATGCTCTGCATCAGCTCCTGCTGTTCCCCAATAATAACTATCTGATATCTGTGTTGTATCCGTGCCATACAAGCCATCTGCCAATTCTCCTATAGATGGCAAATACCAGGTGCCTTTACCAAAATTGGCATCTTTTTCGCTAACAACATAATAGTTATATGCCGCATCTGCCGCCGGTGTATCAACAGTTGTTTGAGTAACCAACAATTTGGTGTTCATCTCTCCATCATAAATCGTGGCCGCATCAGCATTAAACACCTTGCGTGCCAACTCTCCATTGGTAGAAATATTTTTGGCAGTATCCAATGTTATTTGTGAGCTTCCCTCTGCAACCACTCCATGCACATAGTCACCGCTGGTTTTGATTGTAATATCGCTCAAAATAATTTCGGCACCATTGCTAGCCAAAATAGCTCCGGTTGAACTATAAATTGCTCCATTTGTTGATGTATAATCCAGCTCAATATTTGATACTTCTACACCGGTGCCAGTAAATTTGAGCAAATTGTCGCCACCACTATAACTTATTTTATTTCCATTACCATTTATGATAATATCACTGGTGTCAATTTCTAATGGTGCATCCAAGGTCAAATCATCGGCAAGCACCAATTTGGTTGCGCCATTGGTTATCATTTGTTTGATATCATCAGCACTGGCTCCGGCTGAGATAACCTCATAACCATCATCAATAAAATCTTGCAATTTGTCTTCTTTGGACAAAGAATTTCCACTTTCATCAAGAACTTGAGTTGCTACCGCTTTGGCTTGCTCCAAAAAAGAGGTGGCGGTTTCAATTGCGGTGGTGGCAGCCTTGATGGTCTGAATTCCTTGCCCCATAGAGTCAAGCAGGGCATCTAGGTCACTGGCTCTGTTGTTCAAAGAACGTGCTGTATAAAAAGAAGAGGGATTGTCGATGGCTGAATTGACCTTTTTGCCGGTGGACAGACGTTCTTGGGTCAAATCCATCAGGCTATTGGTCTTTTGCAAGCTCAGCAAATTGCTGCGCATGCTTGCTGTCAAACTAATCTTTGCCATCTATCTTTCTTTGAAAAAAACTAATTTCTTGTATATTACATTATATATAGTGATGAACAAACATCTTTTGAACCTCTGTGGATAAGATATAACTCTTCTATCTATAACCCTGTTATTTGTTTTTTCAGAAGATTATATAAAATTATCATCTGTAATATTGCAGAACATTGCAAATCATTATTTAGAAGAGGTATCAAATGTCAATAGGCACTGTCAAATGGTATAATGCCAAAAAAGGATATGGTTTCATCATTCCCGAACTTGGCGGCAGAGATGTGTTTGTTCATATCTCCCAACTTCAAAAAGCCGGCATTCATCAACTAAAAGACGGCCAGCGCATAAAATATGATCTCTATGCAGACAACATCGGCAGAGCCGCCGCTGGCAACCTAAAACTAATCTAAAAGAAAACCCCGCTAATGCGGGGCTTCCTTTTACAAATCTTTTATCATCTTTGCAAAGGTCAATCCTTGTTCTTCAAAAATATCACCTTCTTGTCTAAAACCACATTTTTCATAAAAATGCACCGCTGTTAATCTGGCATGCATAATCATTTTAGTATATCCGACTTCTCTAGCACATTTCTCTGCATATTGCACCATAGATCTTCCGATTCCTTCTCGCTGATACCTGGTTTCAACCGCAACTTCCATCAATCTTACGGTTTCATTATCTACCGGAGCCAACATCAAGCCCCCCACCAGTCTATCATCCAAAGCTTCTATACAACCAATATGCAAATAATTCATCTCATTTGCTCGGTGTGCATCCAAAAACTTTAGCCCCAAAGGCTCAAGCAAAATCTTATATCTAAGTTCCACCAGCTCATCATAACGTGTTGAACCAAAATCAATGTCTATCATTTTTCTCATCAGATTATGCTCCTAATAATAAATATATTACGATTATAGCTCTTTTTATATGCGTTAGTCAATGCATAGATATTAGGTATTACAAATTTAGTGGTTGCGAAATTTAAAATTTCAGCTATTTTCAATACAAAACAAATAAGCATTTACAGGGAATAAACAACAAAATGACCAAACAGAATTTAAACCTGATAAGAAACTTTGCAATCATTGCCCACATCGATCATGGCAAATCTACTCTAGCAGATCGTCTTATTGAACATTGTGGTGGTCTCGAAAAAAGAGAAATGACCGAACAAGTTCTGGATAATATGGAAATTGAAAAAGAAAGAGGCATAACTATCAAAGCACAAACTGTTCGCCTAAACTACACTGCAAAAGACGGACAAACATACCAACTAAACCTCATAGACACTCCCGGACACGTAGATTTTTCTTACGAAGTATCTCGCTCATTAGCTTCTTGCGAGGGTTCTGTTTTGGTTGTTGATGCCACCCAAGGAGTTGAAGCACAAACTTTGGCGAATGTATATCTGGCCATAGATAACAACCACGAAATTGTCCCTGTCTTAAACAAAATAGACCTGCCTTCTGCTGACCCTGATAGAGTCAAAAATCAAATAGAAGACGTTATCGGCATAGATGCCTCTTCTGCCATTGAGACTTCTGGCAAAACAGGCCTTGGTGTTCCCGAATTACTAGAAGCAATTGTATCCCAACTACCGGCACCCCAAGGATCAGAAGAAGCCCCCCTCAAAGCTTTACTAATTGATAGTTGGTATGACAGCTACCTTGGTGTAATTATATTAGTGCGTGTACACGATGGCATCCTACGCAAAAAAATGCAGATTCGTATGATGTCAAACAACACCACCTATCTTATCGACAAAGTTGGTATATTCTCCCCCAAAATGACAGATGTAGAAGCCCTATATCCAGGAGAAGTTGGTTTTATTACAGCCAGTATCAAAAGCGTTGGTGATTGCAGTATTGGTGATACAATAACTGATAATAAAAAACCATGTGCAGAACCATTGCAAGGTTTCAAACCATCTATCCCTGTTGTATTCTGCTCCATTTTTCCGGTAGATTCCAGTCAATATGACTTGCTCAAAGATGCCTTGGCCAAACTAAAATTAAATGATGCCAGCATAGATTACCAAAACGAAAATTCAGCAGCACTTGGTTTGGGTTTCCGCTGCGGTTTTCTTGGCCTTTTGCACATGGAAATCATCCAAGAGCGGCTTGGCAGAGAGTTTGATCTAGACCTCATCACAACAGCTCCATCTGTGGCCTACAAAATAACCCTAACCAACGGTTCTAGCATCACCTTGCATAATCCGGCAGATATGCCAGATCCATCACAGATAAAAATCATAGAAGAACCCATGGTCAAAGCAACTATTCTGGTGCCAGATACCTATTTGGGAGCTGTACTCAAACTTTGCACCGAACGTCGAGGTGAACAAGTAGAACTCACCTATGTTGGTTCCAGAGCCATGGTTGTTTACAAAATTCCGCTCAATGAAATTGTTTTTGATTTTTATGATCGTCTCAAATCCATCACTAGCGGATACGCAAGCTTTGACTACGAACTCATAGACTATCAACCGTCAGATTTAGTAAAAGTACAAATACTCATTAACGAAGAACCCGTCGATGCCTTGGCCTTTTTATGCCACCGTTCAGAAGCAGAAAGCCGAGGGCGCCAAATTTGCGAAAGACTAAAAGACCTTATACCTAGACATTTATTCAAAATTCCACTTCAAGCAACCATCGGAGGAAGAGTTGTTGCCCGAGAAACCATCTCTGCTCTCAGAAAAGATGTTACGGCCAAATGCTACGGAGGAGATGTCACTCGCAAACGCAAGCTGTTAGACAAACAAAAGAAAGGCAAACTCAGAATGCGCCAATTTGGCAAAGTAGAAGTTCCACAAAGTGCATTTATCGAGGCTCTTCGTATTGGCGACCAATAATTTTCTTTTTCAGTAGAAAATTAACCAATCCATACTATAATACACGCATAATACAAAATGCAAAGGAGACAGCTATGGGCAAAGCAATAATTCTCATGATGGATTCGTTTGGTATCGGAGGAGCTCCGGATGCCGAAATGTTCAACGACAAAGGAGCTAATACTCTCTGCCACATAGCCAAAACAAACCTCGGCCTCAACATCCCCAATTTAGTGCATTTGGGACTTTCGCAAACAGCAGAAGGAGCTTGCGGTCACGAGCCTCCTCTAGGTATTCAAGACCCAGCCAAAATAAAAATGCAATCTTTATATGGCCACGCCAAAGAAATGAGTCGAGCAAAAGATACATCTTCCGGACACTGGGAAATGGCCGGCGTCCCAGTTCTCACCGAATGGGGATATTTTCCCAAAAAATTTCCATCTTTTCCGCCAGAACTCATAAAAAAAATATGTAAAAGAGCAAACATCAAAGGCATTTTAGGCAACAAAGCTGCATCTGGCACAGAAATCATCAAAGAACTTGGGGTTCAACACATAAAAACCCGCAAACCAATATTTTATACCTCTGTAGATAGTTGCTTGCAAATAGCAGCCCACGAAGAACACTTTGGACTAGAAAAACTCTATGAACTCTGCCAAATTGCATTTGAAGAAGTTAAACCATATAACATTGCTCGCATCATTGCTCGTCCATTTACAGGAGACAAACCAGAAAATTTTGTACGAACAAAAAATCGCCACGACTACTCTGTCCCTCCTCCACAACCAACCTTGTTGGACAAACTCAAAAAAAACAAGAACAAAGTTATTGCTATCGGAAAAATAAGCGACATCTTCGCCGGAAGAGGAATCAGTAAAAAAGTTATGGCTTATGGATTAGAAGAATTATGGGACAAAACCATAACAGAGACCTCTTCTGCTCCAGATGGCTCTCTAATTTTTACCAACTTTGTTGATTTTGATATGCTCTATGGACATCGCAGAGATGTCAAAGGTTACGCCAGAGCTCTTGAGTACTTCGACCGAAGATTGCCTGAAATTTGTAATGTAATGCAGCCTGATGATATTGCCATCATAACAGCAGACCATGGAAACGACCCAACATTTGACGGCTCAGACCATACCAGAGAACAAGTCCCTGTAATCATGTTTGGAGCAAAAATCAAAAGCAAAAACATCGGGCAACGCCAAACTTTTGCAGATATTGCTCAAACACTTGCAGAATATTTTAAAATACCCCCATTTGAATATGGAAAATCTTTTTTGAAAGAAAAATAATGACATGGCACGCACCAAATCTTCCAACAGATAAACACTGTTTTTTCGATTCTCACGGCGGAATATCAAAAGGTATTTATAAAGGCCTAAACGTCAACACCAAAAGTGATGACCTCATATCAAATTTAAGTACCAATTTAGAAATCACTGCTCAATATTTCAATCTTCACCTTTCCAATCTACATTTGTTACGACAAGATGTATCTTCTGATGTATGCTATGTATCATCTCCCACACAAGATCAAATCGACGCAGATGGAGCAGTCACCGATCAACCCAATACAATTTTATGCATACGCACCGCAGACTGTGCTCCTATTTTGTTGGCAGATTACAAACACGGCATAATTGGAGCCGCCCATGCAGGCTGGCGAGGTGCATATAAAGGCATTATAGAAAACACCATAAATCTTATGTTGCAAAAAGGAGCAAACACCTCCGATATTGCTGCAGCTGTCGGACCCTGCATAGCTCAATCGTCCTACGAAGTAGACAACAATTTTTACCAAACAATCAATCAGAGCCAATATTTTATTTCCGGACAAAACGACCATTGGTTTTTTAACTTGGAATCATATTGTATAGACAAGCTCAAACATTGTGGCATATCAAACATTTCAGCCTCAGGCATAGATACATATCCCTTAGCCAATGGCTACTACAGCTACAGACGAATGTCACATCAAAATTTAATCAATAAACCTAAATGTTTTCCAACCGAAATGAGTGCTATAGTCTTATAACTAATCAATTACCCTTTTCATTTTTCAAAAACACGATATACTGACATTATTGTTGCAACAACGTTTAAGCTCCCATGTCACCACTCGGAAAACTCACACTCGCAATTATTGGTCTACGTCTTTTTGGCGCAGAAGGCTTTTTTGTTGGCATGTTTTTAGGCCATATGCTAATAGATCGCACTCACTTAATCGTTTCACTAGAACGTCGTCTTAGCATAATAGATGACAACATTCGCCTTATGCTCCCATACAAATATTACCGTTATTACAACCGCATAGACGGAAATTTCTGGGGAAAAATCTGGGGAATGATTATCGGAGGTGTTTTATATGGCTTCAATGGTCTCATCTTCCTTTTTATTCTAGGGCACTTTATTTTTGACACCCCCAAAAGCCATCATGCTACTCGTTATCGCAAAAAGTTTGACCACTTTTGGGACAATCATTGGGGTAAAATCGGAGGCGCAATCATCGGTTTTGTTTTCCAAAGTCGAATAATATTATTTTGTGGCGTTATAATCGGATTTTTCTGTGATTACTATCGCATGGAAAAAGCCTCTCTCATTCCTATAGATACAATCAGACATTTTTGGAAAAGGATTAACCCTCTCAAACTCTGGCGCCATTCCAAAGAAGCCCGTCACATTTCTTTTATCCGCTCCATGGCAGGACTTGCTGCAAAAGTAGCCAAAGCAGATGGCCAAGTTAGCGAAAATGAAATTCGCACATTTAAAAAGCTTTTTGTTGTAAAAGAAGAAGAAAACTCTCAAGTTGCAAAAACGTTTAATGATGCAAAAAAAACATCTGCCGGATTTGAAAAATTTGCTCGCCAACTAAAAGAAATATGCCAAAACAATATTGAAATGCAAGAAAGCATTATTGATAACCTTTTCAAAATAGCATTAGCAGACGGACAAATAAAACCAGAAACCTACAGCCTATTAAAAAAAATATCTCAAATAATAGAAATTCCCGAAGGTAACTTTGAAGTAATTAAAGATATTTATACCCCTAAGATCAAAAATCAAGTCATTCAAGATTACTACGACATTCTTGGAGTTTTATACACTGCATCAGATGCCGAAATCAAAGCAAAATGGAAAAAACTAATTATCCAATATCATCCGGATCGATTGCAAGCAAAAGGAGCCACCCCAGAAGAAATTGAACAAACAACCAATAAAATGGCAGAAATAAACTTTGCCTACCAAGAAATTGTAAAACTCCGGAGTGGCAAATGAAACAACACTTTTTACCTTTTTTTGATGAGCGTAATTTACCGATAGATATGTTGGTGCTACACTGTAGCAATCAGCCTAGTGATATCATGATAGATACCTTAAAAAAACTAAGCCTTAGCTGCCATTATATTATTGACACAGACGGCACCATAACCCAATGTGTCGAAGAACAAAATCGCGCATGGCACGCAGGTGTAGGATTCTGGAGAAAAGCAAACACAAGTATCAACTCTCGCTCCATCGGAATAGAAATATCTTCACCCAGCCTGGGCCAAGAAGCATATCCGGAAGCTCAAATCCAATCGCTAATAAAATTGAGCACTGATATTATCAAACGCCACAAAATTCCGGCCCACAACATCGTTGGACATTCAGACATTGCCCCCACTCGCAAAGCTGATCCCGGGAAAGCCTTTCCTTGGCAACAATTAGCTCAACAAGGTATCGGCTTGTGGTACTCTATTTCCGATGCAAAAAAAATAAAAACTAATGATATAGAAGAATTACTTCACTCTATTGGTTATGACACTAGCAATATGCAAGTCACTTTAGCCTCCGCCTATGCTTTTTGCCGTCACTTTATACCACAGTTTGTTGAATATGACGCAGATGTATATCACTTGGTAGATAATATTCTACCATCAAATTTTGACTTCATTAACGATTCAACTTTTATACAAATTCTCAAAGCCGTGTCATTCGCGTATCAAAAAAAGAGCTCTTAGAGCTCTTTTTTATTGTTTTTTGATAGTTGAAATTACCTAGTCAATGTTTTATGCCGTGTCCTATGAGGTTTGGCAGCATCTTCTCCAAGGCGACGTATCTTATCTTTTTCATAATCCTCAAAATTACCCTCAAACCATTCTACATGACCATCATCTTCATAAGCCAAAATATGAGTAGCCAACCTATCCAAAAACCATCTATCGTGAGAAGTCACCAACACACAACCGGGATAGTTCATAATTCCCTCTTCTAAAGAGCGCAAAGTATCAACATCCAAATCATTAGTAGGTTCATCTAACATAATAACATTAGCGCCTTTCTTCAACATTTTAGCCAAATGCACTCTGTTTCGTTCACCTCCGGATAATTGCCCCACCTTTTTCTGCTGATCAGAACCCTTAAAATTAAATTGTCCGACATAAGCTCTAGAAGGAACCTCTTTTTTGCCTAATTGTATCATATCCAAACCATCAGAAATTTCTTCCCATACATTCTTATTAGGGCTCAACTCATCTCTGGTCTGATCAACATACCCCAAATCCACGGTATCACCGATTCTTATTTCTCCTGAATCTGGTTTTTCAATACCTGCAATCATCTTAAACAACGTTGTTTTTCCGGCTCCGTTAGGGCCAATGATTCCCACAATTGCACCTTTAGGTATCTTAAAAGACAAATTATCAATCAACACCCTATCGCCATATGATTTGCTTATATTGTTTGCCTCAATAACCAAATCACCCAATCTCTCGGTCATTGGAATATTGATATTTGCTGTAGATATCTTATCTTTAGTAGCCTGAGCCAATAATTCATCATAAGCATTAATACGAGCCTTAGATTTTGCTTGTCTTGCCTTTGGATTTTTCTGTATCCATTCCAACTCATTAGCCAACACTTTCTGACGGGCAGTTTCTTCTCTAGCTTCTTGTTCCAAACGTTTTTGTTTTTGTTGTAACCAAGAAGAATAGTTTCCTTCATAAGGAATACCCTGGCCTCTATCCAATTCCAAAATCCAGCCGGTAACATTATCCAAAAAGTAACGATCGTGTGTCACCATAACGACTGTTCCATTGTAATCTTTCAAATGATTTTCCAGCCAAGCCACCGATTCGGCATCCAAATGGTTTGTCGGCTCATCCAAAAGCAACATATCTGGCTTAGACAATAACAAACGGCACAAAGCAACTCTTCTGCGCTCTCCGCCAGACAATTTTGTAACATCAGCATCAGAAGGAGGACATCTTAACGCATCCATAGCAATTTCTATAGTGCGCTCCAAGTCCCAACCATTACAAGCATCTATTTTTTCTTGCAAATCTGCCTGTTCATTTATCAACTCGTTCATTTCTTCATCTGTCAGCTCTTCTCCAAAGCGCATAGACACTTCTTCAAATCGTTTCAACAAATCTCTGGTTTCTGCCAAACCGTCCATAATATTTTCCATCACATTTTTAGATGGATCCAATTGCGGTTCTTGCTCTAAATAACCAACTTTTATTCCTTCTGCAGCCCACGCCTCGCCATTAAATTCCTTATCGACTCCAGCCATAATCTTTAGTAGCGTAGATTTTCCGGCGCCATTTACACCCAAAACCCCAATCTTTGCTCCCGGCAAAAAAGAAAGAGTAATTCCCTTAAACAACTCTTTTCCGCCCGGAAAAACCTTAGTCAAATTTTGCATTACAAAAACATATTGAACTGAAGCCATTTTTATCTCCTTAAAACAATCTTTGGCTTTGACTATACAGATTAAAACTCAAAAAGCAACTTTTTAATTAGCAGAACGTCGTATTCTTCCAACTGTCGGCGGAGACAAAGCACCATTGGCTTGCGCAATAGCATCATCTTTCACATCAACTTTAATAATCTGCGCCTGCACGCCATCATATATAGCTTTCGCCGCTTCACGTTCTTTATTGTTTTTATAAATAAGCCGTGCATCATAAGGGTTTCTCGGCGTCAAAATCTGACCATCTGGCATCTTAATTGTACCATCACCATACAGAACAGCTTTAAAAATATCTTGCTTATCAAAACGCCTATTAATTGCCGCACAATCATAAAATCCATCCATTTCTTTTGATATATACGCATTTGCCTTTTCTTCAGAATATGCATATATTGCATCACTCTGCAATTTATCTGAAGGCGACTTAGTTAGCAAAATAGCCCTAGCCAACAATTCAAAAGTATCATATTTAGCAGATCCGCAGGCCAAGCCTTGACCTGCAATAGCTCCCAAGGCTCGAACTTCTTCTATATATGGCATCTGCGCCTGAGCCATTCCGCAATAAAACACCCCTATCAACAACCAAAACAGCTTTTTCATAT
This sequence comes from Alphaproteobacteria bacterium, assembly GCA_015062305.1. GTDB lineage: Bacteria > Pseudomonadota > Alphaproteobacteria > RF32 > CAG-239 > CAZU01. The sequence continues at coordinate 40,324 of SUUX01000004.1, forward strand.
TAACAACCTTTCCAAAATTACTTGTATTATAGAAAGCATACACAAAAAATCAAAAGCAAATACAATTTTTTACCAAAGAATCTAAAAAATTAAGTTGACAAAGTATATTATTTATCATAAGTTGCGTTTAACTTTTGACATATAAGGACAAGAACAATGAAAATCTATAGCTCTTTGAAAAGCAAAAAAGTACGTGACAAGGACTGCAAAGTTGTTCGTCGCAAAGGTCGCGTATACGTAATCAACAAAAAGAACCCTAAATTAAAAGCACGTCAGGGTTAATCTGTTTGATATTTGCACAGTTTTAATAAAGCTCGCTGTTTTTAAGCGAGCTTTTTACTTATGCAAAAAAACAGAGTTAATGCATATAACATTAACTCTGCAAATAAATGAACAGACACATTATCTATTCACCTACTCCACTTTTACGTTCCTCTCGGGACTTGATTATCAACACCACTATAGAGCACAGCCAGGCAAATAAGCCTAAAGACAAAACTCCTATCCACAGTGGATCGTCTGACAATATGACTCCTTGCAGTCCTAGACCACAGAAAAACGCATTCAGCGACTTACTTACAAATTCCTTCGTTTTCATAATATATATTTTTTTAGTTTAACATTCATCTTCAACCATTATCCTGTTAAATTCGAATGCACAAAAAAATACACATACGAAAAGAGACACAGAATAATAGAACAAAATTTGTTATACAAAACCATTATATCATATTTTAATGACTTATACAAGACAAAACTTATCTCAAGTAGACAAAATACCTTTTAAGGTATATAAACTGTATGCAAAACATTGGTTCTACCCTTAAGATTCAGAGGAAACCCTGCCGTAATGATAATATGATCACCAGACTTTGCATATTTATTTGAAACTGCAATTTTAACAGCCGAATCCTCAATGTTTGCAAAGCTCTTAAAGCTTCTTTTATTAATAAACGGCCGCACTCCCCAAACCAAAGACAACCGCCTTGCCACAGACAGATCCGGAGTAACTGCCAAAATCGGCAAATACGGACGTTCTCTTGCTGTTAAGAAAGTCGTACGCCCCGATGTTGTATAACTGACAACTGCCCTCACATTTTTAAGCACACATGTCAATTCACTCGCAGCAAAAGTTATTGAATCCGCTTCTCCGGAACAGCATGGTTTTCGTCTTGAGGCTTGCGTCAATTCAAAAAATAACGGATCTTTTTCTACTTGTGTCACAATATTATGCATCATTTTGACCGATTCTACAGGATATTTACCGGCAGCTGTCTCGGCCGAAAGCATAATAGTATCAGCCCCATCATATACTGCTGTTGCAACATCTGAAACCTCTGCTCTTGTTGGAGTTGGATTATTTATCATCGATTCCAACATCTGTGTTGCCACAATCACAGGTCTTGCTCGCTTGCGGCAAGCTGACACAATTTTTTTCTGCAAAACCGGAACATTCTGAATTGGGCATTCAACACCCAAATCGCCTCTAGCCACCATAATCGCAGCAGATTCCTCGATAATAGCATCCAAATCCTCAATTGCACTGGGTTTTTCCAACTTAGAAACCACCCAAGCTTTTCCATCAATTAGCTTCTTTGCTTCTCTAACGTCTGCAGCTCTTTGTACAAAAGACAATGCAACCCAATCCACTCCCAATTTTAAAGCAAACCTTAAATCTGCCTTATCTTTTTCTGTAATTGCAGAAATTTTTAACGAAGTATTCGGAAGATTAACCCCCTTATGACTAGAAATATAACCTCCAACTTTAACTTTGGTTACAGCTTGCTTTTTTGAACATTCTTTAACAACCAAAACAATATAACCATCATTAACAAGCAACTCATCGCCCTCTTTCAGAGCTTCAAAAATCTCTTTATGAGGCAAACAAACTCTATTTTCATCACCTGGTTCCGGATTCATATCCAGCACAAAAGTAGCGCCATCCTTTAATAAAACTTTTTCATCTCTGAATGTTCCCACTCTGAGTTTAGGACCTTGCAAATCTGCCAAAATAGAAAAATAACGACCTTTTTCTTTCTCTAAATCCCGAATAATTTTAACTCTTTTTTTATGTTCCGCGTGCGTACCATGGCTAAAATTGATTCTAAAAGCATCTGCCCCAGCATCCATCAACTTTTCAATTTGTTCTTTTGTTGCAGAAGATGGACCGATTGTTGCTAATATTTTTGTATGAGTATCTACTGGCATTAAACAATTCCTTAAAATTAAAATTAATTTCAATATAACCAAAATATATTAACAAGCTGTTATTTTTATCTATTCATTTTCAAAAATTATTTCTTGTCAAAACTTATAACTTTTGCTATCTATACTCTCAATATAATATGCAAAAGAGGAGAATAAAATGACAGAAGAAACAAAAACAGATGTTGGAGGCATTGCTGCAGACCGCCTTCGTTCTTTAATCGAGCGTATCGAACATTTGGAGGAAGAAAAAGCAGCTATTGCATCTGATGTAAGAGATGTCTTTGCGGAGGCCAAATCTGCCGGATTTGATGTTAAAATCATGCGTACAATTCTCAAACTCCGCAAAATGAATGCTGCCGACAGAGAAGAACAAGAATTCTTACTAGAGACATATCGTAAAGCTCTCGATTTCTAAAAAGAAACCGCCTAATGGCGGTTTCTTTATATTTGCAAAACGATTCCTGCAATTGCAGATAAACATAAATAAAAAATAGGACTCTTTCTCCAAAATCGAATAGATGCTAGCAATAAAGCAAATAACACTCCAGACAACATACCTGTTAATGTTATTTTAGCAATATCCATACCGGCAAACAAAATTAAAGCAACAACTGCCGGACGAATACCATTCAACACGGCATTCGTACGTCTATTGCATTTATATTTATCCATCAGTTTTGCCACCCAGATAATTATTATCACAGATGGAGCAACCAACCCAACCGTTGCCCATATCGCTCCCCATACGCCGGCAGTACCAAAACCGGCAAATGTTGCCATATTCACACCTATAGGCCCGGGTGTAGATTCTGCTATTGCAATCATTTCTGTTAGCTCTTTTAGAGTAAACCAATCATATTTTTCAGACAAGTCAAACAAAAAAGGAACAGTAACTAGGCCTCCACCAATTGCAAATAATCCTATTTTAAAAAATTCATAAAACAATTGAAGAAAAATCATTTTTTCCTCCATTGCTTCATTTCATACCAAAACAACGCAAACCCTGCCGCAAACAAAACTATCCATACCGCACTCAAATTACAAAAATACAATAAACCGATAGCCAAAACAAAAACTACCGCATCATAAATCTGTTTAATATTTTTACGCCACAAGTCATAAACAACATCTACAATCAATGCTACAACACAAATTCGAACTCCTGCCAATGCATACGCCACATATCGATTATGCATATATTGCTTTAATACTGCCGCAATTATCATGATAACCAACAAAGATGGCAAAATCATACCCAGTGTTGCAAACACTGCTCCCCAAACTCCCTTTTGCCGATAACCTATAAAAGAAGCAACATTAACCGCTATAATTCCTGGAGTGCATTGCCCGATTGAATACAAATCAATCAATTCTTCCTCAGACAAAAAACGCCGTCTCTCCACCACCTCAGACTTCAACAACGGAAGCATCGCATAACCACCGCCAAAAGTAAACAAGCCAACTTTTGCAAACAGCATCATCAAATTTAGCAATTCTCGCATTGTTTTCCTTTCTCAAAAAACACCTGCAGGCTAATACAGTTAAATTTAAATAAAGTTAAAGATCATATCTCAGATTTAATTATATTGTATTTTTTTCAAAGTAATTTATATAATAATGTAAAACCAACAAGAAAGATCGCCTAATGATTATATCAGCCATAAGAGAAACCACTCCTAACGAAACCAGAGTTGCCATCACTCCAGAAACCGTAAAAAAATATATATCTCTGGGCTTTTCTGTACACATTGAACAAAATGCAGGATTATCTTCAGGGTTTACCGATTCCTCCTACCAAAACTGTGGTGCAAAAATATTTTCCTCTCCCCATGAAACAATTAAAAATGCAAATATTATTCTCAAAATAAATGCACCAACCCCTGCAGAAATAACAATATTTTCTGCTAATCAAACCATCATTGCCGATTTTCATAATTTTGATTTTTCCAAATATTTTTCCAAGCTATGTGCTTCTCAAACCACTTGCTTTGCACTAAATTTATTACCTCGCATATCCAGAGCACAAAACATGGATATCTTGTCTTCTCAAAACAATCTTGCCGGATATCGAGCCGTCATAGAAGCTTTTATGCTCTTACCAAAAGCCGCTCCTTTAATGATGACTGCCGCAGGCACTGTTCCTCCGGCCAAAGTCCTAATCCTTGGCACCGGTGTTGCCGGCCTGCAAGCAATTGCCACCGCCAAACGTCTCGGAGCCATTGTCTATGCTTCAGACATCAGAGAAACAACCAAAGAACAAGTGGCTTCTTTGGGAGGAAAATTTGTAGAAATTCCAACAACCGAAAATTTTGAATCAAAACAAGGGTACGCCATACAAGCTTCCTCGCAATATACAAATAGCCAAAAACAGGCTCTACAAAAAATTCTTCCACAAATAGACATTATAATTGCCACAGCATTAGTTCCTCAACAAAAAGCACCAATTATCATAGACAAACAAATGCTAAAAATGCTCCCTCCTAACTCTGTAATAATCGACATGGCAGCCTCATCAGGAGGCAACATAGAGGGCACCCAAAACAATAAACTTATTACAAAAAACAACATTAAAATTTTGGGAAATAGCAACTTAGCAGCATTGATACCACACACAGCAAGCAATTTATTTGCTCAAAATTTGTTCAATTTCATAAAATCACAATACAACACAGAAAAATCCACGCTTAAATTTGATTTTTCGGATGAACTTATTTCAAAAACTTGCATTTGTAAGAATGGAAAAACCATTTTGGAGGAAAATTAGATGGACATAGGGACATTGCTAACGGTTCTCACACTATCATGTTTTATTGGTTATTTTGTTGTTTGGGGAGTCACCCCCTCTCTACATTCTCCACTAATGAGCGTCTCCAATGCTATATCTGGAATCGTTATTGTCGGAGCTATTATTGCCGCCTCACACTCTTCTGAAACAACACCTCAAATATTTAGCCTAATTGCAATATTTTTAGCTTCCATAAACATATTCGGAGGTTTTGCTGTATCCCACAGAATGCTCCTCATGTTTAAGAAAAAGGAGAAAAAACAATGACCATAACTCCTACTCTTTCATACCTGACATCCAGCATCTTTTTCATATTATCTATTCGTTTTCTGGCATCTCCCAAATCTGCTCGCCAAGGCAATATATTGGGCACTATTGGAATGTTATTGGCAATCATCACTACCCTCTCCATCCACCCCGCCTCAAATATAGTTGCGATTATAGGCACACTTGCCCTCGGTGCATGCATCGGGATATATAGCGGCCTAAAAGTGAAAATGACCTCTTTACCGCAAATGATTGCCATTTTTAACGGTCTTGGAGGCCTTTCTGCTGTTTGCATTGCCCTTGCTGAAACAATATCAAAATCCACATCTTATCTGGACAATAGTCTCGGCCTAATAATAGGAGCCATTGCTTTTTCTGGCTCCATAATTGCCTTTGCTAAATTGCAAGGAATTATTTCTGCCAAGGCCATTTCTTCAAAACTTATTTTATTTTTACAACTATCTCTATCCATCGCCACTCTATTTTTGTGCATAATCTACATCTTAAACGGAAATCCTAATATCTTCTACATCATGGGCATAATTTGTATTATCTTAGGAGTATTAATGGTTATTCCAATTGGCGGAGCCGATATGCCGGTTGTAATATCTCTGTTAAACTCTTATTCCGGATGGGCCTGCGTTGGTATCGGTTTTTCTCTACAAAATCCCTTATTAATAATTGTTGGTTCCATCGTTGGTGCCAGTGGAGCTATTCTCTCCTATATAATGATAAAAGCTATGAACAGATCTCTAACCAATGTCTTATTCGGAGGCATCGAAAAATCATCAAATTCAAAATCAACAATATCTCCTCAGCAAACAGCCCAATCTGGCAGTCCGGAAGACGCTGCATTCATTATGGAAAACGCCAACAAAATCATAATTGTTCCTGGCTATGGAATGGCTGCTGCTCAAGCTCAACACGCTCTAAAAGCCATGGCGGACGAACTCCATAACCATTATGGTGTTGAGGTCAAATACGCAATTCATCCTGTTGCCGGCAGAATGCCTGGTCACATGAATGTTCTGCTAGCAGAGGCAAATGTACCCTATGATGATGTGTTTGAACTAGAAGACATCAATAGAGAATTTGCCACCGCCGATGTTGCTTACATAATTGGAGCCAATGACATCACAAACCCTTTGGCCAAAACAGATTCCAGCTCCCCTATATATGGAATGCCCATTTTGGATGTAGAAAAAGCCAAAACAGTCTTTTTTGTAAAGCGCTCCTTAGGTCATGGATATTCAGGGATAGAAAATCCTCTGTTTTTCGCACCCAATACCATCATGCTGTATGGCGATGCCAAAAAAGTCACCGAAGATATTGTCAAAATACTGGAAAGCACCTAATTTAACCCTAGTGGTTTAACCATTCTTTGCAAAACACCCTGTGTCTTACATATCGCCACACCATAATTAGTAATTGGCACTCCTCTGCGCACACATTCTTTCAAACGACGAACCATTTCTACTCTGTTTAACATACACGCGCCACAATGGATAACCAACGAATATTTTTCCAAATCATTTGGAAACTCACACCCCTGACAAAAATCAAATTCAATATTTTTACCTGTATATTTTCTAATCCAATTGGGTATTTTAACTTTTCCAATATCATCATCAGCAACATGATGAGAACAAGCTTCTGCTATCAAAATTCGATCTCCATCAGCTAATGAATCCATTGCATTTGCGCCCTGATACATTATTTCAATATCACCCTTATTTCGAGCAAACAAAATCGAAAAAGTTGTTACAGGCACATCTTCTGGTACCATTTTAGCAACTTTCATAACAACCTGAGAATCACAGATTATCAATCGAGGATTATTTTTCAGTTCACTTAGCATATCTGACAAATCGTCATCTTTAACCACAATAGCTTTTGCATTTTTATCTAATATTTCTCGCAGAGTTTGCACTTGTGGCAAAATCAAACGTCCTTTTGGTGCAGAATAATCTATTGGCACCACCATCAAAACAATATCTCCAGCCTCAAACAAATCTCCTGCCAACAAATATTCTTTTTTAAAATCTTCCGGAGCCAAACGAACCAACATTTGTTTAACTGCATCTACATTTTCCGATGTTTTAGCTGAAACAACTTCAAACATAATGTTTTTTTGCATCAGCCATTGTTCATCTTCCAAAGAAACCCTAACTATCTTCTCCATATTAAACACTACTGCCAATGGAACACCTTTTGCTGTCAGTTCAATAATTAATTTTTTATCTTCTGATAACAAACCCTCTTTTCCAACAACCATCAAAACCATATCTGACTTAGCAATAGCCTTTTGGGTAGCTTTTAGTCTCATATCCCCCAGCACACCCTCATCGCCAAAACCGGCAGTATCATAAAAAGTAACAGCTCCTAAAGGCAACAATTCATATGGCTTAGCAACAACATCTGTTGTCGTACCGCTAAGTTCAGATACTATCGACACCTCTTGCCCACAAATAGCATTCAATAAAGTAGATTTACCAACATTTGTTCTTCCAATGATACTAATTATTGCTCTTAAAGCTCTAGGGGTCGCCTCCGGACGTTCAGACATAATTCAATCTCCTTTGTTTTTTTGCACTCTAACATATATTTTAATAATTATTAATCTTTTTTTATTATGATAAACACCAAAATTTCAAATAAACAGGATAACAAATAAATGCATTCGATACACGCCCTAATTATTGATTTGACGTTAATTACAATATATGCCAGTATTATCACTCTCATATTCAAAAAACTCAAACAACCAACTGTTTTGGGCTACATCCTTGCAGGTATTTTGACAGGACCTTTTTTCAAATTTGCCCCCACTGTAATGGACAAAGAAGATCTGACTCTTTGGGCAGATATCGGTGTAATCTTCTTATTATTCAGCCTTGGTTTAGAATTCAGTTTTCATAAAATGATAAACGTTGGAAAATCAGCAATGATTACTGCTATGGCCAACATTTTGTTCATGCTGTTTCTTGGTTATAACGTTGGTTTACTTTTAGGCTGGAGTGTAATCGATAGTTTTTTCCTTGGCAGCATGATTTCCATGTCATCAACCACCATCATCATCAAAGCCTTTGACGACTTAAATGTAAAAAAACAAAAATTCACAGATCTTGTTTTTGGTGTTTTGATTGTTGAAGATATCGTAGGAATTTTGTTATTAGTACTTTTACCAACCATTGCTCTCAGCAACACCATTGATAGTGAAGAATTGGCCATAAGTACAATCAAACTTATTTTCTTCCTTGTTCTTTGTTTTGTCATTGGCATATACTTAGTTCCCACTTTCTTAAAAAAAATCACATCTTACCTTAATGATGAAACCTTGCTTCTAATCACCATAAGTATGTGTTTTGGCATGGTTCTGCTTGCCACATATTCTGGATTCTCTTCTGCATTAGGCGCTTTCATAATGGGTTCTATCTTAGCAGAAACAGAAGCGATTCACCGCATAGAAAATATTCTCAAACCACTCAAAGATTTCTTTGGCGCAATCTTTTTCGTATCTGTAGGAATGATGGTCGACCCCTATATGTTCATCACTTATGCCTGGCCAATTTTCGTAATCACTCTAATAGTCATCATCGGAAAAGTCATTTTCTCTTGCTTTGGCTTCCTATATTCCGGACAAAATTTAAAAACAGCTATACAAGGAGGTGTATCTTTGGCTCAAGTTGGTGAATTTGCATTCATTATTGCCAGCCTTGGTATGAGCATTGGCGTACTAAACGCCAGAGTTTATCCCATTATTGTTGCCGTGTCTGTCATCACCACCTTTTTAACCCCCATGATGATTAAATCTGCAGACCCAATCTACAAAAGAGTCACCAAACTACTACCGGAAACATGGAATAAATATATTGAAAGGAATACTTCTTTAGCCGTAGAAACCCAAATGGAAGAAAAACGCTGGAAACTTCTTTTCATAAACTATTCTCTTCGTTTGGTGCTATTTTCCATGATACTTTCTGCAATTTTAGGTATAAGTGCATATTACCTAAAACCATACATACACCAAATGTTACCAGAGCTTCCAGCCAAAATAGCTGTAACCGCCGCCACCCTTATCATCATGGCTCCGTTTCTTAAAGCACTCATTGGTTGGGAAACAGTGCTTCCTCTATATATAAAAGAAAAACTTGCATCTATTGCTTGTCATTTTAGCTCCAACAAAGAAGAAACACGTCGTTCATTAACCCAAGCCATCGAAGATAAATTTGGCTTTTGCCATATTAGTGGAGAAGCACACAACGCACGCAATTTCTTCATCTCAAACCACAAAACAGCAGCACTATACTACAAACTATGGACAGCAAAAAAGCTAAACCGCTTACCTTTAATCCTTCTGACTAGTTTCCGGTTACTTGTAGTAATGTTTTTTATAGTTATGGCCATTCACCAATTTCTAACAGAAAACCCCAAGGTCACATTACTCATGTGTCTATTTTCCATCTTTGTTTTATTCCAATCCAGATGGCTGTTTAACCAATATATGAAAATAGAATCTCAATTTCTAAATAACCTAAAAGGAGGAGCCCCCAACGAAGCTCCTGCAGAAACAACATCTTCTTCTCCAGAGGAAAAAAACAAAGAATAAATATCTTTCAAAAAAATCTCACCATAGTGGTGAGATTTTTGTTTAATGGCGGATGAAGAGGGATTTACTCTGCGCTATGCTTGAGTTGCCTCTGCGGTAATTGGCCTTCGGTCAACCGGCGTACTTCCGTTCGCCTTTACCTTGTAGTGAACCCCCTTCCTATCGTGGCCTCAAATCGTCTCACACCAAATTAAACAAAAAGCCTGCCACAAGGACAGACTTTTTGTTTAATGGCGGATGAAGAGGGATTTGAACCCCCGATACGAGTTACCCCGTATTCACGATTTCGAGTCGCGCGCATTCAGCCTCTCTGCCATTCATCCAATACCTGTCTTCTAATATCTTTCCCACCAAAAAGCAAGCATATTTAAACTATACACTACCTTTCATACTCCGAACGAGACATAACCCTCGCCCAAGAAACAATCGGACGCAAATAAAAACCAACAGCATTAAATGTATCTTGCATTTCCTTAGAAAACAATCTATTAACTCTGACCATTACTTCTTCTTTATTATCATATCCCAGGGCATGAGGCCCTATTGCATCAACCAAATCCTCCATATTATCAAATATTGCAATACCAACAACTTCGCATTCAAGCACATCTCCATCACTAACATTGTGCATTTCAATCACATCATGCAACTTCACTTTTTGCATCTGTTTATCCAAAAGATGCACACCAACTCTTCTCGTCCCTTTTTTTATTTTATTAAAAGAGAATTCATGAACCGATAGTACATGTTTCATTTTATAGTCTCTCCAACAACAACAGCGCAGCTCCTAACATTCCTGCGTTATTCTCAAATTTTGCCTGTTTCAAAACAAAAGGCTGCGTCAAAATATCATCGTTGGCTTGTTTATTCAACTTGTCATATTCTACAAACTGAGCCATAGAACCCGATAACACAATCACCTCTGGATCAAACAAATTTGCCACCATCACCAATGCATTTTCCAAACAACCTTGCCAATGTTCAAATGCAGCCTTTGCTTTTTGATTATTTTCTTTCAATCCTCTAATCACATCATAACTCGTAGCATCTGGTGACATATAAATCTTAGCATCAGTTGTCAAAGCATTTCCGGAAACATATGTTTCCAAACAATCCCACAAACCACAAGTACACTTACGTTCTCTGGCAAATCCCATTCTCACATGCATTTCTCCGGCAGATCCGGACTTTCCTTTCAGCAACTTACCATTAACAATAATTCCAGAACCCACACCTGTTCCCAAAGTTAGCACCACCGCATTTTCAGACCCCTTGGCTGCCCCTAGCTTAAACTCTGCCCAACCTGCAGAATTAGCATCATTTTCTAACAAAATTGGCTTATCGGTCAAAGACAAAAAATCGGTTTCATTATACCCTTCTGGCAAATTTCCAACTCTACTTATAATTTTATTGTTTTCATTATTTATTGCTCCTGCGGTTGCAATCGCCACCCCATCAATCTCATCTTCCAAACCTTTAATCACTGTTTTTAACAGATCATAGATTCCCTGAGCTGTTTTTGGTGTTGTCACCTTAATCACTTCACTTACAAAATCACCTTTTTCATCTATTGTAGCATAAGCAATTTTAGTTCCACCAATATCAAAAGCCAAAACTTTTTTCATTTTTCAATCCTCCTAACAATAATATAATACGGATTATATCATTTGAAACATCTTATGCAACAAAAAAGCCACCTTTTTAGGTGGCTTGAAATTGGAGCGGGCGAAGGGATTCGGACCCTCGACATCAACCTTGGCAAGGTTGCGCTCTACCCCTGAGCTACGCCCGCACCGGCAGAACGAGATATTTAATAGCATATAAAAAAAAAATTGCAAGAGCTATTTTTCATTTTTTTATCTTTTTTTTTCACATTTCTACCACAACCTCAGCAAAATCAGGCTCTTCAATCACCAACGAATTATAAGAAAAAGCCATAACCAAAGACACGACAGCGGCAGCACGCAACAAAACAATAACTTTTCTACTACCGGAAAAACTCCGTCCCTTACTGTCTTTTCCCACAAACAGCAACTCCAACAAAGCCCAAAACGCCACAAACAAAAGCGGAATATACAAAAACCACGGAGCAATCAAAGTCAAGATCAACTGCGCCAATCCACGCCCCCAATACCCTGCATAAAAATTATGAAAACCCAAAGCTCCCAAAAAAAATGCCAACACAATATATATCACACCATTTTTGGGTGTTTTTCTATCTTTCAAGTGCAAAGTCTTCATTATCAATTTCTTTTTTTCCTCAATAAATTCTTCTTCACTTTCATGAATTTTATGAGCCACGTCTTTCAACTTTTGAACATCGAGCATTTTTCTCTCCTTTTTCTTTAGTATATAATCAACACTTACTTTTTTCCAACAAAAAAGAGAGCTTCAAAAGCTCTCTTTTTCATTTTTTTTATTCTCCTGCTAAAAACCCATTCCTGGCATTCCTGGAGCACCGGCACCGCCAGCTCCGCCGCAATGGCATTCTTTTTGAGGAACTTCCGTTACCATAGCCTCTGTTGTAATCAACAAACCACCTACAGAAGCAGCATCTTGCAAAGCTGTGCGTACCACCTTGGTTGGGTCTATAATACCGGCTTTTACCATATCCGTATATTCATCAATCTGAGCATTATACCCAAAGTTAGGATCTTTGCTTTCCAGCAATTTTCCGGCCACAACCGCACCATCAACACCTGCATTTTCTGCAATCTGACGAATAGGAGCCTGTGTTGCTTTTCTAATAATCTCGATTCCCACTTTCTGATCTTGGTTCACTGGTTTCAGATTATCCAAAACTCTAGAGGCATACAACAAAGCGCAACCTCCACCGGCCACAACGCCTTCTTTCACAGCGGCTCTCGTTGCATTCAAAGCATCATCAATACGGTCTTTCTTTTCCTTAACCTCAACTTCAGAAGCTCCGCCCACACGCAAAACAGCCACACCACCAGAAAGCTTAGCCAAGCGTTCTTGCAACTTTTCACGATCATAATCAGAAGAAGTTTCATCTATTTGTTTTCTAATCTGAGCAGCTCTGGCCTCAATCAAATCTTTTTCACCATCGCCATCAATAATTGTTGTATCATCTTTGGTTATAGTCACTCTCTTTGCGCTACCAAGCATATCAAGAGTCACATTTTCCAACTTCATACCCAACTCTTCAGACACCACTTGTCCGCCAGTCAAGATTGCAATATCTTCAAGCATAGCTTTGCGTCTATCACCAAATCCCGGAGCCTTAACAGCACACACTTTCAAACCGCCACGCAAACGGTTTACAACCAAAGTAGCCAAAGCCTCTCCTTCAATATCTTCTGCAACAATAACCAAAGCTCTGCCAGATTGAACAATATTTTCCAAAATAGGGATCAACGGTTGCAAAGAAGACACTTTCTGATCATACAACAAAACAAACGGTGCCTCATATTCACAAGTCATCTTGTCGGCATTTGTAATAAAGTATGGAGACAAATAACCTCTGTCAAATTGCATACCTTCCACCACATCAAGTTCTGTTTCCAATCCTTTGGCATCTTCCACCGTAATCACACCTTCATTGCCAACTTTTTCCATAGCTCTTGCCAAATATTCACCAATAGCTCTATCTCCATTAGCAGATATTGTTCCAACCTGAGCAATTTCTTCCGATGTTTTAATTGCCACCGAGCGAGATTTAATATCTTCAATCACAGCCTCAACAGCCATATCTATACCACGTTTCAAATCCATTGGATTCATTCCGGCAGCCACAGCTTTACAACCTTCTTTAATAATAGCTTCTGCCAATACGGTAGCAGTAGTTGTTCCGTCACCTGCCTTATCGGCTGTTTTCTGAGCTACTTCTTTCACAAGCTGAGCGCCCATATTTTCAAACTTATCAGCCAATTCCACTTCTTTGGCAACAGACACACCATCTTTTGTAATTTTTGGTGCGCCATAAGCCTTATCCAATATCACATTACGCCCCTTAGGACCCAATGTAACTTTCACAGTTTTTGCCAAAGTTTCCACGCCCTTAAGCATTTTTGCACGAGCTACAGAACCAAATTCAATATCTTTTGCTGCCATTTTTCAATCCTTTCTATTCTTCAACAACGCCCAAAATTTCAGCTTCTTTAATCAACAAACGCTCCTCGCCGTTGACTTTCACTTCTGTTCCAGACCATTTTCCAAACAAAACCTTATCTCCGACCTTAACCGACATCGGAATTAATTTTCCTTCAGGGTTAAATGCACCGGGACCCATAGCCTCAACCAAACCTTCACTAGGTTTTTCCTTAGCTGTATCCGGAATAATAATTCCGCCGGCTGTTTTTGTTGTTTCTTCCAAACGTTTAACCAAGACTCTATCTTGCAACGGTCTGATTTTCATTTTACATACTCCATTTGTTTATAAAAATTTGCTAATCAATAGTTAGGAATTATTATTTCCAATGTCAAGCAACAACCCCTATTTTTTTGCAAAAAAAATACCGAAGCAATCTTCGGCATTTTTCATTCATTTGTTTTACACTTATTTTTTAGTCAAGCTGACAATTTGGCTGATTGCACTAATAACAAAACTCACCACAATCAAAAAAGCCAACACAATCAGCGACACAAAATATATCCAAGCATACGGAAACACAATCATCACCGGTCTTGCAATAGTAGAAGCCCATCCATCAAGAGTAAACCCTTGCAATAGTGTAAACATAGAAGCTCCCAGTGTCGAAAAACTGGCAAACACATCACCAAACAAACTCACCGCCATAATTGCAAAGACATAAGAAAATATAACAAACACGGCAATAAAAGATACAAAAGTTGGCAATAAGGTTATAAAAATTTCCACCAAATTATTCATTTTTGAAAATTTTTGCACATATTTAAACAACCTAAACAATCTAAATGTTCTCAAAACAATAAAACTACTGATATCTGGCACAGAAGAAACCACTACCACAATCAGATCAAACCAGTTCCAACCAGATTCAAAAAACTTTTTTCTCAAAGCAAATATTTTCAAAAACATTTCTACAATAAATATCGCCATAAACAGACGATCCAGCAAAAACAACCCTTTATTAAAATAGAAGCTCATCATATCAGAGGTCATCAACCCCAAAACAATTGCATTTGCCAAAATAACAAACATAATAAACAAATCAAAACTGTTTCCTGTCACTAGCTTTGCCAAACGACGTCTGTCATCATTATAATATAGTTTGTCAACAAATCTTGCAGATTTTTTCTTAACTGGCATAATCCCAATCCTTTCTTTTCATCAAAAAAACCAAAACACCACCAACATTGCCGATGCTGCCAAAGCCGGTCCAAATGGAGCAGCTCGCTGTTTTCTTATCAAAACATACACCAACAGCAACACCGAGGCCACAGCAATAGTCCAAAACAACGGTTCAACACCTTGCCAAGCCCCCAAGGCGGCCAAAAGTTTGATATCTCCACCGCCAAAAGCATCTTTATTTTTTTTCACTAACATCAAACTAAGCAACACTGGCAATACATATCCAACCAAAGCACCCAAAGCACTTTCGGCGGCCACAACCCAGCCATTGCCCAATGTTGCAAAAGCAAACCCCAAAATCAGCAATGGAACCGTCAATATATCTGGCAATAGACACATTCTTCCATCAATTTCTGCCAACAGTGTCAAAATCCATACATAAGCCAAAACCCAACCAATGCCATTTTCACCAAATTTATAAACCAACACCGCACTAATAAGAGCTGTTGCCAAACCAAACATCACAGAACGCCAATAAAAACTTTTTCTCAATTTTTTGTTTTTATAGCCTTTTGCTCTCTTTCCGTGAGCAAAAATCTGCCACAAGGCATAAGCGGGAGTTGCCGGCATAAATTTTGCAAATCGCCTTGCCATATAGGGAACAAACAAACCGAACAAAAAACCAAATACAACAGCTAGTATCATAAAACCTCCTAAGTTTTTTTCATTTTATAATCAAATTAATAAAATTTGATTAAAAAAACTTTTATTGTCATTGCGAGAAGCGAATGCGACGCGGCAATCTCACCTCTCCCTTTGATGAAGGAGGCAGGAAGGGAAATAACATCTCTTAAAAAACTTAAAACAACTTCAACACGCCTTGAGAAGCTTGTGACGCTAATGATAGGGCGTTAATCGCTAGTTGTTGGCGAGTTTGCAAAGCCAGCATATTGGCAGATTCTTCATTCATATCCGCCAAAGTGAGCTTATCTGCGCCCTCAGTCAGAATGTTTATCAAATTCTCGGTAAAATCTTGCCTATTCATCACAATACTATAATTATTGCCAAGTTCTCCGGAAAATGCACGCAACTGATTTATGGCTGAGGTCAGTTCTCCTATCGAACGAGAAATGTCCTCAACCGTTGCCCATTCTGTTGTGGTTAGTCCGATATTTGCGGCAGAAATGTCTTTGCCAACCACATCTAAAAAAGAGCCTCCGGTTTCATTAAATTTGATTTTCAGCGTTTCATTTTTAAGCAGATTAACACCCTTGTATTTGGCATCATTTATCAAATCATCATATTGATTCAAAATCTTTTGATATTGGCTGATGTCATAACCATCTGCCGGAGTTTCACCGCCTCCGACATCTCGACGTAGACTAAAGGCAACCGGATTCTCACTACCTCCGACCGTGATGGTGCTAAAGGTGCCCCAATCAGAGCTATCTTCAGTAAAATCCTTCATTCCGGAGATGTCTGTGCCATAACCACCCCATTGCATAGTCCCTAAGCTTTTTAAATTCATAATTTTAGCTGATGAGCCATCTTCAGAAAGACTGACGATAATACCAACTGCGGTTTTGCTACCTTTATAGGCATCATAATCATCGGCACTGCTATAGGTGAAATCTGCATACATAATATCGCCAATTTGTGGAGCAGCATTACTGTCATCAGCAGGCTTTGCTCCACCATCGGTAAAACAATTTTCTAAAAGCTGGAAACTACGAACTGAACAAGAAAAGGTATCATTCTTATAGTCGAGGTTACGATTACCATTATCGGTATGGAGTATCCAAGAACGGTCGTTGTATCCCTCAGAAGACGACCAAAGAACACCGCTCATCTGCTCAGCATCACTGTCAAGTTTACCTAAGGCTGTATTTATGGTATTAAAATGTTCTGCATCAGCTCCTGCTGTTCCCCAATATTCACTACCTGATATCTGTGTTGTATCCGTGCCATACAAGCCATCTGCCAATTCGCCAATAGATGGCAAATACCAGGTACCTTTTCCAAAATTGGCGTCATCTTCACTAACAACATAGTAATTATAGGCAGCATCTGCCGCCGGTGTATCAACAGTTGTTTGTCCTTCAACCAGAAGCTTGGTGTTCATCTCTCCATCATAAGCAACCGCCGCATCGGCATTAAACACCTTGCGTGCCAACTCTCCATTGGTGGAAATATTTTTGGCGCTATCCAATGTTATTTGTGAGCCACCCTCGGCAACCACTCCATGCACATAGTCACCGCTGGTTTTGATTGTAATGTCGCTCAATGTAATTTCGGCGCCATTACTGGCCAAAATTGCACCAACAGAATCATAAATTGCCCCATTATTAGAGGTATATTCTATTTTGATATTAGACAATTCCACACCGGTGCCAGTGAATTTGAGCAAATTGTCGCCACCGCTATAACTTATTTTATTTCCGTTACCATTTATGATAATATCACTGGTGTCAATTTCTAATGGTGCATCCAAGGTCAAATCATCGGCAAGCACCAATTTGGTTGCGCCATTGGTTATCATTTGTTTGATGTCATCTGCACTTGCTCCGGCAGATATAACCTCATAACCATCATCAATAAAATCTTGCAATTTGTCTTCTTTGGACAAAGAATTTCCGCTTTCATCAAGAACTTGAGTAGCTACCGCCTTGGCTTGCTCCAAGAAAGAAGTGGCGGTTTCAATAGCTGTGGTAGCTGCTTTGATGGTCTGAATTCCTTGCCCCATAGAATCAAGCAGGGCATCGAGGTCACTGGCTCTGTTGTTCAAAGAACGTGCCGTATAAAAAGAAGAGGGATTGTCGATGGCAGAATTGACCTTTTTGCCGGTGGACAGACGTTCTTGGGTCAAATCCATCAGGCTATTGGTCTTTTGCAAGCTCAGCAAATTGCTGCGCATACTCGCTGTCAAACTGATCTTTGCCATCTATCTTTCTTTGAAAAAAACTAATTTCTTGTATATTACATTATATATAGTGATGAACAAACATCTTTTGAACCTCTGTGGATAAGATATTTAGAAAATACAAGGCCCAAACATACTTATTTATATTTTGGCAAAAGAATTAAAAATCTAGTCTTTACCGATATTAATATTTCTATGTACGTTAACTGATAGGATAATTCCAAAACTAGCCATCACAGACAAGATTACCGTACCTCCATAAGAAATCAACGGCAACGGAACTCCCACCACAGGTATCAAACCCAACACCATAGACATATTTATCATAACATACAAAAAGAAATTGGTTGCCAACCCGATTGCGGCTAATTTGCCAAAATAGCTGGTAGAGCGTAACGCAAAACCAAAACTATAAGCAATAATCAATACATTTATTACAACCACAAAAACAGCACCAATCATTCCAAACTCTTCCGACAACATCGTGAAAATAAAGTCAGTGTGTTTCTCTGGCAAAAAATTCAAATGACTTTGTGTCCCTTTCAAAAACCCTTTACCAAACACACCTCCAGAACCTAGTGCAATCTTAGACTGAATAATATGGTACCCTGCTCCTAACGGATCTCTTTCCGGATTCAAAAAAGTAAGCACACGGTTCTGCTGATATTCATGCAACAAATTCCATGCAATAGGCAAAGAAACCAACGCACCCAACAACAACACACCAAATTTCCAAAGCTGTACTCCCACCGCAAAAAACATTGCTCCTGCCGTAAAAATAAGCATCAACGCCGTACCCAAGTCTGGCTGTGTCATAACCAAAACCGCCGGACACATCACCAACAATGTAGGCGCAATCAATCCTTTAGTTGTCTCAATACTTTGTAATGATGACGAATGAAAATATCTAGCCAAAGCCAATACCAACGCAATTTTCATCAGCTCTGACGGCTGTAACTTCATAAATCCCAAATTAATCCAGCGTTGCGCGCCCATGCCAACATAACCACTGACTTCTACAATAACCAACAACACCAATGTTGCAAAATAAAACAAATAGGCATAACGCATAAAAAAACGCACATCTATCATGGCCAAAACAATCATCACAGCAAAGCCCAGACCAAACCTTATCAACTGATTCAAAGCCCAAGGGCTCCAATCCCCATTGGCTGCCGAATATAGCATCACCACTCCTATTGCCGCCAACAATAAAATTAGCATAACATAAGAAAAACTTATGCTTTGCATTTTTTCCTTAAATGACAATCTTTGATTCTTAAAACTGGTTTCATAAAACTTATACATCAATTATCTGTCTCCGCCTCTTTTTTATCTTCAGCTTCAAGTTTTAGAGCTTCCAAAAGCAATTTGCCACCAATTGGAGCAGCCACAGCCGAACCGCCCCTTCCATGTTCCACTAACACAGCAACAGCATAGCGAGGATTATCATGAGGAGCATACCCTACAAACAAAGCATGATTCCTATACTTCCATGGCAAATCTTCTTGTTTTACAATTCCGGTCTGACGCTCTTTCATGGTGATTCTTCGAACCTGAGTAGTACCAGTTTTCCCGGCCATTTTTAACCCATTAAAATCAAATCTAGAGCCAAAAGCTGTTCCTCCCGGCACATTCACCACATCAAACATTCCTTGCTTAACCAAAGCAACATTAGATGCGCTCACTGGCATTTTTTTCAAATTTGGCGTATTATGATCAGACATTTTTTCAAATGTCGGTTCCACCAAATATCCGCCATTAGCAATTCTTGCCGTCATAGTTGCAAGTTGAATTGGTGTTGTCAAAATATATCCTTGACCAATTCCAGAAATTAAACTTTCGCCCTGTTGCCAAGATTCGCCAAATCTTCTGCGCTTCCAATCAGAATCAGGAATAAGCCCCTCTTTTTCATTCTCCAAACCAACATCAATTTTCTGACCTAAACCAAATTTTCTGGCCATGCTTGCAATCTTATTAATACCCAATTTCTGAGCCGTCTCATAAAAGAAAATATCACAAGAATGCTGCAAAGCCTGCACCACATCTACATAAGCGTGACCTTCTTTCTTCCAACAGTGAAAGGCATGGTTTCCCAAAAACATTCTGCCCGAACAATACGAACGACTTTGAGAATTGATAGAACCGTTTTCTAAGGCAGCTAAAGCCACCACCATCTTAAACGTTGATCCTGGAGAATATTGCCCGGCAAGAGCTTTGTTCATCAAAGGTTTCTTTTCATTTTTATTTAGCTCGTTCCACTCAATAGAACTCAGCCCTTGAGACAACAAATTTGGGTCATACGCCGGCACAGAAACAAAAGACAATATCTCTCCGCTATTCACATCCAACACTATAGCAGCACCACTTTCTTCTCCAAACAACTCATAGGCTTTTGTCTGAAGTCTGGCATCAATGCTCAAATCTATCCGCTCACCGGCAACGCCATCGATTCTCTCAATTTCTTTCATAACTCGCCCATAAGCGTTTACCTCTAATTTTAGGTTTCCTCCTCGCCCTCTCAATCTTTTTTCATATAGCTTCTCTATTCCGGCTTTTCCAATTTTAAAACCCGGCACCTCTAACAATGGATCATCTTTTACATCTTTGTCAGAAACCGAAGATACATAACCAATTACATGAGCAGCCTTCTCACCAAGAGGATAATAACGACTCAATCCTTCATCAATAACAATTCCTGGCAAATCTGGAGCATTCAGCTGAATTTTTGCCACTTCCTCCCATGACAAATTATCCTTAATTTTTATTGGCACAAAACTTCTATTTTTTTTCAAATCTTTTCTAATTTTTTCTTCTTCTGCTTCTGTCAGTGGCATAATACGTTTAAAGGCTCCAAGCGTTTTGCTCACATCTGTCGTTTGTTCTGCCACAATCAAAGCCTGAAAATTTTGACGATTCGTCGCCAACATCTCTCCATTTCTATCATATACCACTCCTCTGGGTGGCACCAACAACCTGGTAGAAATTCGATTTTCATCAGAAAGAGTTCTATATTTATCAGCCTGATACACTTGTAAATAATACAAACGTACAATTACCACCAACAACATCAACAATTGCAAACCGCCCAAAACCAAAGAGCGATTAATCAAAACCCTTCCTTTATCATTATCCCTATTCATCAGCCTTCTTCCTTAATCAAATTATTTTGCACAAAGGCCAACAATACCGAGACAAATGGGTATACCGCAATCGTAACCATATAAGAAAATAACAGCATCGACAAAGGCAAAAATTGGCTATAATAAACCGACACCACAAGCCAACGCCCTAACATGGCTACTAAAGACAATATAGCAAAACCATACCACAAAACTACAAATGGCTTAGCATTAAACAATCTGGATGTGTTATTAACCAACACATACATCAACAACATCTCAAATGCATTAGACCCCAAAGGAGCCATGCTAATCAAATCATCAATTAACCCCAAAAGAAAAACCGTTCCCAAATTAAAAAGATCTGGCCTATGTTGCAACCAAAAAAAAGCACACATCAACCCAACAGCAGGCCTAATACTGTTCAGCAACAAAAAATCTATCGGAACATAAGACAAAAACAACAACAAAACAGAGGTTAAAAAAGGCAGCAATCGCTGAAACAAAGACAAGATATTTTCATTTAACTCATCACTCATCTTGTCTCACCACTGCTTACATTATCACCATCACTCAACACACCCTCTAAACCATAGTTCACCAGCTTTATATACTCAAGCTGTTCTAAAGAACTAAATGGTTTAACAGCAATCTCTGTCTTGCTAACACTAACCACTTTACCAATAGGCAAACCTGCCGGAAAAACTCCTGCCACACCAGATGTCACTATTCTATCACCAATATTTATCTTAGCATCCAAAGGGATAAACACCAACTTCGGCATTGTAGAGTTATCTCCGCTCAAAATTCCTCTAACTCTGGTATCTTCAACCATTACGGGAATTTTAGAGTTAATGTCTGTTACCAAGATAACCTTAACATAATTATTGGCAACCTTATCAACTCTTCCCACCACTCCCTTATCAGCCAAGGCAACTTGTCCCTTCTTCACATTTTCATCGCCGGTATATGCAATCATAGAATGAGAAAAAGCATCGCCTTCTTCCGCAATCACTCTGGCCGTAACAAAAGTAGATTCCGGAGGAGTTACATAGTTCAACAAGTCTGCCATCAACTTGTTTTCCACCTCCAGCGAGCGAAACTTGTCATATATGGTATTCAGTCGCCTGTTTTCTTCTCTGAGTTTAATATTATCTTTGTGAATTTGTCGCAAATCACTAAAATAATCATAGCCCTTTGCAATCATTCTTGCTGGCACCACCAACAAATCTATCAACGGCGAAAGCACACCCGTAGCCACTCCAGATGTCTTATCCATCACCACAGTATCGGTCTTATTCACCAACATCAACGCAAAAGCCGTCAAAAACAAAATAACCAGCGCAAACTTCTTGGCAAGCAACCTAATTTGACTCAAATGTAAAAATAAACTTCTGCGTCGCTTCATAAAAAGTTCTCACAACTAACAACAACCTTTACAATGACGAAAATTTCGCAGCATCGCTACAAAATTTTCGCCATCATAAACAAAAAAACTAAAAGCTCTAATACATAGAAGAAAGAATAGTTTTTAATCTATCAATTTCTTCCAAAGCTTTTCCGGTTCCCTTAACCACACATGCCAAAGAATTTTCAGCAATTGAAACCGGCAAACCGGTAGCATTTCGCAACACCTGATCCAAATTTGCCAACATTGCGCCACCACCTGTCAAAACAATTCCCTTATCCACAATATCAGCAGCCAATTCCGGAGCAGTATATTCCAAAGCAACTTTAACCGCCTCAACAATCTGAGCCACAGGTTCAGCCAAAGATTCGGCCACTTGTCTCTCAGAGATAACAATCTCTTTAGGAACGCCATTCATCAAATCACGTCCTTTAATTTCAAAAGTACGACCGTCTCCTTTTTCTGGCACACAAGCAGAACCGATTTCTTTCTTAATCTTCTCAGCGCTACCCTCACCAACCAACAGATTATGATTGCGGCGAATATAAGAAATAATAGCAGCGTCCATCTTGTCTCCGCCAACACGCACAGAACGAGCATAAACAATACCACCCAAAGACAACACAGCAACTTCCGTGGTACCACCGCCAATATCAACAACCATAGAACCGGTCGGCTCTGTTACCGGCAAATCAGCTCCTATTGCCGCAGCCATAGGCTCTTCAATCAACCAAACCTTACGAGCTCCTGCAGCTTCTGCCGATTCTTGAATAGCTCTACGCTCCACTGCAGTAGAACCAGAAGGCACGCAAACAATCACCATCGGAGAAGCAAAAGAGCGACGATTATGTACTTTTCTGATAAAATATTTTATCATTTCTTCTGCAATCTCAAAGTCAGCAATCACACCATCACGCAAAGGACGAATAGCATGAATATTGCCGGGAGTGCGACCCAACATCTGTTTAGCCTCATTACCCACTGCCAATACTTGTTTTTTACCACGATATTCTTCAATAGCCACCACAGATGGCTCATTAAGCACAATACCTTTTCCCTTCACATAAACCAAAGTATTTGCCGTACCAAGGTCAATTGCCATATCTGCTGAAAGCCAGCCCATAAATTTTGAAAACATAAATATTTCTCCGATTTTTATATAACAACTCGTTATTAATACAATTTTTATAACGATATCAAACTATGTGCAACAACAAATTATTTTGTTCACAAAAAAAAGAGGAAAAACTTCCTCTTTTTTTATCACATGTCTCCTTATACTAAATACTAAACATTCTTTACATTCAACAACCCGCCAACAACACGGCTCAATCCCACATCTCTAGGAGCCATTTTATATCCATACGAGGCGGTTTTCCCTTTTAATAAAGCCCAATACTGATCTCCCAAACTGTAGTGAAAACATTCATAACCATAATTAACAAAGCCAACTTTTGTCATTGCATTATACAATACTCTTCTAGCTTTAAGAAACCCTTTTTCTTTATCAGAAAGCTCACCCTTCTTTTCATAATGATGAGTATGTGTTATATCCTTCGGATTATCAAAATACCCCTCACCCATATCAACAACTTTACCTGTTTTCTTTTCCAACAAAACCACATCCACAGCACCTCCTGTTGAGTGCATAGGCCACGTTTTAGGGTTTTTAGGGTCAAAACCATCCGCACTAGAACAATAATCAAGAGCAAATATTTTAGCATCTTCCGCTAGATACTTACGTTTATTAAGAATCTGCGCTCTATTTTTATCTGTTACAGCACAAAGTCCACATCCTTTAGCTTCAAAAAATTGCTCTTCAAATGCCTTAAATAGCTTGCGTTGCGTAGCCGGTGAACGATGAGCATCTAACACAACCAATTCTAATCCCAATTTATTCAAAATCTCATTTGCCTTTAACAAAGCATCTACTGTTCCCTCTCTGGCGTAATTAACATCAGGAGCGCCAACAACATTTGATTTATACGTTGGATTATTTTTTGCTTGCGTTCTATAATAAGGAACACTTTTAATTCCCGCTTCAGCAACATCAACTAATTTCTCTTTATTAGCTTTTCCATCAACATCTATAGGTACAGTCTTATATGTAGCAGCATTATAGATAGGGAAATCAACTATTGGCTCCAAAAGCCCCAACCCCAAAGCATCATTCTCAACTTCCAGTTCATTAAAATTAACCCTATTACGATCGACTTGAATATTCATAATGGCCACCTATTGTATTACAATTAAAACTATGGGCCTAGTGTACCACAAATATTATTGTCTGTCAAATACAAATTTTGTCCAAAATATACTCTGCATTCAACTTATTCCTAAACCAGGTTCTCTGCCTTTTAGCATATTGCCTAGTATGTAATTTCGCCAAAGCAACTGCCTCTTCAAAGCTCGATTCTCCCAATAAAAACATTGCCAATTCTGGAACTCCTAACATTTTCATTACCGGAAGATTTTCTGGCAACCTCAAATCAAGCAAACTACGTACTTCTTCCAAAGCTCCTTGCTCTATCATTTTGTCAAATCTTGCATAACAACGCTCATCCAAATCTTTAGCTGGTGGTAATATTTTAATTACCTTAAAATCAGCCTCCGGCAAATACTTAACCATCGGCTCCTTATACCACTCCGCAATAGACTTTCCGGTTTGCAAAAAAATCTCTGCAGCACGTCTCACTCTGGTTTTATCTGCAGCATTGAGCATTTGTGCTGCCTTCGCATCATTTTCTTGCAACCATGCATATATTTTATCAATCTTTTTCACTTGTTCACGAACATCTGCACTTGGCTCCGGGATAGGAGTGGTTCCATTTATCAGGTTATCAATATACAAACCCGTACCACCAACCACCACTGGTAATTTTCCTTTTGCCCAAATCTCTTTTATTTGAGCAACCGCCAATTTCAACCACTCAACCACCGTTCCATTTTTGCTTGGTGGATATATCTCATACAAGTAATGTG
Source organism: Alphaproteobacteria bacterium (assembly GCA_015062305.1). GTDB lineage: Bacteria > Pseudomonadota > Alphaproteobacteria > RF32 > CAG-239 > CAZU01. The sequence continues at coordinate 65,858 of SUUX01000004.1, forward strand.
GCACCATTTTTTTTTCTTCTTCGCTTGGAGCTGCAGATATAATAGAAGTTCCGGCATAAACCTGCATAGAATCAGCATTAACAATTTCTCCGCCATACCTCAAAGCCAAATCTATTGCCAAAGCAGATTTTCCCGAAGCTGTGGGCCCAGCAACAATAACCACCGTATTATTATTATTTAAATTCCCCAACTCCAACATGAGTTCAAGCTTCCAAAGATCGACATCCTGCAGATGTCACCAACATCTCACACAAATCTGCATAAGATATTCCCACATATTTTGCTTGTTCCGGCACCAAAGACAAAGGGGTCATTCCCGGGTGAGTATTAATTTCCAACAAAACAGGGCCATCTTCTTCATTATATCGCACATCAATTCTAGACACTGTCCTGCACCCAAGTTTACGATGCAATTTCTCAGCCCAACGTTTGCATTTTTCAGCAACTTCTTCCGGAATTTCTGCAGGCAAAATATGTTCTGTCACTCCATCTGTATATTTAGCCTCATAATCATAAAATTCCAATTTCGGTCTAATCTCCGTAACCACATACGCCTTGCCGCCAATACAAGCCACTGTCAGCTCTTTGCCGGGAATATATTTTTCCACCATAATTTCCATATTTTCATCAGCATACTGCACTTGTTCCAAATCTTTGTTAGACATAATGATATATACACCAACACTAGAACCGTCACTAATCGGTTTCAAAACATATGGCATCGAAACCATTGTGCCATTATTCCAAAAATCTTTTACCTTAATTTTTTCGCTCAATGCCACTTTTATACCGCAAGATCTGGCCAAATATTTAGTAACATCTTTATCCATTCCCAACAAAGAACTTCTCATTCCCGAGTGGGTATACGGAATTTGCAACATATCCAAAAAACCTTGTACCGCTCCATCTTCACCCCAGTTTCCATGCAAAGCATTAAAAACCACATCTGGTTTTTCTTTTTTTAACACGTCCAAAAATTTCCATGCATCTTGCAAATCATGTTCCACTACTTCGTAGTTTTTTTCCTTCAAAGCAGCAACAACTCCTCTTCCACTAACCAAACTAACTTCTCTTTCATGAGAAAAACCACCCATCAGCACCAAAACTTTTTTAGCCATGATTAAACCCTTTAAATTTTAATTTTTTATGCTATTGTAGCCATAAAGTTTAAAGAAAGAATAAAACAATGAAAAAAATCATTCTATTTTTGTTATTTTTACAACTATCCGTCTCATCAGTCAATGCCTCAGAAGTAACTCATGACTTCAAAGTTTTTTTAGGCCCGTTTAGTGCAGCCCAAACAACGTTCACATATTCTCTTTCTCCAACCCAATACGGAGTAACATCATCTGTAAAAACCGCCGGTGTGTTTGATACGCTATATCCATTTAAAGCCGATTACCACACCTCTGGCAAAATCAAAAATAATTCCTTTGAAACAAGCAAATACCACTATAAGTCCCAAAGTCGTTTTAATCGTCGCCACAAAGAGTTAATATATAACGAACAAGGCCTACCGATATATCGCATTAGCTCCAAAAACGACAAAGAAAAAAAAGTTAAACTGGAACCTAGCCCAAACCACAAAGGAACCACAGACCTTCAAACCGTCATGGCCGAGTTAGCTTTTCAATATAACACTTTCAAATTTTGCGATTCTCGCATGCAAGTATTTGATGGCAAACGCCGTTATGATGTTATTTTCAAAGACGAAGGAAAAGAAGAAATATTCGCCAATGAATACTCTTCTTATAGCGGATACGCCACAAAATGTTCCATGTATATAGATAAATTGGCTTCTCAAGGAGATGACCTTTTATGGGAACTAACATCTGAGCGCCCCATTTATTTTTGGATTTTAGAACAACAAAACAAACCATTTATCGCCCGAATTAATATCAAAGAAACTCCTCTTGGAGAACTAAACGTATACACAACTAACGTTAATATAAAGGATTAAATTATGTTACCTAAAGCAGAACTCCTTTTGCCTGCAGGCTCTCTAGTAAAACTTAAAACTGCTATTCTCTACGGAGCAGATGCCGTATACGCCGGCACTCCTGATATGTGTCTGAGAGCTCAAAGCAAATTCACTCTAAAAGAGTTGGAAGAAGGGATAAAATTTGTACACCAACATGGCAAAAAAATATACCTCACTCTAAACCTGTTCATGCACAATAGAGATGTAGAAAAACTTCCTTCTTTTGTCAAAACTCTCCGCCACTTACAGCCAGACGGCGTACTAATTGCCGATCCCGGCGTATTTATGTATGTCAAAGAAAATGCGCCAGAGTTAAACCTATTCGTTTCTACGCAAGCCAACATATGTTCTGCTCAAGCCGTAAAATTTTGGCAATCCCAAGGAGCCAAACTTTGTGTTTTGGGTAGAGAAGTAACCTTTGAAGAAATGAAACAAATACGCCAACAATGTCCAGACATCTTACTAGAATGTTTCATGCACGGCGCAATGTGTATGTCATATTCCGGACGCTGTTTAATTTCCAACTATTTGGCTGACCGCAGTGCCAACCAAGGCAAATGCGCACACTGTTGCCGCTGGCACTACAAATTACACTTGCGTTTCAAAGATGGTTCAATCAAAGATATAGAAATAAACGAACAAAATAAAGATGCTTTTGAATTTTTATTAGAAGAAGACTTCCGTCCCGGAGAATATTACGAAATAATGGAGGACGAAAATGGAGGCTATATGCTCAACTCCAAAGACATGTGTCTAATGCCTCGCCTGCCAGACTTACTTTCTGCCGGAATGGATTCTCTAAAAGTTGAAGGGCGAAACAAAACCGAATACTACACAGCAATCGTTGCTCGCACCTACCGCCAAGCAATTGATGATTGGTATACAAATCCTAATAACTGGAACTACAACAAATACATGGATGACTTATACACCCTGCAAAACAGAGGTTATTGCCTAGGTTTTCACGATGGTAAGCTCACCAACATTAGCCAAAATTATGAATACACTCGCACCCTTGGCGACTGGCTCTTTGCTGGTTCTATTGTCGAATGGCAAGAAGATGACGCCATATTTGAGGTTCGCAACTATATTAACAGTGGCGAATTCATAGAATTTCTTATTCCTAACGGCTTAAACAACTTACGCCTTACACTAACAGAATTTGAAGATGCCGAAACCGGAGAAACAACACCTAAAGTTTCAGCAGGACAAGGCAAAAAAATCCGCATTCATCCTCAGGCATGGAAGCAACCGATTGCTGAAATAAAAAAACTATTGCCCCAATTTGCAATAGCTCGCAAACCTGCCACTCTTCAAGGAGAACCCAAAGAGATGCTCGATCGCAAAAAAGAAGAATTTTCCATTTTATGCAACCAAAAAAACGGGGATTAATTCCCCGTTTTTTGCAATATTTCAGCCGTTCTTGCCGCCAAATTAAGGACTCTCTCCCAATCCTTTTGCTCTCCCAGCTTTTCATAAATATTTGCCAATAATTCTGTTGTTTTTAATATTTTTTCACAACGTTCTTTCACTGTTATATCTTCTTTACCAATCAACTCTATCATCTTTTCTAAAACATTGGCTCTCTGCTTATCTGATGTCGATGTCAACACCGCTTTTTCCAAATACATATAAGCTGCCGATGGCAATTTTTTCTGTTCATAAGCTTTTGCGATATTTTGATAAGCCCAAAATAGCAACGTGTTTCTCTTCACGCTTCTGTCTTTTTTACATTCTGCTGAAGAAGAGCAAAATTTAACCACTTTATCATATGCATCTATCATCTCATCCAAACTTCTGCTCTCAGCCAAAGAATCATTAGCCATTTGAAAAGCCTGCATTATATTTTCGGCTCTCTCTTTATCGTTTTTATGCAATTTCATCCCCAACCTCCAATACTTGAATTAATGTTTGTTTCTATCAAATCCCATCACACAAGTCCGGCTTATTTCTCCACCTGTTTTTAGACAATAGTCTTCTCTAACCAACCCATATTCATCATGAATAGGACATTCTTCACACAAGCACCCCTTATCCTCTTCTATGCAATTACTTTTTTCAAAAGCACAGAACATACCTTCAAAATGCTCAACATTATCCAAATCATCAGCCAATTTTATCAAATTAGCAGGATAACTCCTAATTTTGCACCCCATCGTATAAGATGGACATTCATTACATCTGCATTTTTTTAAATTTTCTTTTGTTTTGGCGACTAACATATTCATACTCCTTTCAATGTTCTTACAAGAAGTATGAGCTCAATACAAAAAAACAATAGATATTTAGATAAAAAATTTAACTTTAAACGCGTTTAAAAACACCTTCTTCAATATCTGGCAAAAAAGAAGATCTTCTTCCTACAATAAAAACAACATCATCTACTCTGGCTAAGATAGGCCCTTTATGACAAGCCAATACCATAGCATCGACTTGTTTTTCATCCCCTCTCATCAATATCTCTACACTCCCATCAGCCGCATTGTGCACCCATCCAGAGATTCCTCCTATTTCTTGGGCGGTCTTAACCGCCCAATACCTAAAACCAATCCCCTGCACACGCCCTTTAATTTTTATGTAGATTTCTCTCATTTTTTCAAAAATAATTCTATATCAGACAACTCTTGATGACGTTCGTGCCTACGAGCCTCAGCTTCAGCATCTTTACCCCAAGCATCGGCCTGAAACAACTCTTCCAGATATGCCGCCTTATAAGCTTGTTCTGCATTCAATTTTCCTTTAACCAATGCAGAAGCCAACAGAACTGACCGCATATTTAATGCTGCTAAATAAAACGCAGCTAATTGTTTGTCAGACAATTTTTCCATAAAACTCTTCAAACCTTTTCCAGAATCCAAATTTTCTTTTTGCACATCCAAACTTTTAGTTGTTTTATATTTTTCACCAAATTCTTCTCTGGCCCAATTTAAAACAGGGGTCCATTCTTTTTCCTGTTTTTCTAACAAATTGGCATCTGTGCCCCAAAACAGTAACATATCTGTTGCAGCATATTGCATCAACTTTGCAATAATATCATCTCTATAACTTGCAATTTCTTGTGCTGCCTGGTTCAATTTTTTTATTGTCATTCAAGTCCTCTCTATTTCTTATTAGTCGATGTAAAAACACCTAACAAATCTTTAGCGGCATTTTCCAGATTCTTCAATTCTTTTTTTATTTGGTTGGTAGTATCTTTATATACCTCTTGACCTGTAGCACGAACCCCCGTAGGTTTCGGAAACCGTGAAGCATAAGGCGTCCCTTGCAACGCTGTATAACAAGGTTCACCGCTTCCGTTTAGCAACATCTGAGATCCCATATAAGAAACACCTCCGGTAGCCAACACTCCTACAACCGTCTTCAACGCCTCTTTATCATCGATTCGTATCTTTGGTTTCTGAATCGTCCCCGTAATTTTAACAAATGATGCCAAAGCCTGACCCAAATTTCCAGTACTCAATTCATGCAAAGAAGGTTCCACTGTAAACAATATATCCTCATTGTGCAAATTAACATTTCCATCAGCCATAACAGTCAATTGCTTAGAATCAATTGCTATCCCTTGAGGCATATTTACCTTCCCGTTATTAAAATCTGCTCGCAAAACAGCACATGTTAAATCCACATTTTTCACTTTATCCTTTACAATACCAAACACATCAAGCAATTGTCTTATAAAATTTGTTCTCATAAATTGCAAAGCACCTGTTTGCACAACAGAATTTCCAACAATAACAATCACCTGTCCATCTAAGTTATCAACCACTTGTCGATAAGTATCTCCTTTTCCTCTTAAATTTATATCAATATCTGTCTGCCCACCACTTTTTACACCAAAATCATTATCTCCGGTAACAGCAAACTCTCCATAAAGATTCTGAATTAACATATTTTTACTTATAGCCTTTACTGCCATACTTTTATTTGCGGCATCAACATTAATTTTTGCTTCAAGACTGCCTCCTCCAAAATCAAACAGCAATGGATTAACAGACAATTTTCCGCTTTTTAACACCGCTTCCAGACTCATATTATTTGCACTTAATCCCTGAGCTAAAATTACTTTCCCTACATTAAGCTTTACATTAGCATCTGCCTTATATAGCAATTCATACGGAATAGGCTCGTTTGGAACACTCTCTAATGCCTGAGCCTCTCCTATAATAGAAGGCATCATAAAGGCAAAATTATTTTTGGTATTAAACTTTCCCACATCTATTTTAGGACTTTGCAAATCTGCACTTACCTGAGGCACAATACCATCCCAACGAACCTTTACCTTCCCTGTAATCAAGTTATTTACAACATTCAATGTTTCAATATTAGCGGTTAGACCTCTCATATCACCATCCAACCGAGTTTTCAGTGTAGTTTCTGGCGCCCCCAAATTACCTGCCGGATTATAAAAATTAACTAACATTGCATATTGTGGATTTTCTAACAAGTTAGCAATCGTACCATTGATATCTGCCTCAACACCCAAAGCTTTCAGGCTCATAACAAATGGAAAAGCACCATCTTTATTCAAAACTTGAGCCAAAGAACCGGCATCAATAGTTCCTTGTACCTCATCCTGATTATACAATAAATCAAACGTCATCTGAATCGGAGAATTTGCATCAGGAATTTTCAAATCTATTTCATTTATTTGCAATCGTTGCAACTGATTGGTTTTTGCATCATAATATTCAACAATACCTTTTTCTATCTGCACATTTTTAGCTGCAAAACTAGCTGCCAATACTGTCACTGGAGCTTTTGCCACATCTGGAATTTGTTTGATCGACTGAGGAACAGACACTCTGGATTTTGTAGCAGCTAGTCCATCACCAAAATTCCAATTTACTTCACCTGATGAAGACTTTTCTAAATATATCTCCGGAGCATCCAAAATAACCTTATCTATAATTATTTGCTTTTTCAATAACGGCAAGAGCGCAAATTTAACCTCTGCTTGACTAACTTTAATCATTTGTGCATTCTGCGCCCACGATGCGTTAGCAAGCTCCACATCATTCACCACAATTGTCGGAACCAAAGATAAAGCAACTTTTGCATCTCCATTAATCCTAAGAATTCTACCCAATTGTTGTTCTGCTATATCTTCAACATAACTTTTATATTTATTCAAATCAAAATGCCTAACTGCAAAATAGCCACCAATAGCCAGAATAATAATCAAACTAAACACTATAGATGCAAAAATCTTCACAATTTTCTTAGGCATATGAATTACTCCCTAAATTCGATTCCCAACACATCCAAAGCCTCCAACCAATGTTTTGGCAACGGAGCTTTTATTTCCAATCCTTTGTTATATATATCTGATAAATCAATTTTGTATGCGTGTAAGAAAAGTTTATCAGCCAATTCCGCATATTTTTTTCTTTCTTTTCCAAAATATTTATTATCTCCGACAATAGGCGTACCCAAATATTCCAAATGTGCTCTAATCTGATGAGTTCTTCCCGTTAACGGCTGTGCTTTTACCAGCGCAAAATTATTACCAACCTCATCTATAACACTATAATCCGTAATTGCTTTCTTGCCGTCAGATAACACTTGCATTTTTTCACCACATTTCTCAAGAGGGGCTCTTATTTCTCCTTTTTTCTGTGAGGGCACCCCTCTAACCAAAGCCAAATACGTTTTTTGCAAACTTTTTTCTCTAAAAGCTTTGGTTAACTCTTCTGCCATTTTTCTACTTCTTGCCAACACCAAAATTCCGCTTGTATCTTTATCAATTCGGTGTACTAACCTCGGTGCTTCCTCTTTTTCAAATTGCAATCCTTCCAACAAGCCATCCACATGGCGACTAGTCCCTGTACCGCCTTGTACAGCCAGACCAGATGGCTTATTAATAACCACAATATTTTCATCTTTATAAATCACCAACGAGCGAATAAAATCAACATCTCTGGAGCTTATTGAACGTTTTTCTAAAGGTTTGCTTTCTGCCTGCAAAGGTGGAATTCGAATCTCTTGTCCCGCACTAAGCCTCATAGAGGTATCCACTCTGGCTCCATCAACTTTAATTTGTTTTGTTCTCAACAGCTTATTCAAGCGCCCCAGCGTCAACCCCGGATAATACTTTAAAAACCACCTATTTAAACGCATACCATCATCACAAGCTTTCACTTTTCTCAATTCAACGCCCATATCTCTTCCCCTTGATAATACGTTTTTGGGCAACACTAACCTTTCCCATTTTCGCTAAAACATACGGTTTAGGAGTTTTTTTCTCAATCAATTTCAAATCTTTTTGCAAAGCCTCTACCTTCTTATCCAAATCATCTACCATATCCAAGGCCAAATTAGATATTACAGGTTCTTCCCCTACAATCACCTCAACGCCTTGTTTTTTCAGCGATTGCAACATTCCTTTAGATATTTTAGCTCCCCCTTTGGTGCTTACATATATTTTTTTTACCATGAACTACACCCGAGTTTTCTTCGCTGCTTGTTTTTCAGCTCTCAATTTATCAAAATATTCAACTCTTTTTTTTATCTCTCTTTCAAATCCCCTATCAACAGGATGATACAATTTAACTCTATTCATTCCATCCGGAAAATAATTAGCTCCAGAAAATCCATCTTCACAATCTGGGTCATATTCATATCCCTCATGATACCCAAGCTGTCTCATCAATTTTGTTGGTGCATTCAAAATATGCTTTGGAGGCATCAACGACCCAGTCTTCCTAGCCAAATCCCTTGCTGCATACATAGCCTTATACACACCAACCGATTTTGGAGCGGTTGCCAAATAAGCAGCCAACTGCATTATTGCCAAATCTGCTTCTGGAGACCCCAATCTATCGTAAGTATCCCAACACGCAATAGCTTGCACCACAGCATTCGGATCAGCCAAAGATACATCTTCAACTGCAAATCTTGTCATCCGTCGCAACAAATACTTAGGATCTTCTCCCGATTCCAACATCCGAGCCACCCAATACAAAGCAGCATCGACATCAGAACCTCGCAAAGACTTATGCACGGCAGAAATTAAATTATAATGTCCATCACGCCCCTTATCATAAACCGGAGCTCTAGAGCGGATGATTTTCATAATACTTTCTTTATCAAAAATTTCCCCTGCTTGAGCGTAATTCCACACACTTTCTGCCAAATTTAAGATATATCGGCCATCTCCATCAGCCACTTCTTTCATAAACTCCCTGGCTTCACCATCAACCGGAAGCTTTCTACCTTCTTCTTTTTCTGCTCTTTGTAGAAGTTCCTCAAAGTTGTCTATGCTCAAACGATTAAGGACAAACACCTGACAGCGCGAAAGCAAAGCTGCATTCAACTCAAAAGATGGATTTTCCGTGGTTGCCCCCACCAAAACGATAGTGCCATTTTCAACATAAGGCAAAAAACCATCTTGTTGTGATTTATTAAACCTATGTATTTCATCAACAAACAAAAGAGTGCCTTTCCCTTGGTTTGCTCTTCTTTCCTCTGCATAAGCAAACACTCTTTTCAAATCAGCCACACCCGAAAAAACAGCCGATATTTGTTCAAAATAAAGATTTGTATTTTCTGCAATTAATCTGGCAATTGTAGTTTTTCCGCACCCAGGAGGTCCCCACAATATAAAAGAAGAAATCTTCTTTGCCTTTATCATTCTACCCAACGGAGCATTTTCACCCACAACCTGTTCTTGCCCCACCACTTCTGTCAATGATTGTGGGCGCAATCTATCTGCCAAAGGCCTTTTTATTTGTGCTGAAAACAGGGTCTCTTCCATTTCTCACCGATTCGCTTATAAAAACACCTAACAATAACAAACTTTACTAAAAAATTATAGCTATTTTTTTACATCAAATGGATTATCTTTATTTTCATCTTCCACCAGTTCAAATGCCATTTCATTCATCCACCAATTATCATAATTTTCAACCGCCTTTATCGTCTCAAACTGACCTCTTTTTTTCCACTTTTCAGAAATGTCATTAATCAAAACAGTTTCTATTTTAACATCATCAGATACTTTACTCTTAACCTCATTATACACAACATTCATATACTGGTTTAATTCTATCTCATCATCTATTCCCAAATCCACATCCATTAAAACCTCTTCCACTCTAGGAATTTTTATATCTTGAACACTTCTCTTATTTACTATTTCAGCATCCAAAAAATAGCTAATCGGCAAATTGGCTTTTTCTCTAAAAAGCTCATCTTTCATAAACGTCTTATTCTGTGTTAGCACAGGGCAATGATAAAAACCCTCAACCATCAACAATTGATAACCTCTGGTCTCCACATTCAAATTTTTCTTTAACTTCAAATCCTGCGCCAACCGATGAAAATAATTTGCATCTGCAACTCTAGATGCAGACACATAGGTTTTTCTGTCATCTTTAGGTATTTGTACAGACCTTGTTGCAAAAATAGCCATTTTATCCAATTGTTTGCTAAGCTTTTCATTATTATCAGCCATTACAATTTTATAGCTTGTATTAGATACTAATTTTTCCAAAGTCTCTCTACCATAAGTATTTTCCATATTATTCAAGCTATTACACAACAACATTACCGAAACATTCTTTGATGGAGCTTTAGCTACGCTATCCAACATCCCCCTAACTCTAAGCATTTGACCGGCATCATCAAACACCATCAACATTTGTTTTTGCATATCTTTTTTCTTTAACACACCATTACGCAAAAGCACTTCTACAAACATTCTATTCATAAACTTTGATGTCTTTGTATTTGCTGCCGCATATATCGTTATCGGATGCCAGCTTTTTTCGCGTTTATCTTCCACTCCAAGCAAATCTTTCATATAAAAATCGCTACCAGAAGTTCTCTCTCTTATTGTATGGTTAATAAACATTCTCAAAGGTTTCAAAACATATGCAAAAATCAATTGTCTTTGCAACTTAGATATATACATAAACTGTTGCAACCCTTTAGTAATAAAATTACCATAACCAAACAACCTAACTTCAATCAACAATTGCTCAATCCAGGACAACCAATCACCTTGCTCATCTTTAGATGATAAATAATTTTCTAAAAGCCAATCTGTAAACATTCCAAAACAAATTTCTTTTCCTTGCCATGAAGCCGGAATGCCTGCCCAACTACCAATCGGAAGATAGTCCTCAGCTGTCAACGTATCATTAGTAATCTTTTCTACCGCATCTTTAGAATATTTAGCAGGCATAAGAGCATAATAACTGAGCAAGATGTCCTTATCCTCTTTAGTTAAGCGCCTTTTCTCTAATATTTTACTCAAAAAGTAATCATTCGCAACGGCTTGCTCATACTTCACAATCAAAAAACTCATCAAAGAACACATTGTTGCTGATGCCAACCAGTCCCAATAGTTCTCTTTATCTATTTTCACTTCAGAAGATACCAAATAGGAAGCTAAAAAACTTATGTAATCATCTCTGTTTTTTCCTTTAGGTGGCAAATTGCCTTCTCCCAACGGATTCCATCTTGGATAAAAAATTTTTTTATCATAATCCTCAGACAAATCCCAATTAAAATAAAAAACGGGTCCCAATGTTGCCCTGTATCCACTTGTATGACGAGCTAATGTTCCACTATTATCAACGGCCACCACAGACATATCATCAGACCGTAATATTGAAGGCACTGCAACCGTAGATGTTTTTCCGCTCCCTGTTTCCCCCAAACATAACACCGAAGACGGCTGAGGCAATCCCAACAAACTTCCACCAAACCGCCCTAAAACCAGCAAAGAGCCATCTATTAACCCCATTTTGCTAATATCCACCATATTTGCAAAACGATGTTTTAACATATACCACAAACCAAAAGAATATGAACTACGCACAAACAACATCAGTAATATGGCAATAAATAATATCGGAGCCAAAAAAGGCAACAACAAAACAACAGAAAAACTTTTGTTTTCCCACGATGATTGCAAAACACTCCACCACCCTTTGTAATAATCCAAAAAATGAAAAGGAACCTTCAGAGCCAAATCAAAATCATGAGGAAACAAATGCTGATCACTATTTATATCACCATAAAACAACAAATGTACTAAAACAAAAAACAACAAAGAAAGCAGCAAGAAAAGAGTATATGCTCCTATCATCCCTGCAACAAAAAACAACAGGGCTCTACCAAGCCCTTTTTCATCTTCGATTCTAATTGTTCTTTTCATTTCTAACGTCCGTCCCGCCCTCGAGTAACAACTCTATCACGAACATCTTTTGTCGCATTTTCTTTTTCTCTTACAGATTCATTCTGTATTTCTTTCTTTTTTGCAGCCCGTGCTTCCAATTCCTTACGTTTTCTCTCTTCAATCACCTTACGCAACTCTTCATTGTGAGTTTTAACATCTAGTTCATGATCAGATTTTATATTTTTCAATACTTCCTCATCTTTAACATCTGGCTTGCCTGCACCATGTCTAAAAACTTTTTTGCCGGCATTCAACAATGCTTCGATACTAATTCCTTTGTCATGAACCACATCCCACACACCAAATTCTTTGCCATCACCCAAAAACAGAGAATTCATATCTATACCATCAAAACCTTTTTTACCCTTTTTCTTTGGAGCCAAAATTTTTGCCAACTCATCTTTTGATGGCGGTCTACCCAACGCTTGAGCAATTTGTTGCGGAGTAATAATACACTCACTCAAATCAAGCTCCATAATATTTACTCCAGTAAAATCACAACCAGTAAAATCAACTCCTCTTAAATTAACCTTAGACAAATCTATCCTTTGCAAATTCAACAAAGTTAAATTCATTTTGCTCAAATTAAGCTTATGAGGATAATATTTTGCCAAATACTCTATAAGTTCCTGAAGTTCCTCAATCCCAAGAGCATCAATTTCAATATCCAACAAAATAGCATTCTCTAAATCTGCCTCAAAAAACTTCACACCATTTAACTTTGCCCCTGTAAAGTTAGTTCCGTGCAAAACAGATCCATTCAAAATTGCTCCGCTTAAATCTGCTCCGGACAGATTCGCATTCGTCAAATTTGCTCCTGAAAAATCAACTCCTCTCAAATCAGCTTCAGAAAAATCAACACCGGTTAAATTAGCTACGGAAAAATTAGCATTAGTCAATATTTCCTTAGCAAATTTTCCGTTTTCTAGGTTTTTACCAACAAAATCTATGCCATTCAAAAAATTACTACGCCCAACATCTTCGCCATCCAACTGAGAAACCGCTCGCCATGAAGTCTCCGTTTTTTCTCTGGCTCGCAATTGCTCATACTGTCGTTGGCTCTCCTCAATCTTAGAGCGTATAATATCAATTTTTTTATCTTGAGTGTCTTTAGCCATACAACATTCCGCTAACTGTTTTTTTATATGATATCCTATTTTTTCTATTTTTACAAACAAAATATCCTATCTAAACAAGCAATCAGCCCCTGCTCTTTTCATATTTTCACAAAGGTTCAGCAACTGAGCCTGTTTCCCAACAACCACCAATCTATACCATGGTTGACCACCAATACTTACCTCTTCAATCTTTCGATTATAATTTCCTAATTCTGGAAAACGCCTCAATAAGCTTACCCAATCTGCTTCTGCATTAGCCTTTTCTATATAAGACCCAAGCTGTAAAATCTCAGATCCTCTAGCCTGCAATGGACTTTTCACAATACTCTTATTTTTCACATTTGCAGCAGACACACCTCGCGCATTCACCACATTTTCTAGCCAATTTGGCTCTTTAGCCCAACCGGCTCCCAGATCCTCCATAACAGGCAATTCTTTCAACTGAGCCTGAGCCCCAGACAACATTACCACCAAATCTTGATTAAATGCTTCCCTTAGCTCTGCACTAATGTCATCCAGAGGAGCTTTCATCAACGTAATGGTAAAAGGAGACAATCCTGCATTAAAATACAAATCTCTTAATGCAACAGCTCTTTCCGCCTTTATCTGTTCTTGTTTTTTATCCAATTCCGCCATATCTATTTTTGCACGCAAAAAGGCCAATTTTTCTTCATTACCTCTTCCGGCATTTTTAGCTAACTGATTCAATTTTTTCTGCAAATTCTTTTCTGCTCTTATCGAAGATTCATACTGAGCATCGGCATACAACACCAACTGATAACTAACCTCAACTTGTGTCAAAACAGCAGCCCCTAACTCATCAAAAGCCTCTTCCAACCTTGTTTCTCGAATAACATCAACAGCAGGTGTCTTCTTATATTCAATAACAGCTTTCACCAAATTTCTTGAGATTTTAATTGCCTTATCATACAAACTCTGTTCATACACCTCATTTTCAACCTTCAATCCATTCACATCCAATCTGGAAACCAATGGATATCTATTGCTGATATCTCTCCTCACCTGAGAATAAGGCAACCTTTTCATTTTTTCTTTTGCTAAAGCAAACTCTTTACGATTCCTAACCGCAGATTCTTGAAAAACCTCTATACTATATTCATCATCAAAATTTTCCAGCTCATAAAATCTGCGTCCTTCTATCTTCAGTTCTTCCGGATCCAATTTGACCAAATTAGCATATTCTGCAACATCTAGTTTCAAATTATTTATTAATTCTTCAATCTTAACCAATAATACGCCCTGATTTTTTCGATAATCATATTCTGCCTCTGTCAGTTCGGTATTTTTTTTCTCTTTTTTATTAAGATTCTCAACTATTTTTGCCTCTTGCCTATACCATCTCTCTAACTCTTTTTCTTTTCTAACGGCATACCAAGCATCTTGGTGTGCTTTGATAGCATCCAATGCCAAATGACGTCCGGTACTTTCATAAAAATAGTGGTTAGCATAGGCCTGATTTCCACTCAAATTAGCTGCAGCATACATAACAGCCGCTTCCAAAACTCTTGCAGCTTGATAAAGTTTGCTTTCATCATCAACATTCGCTCTTATGGCCTCATCAATAAACTCATCTGCATTTTGCTTAGAATAATTCTTAAACACTTTTTTGTGCAAACTGTTACCAACCACATCCACATTATACTTCGCGGCTCTTGCCATAGAATCATAAACATCCTGCTTACCTTTCGCTGGCTCCGGATTCGCATCAAAAATCAAATCTTCATGCCTCATTGTTGCATTTTCCACACCATCTGAAAAAGTACAACCGGCAATACCCAACCCTACAAAAACCAAAGCCATCCTAATAAAATTCAACTTATTCATCTACGCCCTCGCTTTATGTAACAATATGTAACAAGAATTTAAAAGCTTTTTACCAAAAATATTGCTATATGTAAACTAAAATAAATTTCATGAACTATACATAGAGGTAAATTTATGACTACCAATATCAAAGTTGCCGTTATCGGCGCAGGCATGATGGGCAAAAACCACATCAAAACATACAAAAATCTCAACGGAGTAGAACTGGTTGGTGTATATGATATCTTTCCAGACGCATGCAAAGCGGCTGCAGAAGCTTTCGGCATCAAAGCATTCTCTTCCATGGAAGAAGTTGCTAATGAAGTCGATGCAGTTAGCGTTGTTACAACATCTGTAACCCACGCAGACGTTGGAGAGTTCTTCCTCAATCGTGGCATCCATTGTTTAATGGAAAAACCTCTGGCCACCACAGAAAGCCAATGCAAACGCCTCATTGATGCGGCAAAAGCCAACAATGTAACCTTGTTGGTTGGCCACATAGAGCAATTCAATCCTGCCGTTGAGCAAATGCACAAAATATTATCCGATACCTCAAAAATTTGCTCACTTACTGCTCGCCGTATGTCTGCTGCCAGCGGTCGCATTACTGATGTTGATGTTGCTATGGATTTGATGATACACGATGTTGAGGTGATTCAATCCTTAGTTAAATCTCCAGTTATAAATGTTCAGGCCTCTGCTGTAAAAACACCAAACAGCCCCAAAGGAAAAGATTACATCACTGCCTTGTTAGAGTTTGAAAATGGCTCAACCGCAAACATAACTGCAAGCCGTATAACTCAAGCTCGTGTCAGAACACTATCTGTCACAACCGACACCAACTACATTGATATGGATTTCATCAATCAAAGTATCAACGTACACTCACAAGGCCGTATGCCTTTTGTAAATCAAGATGAAATACCGGATTGGATGCACTATGGTCTAAAAGGAAGTGTTGAACAACTCTTCATTCCGACAAACCAACCATTGCAAGCAGAACTCAATCACTTCATAAATTGTATTAAAGGCAACGAAACACCACGCATTACCGGCGAGAATGCTTTAGAAGCCTTAAAAGTAATTTGGAGCATCGAAGAAAAACTCGGTTTTTTTACGCAAGATAATCAGTGCTTGAAAATAGCTGCTGAATAGAATAAATCTTGCCAAATTTCAAAAAAAGAGCATAATATTATATGCTCTTTTTTTAACATTTACCTAAAAGATAACAATGCGCTACAAAATAACAATTGAATATGACGGAACAAACATTCTCGGATGGCAAAGACAATTAGACGGTCCTAGTGTCCAAGAATATCTTGAAAACGCAGTACTATCCCTTGTGCCACACTCTTCATCTTCTCGCATAGAAGTACAAGGAGCTGGCCGAACAGATGCCGGGGTACATGCCTTAGCCCAAGTAGCTCACTTTGACTTAGAAAGAGAAATTGAAGATTGGAAATTGCGTGATGCAATAAATTTCCATCTCAGAGATCAAAACGCCCCAGTTGTTGTAACGCTTGTTGAAGCTGTATCATCAGACTTTAATGCTAGGTTCTCTGCCAAAGGTCGAGGATATATATATAGGATACTAAACCGCAGAGCTCCCAGCGCATTAGAAAAAAACAGAGTTTGGTGGGTTCCGGTAGAACTTAACATCACCAAAATGCAAGAAGCTGCAAAACATCTGCTCGGATACCATGATTTCAGTTCATTTCGAGCTGCCGCCTGCCAGGCAAAATCTCCACTAAAAACACTTGATAAAATAGAAATATATCAGCAAGGAGAAGAAATAATATTTGAAGTGGAAGCCAAATCTTTTTTACACCACCAAGTTCGTAACATCGTTGGCACCCTCAAACTTGTAGGCGATGGTCACCTTCAACCTTCAGATATCAAAAAGATACTAGAAGCTAAAGACCGCAAAGTTGCCGGCCCTACCGCTCCGGCTTCTGGATTATATCTAAGCAAAGTATGGTACTAGACCTCCTCCAATTCCAACACTTTCATCACCACATCATAGTCAAATCCAGCCCTAAGCAAAACAGCCAAGTCCTTAGATTTTCGTTCTTTTCGAATTTCTTGTGTTGCACTATATGGGCCAATTCTTTTTTTTCTTGCTAATTTTAACGCTCCTTCATAAGGATCAAAACTTTGCTCATCCATGATTTTATTAATTAAATTTTCATCGATTCCTTTTTCTCGCAACTTTATCACGATATATCTTGGTGATTTTCCTGCAGAAAGATACGTTTTAACTTTCATTTCACAATATCTGGCATCATCAATATACCCCAATCGCTCAAAATCAGCCAATAATTCTTCAATCCAACCAAAAGCTTCTTGTTTATCAAAGTCATTATTATAATGAGCATAATCGTAAACTCTTCGACGTAAGACTTGCCTCAAATTAGCCACGGAAGATTCAAATCGTTTTAAATAATAAAGGCCAATATTCTTCAATCTAACCTTCGTCATTTTACGCATATTTTTTTGTGTTTTAAGCTTTTCTTTTTCATCTGCCACTTGAAAATTCCTTTTGATTAGATTATACCTTGAAACAAGTACAAATATACAAAGGAAAAACCATAATGACCACAAAAAAAACAACCGATTTTGATAACTGTTCTTCATTTTTTATAGAAAACGGAGTTTATCAAGGACGCCTCATTCGCCTACATGATGTTGTTAACACCATAATCAACAAGCACAAATACCCCACACCTATAGCTGCCGTTGTTGCGGAAACAACTGTTTTAGCGGCAATGCTTGCATCTCAACTAAAATATGATGGCTTATTCACCTTACAGATTCAAAGCAATGGCGTTATCAATTTAGTTGTAGTCGATGTAACATCAGATGGTAAAATACGTGCCTGCGCCAGATATAACGAAGAAAGATTGAAACAAGCACAAAAGCTTCGTAAAACTGATGGACAAATAGAAGCTGCTCCTCACCTGCTAGGCGGAGGAACTCTTGCTTTTACGGTAGATCAAGGAAGCAATACCGAACTATACCAAGGAATAGTCGACTTGCAAGGAAAGAACCTTACAGAATGCGCTCTTCGCTACTTTAAGCAGTCTGAACAAATTGATACGGATATCAAACTTTTCCTCAAAACACCAACTAAGGAATCCCCCTCTTGGCTAGCTGCCGGTATTATGCTACAAAAAATGCCCTCAGCAGGATCTAATCTAACCACAGAAGAACAAACAGAAACATGGAATGAAGCCAAAATATTCATGCAAAGCTTACATGAGAATGAAGTATTTGATGCATCCCTTACTTCAGAAGAAATTCTACATCGTCTGTTTCACGGGAACCACCTCAATATATCAACTTCAAAAGAATATTCTTTTGGTTGTCGTTGCTCCAGAGAAAAACTATTAAACACCCTACAAACATTTTCGCCTGAAGAAATTACTCAAATGGTAGAAAACAATCAGATTCGAGCAACTTGCCACTTTTGTAATGAAGAATATGTTTTCACACCAGGCGAACTTCATAAACAATAGTTTAACCAGTTTTTAATTAATATCTAATATCTTAGAAGAAGCTTTGAAAAGAAAGCTTCTTCTTTTTTTATTTAACAATGGAACAAAACCATGATAAAACTTACAAAAATTATACCTCTTTTTATGGCAGGAATCTTCCTTTCCGGATGCGCTTCTTGGTTTCCACAAAGCGAAGAAAATTTACCTCGCTACACAGAACCTCGTTATGATACCGAAGAACCTATTCAGTTGAAAGTCAGTCAAATAAATGTCATCTCCGAATTTGCACCATCTTTCACCCGTCCGCATGTAGAGCACTTATTCCCTGTTTCTATAGAAAAGACTGCCAAACTATGGGCTCAAGATAGATTAAAGGCAGCTGATTTCTCATCTTCTAAAATAGCGGAGGTAATAATCAAAGACGCCAGTGTCACAGAAAGCTTAGAACAAAGTGGGAATCAAATTTTTAATTCTGACCGTGTCCGCTACAGAGCAACATTGGTCATGACAATCAAAATAACAGATCCCGAAAATATGTCACAAGCTTCAACCAATGTAGATGCGTGGAGAGAACTCACCATACCTGCTGATACCGATATTGCTGAAAAAGAACAATATTGGAATGGCATGGTAAAAAAACTCTTTGATGAATTCAACACCAAAATGACAACAAATATTTATGAATACCTAAATATGTACGTTATAAACAAACCAATTAGTCCGACATATTATTAATGTAGGGTTCTAGTTCCATTCTCTCCGGATACTGACAAATTAAACGTTGGTATCCGGATTTCTTTTATCTTAGTTTGCCCTTCTTCCAATACTCGACAACACCCATAAAACACGGCATTCGGAGAACTCAATGGCGCTTCTGATGTATATTCAAAACATTCACCTGGCTCCAACTCCGGCAGCTCTCCCTTAAAACCATCGCTACAATCGTTATAGCTATTACCGGCTTCATCTGTAATGTTCCAGTTTTTTCCTAATAACTGTATTCTTGAATCGGTGTTATTTTCTATACAAAGATAATACCCCCAAACAAATTCAGAGGATGCTTTTTCATCAACCAAAACAGGGCATGCCGAAACTACAATACCATCTGTCTGAGTTGTCAAATACTCTCCATCAGATAACAATTCGGCCTCCTATAAAAAAATTAACTAACTATTAATTTTTTAAATAAGCCTCATCTGATTCGCAAGTATGAGTCTATTTTATCCCCAAGCTTATACCCAAATATTTTTATTTATTTTTTCTCTAAAAAAAGAGAGCTATATAGCTCTCTTTTTCATTATGCCTCTGGAACAGAAGACTGTACCCTTTTTGCTTCTTCTACCGGAGCTTCATCAGACTTATCTATTTTCTTTCCCGCAATAACATCCTTTATTTCTTCTCCGGTCAAAGTCTCAAATTCTATCAGTGCCTGAGATAATGTTTCCCATTCTTTTTCATGCTCTTGCAATATCTTCTTTGCTTCTGCATGAGCATTCACAACTAATGACTTAATCTCGGCATCAACCAATTTTGCAGTATCCTCACTCATATTTTTGCTCTGAGTAACAGACTTGCCCAAAAATACTTCTCCTGTATTTTCAGCATACAAAACTGGTCCTAATTTTTCACTCATTCCCCATTCTGTAACCATCGAACGAGCCAAATTAGTTGCCGCAGCAATATCAGAAGATGCACCACTTGTTACTTTTTTAGGGCCAAACTTTAATTCTTCAGCCACTCTGCCTCCCATCATAATAACCAAACGAGACAACATCTTAACCTTAGAATATGAATACTGATCTTTCTCTGGCAACTGCTGAACCATTCCAAGAGCTCTGCCTCTTGGAATAATAGTTGCCTTATGAATAGGATCTGTTTCTTCTACAAACAATGAACAAATAGCATGACCAGCCTCATGATAAGCTGTCAACATTTTTTCTTTTTCATCCATTGCCATAGATTTTCTCTCGCTACCCATCAAAACTTTATCTTTTGCATCATCAAAATCTTTTGATGTCACTTTATGCTTATTCTTTCGAGCCGCCAACAAAGCTGCTTCATTAACCAAATTAGCCAAGTCTGCTCCCGAAAACCCCGGTGTTCCTCTTGCAATCACAGACAAATTAACATCTTTTGCCAAAGGAACTTTTTTTACATGAACCTTTAATATTTCTTCTCGACCTTTTTTGTCCGGATTAGTAACTGTTACTTGTCTATCAAATCTGCCCGGACGCAACAATGCCGGATCCAAAACATCTGGTCGGTTGGTTGCCGCAATAATAATAACATTTTCATTGTCTTCAAAACCATCCATCTCAACCAAAAGCTGATTTAGTGTCTGTTCTCTCTCATCATTTCCGCCGCCCAATCCTGCACCTCTATGACGTCCGACAGCATCAATCTCATCAATAAACAACAAACAAGGAGCATTTTTTTTGGCTTGGGCAAACATATCTCTAACCCTACTTGCACCAACACCCACAAACATCTCCACAAAATCAGAACCCGATATTGAAAAAAATGGCACATCGGCTTCTCCTGCCACTGCTTTTGCCAGCAATGTCTTACCTGTTCCCGGAGGTCCTACCATCAAAACACCTTTAGGTATTTTTCCACCCAAACGTTGAAATTTTTCAGGATCTTTCAAAAAGTCTATAATTTCTTCCAATTCTTGTTTAGCCTCATCAGCTCCGGCCACATCAGCGAATGTAACTTTTTTTGTGTTCTCTATCAAGCGCGCTCTAGACTTACCAAAACTCATAGCCTTATTATTGCCTGAATTTGCCTGACGCATAAAAAACACCCACACTCCAATAAGCAACAGCATCGGAAACCAAGATATCAACATTCCCCATAAATTATCAGAAGTATTATCTGTTGGCTGCGCAGAAACCTTAACATCATTATCTCTCAGCATTTCAACCATTTTCGGATCAAAAGGTGCATATGTATAAAAACGTTTTCCGTCAGTATACACACCGCTTATACTGGCACCTGTAATTGTCACCTCTGCAACTTTTTTACTCTCTACATGATCCATAAATTCAGAAAAAGCTAATTTTTCAGCATTTGCTTGTTCTGGGTTTCCCACAAACATATTCATCGCTCCGGTCAACAGCACCAGTGCTAACAACCAGACAATAATATTCCTTCCTGTTTGCATCCTTATTCCTCTAACATATTTTAATAATCACTTTTAAATATATAGTTTTTTTCTCATCAAAACTCAAGCAAGTAATACAACCTTAAACAAGAAAAGCGATTCTTTTTCAAGAACCGCTTTCCCGTATCTAAGAACAAATGAAATTATTTTGCTGCATTAATAGCATCTTGCAAAACATTTTCATCCAAAGTTTGAATGATCTTGCCGTTCAATACCAAAGTTGGCACGCCACCAACTCTAACTTTGTTAGCTAACTCAGAAGCATCAGACAATACCTTATTAACTTTTTCAGATTCCATATCTGTCTTCAATTTTTCTAAATTAGCACCTGCCAAAACAGCAGCCTCATCAATCTTAGCTTCTGTCATAGGACCATCAATTTCAAAGATTGCAGAGTAAACTTCAGCAAATTTGCCTTGTTCTTTAGCTGCAATAGAAGCTTTAGCTGCATACTGAGACATTGGAGACAAGAAAGCCAATGGCTTTGTTACCAATTTCAAATCAGGATTCTTAGCAACAATATTCTTCAACACAGGATAAATTTTTCTGCAATATCCGCAAGAATAATCAAAAAATTCTACCAATACAACCTTGCCTTCTGGATTACCCAAAACGCCATCAGCCGCATTATTATACAACTCATCAGCACTATTGGCTAACAATTCCTGAGCCTCTTTCATTGCTTTTTCACGTTGTTGAACTTCATAATTTTGCATAGCTTCAACAATCAATTCAGGCTTCTCAGCCAATACTTTTTCAACATCAGAACCTTTGCCACAGCAGCAGATGCACATAACCAATGCAACTATTGCAACAACCAAAGCTACCAATGATACATATATAGCATTAATTTTTTTCATAGTTAGGATCCTCAATATATTATAATCAACGTATCTAATCTAAACAAAGATAATTAGTTTTACAAGTATAAAATAAAAATATATTTATTACCTTGAATATATAAATAAATCATTTCTTCATAAATCATAATGTATCATATAGCAAATATTAGCATTTAACAGAGGTAACAATGTTTCATATAACCTTATCCATATTTTCTCAAACCAAAGCTCTAGAAAACAAAATAGACTTGTTTCATGATAAATTATTAGATGCCGCAATGACATTCAAAAAAGCCATCAGAATTTATCTGGATGAGCAAAGAAGCGATGCTTTTCGAAAATTATCCAAGCAAATCAAACAGATAGAACACGATGCCGATAATCTACGTAGAGATATTGAAAACAATCTATACACACAAAACCTCATTCCCGATTTAAGAGCAGACGTTTTGCATTTAGTAGAAAACCTAGACCGTGTTATCAATAAATTTGATGAAGTAATATACAAATTCTATGCCGAACAACCGGCTGTCCCTTCCGAATATAATTCCCGTATTAATGAACTTTGTGACCTAACTGCCGAATGCGCAGAAAACATGGCCAAAGCCAGTCGTGCCTTCTTCAGAGATCGTAGTTCCGTGAGAGACTACTCCCAAAAAGTATACTTTATTGAACATGAATCAGATCTTAGCACTCGCAAACTCAGCGAAGCCATTTTCGATTCGGATCTCCCATTGGCCAACAAACTCCAACTTAGCGGTTTTATCAATGATATCGCAGACATCGCAGATACTGCAGAAGACTTTATAGATGAGTTGCTTATATTTACAATCAAAAGAGATGTATAATGGATATCAGTTTTTTCATATTTCTAAGCTCCGGATTGTTTTTGGGTTGGTCTCTTGGTGCCAGTGATGCCTCCAACATTTTTGGCACTGCCGTTGGCACAAAAATGGTCAAATTTCGCACAGCTGCAATTATATCATCAATTTTCATTATTCTTGGTGCAGTATACGCCGGAGCCGGAACCAGCCAAACTCTAGGACAACTTGGTAGCATAAACACTCTACCTGGAGCATTCATGTCTGCCCTAGCCGCAGCACTTACCATATATTGGATGGTTGAACTTTCCATGCCTATCTCAACCTCTCAAGCCATCGTAGGGGCCATCATCGGATGGAACTTTTTTGCGGCCAAACCTACAGACATAACCATCTTATCAAAGATTGTTAGCACCTGGGTATTCTGCCCAATATTGTCGGGCATCATAGCGGTTATACTATACAAAGGCATAAACCTATATCTCCACAAAACACAGCTACACATATTAAGACAAGATTGCTACACCAGAATTGGACTAATCCTTGCCGGAGCCTTTGGAGCCTACGCCCTTGGCGCCAACAACATTGCAAATGTTATGGGAGTTTTTGTCACATCAAGCCCCCTCAAATCTCTTGATTTACCTTTGGGCATATCTCTCAATGCAACCCAAGTCCTTTTCTTCATCGGGGGAATTGCAATCAGCACAGGCGTTGCAACATATTCCCAAAAAGTAATAAACACCGTTGGGAATGGTGTAATGAAAATGTCTCCGCTTATGGCATGGGTTGTGGTTGTATCCCAAGCTCTGGTGCTTTTCTTATTTTCATCTCAAAATTTGCAACACTTTTTATTATCACACCATCTTCCGACAATTCCTCTAGTTCCTGTTTCCAGCTCACAAGCTGTTATTGGTGCAGTAATGGGAATAGGCCTGGCCAAAGGAGGAAGAGACCTCAATTGGTGTCTAATAGGAAAAATAACCATCAGTTGGGTCGCCACACCTGTCATCGCAGCAATAGTGTGCTATATCTCTCTGTTCTTCATTCAAAATGTCTTCGCTTTAGAGGTATTCAAATAAATGAAAGTTACAATCATTGCTATCGGTAAATGCAAAAAAACATCACCCGAAGCCAGTATCATAGCAGAATATATAAAACGCTCAAACTGGGATATCACCATAAAAGAAAAAGACAATTCCACCCAAGAAGATGAGGCAAAATTCCTACAATCATCGATTCCTCTTGGTGCAAAAGTAATAGTCCTTGATGAGCGAGGAGAAAATCTCAAATCTACAGAACTATCCAACAAAATAAACAATTGGCTAATCAACGGATGCTCCGAAATATGTTTTCTAATCGGAGGAGCAGATGGGCATCTCCCTCAAACCAGAACCAAAGCAGATTTACTTCTATCTTTTGGCAAACTAACATTGCCACATATGCTCATGAGAGCTGTCTTGTGCGAACAAATATACCGTATTCAAACCATTATCGCAGGACACCCATATCACCGGGAATAACAGAAAAAACTACCCCTCTATGGATCTAACTTTAGAAACTGAAGACCACATCTTTTCAATGCTATAAAATTCTCTAACTTCCGGCTTAAAAATATGAACAATTACATCAAAAGCATCTATTAAAACCCAATCTGCCTTTTCTTCTCCTTCAGCAATAGACTTATATCCTGCATTTTTCAATTTAGCTTGCAACTGTTCCGCCAATGCTGCCACATGACGCTGAGACGTACCACTGGCAATCACCATATAATTAGCAATAGATGTTTTTCCTTGCAAATCCATCACCACCACATCGTTGGCTTTTCCATCATCTAAAGCCTTCGTTACAATTTCCAGTATTTCCTCTGAAATTTCTTTTTCACTTTTCTTTACCATTTCATATCTCCTTAATCCAGCGGCGACCACATTTTGGGTGCTTCTTCAGCAACATTTTTTTCTTCAGATAAATTTTCTTCTTTTTTCTTTCTATCTCTTGTTATATAGGCATTAACCGCAATTAGGCAATCAAAAATACCCTTTTTGGCAACAGCCGACATTACATACACTTTTTTACCAATAGCTTTCTCCAAAGCCTTCTGTTTTTTGCCTATTTCTTCATCAGTCAACGCATCGCATTTATTCAATACAATTATTTCTGGTTTGTTTTTCAAAATTTCATTGTACAAATCCAGCTCTTTTCTAATATCTTTATATATTTTAACAACATCCTCAGATGAGGCATCAACCAAATGCAAAAAAGCAGAGCATCTTTCTACATGTTTCAAAAATCTATCACCAAGACCTACGCCCTCATGAGCCCCCTCAATCAAACCGGGGATATCTGCAATCACCATTTCATAGCCATCAACCCACGCAACCCCCAAATTAGGATGCAACGTAGTAAAAGGATAATCAGCAATCTTTGGACGAGCAGATGTCACTACAGATAAAAACGTCGATTTTCCGGCATTAGGCATCCCGATTAAGCCAACATCTGCAATAACCTTCAATCTTAGCCATACCCATAATTCCTGTCCGGGCCAACCAGGTTCCGCATATCTTGGAGCCTGATTCGTAGAAGATTTAAACTGAGCATTACCTCTACCACCATCACCACCTTTAGCCAACAAAAATCTCTGACCAGGGGTAACCATGTCAACTATTAATGTCTGCTGATCTTCTGCCAAAATTTCCGTGCCAATCGGCACCTTTATTACAATATCCTCACCCTTAGGACCTGTCTTATCAGAGCCCATTCCATTGCGTCCTTTTTGCGCCTTAAAATGTTGCTGATACCTAAAATCAATCAAAGTATTTAGATTCGCTACAGCCTCGACCCAAACGCTTCCGCCTTTACCGCCATCACCGCCATTAGGTCCGCCAAATTCAATGTACTTCTCTCTACGAAAAGACACACACCCGGCACCACCATCTCCTGACTTAACAAAAATTTTTGCTTGATCTAAAAACTTCATATCTTTCCTACCCAAAGGTCATATACAATCAAAATACTTCATTTTCCTAGAAAAGTAAAGGGGTGCTAAAAACACACCCCTAACTTACAACAAATCTCAAAAATCGAATTATTCGCAAACAACAGAAACAACTGTTTTGTTGCCGGCTTTCTTAGAGAACACAACCTTACCTTCTGCCACAGCAAAAATAGTATGATCTCTACCCATCCCAACATTTGCACCCGGATGATATTGAGTGCCACGCTGACGAACGATGATATTGCCGGGAATAACGCTCTGACCGCCAGATTTTTTCAAACCCAAACGGCGTCCGATAGAGTCGCGTCCGTTATTGGAGCTACCACCTGATTTCTTATGAGCCATTTCTAAATCTCCTTATCCTTACTTTCCGCAAACATCAGTAATTTTTACTAATGTAATAGACTGTCTATGACCGTTTTTGCGGCGATAATTTTGTCTACGTTTCTTTTTGAAAACAATAACTTTAGCATCACGAGTCTGTTTCAAAACAGTAGCTTTAACACTTGCACCGGCAACCAATGGAGTACCAATAGTGTCACCCAAAGCCAAAACCTCGTTAAACACAACTTCTTTACCTTCTTCGCCGGCAAGCTTCTCTACTTTTACAACATCGCCTGTTGTAACACGATATTGCTTTCCGCCGGTCTTAATTACTGCGTACATTTTTTCACCTTTATATTATTTAAACATAAAACGTTGCCTTGCAATATACATAAGTTTTTGCCGCTGTCAATAGGAATCTCTGCAAAAAAGTTGAAAAATTAGCTCCTTTTATATTTTTTCATTACTGCTGCAACTTTTTGCAAAATATTTATTTCCCTACTTTCTCTTTAATGCCCTATATAATTCTGGCTTCATAAACTTCCCTTGCCATATTCCTAATTTATTTACTTTCGCCTCTTTCTCGGCCTCAACATATATATCACTATATTTGGTATAAGCAACAGCCCATCCGTGTTTCACCATTTGCAGTCCCAAATCTTTATCCCCAGAAGAACAAAATGCCACCACTCTGCCATATCTATCTTTTGTTATTTCTGCACATTTTATATCCTCAGCCACTAGCTTCTGCAAAAATTCAAAAGCTTTTCTGCCACAATGGTATTTTTTTCCCTGGCTATCATAGCAATATTGATGATATTCGGGAGCGTCCATCCCTTCCAATCGTACCTCTTTTTTACCAATCTTCAAACTATCGCCATCAATAACACTCACTTTTGCTCTCGCATCAAACACAACCATCAACAATATGGGCAAAAATAACAACCAACTTCTCATTTTATACTCCATCATGTAAAATACATTGAATAAGTATCAAAAAACTTTTTCTTTTTCTTTTTCTTTGTCTTAATATAAATCATAATTTTTTGCAAAAGGTTAAATTATGTCGACTAAATTATCTTCTGGAATTTTATTGATTGGAACAGCAATCATACTCAGTGGTTGCTCTTATTTTCGTAATCGCTCAGTAAAAGATATCGTAACGGATCCTTTTTCTCCGACCGAAGCTGAATACATTCAAGCCGCCAAAGAAATGGGGACATCCCCTGCTCGTCAATCAAGCTCTGTTGTTGTATGTCGCTCACATCAATGTGCTCCAGCAAAACTTTCCATGTCAAAAGAATATATATACAACAGTTTACTGCACCTTTTTGACAACAACAACTACCAAAAAGTCCTTATTTGCCAAGCAGACGCCGCCTCACATACTTGTCTGGAAAACTACATTACACTTCCCATCACAGTCGGCATCACACCAACAAACGTCTATATCGACAGCGTAAAAATTTCAGATATAATCATTGGCAAAAAAGCAAGCAGTCTCAATTTAGTCCTAAATTACAATTTGACATACGGAGGTCAAACCCCTGAATGCTCTCCTGCTCAATCGATTCTTTTTGCTAAAAGCATTAATCATGTATTGATGGAAGACAGCGGTTATCAATGCAAAATGACATCTGTTGGTCAATCAACCATCAAAACTGTATTTTCAATTGACTATGTAGACTTAGATTATGGCTATATTGGCGGATATTATTCAATAGGATTATCCGGACCTGCTTTTGGTGGTGGCAATGGATATATGATGCTACGTCTCCCTAAAAATGCCTACCCTTTATCTCCACAACTTAAGAGTCCCAAACCAAAAAAACAAAAACAATCTATCGGAGGCTTGCCTTCAAAAACAACAGAAGAAACAGATGGTGACTCCTCATACAATGTAGATAATGTAGAAATTTTTCCTATAAATAAAAAATAAATAAAAAATAAATAAAAAAAACTCGCGTTTGCGAGTTTTTTTATTACCAAATGTTAACCATATGTAAAATAACGAATATTCTCATAAATTGTTATTTTCTCTATACCTTCAAAACTAGTTACTCTTTCTCCATACAAAATATCACCGGATTCATCTGGCAATTTGCCGTTTCTAAGTTGATATTCTCTCAAATCATATAGGCTCATCACCAAACCATTTGCAAATTTAACAATCCATCCATAAGTATCATAACCTACATTTATATGGATTATTCTTTTATCAACCTCTCCAACAATCTTATCTTCAGAACTTTCTCGAGAAATTTCAAACCGTTTATCTGTAGACTTCCCACTAAACCAGTTTATAAAACCGGCTGAAGAAATTATATCATAACCACCGGTATTAAATTTATCTTCAATATCCAACTTTTTTTCTTCAGCCTTATCGACAACAATATGTTCTTCCTCAGAAACATCTTCCACAATATTGTTCTCTTTTGCTTCTATTTGTTCTGACGTTTCAATTTCTTTCACTTCTGTGTCACCAACAGATACGGCCTTTTGCTCCTCTTCTGCAAGTATTTCTTCTTCTGTTTTTTCTGGAGCATCACTTGTTTCTTCTACAACACTTGCCTCAAATTTCACATCTTGCACTTCTTCAATTTTTTCCGGCGCATCCAAAAAATCATCCAAGCTAAAATTATCACCCAAATCTGGCAATAAACTCTGCTCATCAATATCTATGTCTTTTTCAAACGATAAGCTCAAAGATTTATCCTCCATATTTAATTATAAAGGTATACTAATCAAAACTTTTAAACCACCCATTTCGCTATCATCTAATTCAATAGTTCCGCCATGAGAGGTAACAACGTCTTTCGCAATAGATAACCCCAATCCAACTCCTCCGGTTTCTTTATTTCTTGATTTTTCTATTCTATAAAAGGCCTTAAACACATCTTCTCTTTTTTCCTTAGGAATACCTGGCCCATCATCTTCAATAGCCACCCACAATTTCTTATCATTGCTTTCCAGCTTAACTGCTATTGTATTGCCATACCTAAACGCATTAGAAATTATATTTGTCAACGCTCTTTTCAAAGCCTGTTCTCGACCTTGGATGGCACTAACCTCATCATTTGTTGCATAACGAATTAATGCTTTTTTATTTCTAAACTTATTAAGAATACTCAAAATCATCTCATTCATGTCAACAAAAGAAGACTTTTCACCGGCTTCACCGCTAACAAAAGCAAGATACCCATCAAGCATCTTTTCCATTTCATCAACATCTGATAAAAAGTCTTTTTTATCTTCTCCATCAGGCAACATCGAAGCTTGCAACTTCATTCTGGTAAGAGGGGTTCTCAAATCATGAGAAACACCAGCCAGCATTTGTGTTCTTTCACTAATTTGTCGCTGAATTCTTTCTTTCATTTTTATAAAAGCAATTGCTGCTTTTCTAACTTCTGAAGATCCCGAAGGTTTAAAGTCATTATTATCAATTCCTTTTCCAAAATCTTCAGCTACCTCTGCCAAACGAGCAATAGAACGTACCTGAATTCGCAAGAACAGTACCGCTACCAAAAACAACAAAATAGAAGTTCCCACCATCCATACAACAAACATAAATATAGAAGAACTAAAAATTTTTTTCTTTGGTGTTTCAAACTTGTACAGCCCGTTATCTGTATTCACCAAAACAATAAGCAGACTTTCATCTTTATTTAACCACACCTCTTTTTCTGCCGTTGGAAACTTCTCTGCCAGCGCACTCTCCAAATATCCAACCACCAGTTTACTTCCTTTATGAGCTTTGTTTATTTCTTGATATTTATGCTCATTATCATAATATTCTGTTTTAATTCCCAAAATTTTTTCTGCCTTTTGTTGTATCTCAGGCATTTTTTTTATATTTTGCTGAGAAGCATCAACAATAAAACTCATATCAGCAGCCAAATTCTCTGACAAACGTCTTCCCATTCTGCTCCAGCTTCCATCAAAAAACACCACAACAGAAACTATTTGCACCACTATCAACGGCACAAAAATAAGCAACATTGTCCTAAAGAACAAAGTTCTTGGTAAAAACTTCAAACGTAAATAGCGTAACTTTTCTTCTGCTTTCGGAGATAATCTAATATGCATATTATTGTTCCTCTATCAAATTTATAAAAAACCAAAACTTAATTATCCGGCAATAACATATATCCTTTGCCCCTAACCGTCTGCAAATAACGAGGATTCTTTGAATCTGTTTCTATTTTTTTTCGCAACCTAGTTATCTGCACGTCAATAGATCTTGGGCTCTGACCTGCACCCAGCATATCTGCTAACTTCTCTCTGGCAAACACTTGCCCTGGCTTTGCGCCTAACACATTCAACAGAGCTTGCTCCACTGGGGTTATATGAATAATCTGCCCTGTTTTATTCAATAATTCTTTTTTTTGCACATTATAAATACACAGCCCTAAATCCAGATTTTCATCAGCCGTTAGCTTCGCCATTGGTGACCTTTTCAAAATGTTTTTTATTCTCAGCACCAATTCTTTTGGTTCAAAAGGCTTAGGCAAATAATCATCTGCCCCATACTCAAGCCCCAAAATCCTATCAGACGTTTCTCCCATTGCAGTCAACAGAATCACCGGCACGGCGCTTTCTTGGCGCAATCTTTCCAAAAACTCCAGTCCGCTTTCTTCTGGCATCATAATATCAACAATTAGCAAATCAAATTTATATTGTTCCATCAAATGCCTAGCTTCCGCTGCTCCATTTGCAACAGAAACAAAAAAGCCGTTCTCCCGCAAAAATCTTTGCAAAAGAGAACGAAGCCTTTTATCGTCATCCACAACTAAAATATGCTTAGCATCTGCAATCATGCCATTCCTTAAGCCTTTTTAGTTTTAGATGCTACTTTCTTAACAGGTTTTGCTGGTTTCCGCTTCAAAGCCTTTCCTGTTTGTTTCACCACAGCTTTTACTTCTTTTTTTGCTGCAAGTTTTTTAGCTTTATCCTCTTTTCGAATATAGTCCAAGCTTTTCTGAAAATATTGATACCCGGTAATAAAAGTTAGCACTCCTGCCACCCAAAGCAAAAGCTCGCCTATTCCACCCCAATACCAAAAACCTTTCAGCAACATCATGGACAAAGCTGTCATCTGAAAACCTGTCTTCCATTTAGCCAAACGTGTAACCGGCATTCCAACGTGCACTTCCATCAAAAACTCACGCAAACCAGATACCAATATTTCTCTACACAAAATAACAATTATCGGAACCAAGCTCAAACGAGTAACCAACATATCTGGCTTTGCTAACAAAACAACCAAAGCTGATGTTACCAATAACTTATCGGCAATTGGATCCAACAAGCGTCCAAAAGCAGAAACCTCTCCTCTAGCTCTGGCTAAATAACCATCAAAATAATCTGTTATTGATGCAATAATAAACAAAACGGCTGCCAACAAAGCCCACCATTTTGCGACAATATACACAGACAAGAAAATAACCGGAATAACCACAATTCTGGATATTGTCAAAAGATTAGGCAAACTATACACGCTAAACCTCTTTTCAAAAAAAATTAAACTCACAACTATAGTAGGTTAGTTTTTTTAATTATGAAAGTATTTATATATCTTTTCCGCCGTTTTTTTATTAATTCCACTCACTTTTTGCAAATCATCAACATTTGCCTGCATCACGTCTTCTGCAGAGCCAAAATAATTAAGCAAATCTTTTTTCCTTTTAGCTCCGATTCCATCAACATCATCCAGCTTAGATCTAAAAATAGACTTTGCTCTTTTTTTTCTGTGGGTTCCAATCGCAAATCGATGAGCTTCATCTCTTAAATTTTGTAAATAAAAAGCTAATGGAGAGCGATATTCCAGCTCAAAACTTTCTTTATTTTGCATATGATAGAATTCTTTACCTGCGTTTCTATCTGGGCCTTTAGATATTGCGATAAAGGTTATTCCGTTCAAATCAAAATCTTTTAGGCTCTCCATAACCGCATTTAATTGCCCTCGTCCGCCATCAAGCAAAACAACATCTGGTTTATTTTCAGGGGTAAGTTTTTCAAATCTACGTTTTAATACTTCTTGCATCATCGCAAAATCATCTCTGGTTTCTGCGGTATACTTAATATTAAAAGTACGATAACTTTTTCTATCAAAACCACTAGGCGTAGCAACTATCATGGCTCCTATAGCAAAACTCCCCTGATTATGAGAATTATCATAAACTTCTATTCGTTTTGGAATATCATTCAGCTCAAAAACCTCTTTTAGATACTTCAAATTATCATCAACATTGGCCATGAGCGCAATTTTTCTATCAATAGAAGCCTTAGCATTTTCTCTTGCCATTTCCAAAAGCTTTGCTTTTCCTCCCCTTTGATATGTCTTAATCTTAGTCCCCAATGCCGTTTCTAAAAAAGCTATATTTTCCAACAATTCATTTACAATAATCTCATTCGGAGGTACATGTGAGCTATAAAAGCTGCTAAAAAAAGCTTCTAAAATTTCGCCATCATTTGCTCCTTCAATCTGAGATGGAAAATAAGGAACATTGCCACAATTTTGCCCATTTCTAACAAAAAACACCTGAATACAAACCAGATTTTTATCTCGCAACAAAAACACAACATCTGCAGATTTAATATTTGCATATTCCACATTGTGCTTAGACTGTACAGAAGTCAAAGCCCTAATCCTATCTCTCAACACTAGTGCCGATTCATAATCTTGTTTAGCGCTTGCTTCATTCATCTTACAAGATAACTCTTCTTGTATCTTACTATTTTTTCCTTCCAAAAAATCAATCGCTCCCTCAACCAATTTACGATAATTTTCTTCAGAAATTTTACCTACACACGGAGCCGAACATTTTTTTATCTGATACAAAAGGCATGGACGTTGCCGATTCCTAAACACACTATCCCGACATGATCTCAACAAAAAAGCTTTTTGCAACACATCTACAACGTTATTAACCGCCAACACACTGGCAAACGGGCCAAAATACTTATTTTCACCATGACGAGCCCCCCTATATTTACGCAACGATGGATACTCAGACTTCACATCAATTACCAAATGAGGAAACGTCTTATCATCTTTAAGCAAAATATTATACTTGGGCTTAAATTTTTTTATCAGCTCATTTTCTACCAACAGAGCCCTGGATTCATTTTCTACAATAATAAATTCAACTCGCTCAATTTGAGCCACCATTTTCTGCAATCGAAGAGGCAACTTAGTTATATGAGAATATGATGTAATCCTTTTTTTTATATTCTTTGCTTTGCCGACATACAAAACTTCATCATTTTTATCAATCATACGGTACACCCCCGGAGTTTCCGGAGCCACTTTGATAAAATTGAGTAAATTATCCAACCCTTTTTGCATATCAACCAAACCTCTTTTCTATAATAATATATGTACGCCATCAAAAATCAACAACAAAGAATTTATCTCAGTACCCAACTCCCTTGAGCCAACAATACTTGTGAATAGGTATATACTATGTAGCCACACAACATAACGGCTCCCTCCAACCTGGTAATTTTATTTTTAAACATCATTATCGGCAACAACATAAAAGAAGAAAACAACATCACCCACAAATCATACAAAATAAACTGGTCGGCCACTTTTACATCTGTAATAACAGATGTCGCCCCCATTATAAACACAATATTCCAAATATTAGACCCCAATACATTACCCAACGCAATTCCATTTTGGTGTCTAAAAGCAGCAACACAACTTGTTGCCAATTCTGGAAAAGACGTCCCTATTGCCACAATCGTCAATCCGATAATTTCTTCCGAAACCCCTAATTCTGTAGCAATCTTCACAGCTCCATAAACTAAAAAATCTGTACCATAAACAATAGCAAACATACCTCCCATGGCTGCCACCAAGATACTAACCCATCCTTTATTCGCCAATTGATCCGGAATATCATCTTCCATCGGGTCATCTTTTGCATTGTTATAATTATATAAAACAAACAACACCAACATTGTCAGCATCACCCAACCATTCCAACTGACCAACTTGCCATTAACTATAAAAAAGGCAAAAACCAACGTTACCATAAACAAAAAAGAAAAATCTCGATAAAATGCTTTTCCGCTACAGGTTACCGGAAAAATCACAGCCGAAGCACCCAAAACTAATAACACATTAGCTATATTGGAACCTATAACATTTCCCACCGAAATTCCGGCATTTCCTCCCAGAGCAGATTTTAAGCTCACAACAAATTCTGGCACCGAGGTTCCCAAAGCAACAATAGTCAAACCAATAACCAATGTAGGAATCTTCAACTTAGATGCTATTGCCACAGCACCTTTCACCAAAAACTCGGCTCCACCAACCAACATTACTAAACCTAGTATAATTGCTCCTATCGCCAAAAACATACAACCTCCGCCTAATACCGCAAAAAACTCCGGAGTTGTATCCGGAGCCAATGTTAATCAAAATCCATTGATTTTTTGTTCAAAGAACCCAAAAACGCTGACAAAAAAGGCTTTTTCACAGAACGATACCTTTTAGATCTCTTGTCTTGCTCTCCGCAAACAGCACTAACTCGATATTCGTTCTCTAAAACCTCTTGCTTAGACGCTGCCAAATCATAAGCCCACCTATAGTACTCTTTGCGCAACTCCTTATCAGACATAGATTTCAAAGATTCTTTCCACAATGCTAATTTTTCCTCTACAACCCTTCTCTGTTTCTTCTCTTTTATCCGGATATAAGAATACCTAAAAAGACAGAAGCAAAATAGCATCCCAAATAAAATAATAATACAACTTCTCATAAATATTTTGTTTTAAGGTTATCTCATTAATCAAATATATAAAAAACAGCGTTCATGGCCCAAACATACGGCGACAAACACAAAACAGCTCCAAACGAAGCTGATAAAAGTTACAAAAATTTTATTCATAATAAAAACAGTAACTTTATTTTAAACTTGAACAAAAATATTTTCAAGAAATATTCTATGATTATCATCGTAAAAAATCATCTTTACCAGACATATAAACAGAAAAACCAGCCACCTTTAGCTCATAATTTCAGAGCATCAAGTGACTGGTTATTCTTTTAATATAAGCGCCTAAAACTATTCGTCAGAAGAATTTTCCAACTGAGCTTCAGCTTTAAGAGCTTGTATTTCCTTATCATTCTGAGCGGCAACTTTCTTCAAAGCTCTGAGAACCGTACCCGTACCGGCCGGAATCAATCGACCTACAATTACGTTTTCTTTCAAACCTTTGAGAGTATCAACTTTGCCCTCAACTGCGGCCTCAGTCAAGACACGAGTTGTTTCCTGGAATGAAGCTGCAGAAATAAATGATTTTGTCTGCAAGCTTGCCTTAGTGATACCAAGCAAGATAGAGTCTGCAACAGCTGGCTCTTCTCCATTAGCAATCATCTTAGCATTCTCTGCTTCAAACACATCTCTATCAACTTGTTCTCCAACCAAGAAGGTCGTATCACCAGGAGCAGTAACTTCAACCTTGCGCAACATCTGAGAAACAATAACCTCAATGTGCTTGTCATTAATCTTCACACCTTGCAGGCGATAAACATCCTGAACTTCTTTAACCAAATATTCAGCAAGTTTTTCCACGCCCAATACACGCAAAATATCGTGAGGTGCTGGGATACCGTCAACCAAAGAGTCACCTTTCTTAACAATATCACCATCTTGAACAGCCAAATGACGTCCTTTCGGAATCAAATATTCAATAGGCTGTCCTTTTGCAGGAACAACAGTAATGCGTTGTTTGGCTTTGTAATCCTTTCCAAACTCAACAACACCATCAATATCAGAGATAATTGCGGGGTCTTTAGGACGACGAGCTTCAAACAACTCTGCCACTCTAGGCAAACCACCGGTAATATCCTTTGTCTTAGAGCTTTCTCTAGGAATACGAGCAATAACGTCACCGACTTTCACTTCGTCACCATTATCAACTGACAAAATAGCATCAGCAGACATATAATAACGCACTTCCTTACCATTATCTGCCACAACATGCTTTCCTTTAGCATCTTTCAGCATAATACTTGGTTTCAGACCAGCACTTGAAGAAGAAGATCTCCAGTCAATAACGACCTTAGAAACAATACCTGTAGTTTCATCAGTATTTTCTCTAACAGAAACGTTATTAATCAAATCAACCAATTCTACTTTACCGGCTTTTTCTGTAATCACCGGAACAGTAAACGGATCCCATTCTGCAACCTTTTGTCCTTTCTTCACCTTTGCACCTTCTGCAACCAAAACCTTGGCACCATAAGGAACATGATGACGAGACTTTTCACGACCTTGAGCATCTTCAATAACAATTTCACAGTTACGGGACAACACCAAAGCATGCCCTTCAGAATTAGTAACTGTGTGATTGTTCTCAAGCTTAAGCACACCGGCAAAAGGAATTTCAACAGAAGCCTGTTCTGCTCCTTTTTGCGCAGCTCCACCAATATGGAAGGTTCTCATGGTCAACTGGGTTCCTGGCTCACCAATAGACTGAGCAGCAATTACACCCACAGCTTCACCGATATTAACCGGAGTTCCACGAGCCAAATCACGACCATAACAAGCAGCACAAACGCCGTCTTTGCTTTCACAAGTCAAAACAGAACGTATCTTAACTTGTTCAACACCGGCAGCCACAACAACTTCAACGTCGTTTTCATCAACCAGTTTTCCTCTTGCAACCAGAACTTCACCGGTTTCAGGATGAACAATATCTTCTTGAACTGTACGTCCGAGGATTCTTTCGCCGATAGAAACAACAACATTACCACCGTCAACAACCGGACGGACAATAATACCACGCTCTGTGCAACAATCTGCTTCTGTAATAACCACATCCTGAGCCACATCAACCAAACGACGTGTTAAGTAACCGGAGTTTGCGGTCTTCAAAGCGGTATCAGCCAAACCTTTACGAGCACCGTGAGTAGAATTAAAGTATTCAAGCACGGTCAAACCTTCTTTAAAGTTTGAGATAATTGGTTGCTCAATAATTTCACCCGATGGTTTTGCCATCAAACCACGCATACCTGCCAACTGACGCATTTGCGCAGCAGATCCGCGGGCTCCAGAGTGGGCCATCATATATACAGAGTTAATATACCCTTTTTCTGTCTTAGAAATGTTTTTCATCATTTCATCGGCAATCTTATCTGTACAAGCGGCCCAAATATCAACAACCTTATTATATTTCTCACCTTTGGTAATAAGACCATTTTGATACTGTTCTTCAAATTCTTTAACTTGTCTTTCTGTATCTTCAATCATTCCTTTTTTAGCATCAGGAACAATCAAATCGTCTTTACCAAAAGATATACCTGCCTTACAAGCATTTTGGAAACCCAAAGCCATAATACGGTCTACAAACATAACGGTTTCTTTTTGTCCGCAATGACGATAAATGGTATCAATTAGTTCTCCAATCTCTTTCTTACGCAACAATCTGTTAACCAAAGAGAAAGGCACATCTTTATGTTTAGGCAATACTTCAGAAACGATAATACGTCCTGGAGTTGTCTCAACCAAGCCAACCTTGGTTTCACCATTATCATCAACATATTCCATACGGCACTTGATTTTAGCATGCAAATCAACAACTTTCTCATTCAAAGCTAGTTGAACTTCATTGAAATCTGCAAAAACCATTCCTTCACCATTCATGCCTTCAGCATCGTATGTCAAATAATAAATACCCAACACCATATCCTGAGTAGGAACAATAATTGGCTTTCCAGAAGCAGGTGACAAGATGTTGTTTGTAGACATCATCAATACACGAGCCTCCAACTGAGCTTCAATAGACAAAGGAACGTGAACAGCCATTTGGTCTCCATCGAAGTCAGCATTAAACGCTGTACAAACCAACGGATGCAAATGAATAGCCTTACCTTCAACCAAAACAGGCTCAAAAGCTTGAATACCAAGTCTATGCAAGGTTGGAGCACGGTTCAACAACACCGGATGTTCACGAATAACTTCTTCCAAGATATCCCAAACTTCCGGACGCTCTTTTTCTACCATGCGCTTTGCAGCCTTAATAGTCGTAGCATGTCCATACAATTCAAGTTTTGCATACACAAAAGGCTTAAACAATTCCAAAGCCATTTTTTTCGGCAAACCACATTGATGCAACTTGAGTTCCGGTCCCACCGTAATAACCGAACGACCAGAATAGTCAACACGTTTACCTAACAAGTTTTGACGGAAACGTCCTTGTTTACCCTTAAGCATATCAGACAAAGATTTCAGCGGACGCTTGTTTGTTCCGGTAATTGCACGAGCACGACGACCATTATCAAACAAAGCATCGACAGATTCTTGTAGCATACGCTTTTCATTACGGATAATAATATCCGGAGCATGCAACTCAATCAAACGTTTCAAACGATTGTTTCGATTAATAACTCTGCGATACAAATCATTCAAATCAGATGTTGCAAAACGACCACCATCCAGAGGCACCAATGGACGCAACTCAGGTGGAATAACTGGTAAAACAGTCAAAATCATCCACTCTGGTTTTGTGTTAGACTCAATGAAAGACTCAATAATCTTCAAGCGCTTAACCAATTTTTTACGTTTAGCTTCAGAAGCATTATCTTTCAATTCTTCACGAATACTAGTTCTTTCGCCTTCCAAATCGATTGCGGCCAAAATTTCACGAATAGCTTCAGCACCAATACCGGCACGGAACGCATCTTCACCATATTCATCAATGGCTTCTTGATATTGTTCCTCTGTCAACAATTCGTTAACACCCAAAGGTGTCAATCCTGGCTCAATCACAATATAATTTTCAAAATACAGAACTCTTTCCAATGCTTTCATCGGAATATCTGTAATCATTGAAATACGGCTAGGCAAAGACTTCAAAAACCAAATATGAGCAACAGGAGCAGCCAATTCAATGTGTCCCATTCTCTCACGACGAACTTTTGCTAACGTCACTTCAACACCGCACTTCTCGCAGACAATACCACGATATTTCATGCGTTTATATTTTCCGCACAAGCACTCATAATCCTTTACCGGACCAAAAATACGAGCACAGAACAAACCATCTCTTTCTGGCTTAAAAGTACGATAGTTAATTGTTTCTGGTTTCTTAACCTCACCATAAGACCAAGAACGGATCTGCTCAGGAGAGGCGATGGAAATTTTAATTTGATCAAAAGATTCGCCAGATACCTGTTGACCAAAATATTTCATAATATCATTCATATTCTAGATCTCCTCTGCCTAAACTTCTTCATTCAACAATTCAACATTCAAACACAAAGACTTAATTTCTTTTGTCAAAACGTTAAATGATTCTGGAATACCGGCTTCAAAACTGTCTTCGCCACGAACAATAGCCTCATAAACTTTGGTACGTCCGTTCACGTCATCAGATTTCACCGTCAACATTTCTTGCAAAGTATAGGCAGCACCATAAGCTTGCAATGCCCACACCTCCATTTCACCAAAGCGTTGACCACCGAATTGAGCCTTACCACCAAGAGGTTGTTGTGTAACCAAACTGTATGGACCAACAGAGCGAGCGTGCATTTTCTCATCAACGATATGATGCAATTTAATCATATAGATAATACCAACGGTAACCTTACGATCAAATTTCTCACCGGTACGGCCGTCATACAAATCAATCTGACCTGAAGTCGGCAAACCAGCCTTAGAAAGCATATCGTTAATATCGCCACCTGTAGCACCGTCAAATACCGGAGTAGCCATAGGCACACCACGTTTCAAGTTTGGAACCATAACTTCCAACTCTTCAATGCTCATATTGGCAATTTCACGCTTATATTGTTTTTCACCATAAACATCCTTAAGTTTTGCACGCAAATCTTTTTCAGATGCTTGTCCTGCCTTGTACTGATCCATCAGCTCATTGAGTTGTTGTCCCAATTTTTGAGCAGCCCAACCAAGGTGTGTTTCCAAAATTTGACCAACGTTCATACGAGAAGGCACACCCAAAGGATTCAATACGATATCAACAGGAGTACCATCTTCCATATATGGCATATCTTGCAATGGCAATACTCTAGAAATCGTACCCTTGTTACCATGGCGTCCGGCAATCTTATCTCCGGATTGAATCTTACGCTTGGTAGCAATAAACACCTTAACCATTTTCAAAACACCAGGCAACAAATCGTCACCACGTTGAACTTTCTCCACCTTGTCATCAAAATGCTTTTGAATGCGAGCAACACGATTGTCATAAGCATTGAGCAGATCTTCAACTGTTGCCATAACTGCTTCGTCTTTAACAACAATCTTTCTCCATTGTGAAGATGGAATTTCTGCCAAAGCAGCTTCTGTTATCTCAGCATTTTTAGCCAATGTTCCTTTCGGAGCATCAACAACTTTTTGACCGAGCAACATAGACTTCAAACGAGCATCAACATTACGACGAATAATTGCAATTTCATCATCTCTATCTTTTGCCAAAGAAGAAATTTCTTCTTGCTCAATTGAAAGAGCGCGTTCATCTTTCTCCACGCCTCGACGAGAGAACACATGAACATCAACTACAATTCCTTCAATACCTGGTTGAACACGCAAAGAAGTATCTCTAACATCTGACGCTTTTTCACCAAAGATAGCTCTCAGCAACTTCTCTTCAGGAGTAACCGGAGATTCGCCTTTCGGTGTTACTTTACCAACCAGGATATCTCCAGCCTTAACTTCTGCTCCGATATAAACTATACCAGCTTCGTCAAGGTTACGCAAACCTTCTTCACCAACGTTTGGAATATCACGAGTAATTTCTTCCTGACCCAATTTTGTATCACGAGCCATTACTTCAAATTCTTCGATATGCAAAGAAGTAAACACGTCATCACGAGAGATTCTCTCAGAGAGCAAAATAGCATCCTCATAGTTCAAACCGTTCCAAGGCATAAATGCTACCAAAACGTTTTTACCCAGAGCTAGCTCACCCATATCAGTACATTGACCATCAGCCATAATATCACCGGCCTTAACCTCATCACCAACTTTCACCAAAGGAACTTGGTTAATACAGGTATTCTGGTTAGAGCGACGGAATTTAGCTAAACGATAAATTTCTACACCGGCATCTGCAGCGTGTTCATCTTTAGAACGTACCACAATACGGTTAGCATCTACAGCATCAACAATACCATCAGCCTTACAAACCACTGTTGCACCGGAATCTTTAGCAACAACGCCTTCAACACCTGTACCGACTAATGGAGCTTCCGAACGCAACAAAGGCACGCCTTGGCGTTGCATGTTAGAACCCATCAATGCGCGGTTAGCGTCATCGTTTTCCAAGAACGGAATTAATGCCGTTGCAACAGACACCAATTGTTTTGGAGAAACGTCAATAAAATCAATTTCTTCTGGATGAGCAAATTCAAATTCACCTGCTTTACGGCATGCAATCAAGTCATCTTCAAAATGACCATTATCTTTAACCTTAGCATTTGCCTCAGCAATTTTGAACTTACCTTCCTCATTGGCAGAGAGATATACAACTTCTTTTGTCACTACGCCTTTAACAACTTTACGATAAGGACATTCAATAAATCCATACTTATTAATTCTTGCATAAGTAGACAAAGAGTTAATCAAACCAATGTTCGGACCTTCAGGAGTCTCAATCGGACAAATACGACCATAGTGAGTCGGATGCACGTCACGCACCTCAAAACCGGCACGATCACGGCTCAAACCGCCAGGTCCCAATGCTGACAAACGACGCTTATGTGTAATCTCAGACAAAGGATTGTTTTGATCCATAAATTGAGACAATTGAGAAGAACCGAAGAATTCTCTAATAACAGAAGCGATAGGCTTAGCATTAACCAAGTCTTGAGGCTTCACATTATTCAAGTTTTCAGAACTCATACGCTCTCTAATTGCTCTTTCCATACGAAGCAATCCCATGCGATATTGATTTTCCATCAATTCACCAACCGAACGCACGCGACGATTACCCAGGTGATCAATATCATCAACCTCGCCTTTACCGTCACGCAATTCTACCAAACGTTTTACTATACGCAAAATATCATCTTTACGCAAAATACCATAGGTATCCGGAGCATCGGCAAAAGGAATATCCATTGCAATATTCAATTTAACACGACCAACTGATGACAAATCATAACGATCTTTGTCAAAGAACAGACCTCTAAACAATTGATCTGCTGTCTCGTATGTCGGAGGATCACCAGGACGCATAACACGATAAATATCCAACAAAGCTTCTTCACGACAACTATTTTTATCTGCAGCCAAAGTATTGCGAATATATGGACCAACATTTACACCATCAATAAACAATGTATTGATTTCTGTAATCTTATTTGTAGCAAACTTCTCTAACAACTCTTCTGTGATTTCATCACCAGCCTCTGCCAAAACCTCTCCGGTTTTTGCAACAACCACAGCCTTCGCCAAAAACTTACCAATCATTTGATCGTTGGTAACTTTATAAAACTCTAATCCATCATCCACCAACTTCTGAGCTGCACGAGGAGACAATTTCTTACCTTGCTCCAACACCACTTTACCAGTTGCGGCATTAATCAAATCAAAGTCAAACTTCACGCCCTTCATGCGTTCTGG
This sequence comes from Alphaproteobacteria bacterium, assembly GCA_015062305.1. Classification (GTDB taxonomy): domain Bacteria; phylum Pseudomonadota; class Alphaproteobacteria; order RF32; family CAG-239; genus CAZU01. The sequence goes on from SUUX01000004.1 coordinate 109,201, forward strand.
AACAAACTTAACTTTCCATGCTTTCTTTTCTGCAACATACACATCAGAATCATAGAAATAATTTAAGATTTCTTCTTTATCCATACCTTTAATTTCAGCAGGATCTATTGTCTTACCTTTTTTAGCCAAAGCAGCAATTTTATCTTCTGTTGCCTTAGAATATAATGAATACAAAACAGAAGTTACTGGCAATTTACGACGACGATCAATACGAGCATAAACCAAATCTTTGGCATCAAACTCAAAATCCAACCAAGAACCACGATAAGGAATAATACGAGCAGCAAACAAATATTTACCGCTAGCCATTGTCTTGCCTTTATCATGATCAAAGAATACACCCGGAGACCTGTGCATTTGAGAAACAACCACACGCTCTGTACCATTAAAAATAAAGGTACCTTTTTCTGTCATCAATGGAATGTCACCCATATACACATCTTGTTCTTTAATATCATGGATAGACTTCGCACCAGTAGCTTCATCTGTATCCCAAACCACCAAACGCAAAGTAGCCTTCACCGGAGCAGCAAAAGTCATATCACGCTTAATACACTCATCAACGTCATATTTGGGTTCCTCTAGCTCGTAGCTAACAAACTCCAACTCTCCATTTCCGGAAAAATCTTTAATTGGGAAAATAGATTTAAAAACTTCTTCCAAGCCAAACTCGCATTTTTCTGCATCTTTAGCTTGAATAAAGCTGTTATAAGAACCTGTCTGAACCTCAATCAGATTTGGCATATCTGCAACAGCATCAATACGCCCAAAGTTCTTTCTTACACGTCTTTTGCTCGTATAAGACTCTGTCATTGTATCAATATCCTTTTGGTTAAAATCTGCGGCCATACTATCAAAAATGAATCCCGCGCGCAGAGGGTTATATACGTAACGTTACAAAAAAATAGCATGAAATCAGCGGCACCCGAGGCATTGCACCCAATCACTACACCGATTCGTAAAAATAATTTTCGAAAATTCGAGTTTTTATACAACTAAGCGATTCAAATAGCAAGATTTTTTTACAAAAAAAAATCACTTTCTCCGCAGCAATAATTTCTTGACTTTATTTCTGTCAAAGCTATCATGCTCCCACTTATTATATTATTAACTCTTAAAAATTTAAACTTATGTTTCAGTCTATTATTACAATCGTTTGCGCCTTTCTTGCTGGCATTGTATCCGGATTAATCTGCAAAGCAAAAGAAGAATGGGAAAATGGCAAAAAGTTCTGGCTTTTCATCTATAGCCATCGTCTGTGGTTGCGTTTAGGCTTGTGTATGCTACTTATAGGTTCATATGCTGTTGGCCTCACCTACATCTTACAAAACTTTAACACAAACCTAGATATGCGTACTTTTCTGCATATTCCCGTTGTTGCTCCAACACTTGTCTGTGCTTTTTCATTCCTTTTTGGATATATAAGCATATACATCAAAGATTTTTTCAAGGTGCCTAGCAACGAAGCTCTATGTGTTTATGATGTTAGAATTGAAGATGCAGTAAGCATAGCGTATAATTCTATCTTACTAATCCTCTTTATCGTGTCGTCCGTCCAATTTACGATTTTAGATATGGAAAGAGGAATTCTTCTATTACCAGCCCTAAATCAATCTCTGCTTTTGGCCGCCCTTCTAACCTTATTCTTAGTTTTAGTCATATATGCTGCCATCAAACTTGTTACAACGATTATTTGGGGTTTTATAAACTGGCTCAAATCTTAACCAAAACAGGAAGCTTTCATGCTTCCTGTTTTTTTCTTGCCTTTTTATCCCAACCCAATATAATGGCTCCAAAATCAAATTATTAACTTAATACTATTATACTATGGATGAAAGATTACAAAAACTGGCAACCAACATTCTCACCAAGTCTGTAAGGTTGCAACCGGGAGAAAAAATCTACCTCGATGCCGTTGGCAAAGAATGCCTTCCTTTGCTTCAGACTTTGCTTGAAAAAGCTGTGAAGATGGGCGGAATTCCGTTTTATTTTCACAATACCGAAGGACTTAACAATGCTTTGCTTTCGCACTGCACTGAAAGTCAAGTCAAAGACTTTGCCAATTTTCATGCAGACATAATGCGTCAAATGGATGTTTTTGTCGGCATTCGCAGTATTGAGGAAGAAGAGAAAAATGCCGCAAACGTCTCCGCCCAGGCTCGCAAGTGGTATAACCAATATTTTTTGGGCGATGTCCATATGAACATTCGCCTTCCCAACACTCGTTGGTGTATATTGCGATATCCCACAAGCCTAATGGCTAAAGAAGCTAATTTAACTCTTTATGAGTTTTCTGAGTTATATTATAAATCAAGCCTTCTTGATTATTCGCAACTAGAAACTCTAATGCAGCCTTTGGTAGAAAGAATGAAACAAACCAACAAGGTTCGCATCATCGGTCCACACACAGATCTGCTCTTCTCGATTAAAGATGTTGGTGTGGTTCCTTGTTTTGGTTTACGCAACATTCCTGATGGCGAGATTTTTTCCGCTCCAATAAAAGATTCTATCGATGGACGCATTCGCTTCAACACTCCAACCACCTACAACGGAAAAAAGTTTTCCAACATTACTCTTTTCTTTAAAAAAGGTCGTATTGTAGACGCTTACCACGATGGCAACAAACAAGATATTCTTGATATCCTAGATACCGACGAAGGCTCTCGTTACATTGGAGAATTTGCTTTAGGCATCAACCCGTTTATCACCAAATCCATTGGCAACACATTGTTTGATGAAAAAATCAGTGGCTCGTTGCATATGGCCATCGGCAATGCCTATAAGAATGCTTTTAATGGCAATGTTTCCAGCATTCACTGGGACTTGGTACAAATCCAAACCCCCGAATATGGCGGTGGTGAAATTTGGTTTGATAATGAACTCATCAGACTGCAAGGGCGCTTTATCCCTTCAGACTTAGAACACCTAAATCCGGAAAACTTGAGCAAACTTTCAATCTAACAAAAAAAACAGGAAACCAAATGGTTTCCTGTTTTTTTTCATTCTCAAACAATATTGTTATATTACTTGAGTTCAACCTTAGCACCAGCTTCTTCGAGCTTCTTCTTCATTTCTTCAGCTTCAGCCTTAGCTACGCCTTCTTTAATTGTCTTAGGAGCGCCATCTACGAGGTCTTTAGCTTCTTTCAAGCCCAAACCTGTAATAGCACGAACTTCTTTAATAACATTAATTTTGTTAGCACCAGCTTCTGCCAAGATTACATCAAATTCATCTTTTTCTTCAGCAGCAGCGGCACCAGCGGCAGCACCACCAGCAGCAACAGCAACAGCAGCGGCAGCAGAAACGCCCCACTTTTCTTCCAACATCTTAGACAAGTCAGCAGCTTCCATAACAGTCAAAGCTGACAATTCTTCAACTAATTTGGCTAAATCGGCCATATTTTTTCTCCAATATAAAATTAAATTAACAAATTAAAAATTACTCTGCTTTTTCAGAATAAGCTTTGGTAACACGAGCGAGCTGTGCACCAGGAGCTTGCAACAAACCAATAATTTTGGCTCTGAGCTCGTCCATAGACGGAATAGTAGCCAAACGGTTGATATCAGCAACAGAAAGAACACCTGTTCCCATAGCGCCACCGAGTACCAACAATTTCTCATTAGTTTTAGCAAATTCCACACAAGCTTTGCATGCTGAAATCGGATCGTTGGCAAACGCAATCGCTGTTGGGCCAACAAACAAATCAGCCAAAGCCTCAAACTTTGTTCCTTTAAGAGCAAGACGAGTAATCCGGTTTTTAGTAACTCTAAAGCCGGCACCTGCTTTTCTGATATTGTTACGCAGTTCAGAAACTTCACTCACAGTCAAACCTTTGTAGTGAGCGACAACAATAGTTTCAGAATTGTTGAACAATTCATTAAGCTCAGCCAGCAATTGTGTTTTTTCTTCGCGGTTCACTTGTTATCTCCAAATTTCACATACCCCCAAACTTCGGAATATGCACTTTCTTTACAAATCCGCCAAGACCGATTTAGATGAAGGAAGTTTCCTCCCAAACCGCCCTTAACGGGACTCAATCTGCCCAGGAGAAAAAATTGATTTAAAAAAATCTCACTTACTCCGTCTGTGCAGGGTATTTAAGATGGCTGATATTATCAAGCATAGCTCTCATTTTTTCAAGCAACCACCTGCAGTCTTGGACAGGTAGAATGACACCGATGCCATTCATTGCTGTTGTTAATAATATTTAAATCTTTTGCTGTCAAGCATTTTTTATAAAGAAAAGGGCTTCATCAGAAGCCCTTTATCTCAAACTTAAGCATCACACGCATTAAAGATTATTAGAATCAACTCTAATACCAACCCCCATAGTGCTGCTCAAAGAAATCTTTTTCATATAAGTTCCTTTAGCACCTGTTGGTTTTGCTTTAATGATTGCATCGATAAAAGCTTTTGCATTTTCAACAATTTGTTCTTCGCTGAAGCTAGCTTTACCAATACCAGCGTGAACAATACCATTTTTCTCAACACGATATTGAACTTCGCCTGCTTTTGCTTTTTTAACTGCATTTGCAACATCTGCTGTAACAGTACCCAATTTTGGGTTTGGCATCAATCCTTTTGGACCCAAGACACGAGCCACACGACCAGCCATACCCATCATATCAGGGGTAGCAATACAACGATCAAAGTCAACTTTACCAGAAAGGATAGAGTCAACCAAGTTTTCTGCACCAACAACATCAGCTCCTGCCGCTTTTGCTTCATCAGCTTTTTCACCTTGAGCAAATACAGCAACACGAACTGTTTTACCGGTACCATGAGGCAAAGAGCAAACACCACGAACCATCTGATCCGCATATTTTGGATCAACACCCAAGTTCACAGCAATATCTATTGTCTCATCAAATTTTGCAGTAGCATTGGCTTTAACAATTTTAACAGCTTCGTTCAGAGCATAAGCCTGATCTTTATTCACTGTCTTATATGCATTTACAATTCTCTTACCCATGATACTACTCCACAACCTTAATGCCCATAGAAACGGCCTGACCTTTAACCATGTTCATAGCTGCTTCAACAGTAGAGCAGTTCAAATCTGGTAATTTTGTCTCAGCGATCTCTTTAACTTGAGCCATTGTTATCTGACCGGCAACAACTTTTCCTGGTTCTTTTGAAGCAGATTTAACATTTGCTGCTTTTTTCAAATAGTAAGCAACAGGAGGAAGTTTTGTAATAAAAGTAAAAGACTTATCTTCAAAAGCAGTAATAACTACAGGAACAGGAATACCTGGCTCCATTTTTTGTGTAGCTGCATTAAATGCTTTACAGAATTCCATAATATTCAAGCCTTTTTGACCCAAAGCAGGACCAACCGGAGGAGAAGGATTTGCCTTTCCTGCGGGAATCTGAAGCTTGATTAAGCCTAAAATTTTCTTTTTAGATTTAGCCATTTTCATACCCTTTTGTTAGGATCGTGGTTCAACCATGGCTGGCCTCCCACGAATTATTAACACGATTCGCCTTTGCAGAGTCTATCATACCCTCTACAAACGCTCGCCCTGTATAACACAAATCTTTATTTTTGCAAGCACTTTTTTCTATATCTTTTTTTCTTTATTTGGTTGTATTCATCAAAAATTAAAACTTTTGTTCTATAACAATAGCACGACAATTATTACTCGGAGGACTACAAATGAAATTTATTGGCATCATGACAGGTAATTCTCTAGACGCCATCGACTGTGTATTAACGGAATTTGACAACGACAAAATACACGACATTTGCGGACACAGTGCAGAAATACCTCCTCTTATTGCCAATAATTTCAGAACCCTCAAACAAAAACTTTCCCAAAATGGCGGAGATATCTGCTCTTTTTATAATACAGAAACTGAATTTTTTACAAATCTTCACAATACCTATATCGAACTAGTAGCTCAAACAGTAAAAGAACTTCTAAAAAAAGCAAACATTCAAAGCTCAGATATCAAAGCAATCGGATTTCACGGACAAACTTGTTTTCACTTTCCTCCGTCCATTGCAGGTACCAACCAAGAACCCTCAACCGTACAAATTGGTTCTGGACAGATGCTTGCAAATCTCACCAATATTCCAGTTGTTTTTGATTTTAGATCTGCAGATATCATGAATGGTGGAGAAGGCGCCCCTTTGGCTCCCGTGCATAATTTTCATCTTACCACGTCTTTAAAATCTCAAAAAAATTTTCCCCTGGCATTTTGCAACGGTGGCAATACAGGCAACATAACTCTCATCTCCGAAGACATCAACACTCAAGAACCCCAAATTATGGGATGGGATACTGGACCGTTTAACCACTTTATTGATTATCTTGCTCGCACCGAGCAAAACACCCCTTGTGATAAAGATGGGCATCTAGGCAAACAAGGCAACATCAATCTAAACCTCTTAGATGCTTTGTTCCAAAAATCAGCCATCACTTCACAAGGAGCAAACTTCATCAAACGCTCCCCTCCCAAATCATCAGACCCGGCCTGGTACAAAATCATTCCGGAGCTAATATCTTCTGACATTCCTTTCTACGATCGCATTCGTACAGCCGAACGTTTTAGCGCTTATGCTTTTGCCTATAATCTTAGTCTAATTCCATTTAACCTTCGAATCCCACAAAATTTCTTACTTTTTGGTGGTGGCTGGAATAACCCCATAGTAAAAAATGATTTTATAGGTTTAGTCCGAGGACAAATTCCTCCATTGGCAAAACATATCAACATATTCAAGAAAATAATTAACCCCAAAGCCATCATAGAATCATCAGATCAATACAATCTTAGCGGCAAATATATGGAAGCCAGAATTTTTGCCGATATGGCGTATTGTTATTTTACCAAGCAACCTTTTTCCACTCCGTCCATAACCGGTTGCAAAAGTCCGACCATTGGAGGTGTATTGACCACACCGCAAGGCAACAACAAACAACTATGGTCTCTGGCTGCAAAAGGATGGAGCAAAAAATAAACCATAAAAAAACCACTCAAAAGAGTGGTTTTTTTATTCAATACGATCAAATTACTTTTTCTTTTTTGTATCTGTTTTCTCACATGGTACTTCTGAAGTACAATGAGGACAACGCACTGCATTGATTGCAATTTCAGAACAGCAATATGGGCATTTCTTGGTTGTTGCAATTTCTTCTTTTTTCTCTTTTGCATCCATTTTGGCTTGCAATTCATTAATTGCTTTAATCAAAATAAACACAGCAAAAGCAACTATCAAAAAGCTTATTACAGCATTTACAAACACACCCAAATTCATTGTCACAGCGCCGGCGGCTTGTGCTGCTGCCAAAGAATTATATGGAGCAGGTGTCGCGCCATCTTTCAGCACCAAAAACAAATTTGTAAAATCAACTTTTCCAAGCAACAAACCGATTGGAGGCATAATCACATCTTTAACCAAAGAATCAACTATTTTTCCAAAAGCAGCACCAATGATAATACCGACAGCCATGTCGATAACATTTCCACGCATCGCAAATTTTTTAAACTCAGTCAAAATCCCTTTAAACATCAAAAGTCCTCCTCAATATCTTAATGTTAATTATAATAATAAAAAAACGACCAAGTTAACATATCTTTACGTTAATTTGATCGTTTCTATTTATTTTATCATCTGTCAGCACCCTGCACTAACTGACTAAACCTTTTCTACCTGAGCATATTCCAGCTCGACAGGAGTAGCACGACCAAAGATAGATACAGAAACCTTAACTCTGGCTTTTTCTGCATCAACTTCTTCAACCAAACCTACAAACGAAGCAAACGGACCATCACAAACTCTAACTTGCTCTCCAATTTCGAAGCTAACCACTGTTTGTGGGCGCTCAACACCTTCTTGCATCTGAGTAATAATACGCTGAGCCTCTGCTTCCGTAATCGGATAAGGTTTATTTCTGCTACCCAAAAAATTACTTACATTCGGATTATTTTTAATCAAGTGCCACGCATCATCGGTCATAATCATCTTAACCAAGATATAACCAGGAAAAAACTTGCGCTCAGAAGTAACTCTAGCACCTTTTTTCACTTCCACAACTTCTTCTGTTGGAATCATCACTTCAAAGATTTTGTCATCCATTTTTTTGATAACAGCTTGTTCCTTAATCGATTCGGCAACTTTCTTTTCACATCCGGAGTGAACATTTACAACATACCAACGAGCATCCATCAGACTAATCTCCAAGACCTAAAATTAACTTAATTCCCCACCCGAGGATCTGATCAACAAAAAAGAAGAAAGTAGCTGCAATGGCCACAATAACCACAACCATCAAAGAAGTTTGCATAACCTCTTTTTTTGTAGGCCAGGTTACCTTCTTAACTTCTTGCTTAACCTGACGAAAAAATTGTAACGGACTAACTTTAGCCATGAGCATACCTCAATAAATTATTTAAACCTCTGGTAACAACATCAAACACTCGCAACAACACTTTTGCTCAAAACACATCAGCATAAGTCGCACACAAGTGTCCAACTATTTTGCGCAACCATATTAAATAATTGCTTCTATGTCAATAAATATATTTAAGATAACAAATAAAAAAACGAGAGCACAAAACTCTCGTTTTCAAACAAACATTACAACCTTACATCAAAGCATCTTCTTTGCACGCAAGCTTTTCTTCTGCTGCCACCCAAAGAGCAAACAACTTAGCCTGCGCCTCAAATGACAAATGATTCCGGCTGATATAAATCTCAATTACCTCTCTTGCATTAGGCAAATCAAACAATTTAATCTCAAGCTGTGATGCCAAATACGATGCTTTCTCAACATAAATTCTCACCAGCTTATCTGCCTTTTCAGCAGCAAACATTTTTTTCTGAAACTCAAGACTTGTGAAAGAATGTTGTTCCAAAAAATAAGGCAAACATTCTTCAGCATTTGCCAAACAGAGAACCCTTTCATCTTCGTACAAAGACCACCCTAGTTTCAGATACTCCAACACCACATCTCCGGCTTCAGGCATTGCAAACATCAACTCCTCTCCTTTTTCAGAAAAAGAATTATACTTGATATACTCCAAAACCAGCGCCTTTGCATTAGGAGCAGAAAATATCTGAGCCTCGCCTTCCTCATCAAAAATCACATTTTTAAAATACAAAGGAACAATTTCCATTACATTTGGCAAGGCATACAACAAAGAATCATTCTCATTGCTCAAACAATGATCTTGCTTGACGTATTCCAAAATAATTTCTGCGGCATTTGGCAAATCAAAAACTCTCTTCTCACAATTCTCGGGCAAAGAGTTTCCCTGCTTAACAAAATTCAACACCAATTCTGCAGCATTAGATTCATCAAACATCAACTCTGCATTGAAAGCTTTTTTTCTCATAATCTCTAATCAATAATCAATTAAACACTTAGTAAAAATAATTTTCTTTGATTTGAAACTAATAGATAATTATTTGATTTGCAAGTTTTTTTGTAAAAACTCTTGCTTTAAAAGATAACTTAACTATAATGCCCAACAAATTTTACAATTTTGTATCACTATTAAATCACTATTTTTATGGAAACACTACTTTACTTAAGTTTGGCAATTAATGTTATGCTTTTGGGGTTTGTTGTTTATAGATATTTCAAAACGACACCTAAAATCAATCAAAAAACATTGTCTCAGCCTGCACCGGAACAGCCGAATCCTACACCTGTCAAACCGGCTCAAATCATCAATCAACGGCTGCACGATTTAGCCCTTAAGTGTGAAGACCAATTACCAGACACACACCGTGGGCTGATTAAAATTCTTGTTGAAAAAGATTATCCTGAGTTAGCGGCAGCACTACAAATCAAAGACATTCGCATCAATCTCAAAAGAGATGAGCATCCTCAATCTCTTTTTTCGATTAGCTCCCCTCGTGATGCTCTATACATCGCTAGAGATGGGCATAATAATACTGGACGCTATATTCCTGTTCCATCAGAGGTTGAACTCATTTTAAAATACCAAGAGCCCATAAACGTCTATCTTCGTGCTTTGGGCCTAGAAACAATTTCTTCCGAAGATCGTTTCTGGTGCGTTGATACTGCAACCGGATGGGTAACAGGATGGAAACGTTTTCGTTGGGACGTTACCACAGCTCTTAATGCTCTCAACGATCAATTCAGGATTCGCACGCCTAACGGATATATAGCGTTACCATATTATCCTGACACTGCCAAACTATTTGTGCTTCTCAAAGGATGGGAACATCTTTTTGCTGAAGTTTAAATCTTCACCAAACCGAAGGACAATCCTTCGGTTTTTTCTTGCAATATAACTTTACTTTTTTTCAAACAAACATATACTGACAATAACTAAATATAATTATGAATCCAAATTTTTATATCCATGGAAAATTATTTTATCTCCCTAAAAACTTTTCTCCTGTCATGGAGCGGAGATGAGTTTGTCGCTTTTTTATTCATTTCTATATTTGGATTAATAATCGGCACTCTCATTTATGAGTTTATCTTTCATCTAAAACAACACTATTTTGATAGAGAGCTTCTAATATCAATTGTATTTTTATTTTTGATTGAATGTGCCTCTTCATTCCCTCTCTTGCGCTACCCGGAAATTTCAATAAAATTAACCATCATCATCTGGGGTATTGTAACGCTAATTTTAGGAATGTATTGCTACCACAAACTCAATCTAATGTTATGGAAACCAAACAAGTAAAAGAGTTAGCCTAAAAAAACGAAGGTTCAAAACCTTCGTTTTTTTATAGAAATTTGCAAACCCATATTAATCAACGCTAATCACATCGTCTGCTGACCAAACAAAACTTCACAAATCACAACATTTTCCGCAAGACTCTGTCTCTACTTGAATATTACAATGATTAATCCCAAATTCACCCTGCAATTTATGAGATATTATAGGTATTATATCAACATTATCACTTTCAACATGACATTCCATAGCAATATTATGTTCACTTATACTCCACACATGAACATGGTGCACATCTTTAATCCCTTCCATTTCCAAAATGCATTTTCTTACCTGCTCAACATCAATATTATCAGGGGCCGCATTCATTAATATATTAACCACTTTAGGAAATGTCACAACCGATTGAAAAATCATATAAAAAGCAATCAACATCGCCACTATACCATCTATGCTGTATATATCAAACCAAACAATACAAAGCCCGGAAACAATAACACCGATAGACCCGAATACATCTGCTAAATTATGTATAAACACCATTTTCATATTTGTATTATGATGAGCGCCGTGATGCGAAATTTTCGCAGTAAAAACATCAACAATCAAAGCCAAAACAGAAATCCAAACAATCAACATTCCTTCAATTTGTTCCGGATGAACCAAGCGCCCAACCCCTTCTATCAATAAATAGACCCCAGATATAAATAACAATATCAAATTCACAAAACCACCAATAATTTCAGCTCGTTTGAATCCATATGTATATTTTGTTGACGCTTTTTTGTTTCCTATTTTAAACGCTATAACAGCAATCAAAATTGATAAAGCATCAGAAGTATTATGCAAAGCATCGCCAATCAAAGCCACACTACCAGAAACAATCCCTCCTACAATTTCCGCTATAGATAAAAACATATTAATAGCAAATGATAAAATTAGTAGTTTTACTGACTTTTCAGTTACTTCACCATGATGATGATGACAATGTTCTGACATTATACTTCCTCTTCTAAATCACACACATTATTGATATTAATTATTTACAAATCTAAAAAAAACACAACATATTTTTTCAGCCTATTTATCAAAAGCAACAAGCCCCAAAATACCAACCAATTGAAAAACAAAAAAGGCCGCTTAAAGCGACCCTCTTTAGTGGCAGGAGCAGTAAGATTCGAACTCACGACCCTCGGTTTTGGAGACCGATGCTCTACCAACTGAGCTATACTCCCACATTGCGTATTATGTGATACACAAGATTATTCAATAAATCAAGTATTTTTTACAACTCTTTTTATAACTCTTCCAATTGTTCCAAAGAACACTTATCTGCATTGAACCGATATCTAACTCCCATAGGCAAAACCCGATGATTTACAAAATGACCGAAATCAAAATTTTTAACAATCGGCACACTCACTTTAGAGCAAAAATCAGCAATAATTTCCTCTACTGTTCCCTGTGTTTTATGATCACTACAATCAGCAAATTTACCAAAAACGATTCCCTTAACCTTATGAAAGTTTGGATTGTAGCGCAACTGTGTCAACATCAATCCCAATTTATATGAAGGTTCCTCCACATCTTCTATCAACAAAATCGCATCAGAAATATCCGGATAATAGGAGGTCCCATTCAAATCACTAATCGGACTCAAACATTCCCCCAACAAAACACCTTCTGCCACGCCTCCATTAACCGTATCTCCACTCTGACAACTCATTTTTTTTCCATTAATGATATGTCTAAAATCAGCATCCATCACTGTATCTAGTTGTCCTGATTTAAATAAGTATTCCATAAAGAACCCTGTTACTGATGGTTGCTTGGTCTTGGCATAAACAGCCAACTGCAAAGATGTATTGTCACTAAAACCAAATATTGGCTTCGGATTCTTAGCTATCACATCAAAATCCAAATATTCCAAAACCTGCAAAGCGCCTGCTCCACCATGAGCGCAAATTAAAGCATCTATTTTCGGATTAGCATACATCGTCATAATATCTTTAGCTTTTTCTTGTAGCATGCCATCATATCGACAAGTTCCTTTAGTTGCAGACTCGCTCCACACCACATCTAGCCCACAACTCTCCAAATATGGTTGCCATTTATCTGCATTCAACGAACGCTCAGACAACATTATTGACGGTGATATAATTCCAACAGTTTTTATCTGCTTCATCTATTTTCTCCTCCAAACTCCCAACACCCTAGCACGCCAAAATCAACAAAGCAACAAAATTTAACCTCAAAAAAAATATTGACCTTTAACAAAAGACTGCTATATTTCACTCACTTAATTTATTATTAATCTTAAAACCAAACAATTATGTGTGATTTAGATCTAATCAAAACCGGCTCTCATGCCGACATTATGGAAAAAATCCAGCAACGCCCTCTCAGCTTCGATGCACAAAAAGAATTGGTCCACAGAAAAGACTTCGAAGAGATTTCAACCTACATTCAACTTCGCAAGTTTTGGGATGAAGCGGAAGATGCTCTTATTGAGCTTGGCAACCATTATCTCATTATGCTTTACATCTCTCTCCACAGCCTGCACGAAAGCGCTGAAAAACTACTGCTTTCAAGAGGAAACGACGAAGAAATCTTGGAATATATCTCTCGTTACCCTCTATCTACCGGCGCAGAGAAGGCTTTCATTCGTAGAGGCAAACGGGAAGAGATTATCGCTTATGTTTCCATGTATCCCCTTTGCGAAGCAAGTAAGTGCCTACTCATCGATCGCGGCGACACAGAAGAGATTTTAACTTGCCTAAAAGCTTTTCAGTTCTGTCCCAGTAGCATCTTAAAGCTCATCGCGCGTGGCAACATTGAGGAACTTTCGGCTGCAGGAATTTCCAACTAATTATTCTTTAATAAAAAAAGCGATCGTAAAGATCGCTTTTTTTATTTTTTCCTTTACCCCCTTTGATGACGGAAGCAGGAAGGGAAATAACATCTCTTAAAAAAACTTAAAACAACTTCAACACACCTTGAGAGGCTTGTGAGGCCAGCGATAGGGCATTAATCGCCAATTGTTGACGAGTTTGCAAAGCCAGCATATTGGCAGATTCTTCATTCATATCCGCCAGAGTGAGCTTATCGGCACCCTCGGTGAGGATGTTTATTAGGTTTTCGGTAAAATCTTGTCTGTTCATCACAATACTATAATTATTGCCAAGTTCTCCGGAAAATGCTCGCAATTGACCAATTGCCGAAGTCAGTTCTCCTATCGAACGAGAAACATCCTCAGCCGTTGTCCATTCTGTTGTAGTTAGCCCGATATTTGCGGCAGAAATGTCTTTGCCAACCACATCTAAAAAAGAACTTCCAGTTTCATTAAACTTGATTTTCAGAGTTTCATTTTTGAGCAGGTTTACACCCTTATATTTGGCATCATTTATCAAATCATCATATTGAGCCAAAATCTTTTGATATTGGCTGATGTTAAAATCTTGAAAAGATGTTCTTTCTGATGTAGATGGAGATAAAATTTCATCCTTTATACTATCCCAATCAACAGAGTTCTGTATGCTTTCTTTTGTGCAAACCATCTCATTTGCAAAATTTTCAGCACTTAACACTCTAGATTCGTTTATTCTATTATCACTAAGATAAAAACAATTACTTCCTGTTGAATCATTAAGGGTTATTTGTGCTCCCTCCATAACATTAATATCAGCGCCATTTTGGTTGACAATAGTTGTATGGGCTAAACTTTCTAAAAACAAAACAGCACTATTTTCTATAGATATTTTACTATCATCATTTAAAAATGAATCTATAGAAGAATTTACATTAATCTGAGAATTTTCACCTGCATAAAAATGAGCTCCTGCGGCGTTTAAAATTCCTATATTAGCTGAAATAATATTTAAATTTGAATTGGATATAGAAGTAGTAGCAAAATGAGTATGCAATCCATATCCTGCTATTCCATCATCATTCCAAATATTTACTTCCGATCCTTTTTCAATGCCAAAAAAAGCATTTTCATAGGCAACCACAATTCCTCTGGAATGATCACCATCACTGTGTATATTTATTTTTGCATTTTCAGTTTTTACATTTGAAGCATTGTATACATGCAGAGCTCTAGCTGTAACGCCATTTGCATAAATATTAATATCTCCTGTCAAAACAGCTTCGGAGGATTTAAAAATTAAAGCTGCATTGCATTGCACAGAACTCTCATTAACGTTCATGTTTATATTAATATTTTGAATCTTTATACCTTTTTTTTCATGTGCTACAACTAAACCAACATCGTCAGGTATACCTCCGCTTTTTACATTGGCTGAAATATCTAAATGAGAAAGCATACTATTATCTGCCAAGTACAATGCAGAATCTTCTATATTATATTCGTCCACATCAATATCAAAAGTAATTTTAGCCTTTTCTGTTGTTTTTTCTAGAAAGCCTTTACCGACTATTGATTGTCCTTCTTGAAGTTTAATCGATTGATTTGTTGACATTGTTATATCATTTTCTAGAACAATGTACCCTTGTTTACCTGAAGAAATTGCTGTTAACAGCTCTGTTTCATTTGAAACTCTTGCAATAATTGGTTTTTCTTTTTCTTGTGATTGAGTTGCCACTGCTTTAGCTTGTTCCAAAAAAGAGGTGGCGGTCTCAATTGCTGTTGTGGCGGCTTTGATGGTCTGAATCCCTTGTCCCATAGAATCAAGCAGGGCATCTAGGTCACTGGCTCTGTTGTTCAAAGAACGTGCTGTATAAAAAGAAGAGGGATTATCAATGGCAGAATTGACCTTTTTGCCGGTAGATAGACGTTCTTGGGTCAAATCCATCAGGCTATTGGTCTTTTGCAAGCTCAGCAAATTGCTGCGCATGCTCGCTGTCAAACTAATTTTTGCCATCTATAGCTCCTAAAAATATCTAATTATTTTGTACACTATATGCAATCCAAAGCAATACCTTTTGAGTCTATGTGGATAAAATTAATGCTCTAAAATCACAAATATCTATCTAGTTAATATAAAAACAAAAAGAGAGAAAATTTAGTTTTCTAAACTTTCTCTCTTTTCTGTGTTTTGCGAAAAATCGCTTAAATAGTATTTACGCTACTATTTAATAATCTTAGAAACCACACCTGCTCCAACTGTATGACCACCTTCACGAATAGCGAAGCGCAATCCTTCGTTCATTGCGATTGGGTTGATCAATTTTGCTGTCATGGTGATGTTATCGCCAGGCATTACCATTTCTGTACCTTCTGGCAACTCAATAGCACCTGTTACGTCTGTAGTACGGAAATAGAATTGTGGACGATAGTTTGAGAAGAATGGAGTATGACGACCACCTTCTTCTTTAGTCAAAATATAGCATTCACAAGTGAAGTCTGTGTGTGGAGTAATAGTACCAGGAGCTGCCAATACTTGTCCACGCTCAACTTCTTCTCTCTTTGTTCCACGGAGCAATACACCGATGTTATCACCAGCTTCACCGCTATCCAACAATTTACGGAACATTTCAATACCTGTACATGTGGTCTTAGCTGTTGGACGAATTCCTACGATCTCGATTTCGTCACCAACTTTCAATACACCGCGCTCAACACGACCGGTTACAACTGTACCACGGCCAGAAATTGAGAATACGTCTTCAATCGGCATCAAGAATGGTTGATCTTTTGGACGCTCTGGTTGTGGAATGTATCTGTCTACTTCTTCCATCAATTTCAAAATTGCGTCATGTCCCATTGCTTTGTCACCATCTTCCAATGCTACCAATGCAGAGCCTTTTACGATTGGAATTTCATCGCCTGGGAATTCATAAGAACTCAACAAGTCTCTAATTTCCATTTCTACCAATTCCAACAACTCTGGATCATCTACTTGGTCACATTTGTTCATGAATACTACCAAAGCTGGCACACCTACTTGACGAGCCAACAAAATGTGTTCACGAGTTTGTGGCATCGGACCATCAGCTGCTGATACTACCAAGATTGCACCATCCATTTGAGCCGCACCTGTAATCATGTTCTTTACATAGTCAGCGTGGCCCGGGCAGTCTACGTGAGCATAGTGACGGTTAGCTGTCTCATATTCTACGTGTGAAGTAGAAATGGTTATTCCGCGAGCCTTCTCTTCAGGCGCCTTATCAATTTGATCATATGCTGTAAATGTTGCTCCACCTTGCTCAGCCAATGTCTTGGTGATTGCTGCTGTCAAAGTAGTCTTACCGTGGTCTACGTGACCGATGGTTCCTATGTTGCAGTGAGGCTTTGTGCGCTCAAACTTCTCTTTTGCCATTTTATTCTCCAATAAAATTTAGTTTTGTTATAAATTAATTATCATATATTAAAAAATTTTTAGAAGAACAGATAGAGGAGATTGCAGGGCGAAAAATTTAATGTACACTCTACTACATGAACTTTTCGAACACGAAGCAATCGCCTCTAGATGTCCCATAAAAACTTTTTAAGAATTTTTAGCTTTAACCTTCTCAGCTATATCTTTCGGAACTTCTGCATAGTGGTTAAATTCCATAGTAAACTGAGCACGACCTTGAGACAAAGAACGCAAGGTATTTACATAACCAAACATATTTGCCAAAGGTACTTGGGCATCAATCACACGAGCATTAGCACGCTGATCCATACCGTTTACCAAACCACGACGAGAGTTCAAGTCACCGATGATATCACCCATGTACTCTTCCGGAGTAACAACCTCAACCTTCATAATTGGTTCAAGCAACTTCGGATTTGCCTGACGCATACCTTCACGGAAGGCAGCACGAGCAGCAATTTCAAAGCACATAACGTTAGAGTCAACTTCGTGATAAGCACCATCATAAAGGTTACACTTAACACCGGTAACAGGATATCCGGCAATAACACCAGCATCCATAGCGCTACGCAAACCTTTTTCAACACCAGGGATATACTCTTTAGGCACATTACCGCCAACAACGGTATTTTCAAATTCAAACCCAGAGTAACCTTCCATTGGTTCAAACTTAATTTTAACCTTAGCAAACTGACCTGCACCACCAGATTGTTTCTTGTGTGTATATTCAATATCGCAAGGTTTAGTGATGGTTTCACGATAAGCCACTTGAGGCTCACCAACATTGCACTCTACTTTAAATTCACGTTTCAAACGATCAACGATAATTTCCAAGTGCAATTCACCCATTCCGCGAATAATGGTCTGACCACTGTCAGGATCAGAAGAAACCTTGAAAGAAGGATCTTCCATTGCCAAACGAGAAAGAGCCAATCCCATTTTTTCAACGTCAACTTTAGTCTTTGGTTCAACAGCCAATTCAATCACCGGCTCAGGAAATACCATGTTTTCCAAAACGATCGGATTAAATTGATCACACAAAGTATCTCCTGTTGTGGTGTCTTTCAGACCGGCCAAAGCAACAATATCACCTGCATGAGCTTCTTTCAAGTCTTCACGCTTGTTAGAATGCATCAGCAACATACGACCAACACGTTCTTTTTTATCTTTAACAGAGTTATAGATATAAGAACCAGCTGTCATTGTACCCGAATAAATACGAGTAAAGGTCAAAGAACCTACGAATGGATCGTTCATAATCTTGAATGCCAAAGCAGACAAAGGCTCATTATCTGCAGGTTTTCTCTCGATTTCTGTTTCTGTGCCCGGTTTAAGACCTTTAATAGCAGGAATATCAACAGGAGAAGGCAAGTAATCAATTACAGCATCTAACAAAGGCTGAACACCCTTGTTTTTAAATGCTGTACCGCAGAATACAGGAACAAAACTTTGAGACAAAGTACCTTTACGAATACATTTTTTCAAAGTTTCAACAGAAATATCTTTACCTTCAAGATAATCTTCCATTGCTTGCTCATCTTCTTCCACAGCCATCTCTATCAATTCATTACGATATTGGTCAGCCTTGTCCTTAAGATCTGCAGGAATTTCCTTAATCTCAATCGGAGAATCTGGAGTATCACCAGTGTAAATAATAGCATTCATATTCAACAAATCTACTACACCTCGGAACTCGGCCTCTGCACCGATTGGCAATTGCAAAGCCATCGGGCGTGCACCCAAACGATCTTTGATCATGTCCAAACAACGATAGAAGTTAGCACCAATACGGTCCATCTTGTTACAGAAACAGATTCTAGGTACACCATATTTATCTGCTTGTCTCCAAACAGTTTCAGATTGAGGTTCTACACCGGCAACTGAATCAAATACTGTAATAGCACCATCCAATACACGCAAAGAACGCTCAACCTCTACAGTAAAGTCAACGTGTCCTGGAGTATCAATGATGTTCACACGATGATTTTTCCAAAAACATGTTGTAGCAGCAGAAGTAATGGTAATACCACGCTCTTGCTCCTGCTCCATCCAGTCCATGGTTGCAGCTCCATCATGAGTTTCACCAACTTTGTGGTTTACACCGGTATAATACAAAATACGCTCTGTTGTTGTGGTTTTACCAGCATCAATGTGAGCCATAATACCGATGTTTCTATACATTTCAAGTTTATGTGTACGAGCCATTGTTTTTTTCCCTATGCTACATTAAAACTTATAGTGGGAGAAAGCTTTATTAGCTTCAGCCATTCTATGGGTATCTTCACGCTTCTTAACAGCAGAACCCTTGTTTGCGAAAGCGTCTAACAATTCGTTAGCCAATCTTTCCATCATTGTGGTTTCTGAACGTTTTTTAGCGGCATCAATAATCCAACGGATAGCCAAAGCTTGACGACGATCAGCACGTACTTCCATTGGAACTTGATAAGTAGCACCACCAACACGGCGAGACTTAACTTCAACCAAAGGTTTAACGTTCTCAAGAGCGTCAGCAAAAACTTTCAAAGCATCTTGTTTAGATTTTGCAGCAATCATATCAAAAGCAGAATACACGATTTTCTCGGCAACAGCTTTTTTTCCATGCTCCATCACATTATTAATAAATTTAGCGACTACCTTATCACCAAATTTAGCGTCTGGTAGTACAATTCTTTTTTCAGCAGTATGACGACGTGACATCTTTAATACTCCTTATTTCGGTCTCTTAGCGCCGTATAGAGAACGACGTTGACGACGTTTTGAAATACCCTGAGTATCCAAGGTACCACGAATGATATGATAACGAACACCAGGTAAGTCTTTTACACGGCCGCCTTTAATCAGTACCACTGAGTGTTCTTGAAGATTATGACCTTCACCAGGGATATAACTGATTACTTCAAAGCCGTTGGTAAGACGAA
>SUUX01000015.1 GCA_015062305.1 Alphaproteobacteria bacterium
TATTAACTCTACCACCATCGCCAACAATTGAATCTTCGGCTACTACGCCGGTATTGACATTGAGCAAACCACCGTTGTGAGTGAAAGAACGGGAAAAGGGTCCTTTGTTGGCGTGTACTTTGGTGCCGGATATGTCTATCGTGCTGAAACCCTCAACTAAATTATTAAACACCACATCTGAGCTTTGGTCTCCGGTGATGTTGAGTGCTGGTCCTGCTGTGTTGTAGTACTCATAGAAATTAACTAAATAATTACCATCTTCTTGAAGAATTGGTTCTAGTATTGTGTATTCTCCTATGTAATAATCTCCTTCCTCTTCTGCATAAAAATTGGAAATTTTATATTCAAGGTCTAATGGTGACATACTCCAAGAATCGTATAATATTGCAGCATATTTATTATTAATGTTTTTTGCTACTATGCTATCAGAACCCCTAGTTATAACATAGTCACCATCTTCGTTTTGAAAATATGTAAATGTATATTCTGATTCTGTAGATGTATGTTCTTGAGGTCGGCCTTTCAAAACCAACTTATCAAGCTCTGACCCTCCGGTTATTATGTCATCAAATTGGATTAAACCTTGATTGATGGAGTTTAAGTTGATTTTTGATAAGGAATATATAGCATTAGATTTCTTAGTTGTGTTGCCATCATCATTAATAGCTTCTGTATAGTTACCTGAAAAAATGCTGTTGCCATTGTCTGCTCTTATATCTAATTCTCCTTCATTAAAAATAGCGCCACCAGAAGCTCCTGATTTTGGTGACACAGCATAGTTATTATAAAAACTGCTATTTACTAACGTTAGAACGCTATCCCAGTCATTATAAATCGCTCCTCCAAAGGCTTTACCCATTGATCCAGCATAATTGTCGACAAAATCACCGGTAATATTATTTATGGTGCCACCATTATAAATAGCACCTCCGGCGACCTCTAAATAGCCTAGAGAAGAATTACTATTAAAATTACCAGTAATATCTCCGATAGAACCGCCTGTGTTATTAATCGCTCCCCCATTTGCAGAACTATTTTCAGAATAAGCATAGTTACCGTTAAAATCACCGGTAATATCTCCAATAGTGGTCATAGCGATATCAATAGCTCCTCCTTTGGCACCTGATTTTAGTGACACAACATAATTGTTCTCAAAGTTTCCATTAATATCGCCTATATCACAGCCATAATTAATACTTCCTCCAAAACTATAAATAGCACCACCAGAAGCTCCATATAATGACAGAGTGTAATTGCCAATAAAATTTCCGCTAATATCTCCGATAGAACCATCTGTGTTATTAATCGCTCCACCGTAGGCTGCACTCTCTTCTGAAAAAGCATAATTACCGATGAAATCACCTGTTATATTTCTAATAATACGCCCAGCACCATTATAAACAGCTCCTCCTTCAGCGTCTTCTTTTTTTGAATAAGCATAGTTGCCGATAAATTCCCCTGTAATATCGCCTATGGTGCCTCCTATATAATTATAAATAGCTCCTCCGTAGGTATCGTTGCCTTTTGAATAAGCGTAGTTTCCGATGAAACTACCAGTAATATCACCCATGCTACCATTATTATAAACAGCCCCGCCATAGACCTTATAGCTAGTGGATTGAGCATAGTTTTCTATAAAATCCGCAATGATTGGATTTTGAAAAATATTACTGTTATAAATGGCCACACCTTTAACAGTACCGCTACCTATGTATTCAACCTTAAACACCTTGTTTGTAGTATTTTCTTCGGTAAGGTCATTATTGAGTTTGGTGTTGGTTTCAATGTAGCCATTGGGCATGTGGTAGGTATATTTGTAGAACTTGTCACCAATGGCAATGGTATCTTCACCGGCAGAGGCAACCTCTTCCCAAGTAACTTTGGCACCTGTGAGCGTATCTAAATAATTAGCATTAATTTCTGGAGCATCTGCTTTTACATTGGAGAAAACAAGACAAAAAATAGCCGCCAGAGCAACCGCCCTGCAGCTAATGAACCATGATTTCAAACATCCTGTTCTTCTCATATCACACCTCCAACGACCCATAGCTTTTCGACTCACTCCCCTATCCAAAACTCTCTCTTTTATTTCCCTCCCCCTTGATGGGGGAGGTTAGGTGGGGGTGATATCCAAAGCCGAACACTTCTTACAACCACCAAACATGGCCATAATCAGAAGCACTATTCTCTGATTATACCACATTTTTTGTCATCTCACAACAATTATTTGTTTCAGATTAATTAAAATAATCTTAACGCTAAAGCTAGGGATTCTAACGATTCTCTCGCAAATCAAGACTCAGATTCGTTTTGAGTCCAATCAAAAAAATTTTGAGCAAAACCTTTTTTTTGCTCAAAATTGTCATTCCAACTCTCCGAATCGCAAAAAAGATTCGATTTTTATTTGTTTAGCTCAAGAATAGCTTCTTTAACTTCAGCCATTGTTTTGCAGATATATTTGACTCCCAATTGTTCAATTTGTCGAACATATTTTTCTCCAAGCCCAAAATCATTGCCAACAAAAGCAATAGGGGTCATTTTTGCTTTAATTGCTGCTGTCAACCCAGCCAAAGAGTCTTCCACCACAATACAATTAGCAGGCTCAAAACCCATAAATTTAGCTGCTAACAAAAACAAATCTGGTTCCGGTTTGCCATGTTTTACCATATCTGCAGTAAACACTTTTTGTGGAGGAAAATATTGTTCAATTTTCACCATCTCTATTTTTAGTGCTGTTTTAGATGCTATTCCTCCGGTTGCAATACATTGCTCAAACTCCCTCATGGCAAAAATATCTGCAATTCCATCTGTTAGGGCAAACCCTTTTTTCATTGTTTGCAAATCCATTTGCAAAAGATCATCCCAAAATTTATCATCTGTGATAATACCCATTTTCTCAAGTACAGCTTTTTTTGTTTTGTCACTGATTCCTGCCAGATTTTTAATTACGGTATCAATATTCCACCCTAGCCCCAGTTTTTCATTAAGAACAATCATTCGGTTTTGCAGCCACAATTTTTCTGTGTCTGCAATCACACCATCAAAGTCCCAAACAATAAGTTTATCTTTTTTCTTGTTCATTTTATCAAAAACCTCCAAAAAAAACGAGTCCGCCAAAGCCTCATACAAAAGAATTTTAAGCAGAATACAATATATTTATTAAAAAATCGAAAAAATCGCTCCAGAGTCAAAAAAACCGCCTTTTTGGGGTTGCAACAAAAAAGCTTTGCTTTTATAAACAAAAAAAGCGAGGTGAAAATGCAAAATCAAACAATTTATGCTCTTTCTACAGTTTTTGGCAAATCCGGCGTTGCTGTCATCAGGGTTTCTGGTTCGCAAGCTATTGATGCCATAAAAAACTTAACCAACATAGATACCAAAAATATCAAACCAAGATATGCCTATTTTTGTAATATCAAAAACAAAGAACAAACACTAGATAAATCTTTGGTCTTATATTTTAAGGCTCCACATTCTTTTACCGGAGAAGATTTGGTTGAGTTTCAAGTTCATGGCTCCAGAGCTGTCATTTCATCAGTTATGTATGCTTTGTCAGAAATTGAGAATTTCCGTTTGGCAGAACCGGGAGAATTCTCTAAGCGTGCCTTTTATAACCAAAAAATGGATTTAACAGAAGCAGAAGGTTTGGCCGACCTAATAGATGCAGAGACATCAGAACAGCAAAAATATGCAATTCGCCAAATGGAAGGGGGACTAAAAAACTTGTATGATGGCTGGAGATCTACTCTTTTGCAAATATTGGCTCACTTAGAAGCATACATAGATTTTCCGGATGAAGATATTCCTTCTGATATAATATCAGATATGCAAAACACTGTATTTAAACTGGTTTCTGACATTCAAAAACACCTTGATGATAATTCTGTTGGCGAAAGACTTAGAGAGGGTTTTAGAGTTGTTATTGTTGGTCCTCCAAATGCTGGCAAATCAAGTCTGCTTAACACCATTGTAAATAGAGAAGCTGTAATCGTTTCTGATATAGAAGGCACAACTAGAGACGCCATAGATATACATCTTGATTTAGGCGGATATCCTGTAATCTTTACAGATACTGCAGGTTTGCGCCAAACAGGAGAAGTTATTGAACAAAAGGGGATAGAAATAGCCTATAGCAAAACCGAACAGGCTGATTTGGTGATTTGTTTGTTTGATGCTTCAAAAGACTCTGTTCAGGTGTTTGATAATACTGCAAAAACATTTAAAAACAAAGCGTTGTTTGTTGCGAATAAAAGTGATAAGTTAACATTTGAACAGTGTTCGTTGTTGCAAAAAGAGGGATGCTTGGTAATTTCTGCCAAAAATAGAGATTCCATACAATGTTTGTTTTCTGCAATAGAGAATAAAATCAAATCTCGTTTTAGTTCGGGGTCTAGCATATTGCTCACCAGAAGTCGTTATCGTGAGGCTCTCAAAAACACTGTTTTAAACTTAGAAAACTTTGGCTTTGACAAAGAAATAGAACTAACCGCCGAAGATATTAGGCTGGCAGCACGAGAGCTCGGAAAAATCACCGGACGTATCGAGGTCGATGAAATATTAGATAAGATTTTTGGTTCATTTTGCATAGGGAAATAATTGACAAACATCTATTTTGTGATAAAAAGTTTTTCAAACAATATAATTATAATATTATGAAAATAGATGATTTAATAGCAACTCTTGTTGACAAAGAAAATGTTTCTATTGAGAAAATAAGTCAACGATTAACAGGTATTATTAAAAGCGAACAAGTAGATGTTGAGGGTTTGAAAGATGTTGTAAAGGTTATTTCTTCAGACAAAAAGAATCCTCATTACATGTTTGATGTTTACGACGCTTCAGGTCGGTTTGAATATCAGGCATATGTTCTACGAAAAGACCTAAAAGAAGGAAAATGGACTCGATGGCATGAGTTGGTTTTGGAACTTATGATGCAATGTGTGGTTCTGGAGCCATTTGTTCTCAAAAAAGGACTAATGTTTGACGTCTTAATCCGAGAAGCCTTGAATCTAACAAATCCACCTCGTTGAGGTGGATTTTTTTATTGCCAAAAACAACAATGTGTATTATACCTCTTGCCATAATGAAAAGAGGCTTAAATATATGCAAAATATATGTTTTGATGTTATAGTTGTCGGTGGCGGACACGCAGGATGTGAGGCTTGTGCCGCAGCAGCTCGTGTTGGTGCAAAAACCTTGCTCATAACACATAAAAAATCAACAATTGGTGAGATGTCTTGCAATCCGGCAATCGGTGGACTGGGAAAAGGTCACTTGGTTAGAGAAATAGACGCTCTAGGCGGTCTAATGGCTCAGGTGATAGATAAAGCCGGCATACAGTTTAGAATGCTCAATGCATCAAAAGGCCCTGCTGTGCGTGGTCCCAGAGCTCAAGCTGACAGAGATTTGTATAAAAAATATATGCAAGAAGCCTTAATCAGTCAAAAAAATCTAACAATTCTTGAAGATGCTGTTGAAGGGTTGTTTTTTGATGGCAATATTTTAGGTGGCGTTGTTCTGCAAGATGGAACTACTATAAAAGCGAAAACAATAATTCTTACCTCCGGAACTTTTCTGAATGGAATTATGTTTATTGGTCACCAAACATCAATAGGCGGCAGAGTAGGGGATGTTTCTTGTTCTGGTATAACACCGTATTTAAAGAATAAAGGCCTCAAAATAGGTCGGCTAAAAACAGGCACTCCTGCAAGATTAGATGGAAAAACTATCAATTGGAATATCTTGGATGTTCAGTCGGGAGACGATGTTCCTCAGCCTTTTTCTTTTTTAACAGAAAAAATAACAAATCCGCAGATAAATTGCCACATTACTCATACAAACGAAAAAACACATCAAATAATAAGAGATAACTTTTCTAAATGCGCTCTTTTTTCTGGGCTAATCACAGGCATAGGGCCTCGATATTGTCCTAGTATAGAGGATAAACTTGTAAAATTTGCCGATAGAACAAGCCATCAGATTTTTCTTGAGCCAGAGGGGTTAAATACTGATGTTGTTTATCCTAATGGAATTTCTACTTCGCTCCCTGCAGATGTGCAAGAGCAATTTATACACACAATGAAAGGGCTTGAAAATGTAGATATAATTCGCCCTGCTTACGCAATAGAATATGATTATGTAGATCCGCAAGAGCTAGACAATAGACTTTCTGTAAAAAAAATACCAAACTTGTTTTTGGCCGGACAAATAAACGGCACTACCGGATACGAAGAAGCTGCCGCACAGGGGCTGGTTGCTGGTGTTAATGCTGCTCTGGTGTCAATGGGCAGAAAAGATGTTTTTACAATAGATAGATCCGAGGGATATATTGGTGTTATGATAGATGATCTTATCACCAAAGGTGTAGATGAGCCTTATCGTATGTTCACATCAAGATCTGAGTATAGATTGTTTTTGCGTGCAGACAATGCAGACATGCGTTTAACCGAAAAAGGTTGGCAAATAGGCTGTGTTGATGAGAATAGATACAGTGTATTTAAAGAAAAGAAAACAAAAATAGATGCCTTTAGAGATTTCGCCAAGTCTCAAAATGTAAAGTTTTCAGATTTACAATCAATGGGGATTGAGATAAGTCACGACACTTCCAAAAGAAGCGCATATAATCTGATGTCATATCACGATGTTTCACGTGAAACTATAAAACAAATATGGCCCGATATTTCAAATGTAGAGACTTCTGTGTACGAACAAGTAGAAATAGAGGCTAGATATTCTGGATACATAAAACGCCAACTCGCAGATATAGAGGTTTTTAAGAAAGATGAAAACCTACACTTACAAGAAAATATCGATTATTCTCAGATTGGGGGGTTGTCTAGAGAGATGGTAGCCAAGCTGTCAAAAGTAAAACCCTCAACAATAGGAGAAGCTTCACGTATTCCGGGGGTGACACCTGCCGCTATCACCGCTATTTTAGGGTATGTAAAAAAATGAAACTATATCCAGACATTCAAACAGCAGAACAAATATGGAAAGAAGGCTACAACTATCGTGTTGCAACTTCTGAGTTCAAAAACAAAGAAGAATACATTTTTCATACTAAAGGTGTTGCGGAGGCGGCATCTCAATTGGCTGCTAAAACACCGTATTTAAACACAGAAAAAGCCTATGTTTTGGGTCTTTTGCATGATTATGGAAAAAAATACGATGAGTTTGCCACAGGGTTATTTCATGCTCAAACCGGATATGAGTATTTTTTAGAAAACAACTATCCCGATGTTGCCAGAATATGTCTTTCTCACGGTTTTCCTTGTGCTGATTTTCATGATTCTGATTATACTTGTTACTCCGTTAGGTGGCTGAATTGGGCTAGAGAAAAGCTTAAAAACTATGTCTATGATGATTATGATAGACTAATACAGCTTTGTGATTTGTTTTTTGAGGGTATGTCAAAGGTGTGTTTTGAAAAACGCTTTGAGGGAATTGCCAGAAGATACAACTTGAATGCAGAAACTCAAAAACTACAAAAAATATGGGCGTACAAAAACAAGCAGTATTTTGATAAACTTTGTGGCGAAGATGTTTACAATATTTTAAATATCGAAGATATATGATTCTCCCTCAGAGGAGAAATGTATGTTACCGGATAAAAAAACATTTGATGGAATGGTTGAATTTTTAGATGCTGTAACCAGGCCTCTTAATAGACGCAGAAATCGTACCGAAGATGCATCCATTGCTCACTATAGAGATGTTGCAAGATGTGCCCAGATTTTAGCTAAGCGTCTTTCTTTAGATGAAGAAAAGGCATACATGCTTGGTTTTCTTCACGATTATGGAGAGTTTATAGAGCGCTCTTTTGCTGATACTTTTCATGGTACTGCTGGGTACGACATTATGATGCAAAAAGGTTATGATGAGGTCGCAAGAGTTTGTTTAACTCATAGTTTCTGGGAAGGTATATATGATCCCAATCATTTCACTTATTGCAAAAAAGAAGTTGCTAGGGCTGGAGAATTAATAAAAAAACTGCAATTGGATGAATATGATTATCTGATACAGATGAGCGACCTACTTTGCTGTGAATACAAGTTTGTTACTGTTGAAGAGCGGCTCAATTATATCATAAAGACCTATAACGTTCCAGTGGAAGACGCCTTAATAAAAAGGCAAAAAGCAAAAAAAATAAAACAAGAATTTGATAAAAAATGTGGTATGGATATATATAAATTATTGGAGATAAAATAATGCAAAAATTCACATATCACACTCACAACAATTCTCAAGGAATTTTTGATGGGCAAAATTCTTGTGAAGAAATGGTTTCAAAGGCCGAAAGCATGGGGTTTTTAGAGATTGGTGTTAGTAATCACTATATCTGCCATCCAAATCTAGATTGCAAATACCCTCAAGATTTTAATGATTTTCAAAAAGCTTCAGAGGCTGCAAAAAGAAGCATCGATGAAATTAGAGAAGTTAGTGGCAAGCACAAAATAAAAGTGCTTGCTGGAATGGAGGTTGATTTTTTTCCTTCTGTGCTTTGGCAAAACAAGTTTGAAAAATTAATTACAGAAATAAAACCTGATTATCTTATTTGCTCTAATCATCGTCTTTATCCTGATGATGAGAGTTTTATGTGTAGCCTTTGGTTTGTTGATAAGTTTTCTTTAACTAAAAAGGAAAAAAATGAGCTCATAAAAAAATATTGGCGCAGAATATCGTTGGGAATAGAAAGCGGATATTTTGATTTTGTTGCTCATATAGATTTGCCTTATGGTTTAGGTGTTTCTAAACCAGAACTATGCTTGGATGAAGAAGAGGCTCTTATAGAGTTTTTAGCTTGCAAAAACTTTCCGGTAGAGATCAACACAAAGAGCATATTCAGATGTGGAGAGCCTTCGCCAAATTGGGGTTTCATAAGACGCCTTGTTTCAAAAAACATTCCGCTCCTAATAAGCGACGATGCGCATTCAGCCGAATCGCTTGGCTATAAGTTTTTGGAGGTGGAGGCAAACTTAAAGGAACTTGGGTGTAAAAATAGATTTAAATTATAATAATTTGATTCAAAATACGGTGTTTATGTGATTGTTTTAAAGATATTTTTTTTATTTGTTGTAATAATGTGTTTATAAGTTGTTTTTTTATGTTTTAAATTTTTTATAAAAAATATAAAAATAAATCATGAAAAATTTTTGCGATACATACAATGTTTCACGTGAAACATTTGATAAGTTAAAACTCTGCCAATCTGTTTTAGAAGAATGGCAGCAGAAATTTAATCTTGTAAGCAGGTCTTCTTTGCCAGACGCTTGGAATAGACACTTTTTAGATTCTGCGCAGTTGTTTTCTTTGTTGCCAAAAGAGGCAAGGGTTTTGTTTGATTTTGGCTCTGGAGCTGGTTTTCCGGGCGTTGTTTTGGCTATAATGGCTCAAGAGCTTGCTCCAGATTTGCAAATAAACATGGTCGAAAGTATTGGTAAAAAAACAGTGTATTTAAACCATCTTAAAGATTTGTTTAAGTTGAATGCAAATATAATTAACTCAAGGATTGAACAACTGAAGCCAACAAAAGCAGATGTTATCACGTCAAGAGCTATGTGTTCATTAAAAGACCTGCTTGCATATTCTTTTCCTTTTTGCACAAAAAACACCGTTTGCATTTTTCCCAAAGGAAAAAGTTATGCAGAGGAGCTTTTTGTTGCGCACAAGTTCTGGAAGTTCAAATGTCAAATATTGCCTAGTCAACAAAGTAACGAAGGCAAGATACTCGTTATAACCAACCTTAGCAAAAGCAAAGGAGTAAAATAAATGCCAAGAATTTTAGCTGTTGCCAACCGCAAAGGAGGCGTAGGCAAAACCACCACTACCGTGAATGTAGCCACAGCCATGGCTGCTGCCGGCAAAAAGGTTCTTGTTATTGATTTAGACCCCCAAGGTAATGCATCAACATCTATGGGGATAAACAAAAAAGGGCGCATGTCCTCAAGTTACGAGGTTTTGCTCGGAGAAAAGAAACTGTCAGAGGCTGTTGTTTGGACAGAGATACCAAATTTTTCTCTTGTCCCATCATCTCCAGATCTTGCTGGTGCTGAAGTTGAGTTGGTTGATGTCGAGGGTAGGGAGTTTGCTCTAAAAAAAGCCCTTGCCAAAGACGCTGTTAACTATGATTATATTCTCATTGATTGCCCTCCTTCTTTGAGCCTTGTTACCATAAATGCGCTCGTTGCTGCAGATGCTGTAATTGTTCCTTTGCAGTGCGAGTTTTTGGCTTTAGAAGGTGTTACTGACCTTATACGCAATATTAATCAGATAAAAAAGGTTTTCAATCCTTCTTTGGCTTTGCACGGAGTGGTTCTCACTATGTATGACAAAAGAAACAATCTTAGTCAAATGGTAGAAGATGATGTTCGTAGCTTCTTTGGCAAAAAGGTATACAACACTGTCATACCCAGAAATGTTCGCATTTCAGAGGCACCATCACACGGCAAGCCTGTTTTGTTATACGACTTCAAATGTCCGGGCTCTCAAGCATATATTAGTCTTGCCGGAGAAGTATTAAAAAGAGAAAAGGAACTAATAGCATGTTAGACAACGAATTAGATGAATTATTAAACGACACACCGTCAAGCCAATCAAACAATCACAAGCGCAAAAGCTTGGGTAGGGGGCTTGGTGCTCTATTAGGTGAAGACACAGATTTTGATATTTCTACAAATATTGAATCAAAAGCCTCAGACAGCATAAATATTTCAGACATTGTTCCTGGCAAATATCAGCCTCGTACAGAGTTTGACAAAGAAGCCCTAGAGGCTCTTGCTTCTTCCATTAAAGAAAAAGGTGTTTTACAGCCGCTTTTAGTGCGACGCCAAGGCAACAAATATGAACTTATAGCCGGAGAACGCCGCTGGAGAGCCTCTCAGTTGGCCGGCATAACGGAGGTTCCTGTTGTTGTCAAAGACTTATCCGATCAAGAGGTTTTAGAAGCTGCACTTGTAGAAAATATCTTAAGAGAAAATCTCTCTGCCATCGAAGAGGCTGAAGGTTTTCAGCGTCTTATCGATGAGTTTTCTCACACACAAGATGCCTTGGCTCAAATCATTGGCAAATCTCGCAGCCACATTGCCAACACTTTACGTTTGTTAGGGTTGCCCAAAGATGTGCAAGATATGGTAAAAGAAGGTAAGCTCTCTGCTGGCCACGCCAGGGCTCTGGTTGGTTTGGAAAACGCTTCGGTCTTGGCCAAACAAATTATTAGTAAAGGTTTGAATGTTCGCCAAGTAGAAGATTTGGTTTCCAAGCAAAAAGAGCCAAAAACAACCAAACCTCGAGCCGAAAAAAATACAGATATTGCTGACATAGAACAAAGCCTTGTAAAAAGTTTGGGCCTTCGTATAAAGATAACACCAAACAAACAAGGTGGGGGCAAGGTTGTCTTGCAATATTCTTCTGTTGCAGAGCTAGATATGATTATCGAAACTCTAGAACAAAAACGCAATGCAGAATCGGTTTCGAACACTGTATTTAAAGCGCCGGAGCCGTCTGTATCTCAAAATTCAGATAAATTTTCAATCAAAATAGTAGACTAAAGAAAAGGAACAAAAAAATGAGTATTTTAGATTTAATGCTTGAAAACTGTGAAAAAGCTGGTTATGCAACAACCAAAAACGTACAAAAAATTGCCAATGCAAAGCAGATGATGTTTGGTGAAAAAGAGTGGCAACGTTGCCCTTGTGATGGTAATAACCCGGCCCGCTATTGTATTTCAGAAACGTGTCGTCAAGACATTGAAAGGGACGGCGAATGTCATTGCCATTGCTATTGCAAAAAAGACATTGCATAATCATTAAAAAGACTGAAAGAGCTGTAAAACACAGCTCTTTTATTTTTTTTGCTCAGCTATTTCAAGTGTAAGAATCTTCCAAATTTTCTTTTCTTCCATCAGAATCTAAAAAAAACAGCATATTTCATCAAAAAACTCTTGATTTTTTATATGTTTATGTATAAAAAGACTCCCGAGTTGGCAATGGTGCCAGCTCATAATTCACACGCAGGTTTTTTCGGGACAGCACTTGTTGTCTCGCTCCGGTGTCTCAAGACTCAAGAGAATCTGCGGAGGTTTAACCGGAAAATAAGGAATTTTATAATGACTCTTCCTACTTTTACAATTCGTCAGATGATTGAATCTGGCGTTCACTTTGGACACCACGCTCGTCGTTGGAATCCAAAGATGGCTCCGTATATTTACGGCAAAAAAGATAATGTTCACATTATCGACTTGCAAAAAACATATCCGATGCTTTACACAGCTTTGGCCACAACTCGTGAAATCGCTGCTAATGGCGGAAAGGTTTTGTTTGTTGCTACCAAACGTCAAGCTCAAGAAATTGTTAAAGAAAATGCTGAAAGATGCGGACAATTCTATGTTAACCAACGTTGGCTTGGTGGAATGCTCACAAACTGGAAAACCGTATACAAATCAATTTCTCGTCTTGTTAAATTGAACGAAATGGCAGAGAAAAATGAATATACCGGATACACCAAAAAAGAGATGTTGAATCTCAAAAAAGAGCAAGAAAAATTGAACAAAGAACTCGGAGGTATCATGAATATGGGCGGACAACCAGACTTGGTTTTCGTTATCGATACCTGCAAAGAATCTTTGGCAATTAAAGAAGCCAAAAAGTTGGGTATTCCAGTTATTGGTATTTGTGATACCAACGCCGATCCTGAGGCTGTAGATTTGCCTGTTCCAGGAAATGACGATGCTATCCGTGCTATTCAGTTCTATTCAGAGCTGATTTCGGCCGCTGTTTTGGACGGTATGTCTGCCCAGATTGCCGCTCAAGGCGTAAAGGTTGAAGAAATGGTAGAGAAAGAAGAAGCTAAAAAACCGGCTCGCAAAAGAACAACTAAAAAAGCTGCCGAAGAAGCTTCTGCTGAGTAATATAAACCATTTTAGCAATATTATCTAAACTTGCGGCGGTGTTTATTTGTTACAGCAACAAATGATATCGCCGCTTTTTAATCAAAAGAGGGATTAAAAAATGACAGAAATTACAGCCGCTCAAGTAAAAGAATTGAGAGAAACCACAGGCGCAGGCATGCTAGATTGTAAAAAGGCTTTGGTTGAAGCCAATGGTAACATGAATGACGCTATCGACTGGTTGCGCAAAAAAGGCCTTGCTTCTGCTGCCAAAAAAGCAAGCCGTATCGCTGCAGAAGGTTTGGTTTCAGTGTATGTTGAAGGAAATTGTGGTGCTATTGCCGAAGTTAACTCTGAAACAGACTTCGTTGCTAAAAACGACATCTTTCAAGAATATGTTGCCGATGCTGCTATTGTTGCCTTAAAGACAGCTGGCGAAGTTTGTGATATGAAAACTTTTCAATGCCCCAAATGCGGCAAATCTTTTGAAGAGCGCCTTACAGATATGATTGCCAAGATTGGTGAGAACATGAATCTTCGTCGTGCTGCTTCTATCAAAGTAAACGAGGGTGTTGTTGCTTCTTATATCCATAGCGCTGCCGGTGCAAATATTGGTAAAATTGGTGTGTTGGTTGCTCTTGAATCAACAGCAGACAAAGCCAAATTGCAAGAATTGGGCAAACACATCGCTATGCACGTTGCTGCTACATCTCCTTTGTTCCTCAATATAGAAAGTGTTGATCCTGAGGCTGTTGCTCATGAAAAATCTATTTTTGCAGAGCAAGCAAAAGCTTCTGGCAA
Source organism: Alphaproteobacteria bacterium (assembly GCA_015062305.1). Classification (GTDB taxonomy): domain Bacteria; phylum Pseudomonadota; class Alphaproteobacteria; order RF32; family CAG-239; genus CAZU01. The sequence goes on from SUUX01000015.1 coordinate 13,685, forward strand.
ACCAGAAAATATCATTGAGAAAATGGTTGAAGGCCGTGTTCGCAAATACTATGAAGAAGTTGTTCTTGAAGAGCAAGCTTATATTATGGATCCAGACAAAAAAGTTAAACAAATTGTTGCAGATGCAGCCAAAGAGTTGGGTGCTGACATCAAATTGAGCAGTTATGTTCGCTTTAAGCTTGGTGAAGGCTTGCAGAAAAAAGAAGAAGATTTTGCTGCAGAAGTTGCTTCTCAACTGAACAAGTAGTTTAATCCAACTTCAAAAAGAGCTTTCTTTACATAAGAAAGCTCTTTTTTTTATCTACTTCTTGGACCTCTGGACAATGTCCTGGTGTTCATCATTTCTCTTTGCCTTTGTAATTCGTATTCCTTGCTTCTTTGTTCTCTTTCTTTTTGCTCTTCCGGTGTCTCACGATAATTTGCTTTCGCCTCTCTTAGAGCCAAAATTTTCCTTAATATTTGGTTTTGAGACAAGCCCTTAGTGTTAGATTTTAGAAAAGATGTTATATTCTCTGGGGTAAGAACATCTTCTAGCTCTTTTATATCTAAAAACTCGTCATTTGCGACAATTTTATTTAATTCTACTTCCAAAGCTTCTTCAAAATCTGTATCATCATCGTCATCAAGGCTCTCTTTTATAATTTTCACTAAAAAACCTTTAAATAATTTGTTTACTAGCTTTATAAAATTCTTATTTGTCACAGTCTGATTGCCAGATGCATTCATCAGAGCAAACATTAACAAGTTTTTTACATATTTTTTTTGCTTAGACGACAAATGTACATTGGTTTTTATGCCTTTTTTTGCTGCCTGCAAAATAATGTTTTTTTCTTTTGCAAATTTATCAGTCATTTTTTTCTACTTCATATTTTGATATTATCGGTGCAAAAAAATCAGCAATTTTTTCATAAACATTTTTCTTAAATTCGACAATTTCTAAAGGTGCTTTTTCAATATCTTCCCATTTGTAGTCCTTAAACTCAATTTCTAGAGGATTAGTAAAAAAATCGATTTCTTCATTTTTACCATCAAAATATAACAAAACCCAATATTGTTCTTGTCCTTTATAATAACATCCTAATTGAGCAAATTTCTGCCGTACGTCTTCGGGAAAATCATATTTTAGCGCATAAGGAAACTGAGCAACAACCTTTACAGAGGTCAAAGCTGTCTCTTCTTGTAGCTCTCTTTTTGCAGCAGTTAACACATCTTCTTCTGCTTCCATCCCTCCTTGCGGAAACTGCCAGTTATTTTCTTCTTTTTCCGCTCTGGCACACATCAAAACTTTTTTGTCTTGATTAAAAACAACGATTCCCACATTTTTTCGATACAAATTACTCATTGTTCCATTGTCAAGTTAGATATTGGCACCAAGGCAAAAGGCTTGCTTAACTCCATATTTTTTGCTTCTTCATAAGATAATTGCGGAGAAAAACTGTTTATCCAGTTATATGTTTCTACAACAGCTGCAGGCTTAGGCGAAACAACAACCACAACTTGTCCTTTGTTAAAAGCAATTTCTTCTGCTTTTTTTAACATAGAGACGATGGTTTCTCTCCTCATGTTGCTTTCTATAACAATATCGGCCTTTCGCCTTGCTAGACCTTTTATTGCTATTTTATCAATACCATCTGCATGAGTAGCATCAACAATTAACAAACCTCGTTTTTTTAGCTCTATCAAAAGAGACGTTAACATTTCTGCATTGTCTTCGTCTGCCAAGCCTTCATTTATTACAACTCCTCCTACAGGAGCTCCTGTTGACAGGCTTCTTTTAAGTCTGTCCATAGCTTCCTCTGGGCTAATTGTTATACTCATAGACATCGGACCGCTATCTGATTTCAGAAAATCTTTTGAAGATAGTAACAAGTCAATATAAGTCTCATGTCCAAGAGCCCTTGCTGACAAAATCTTGCTTCCGGTATTTTGTGCGTAAGGAGAAAAAGATATGGCAACTTCAGAATCAAAAGCTTTTATTATCTTTTCAAAAGATTGAGGATCTAGACCTTCTCCCTTGATTATAACAGCAACTTTTTTAAAATTAGGTAATGTTTTTACGCTTACACCATATTCATTCCACGGTTTAAATCCTTCCATAGATATTTTGGGCAATAAAAGTTTACCTTCATTTTCTACCATTTCTTCTGGTAAACGCACATGTTTAAGTGTTTGAGTTTGTTCTTTATCTTTCAGCAGTCTGAGAGTAGGAATATGTGCAATAATTTCTTCTAATGTTTCCAGAGAAACTTTTCTCTCGCCGTTTTGTTGCATTAATTTTGATGAATCCAAATTCGGATCTGCCGAAATGCTTGTTGTCCTTATTTCACCGGGGGCAGGGAGAGTCAATACAAACTTAGGAGCTGTGTTTTCCTTTTCAAACATTAATTTATCAATTTTTGACAGATACTGAGGCTCGCTTTTTTCATCCGCAAACCAGAAACCTATAAAAGCTATAGCCAGTACAGACATCACGGCGAAAGTCGCCAAAATCTTGTATGAAGTTTCTTTTTGTATCACCAGATATCTCCTATTTGTTAGAACTATATACCCCTAGAGCTTTAACCAAGTCTACTGCTCTCGACAACTGATAATCTTTTTTCCAATCATCATTTTTTTCTTTAGCTTCTTGTTTCTTTTCTTCTTCTTTTTCATTTTTCAAAGCATTACTATATTCTGCTTCACTAAAATTGTGTTCGCTTTTTATTTCTTCAACTTTTGCTGGGTATACAACAATATCTGGTTCAATACCCTTTGCTTGAATAGATTTTCCTGAAGGTGTATAATAGCGAGCTGTTGTCAAACGCATTGCTCCATAGTCTCCTAGAGGCACAACCGTCTGCACAGACCCTTTACCAAAAGATTTTTCTCCTAAGACAATAGCCCTTTTGTGGTCTTGCAAAGCTCCTGCTACAATTTCTGATGCAGAGGCAGAACCATCGTTAATCATAACAACGATAGGCAGACCTTTTATTATATCGCCATCTTTTGCAGAATAGCTGATGGTATCTTCAGGATTTCTTGATCTTGTAGAAACAATTTCTCCTTGGTTCAAAAACAAATCAGACACAGCAACAGCTTGATCCAACAATCCTCCAGGGTTGTTTCTCACATCAAGCACAAGACCTCTCATTTTTTCATTTTTCAGAGCTTTCTTTACAATTGTTTCAATATTTTTATCTACATTTTCACTAAAAGAAGATATTCTCACATAAATTACATCTCCATCTTTTATATCGCTTTTAACAGATTGGATTTTAATTTCTTCTCTTTTTAACGTAACATCAAAAGGTTTTTCATTTACTCTTCTAATAGTAAGTTTAACTTTTGTCCCCGGTTTGCCTCTCATTTTATCTACAGCATCATTGAGCGACATTCCAATAACACTTTCATTATCAATATTTGTTATAAAATCGCCGGGTTTAAGACCTGCTTTAGACGCAGGAGTGTCATCAATTGGAGATACTATTTTAACAAAGCCTTGTTCCATCGTAACTTCAATTCCCAGACCGCCAAATTTTCCCTGTGTTTGTTCATTCATATATTTGAAACTCTTTTGATCCAAATAGCTGGAGTGAGGATCTAAAGAAACCAACATACCATTTATTGCAGATTCGATAAGTTTTTTATCTTCTACCTCTTCTACATAAGTACTTTTTGCTCGTTCCATAACTTCTCCGAACAAGTTTAACAATTCATAAGTATCTTCGGCTGTGTTTTCTTTAACGTCCTTTTTTGCACAAGCAACACTGCTTGCCAAAAGAATCAAAGATACACAACACGCAGAAATAATAGAATGTTTTTTTACCATAATATTTATCCTCATCTAAACTTTAACCCAAGCCAACGGATCAAGCGGTTGGTTGTCTTTTCTTATTTCCATATAAAGCTTTGCATCGCCTTCTTCTGGCATTTGCCCTACAGGCTCGCCGGCCAAAAGCATTTGTCCAACCTCAACATCCATGTTTTGCAGTCCTGCCAACAGTGACAAATACCCATCGCCATGATCTATAATAATAAGGTTTCCATATCCTCTAAAAGGGCCAGAAAACATAACAGAGCCATCAAAAGGAGCCACAACTTGAGCCATATTACGAGTTCTTATGGTAATTCCTTTGGCGGTTACTCCCTTCACAACTTGTTCTCCATATGTTGTTATTATTTTTCCTCTTGCAGGCAACGGAAGAGAACCTTTTGCTTTGTTAAATCCTGTCACTACACTAGTTATAACAGGAGGCTGTTTTTTTATCAAGTCATCAGAGTACGTTACTACTCGATTCTTTTCGGCAGCTCGTTTAGCTTCTTCAGCTCTGCGTTGCTCTTCTTTTCTTCTTTTTTCTGCCCTTTGCTTTTCCAATTTTCCTAACAAATCTCTTAAGTCATTGGCCTGAGACGCTAGCTTTTCCACATTCTTTTTAGCTTTTTCACTTTTAATTTCCACCGCATTTCTCATTTTAGATTTTTTCTGAACCAGCGCCTTCATTCTGCCATGTTCTCTTTCTAAGATTTTTTTCTGCTTAGAAATCTGAGCAAACTGTTTTTCTACCAATTCTTTTTTTTGGGCAATCTTTTCTAGTTCTTTGCGAATTCTGGTAGCGTTTTCTTCTAAATAAGGCACAGTTTCTCGCAAAACCATCGCACTTCTGATTATTTCCACAGGTGTCAGCGGCTGCACCAATAGGGCCTCTGTTGGTTTAAGAGCCAAGTTTTGCAAGGCCGCCAATGTTTTTATTAAATTGTCATCCTCTTGAGTAAAACCCTCTTCAGCAACTTTCAAATCCTCTTTCAGCTTTTCTAGCTGTCTTTCCATCTGAGACAACTTTTCTTCATTGTTTTGAATTTTTTTTGCTGCTTTTATCATTTCTCGGCTAACGGTTGTTAGCTCCAAATTAATTTGTGTTGCTTGAGCCTGAAGTTTCTTATGTTCCATGCTTTGTTGGCGTACTTTCTGTTCCATCTTTGCCAAGTCAGAAGATGTTACAGCCTCAACTCTAGCAACAACAAATGTAGAAACAAATGTTGCAGCTAAAGTTGATTTTAAGATAGTTCGCCAAGTCATATGTTTATTTTACCAACAAAGAATGTCCTGTCATTTCTGAAGGTTGCTTGATGTTTAAAAGTTCCAATATTGTTGGAGCGATATCTGCCAAACATCCATCATTAAGTTTTTTTGTGCCACTTTTGTCATTGACCAAAATAGCAGGAACTTTTCCTACTGTATGAGCAGTATATGGCTGCCCTGTATTTTCATCAACCATTTTTTCGGCATTTCCATGGTCTGCAGTTACAATCATTACTCCGCCAACATTTTTTATTGCTGTTTCAACTTTGGCCAAACAGTCATCAACAGCCGCGACAGCCTTTAATGCAGCCTCCATAATACCGGTATGACCAACCATGTCGCCATTTGCATAGTTACAAATAATAACATCAAATTTTTTCGATTCTATAGCATCTACAAGTTTTTCAGTTACTTCATATACACTCATTTCTGGTTTCAAATCATAGGTTGCAACCTTAGGGCTTGCCACCAAAATACGTTCTTCTCCTGCAAATTCTTTCTCTTCTCCGCCATTAAAAAAGAATGTTACATGAGCATATTTTTCTGTCTCTGCAATACGCAATTGTGTCAGCCCATGCTTTGCAATTACTTCGCCTAAAATATTTGTTAGAGCTTCTGGAGGGAAGATTGTCTGCATAAAACGATTGTGGTCAACAGAATATTCCGTCATTCCAACATGGTCAGAAAAATGTACAATTTTTTTACGATCAAAACCTGCAAATTTTTCATCAGCCAGCGCATACAAAATTTCACGAGCTCTATCTGCTCTAAAATTCGCCATCAAGATAGCATCGCCATCTTCCATTCCTCTGTAGTTTCCAATCACCGCAGGTACAACAAATTCATCTGTAATTTTTTCTGCATAAGAAGCTTTAATCGCTTCGTCTGAGGTGGCATATCGATTACCGGTAGCTTCCACCATATTGTTATAGGCAAGTTCAACTCTGTCCCAACGCTTATCCCTATCCATTGCATAAAAGCGTCCTTCAATTGTGGCCACTTTTACATTTTTCAAATCCTTTATAGCTTCTTCAAATTCAGCCAAATAACCCTCTGCAGAAGAAGGCGGCGTATCTCTTCCATCCAAAAAAGCGTGCACCCATGTTTTTATACCTTGCTTGTCTAAAATTTTGCACAAAGCTACAATATGTTCCTGTGAAGAATGCACACCACCTGGCGACATCAACCCCATAATATGGGCGGCTTTTCCGGATTCTTTTAATGTTTTAATCATTTTCACAAGAACAGGATTGTTTGCCAAAGTTCCATCTTTAACTGCCAAATCTATTTTGGGCAAATCCTGCATAACCACTCGACCGGCACCCAAATTGGTGTGGCCAACTTCAGAGTTTCCCATTTGTCCTTCCGGCAGACCTACAGCCAAACCATAGGTTTCAATCAAACAATGAGGATTCTCGTTATACATTCTATGCCAATTTGGTGTGTTTCCTATCTCAATAGCATTGTCAGATGTTTTTTCTTTTCTATATCCCCATCCGTCCAAAATCATAAGCAATACAGGTTTTTGTGTCATTTTTTTCTCTTTCTTTTTTGTTGGTTACTTTGTTTTCTCATCATTATATATAATAAAACATATTATAAAAGCACTATTTTTTATTTGTTTTTATTTATCAATCCATCAATTGTTTCCATATTTGCGCTGGTAATCCTGAACCATAAACGCCAGACATTGGAGAATTATCATCATTTCCTAGCCATACGACCGCAACCAAATTTTTTGTAAAACCCACAAACCAAGCATCTCTGTTGTTTTGGCTGGTCCCCGTTTTGCCTGCGGCAAAACCATCAATTTTAGCCCTGTATCCAGTTCCTTCTTTTACGACCTTCACCAACATATCTGTTATACCTTTAACTGTTTTGGCATCAAGCACTCGCAATTTATCGTTTTTTTCTCTTTGATAAAGTTGATATCCGTCTCGGCTATATATCTCGTCCACAGCATGAGGCCACACAGCGAAACCTCCGTTTGCAATAGCTGTGTATGCAGTTGCCATATCTAACACAGTCACTTCAAAAGTACCCAGAGCCAAAGAAGGAGTGTTTTCGACAGTAGAAGATATTCCCAGTTTACGAGCGTTTCTTATAACGTTTTTTCCTCCAACTTTTTGAGATAGGTTAATAGCTGCCAAGTTTAAAGACTTTGCCAAAGCATACGACAAAGATACTTCTCCGTAATATTTTCCATCATTATTTTCAGGTTTCCAATCTTTTATTGAAATCGGCCTATCTTCAATTTTATCCTCAGGCAACCAACCCTTTTGCAAAGCAGTCAAGTAAACAAAGGGCTTAAAAGCAGATCCTGGCTGCCTAAGCGCAGAGACGGCCCTATTAAACTGACTTTGGTTGTAGTTTTTTCCTCCAACCATTGCCTTTATTCTTCCTTCCATATCCATAACAACAATGGCACCTTGCGATACATTTTTATCTTTGTTTGCCTCCAAGACATCGTGCAAAATAACAGAAGCTTTTTCTTGCAGATTCTGATCAAGTGTTGTCAAAGCATAGATATCTTTTTCTCTTTCTCCAATAAGGTCATTTACCTCACCATATGCCCAGTCAGCAAAATAAGCTGCGCCTTTTACCTTTGAACTTTTTTCTTTGCCTATAGGCATTTTTAAGATTCTTGCCAAATCGTCATTTGTAATAAGCTCTTGATCTTGCAAGATTTTAAGTACTACTCTTGCTCTTTCAATGGCCCTTTCTTTTGATGCTATAGGGTTGTATCTTGAGGGCGCCTTTAGCATACCAGCTATTATGGCTGCTTCCATAGTATTTATATCTCGAGATGTTTTTTGAAAATATTTCTGGCTGGCAGCCTCAATCCCATAAGCTCCTGCACCAAAATACACCCTGTTCAAATAAAGTGTTAAAATTTGTTCTTTAGAAAATTTATGCTCCAACCAAAAAGCCAGCAAAAGTTCTTGTACTTTTCTGCGCAAACTTTTTTCTGATGTTAAAAATAAATTTTTAGCCACTTGTTGTGTAATGGTGCTTCCACCCTGAGCATATCGTCCTGCAAACACGTTTGTTATCATCGCTCTGACAAAAGAGATAGGGTCAAAACCAAAATGACTATAAAAACGTCTATCTTCCGTATATACAATTGCATCGACAACATATTGAGGTAATTCTTCGGATCGGATAACTTCAGAATAGACCGTACCAAAGGTCTGCACTTCATTTCCATTATCAGCCATAATAGTGGTGGATGGCTGTCTGGTTCTGTTTATTGCATCATTCATGTTTGGCATTGTTAATAGACAATAACCAATATATGTTAACAAAGTTATCACCAGAAGTGCAAAAAATTTTAAGATTCTGATTCGATTCTTAATACGTTGTTTTGACTCTTTTTTTCGATTCTTTTTGCCGTTTTTTCGTTGCTTTGCCACGAGTCCCATCCTTTTTAATCTTGTCGAGATTCACAAAATGTTTTAACATTTACTCACTTTATAACACAAATAAGTTAAGGAATTTTTTATGCGTAAGATTGCTGTTACAATAAATGATGAGTTAGCTCATAAAATCAATTTGATTGCTCAAAAAAGCGGCAGAAGCCTTGACGAATGTGTTGCCTCTGCTATCAGAGGATATGTAGACGAATACGAGGATATTTATCGCACAGATCTTTGTGCTATAGACAATATTGAGCGTAGTTTCTTTTTATCTATTGGCGAATAGCTTTTTATCTTTTATATTAGGCTCATAATTGCTTTCTTCGAAACAAGGGAATTTTCTTATGGCCAAAAGAATTTGTTTAATAGATGGATCTGGATATATTTTTAGAGCTTTTTATGGCTTACCACCACTAACATCTCCGGATGGCACACCTGTAAATGCGGTTTATGGCTTTACCAATATGTTTCTCAAACTCACAACCAAAATAGGTTGCGATTACTGTTTGGTCTTGTTTGATGCCAAGCGACAAAATTTCCGCAACAATATTTTTCCCGATTATAAAGGTACCCGCAAAGAAATTCCCGAAGATCTTATACCGCAATTTGCCATAATCAGAGAGGCTGTGGATGCTCTAAATTTGCACTACTTAGAGATGGAGGGGTTTGAAGCAGATGATCTAATTGCAACTTATGCATCCAAAGCACTGTCTCAAGGTCTTGATGTTACTATTGTATCCGGAGACAAAGATCTTATGCAATTAATCCGTCCAGGTGTTGAGTTTTATGACCCAATGAAAGATAAGTTTTTTTCTCCAGAAGATGTAAAAGAAAAATTTGGCGTATATCCGGATAAGGTTGTCGATGTGCAGGCTCTCTCTGGTGATACTACAGACAACGTACCGGGAGTTCCCGGTATAGGGCCAAAAACAGCAGCTCAGCTCATCAATGAATATGGTTCTTTGAATAGTGTATTAGAAAATGCTCACAAGATAAAACAAGAAAAACGTCGCCAAGCGCTGGTAGAAAATATAGAAAATGCAAAAATATCCTTACAACTGGTAACTCTCAAAGATGACGTTCCTGTAGAACACGAGATTAGTGAATATATATGCCAAGCACCCGATGCCCAAAAATTAAATAACTTCATCTCTAACTATGATTTTAAGACTCTAAAACCTCGTGTCCAAAAGTGGATATCTGAACGTTGTTCAGATATTGAGGATAGGGGGTTGAACGATGTATTTAAAGATGTGGTAAAAGACTATCAAACCATCTCTTCTGTTAGTGAGCTAAAACAATGGTTGAAACAATCTGAAAACACAGGCTTCTTAGCAATAGACGTCATCGGGGGAGGCCTTAATCCGTTTTTCGATAAAATAGAGGGAGTTTCTTTAGCTGTATCAGCAGGCAAAGCGTGCTTTGTTCCATTAAAGCAATCTGTTTCCAATTACGATCTTTTTTCTTCCTCTTCCAGCCAAATGTCTTATCATGATTTGGCGCAGATATTATCTCCGGTATTTTTGAGCCGTTCTATTCTCAAAATTGGATGCGGATTAAAAACGTCTCTTCATTTTCTGAGGCAAATCATGCCAGAATTAGAAATCTTTTCTTATGACGATATTTCTATTTTATCATATGTTTTAGATAGCTCTGAACACGACCACGGGTTGGAAGAATTGTCTCGGCTATTTTTAGATGACACACTACCTAAAATAGAAGATTTATTAGGAACCGGCAAAAATAAAATATCTTTTTCTCAACTAGAAGAAGCTACCGCTAAAGATTATCTTTGCACAAGGGCAGATTACTGTTTACGTCTGCATGGGTTACTGAAAGCTCGTTTAATATCGGAGCACAAGGTCTCTGTTTATGAGGTTTACGACCGCCCTTTGCTAGAGATATTGTACAAAATGGAACAAGAAGGTATTCTTGTAAACGCAAGTTCTTTGCAAGAATTGAGCCAGCATTTTGAGGGGGCTCTAAAAAAATTGGAGCAGCAAATTTTCCATATTGCCGGAGAAGAGTTTAATGTTGGCTCTCCAAAGCAGTTGGGTGAAGTTTTGTTCACCAAACAAGGCATAAAAGGCAAAAAAACAGCCAGTGGAGCGTGGGCCACAGGGGCCGAGGTATTGGAAGAACTATCTGCAGAAGGCAATCAGCTGGCACAAAAAGTTTTAGAATGGAGAGAGCTAAGCAAGCTCAAATCTACATATACAGATTCTTTATTTGCTTTGCTTGACAAGCATTCTCGAGTTCATACAACATATTTACAAACGGTTGCCAACACAGGGCGTTTGAGTTCTGTTAGTCCCAATTTGCAGAATATTCCCGTTCGTTCAGAAGAGGGCAAAAAAATCCGCTCTTGTTTTATTGCCAAACCGGGGTACAAGCTCATATCTTCGGATTATTCTCAAGTTGAGTTGCGGTTGCTGGCAAACGTTGCAGATGTTAAAGCTCTCAAAAAAGCGTTTGCAGAGGGCGTAGATGTTCACACTGCCACAGCATCTCATGTTTTTGGTGTTGCGCCAGATATGGTGGACGCCAATTTGCGTCGCCAAGCAAAGGCCATTAATTTTGGCATAGTATATGGTATTTCTGCCTACGGATTAGCGAGAAACATAGGGGTTGAACCGTCTGCGGCCAAGATGTATATAGACGCCTATTTTCGCCAAATGCCAGAAATAAAACAATATATGGAACAAACAATCTCTTTTGCTCATCAAAACGGTTATGTTCAAACACCATTTGGCCGAAGGTGTTCTGTTTTTGGCATTAACGATTCCAACAAGAGAGTTGTTGCCAACGCCGAAAGAGCCGCAATAAATGCTCCTATCCAAGGCGGAGCCGCAGACATTATCAAATTAGCCATGATCAAGGTTGCACAAGAGTTAAAAAAAGCAAATTTACAAACAAAAATGTTGTTGCAGGTTCATGACGAGCTTGTTTTTGAGGCCCCTGATTCTGAAGTTGAACAAGCATCTCAGATTATCAAACACACTATGGAAAGCATTGTACAGATGGATGTCCCATTTGAGGCAGAAATTGGTGTAGGTACCAACTGGACAGAAGCTCATTAGCAACCTGTTTTTTTTGTTGTTATTTTGTGGTTTTTTGCATTAAGAATTAAAATGGTTGTTTTTTTGCACAAAAGCATGGAAAACTAAAGATTTTTGCTTGGTAAATTTTAGAATTTGATGTATGTTTTTCTATAACAATTTTGCAAGAAAAAATAAGGAAAATAAGACATGGATTCAAATACAAACACCGCCGAAGCAAACAATGAAGAAAAAGCCTATGGCGCCGATTCAATCAAAGTTCTAAAGGGTCTGGATGCTGTTCGCAAACGTCCGGGAATGTACATTGGAGACACAGATGACGGTTCTGGTCTGCATCATATGATTTATGAGGTTTTGGACAATGCTATTGACGAGGCTTTAGCCGGTTATTGTGATAAAACTGAGGTTATATTGAATCCCGATGGTTCTGCCACAATCAGAGACAATGGCCGAGGCATTCCTGTAGGTATGCACAAAGAAGAAGGCGTTTCTGCTGCAGAGGTTATCATGACAGAGCTTCACTCTGGCGGAAAGTTTGATAACAATTCATACAAAGTTTCTGGCGGTTTGCATGGCGTTGGCGTTTCTGTGGTAAATGCTTTGTCTGTGTGGTTAAACCTTCGTATTTGGAGAGAAGGAAAAGAGCATTTGGTAACATTTTCTCATGGTAACGTCACTGAGCATTTGAAAGTTGTTGGCGATGCTCCAAATCGTCACGGAACAGAGGTCACCTTCCTTCCTTCTCCTGAGACATTCACTATGACAGAGTTCAATTTTGAAACTCTTGAGCGTGCCATCAGAGAGAAAGCCTTTTTAAACTCTGGTGTATACCTCAAACTCATAGACAACCGAGGATCAGAGCCCAGAGAAGTAGAATTTCATTATGAGGGTGGCTTAAAGGCATTTGTAAACCACATAAACAAATCCAAATCACCTTTGCACGAAGAAGTCATTTCTTTCTTTGGTGAAAAAAATGATATTACTGTCGAGTGTGCACTCCAATGGACCAATGCATACAACGAGAGTATGCTTTGTTTCACCAACAATATTCCCCAAAAAGATGGCGGAACCCACTTGGCTGGCTTCAGAGGCGCACTAACTCGTTGCATAAACAATTATATCTCAGAGAACGGTCTTCTCAAAAAAGAAAAAGTTGAACTTTCTGGCGACGATATGCGAGAAGGTCTCAGTTGTGTCCTTTCCGTAAAAGTTCCCGACCCCAAGTTTTCATCACAAACCAAAGACAAGCTGGTGTCTTCAGAGGTTCGCCCTGTTGTAGAAGGTGTTATTGGAGATAAGCTAAAAGAATGGTTAGATGAACACCCCAATGAGGCTAAAATTATTGTTGGCAAGATTGTTGAGGCCGCCACTGCCAGAGAGGCCGCACGCAAGGCCAGAGAACTCACTCGTCGCAAGGGTGTGCTAGATGTTGCATCTCTTCCTGGCAAGCTTGCAGATTGCCAAGAAAAAGACCCCGCCTTGTCAGAAGTCTTCATCGTCGAGGGAGATTCCGCCGGTGGTTCTGCCAAACAAGGTCGCCATCGCCGCAATCAAGCTATCATGCCTCTCAGAGGAAAGATTCTCAACGTTGAAAGAGCTCGTTTTGATAAAATGCTAAATTCTGCCGAGATAGGCACCATCATCACAGCTCTTGGCACCGGCATAGGCAGAGATGACTTCAACGCAGACAAATGTCGTTATCACAAAATCATTATCATGGCCGATGCCGATGTTGATGGAAGCCACATCAGAACATTATTGCTCACCTTTTTCTACCGTCAAATGCCCGAACTTATTGAAAGAGGCTATGTATACATTGCTCAACCACCTTTGTATAAGGTAAAGAAGGGCAACTCTATCCTCTATATCAAAAACGAGAGAGAGATGGATGATTATTTGGTCAGAGGAGGTTGTGATGAGGCTTCTCTAACGCTTTCCAACGGCGAGCAAATTGCCGGACAAGATCTGATAGACTTGGTAGAAAAAAATCGCAAAGCCAGAAATCTTATTGGTACATTGAGCAAAAATGTGCCGGAAAAGATTATCGAGCAAATGGCAATATGTGGTTTGTTCTCTCCAGATATCATAAACAACAAAGAACTTTTAGAACCAGAGCTAAACAAACTTGTTGCCCGTCTGGATGAACAAGAAGCCGAATATGATCGAGGCTGGAGTGCCGCCATAGAGGCCGATGGAAGCCTGATATTTGCACGCACACTCAGAGGAGTAACCGAAAAACATATCGTTGGCTCTAATATCTTAGACAGTCAAGAAGCCCCAATTCTAAATAGCATGAAAGATATTCTCAAAGAAAACTTTGCCACTTCGGCTTTATTGGTTTCTAAGCAAGGGCTAGAGAAGAAGATTACAGGTCCTGTAAGTTTTGTAGATGCCATTATCGCAGCCGGCAAAAAGGGCATATCCATTCAGCGATACAAAGGATTGGGAGAGATGAACCCAGAACAACTATGGGAGACCACTTTGGATCCGGAGGCACGTTCTTTGTTGCAGGTAAAGATAGACCGCATGGAAGAAGCCGATGAAACCTTTGCCACCCTAATGGGCGATGTTGTAGAACCTCGCAAAGAGTTTATCCAAGAAAACGCCCTTAATGTTGTTAACTTAGATATCTAAAAACAAAAAACCGCTCGTAAGAGCGGTTTTTCTTAAAGCTCTTTGACTTCTACCACCTATATTTGACATCCAAATTGAGTGAAGTATCTTCATAATCAGAGCCAAATCCATAAGCCACAGCACCTCCAATATTCCATCTGGTGTTTAGCTGAGCATCTGCACCTACAGCCACTCTTCCGATTGTTCTATCTTCCAATGTGTGTAGGCTTTCCAGTCCCTCAACATCAAGCTTTCCTCCTGCATACATTCTTTGGATTACACCAGGTTTAACATAGATATTTA
>SUUX01000016.1 GCA_015062305.1 Alphaproteobacteria bacterium
AAAAGTTCTGCAAAAATTAAATGCAACCCCTGAAGAAGTTATATTTATTGATGATAAATCTCGAAATGTAGAAGCCGCAAAATCATTAGGTATACATGGAATTGTTTTTGACCAAAAAACAATAATAGAAGACATCAATAAACTTGTAAGTATATCTTAAAAAAGTATTCAATCTTGGAGAGTTTTTTAGATTTTTCTTAAAAACTTTACCTTATATACCCCCTAACCAAACCTTGGATTTCTTTCGAAAAGTCCCATTGCTCGAAGCAATTTGTTCTTAAACAAATAATCCTAACAGTAAAATAAAAGTAGCAAATGAAAATTCGCCAAATCCTAAGATTGATGAGATTTTGGAAGATGATATGAACAACAATCCTGAGGATTATTATATTTGGCACACAAAAGGCGACGATAAAGTCCGAAGTTCTCATGCTGCACGTGATGGAAAAATATTTAATTATAACGTCCCACCCGAAGGAGGCAATCCCGGGGAGGACTACAACTGTCGCTGTTGGGCAGAACCATATCACCCAAACAAAAACAAACAATCCGACGTTGCAAAAGTTGACCTTTCAGGTTTGCCGCAATATGTGGGGAATGACTTTCTTAATGGTAAGCATCAAGAAAACTATATACTGGGTACACTCAGTCAAACAGAAGAAGCAAATAATAATCCAACCGCAATAGGATATGATAAAGATGGTGGATATAGTTATGGATTATATCAAATTGCAACAAAAACTAATAGTATGAAAGGATTTTTAAATTATTTAGCTAATAGTAAAGATATTACTTTATTAAATTATTATAAAATATTATCTGAAGCAGGAGGTAATGAGGGAGCAAAAAATAATTCAATACAATTTGTCGAAGCCTGGAAAAAATTATCAACTGAAGAAAAATTTAATGAGAGTCAAAAAAATTATATTTTATCGGCTAATTATAAACCATTAATACAAAAGATTAACGATATAAAAGGTTTAAATGTAGAACAACGGCATCCAGTCATTCAAGATGTTTTATATTCAATGGCTACACAACATGGAAGAGCAGATATTCCTGTTCATAGAGCACTAGGACATAATTCTGATATTTCCAGTTGGAGTGATGAACAAATTATCAATGCGCTATATGATGCTAGAACAGATTAT
The DNA here is from genome assembly GCA_015062305.1 of Alphaproteobacteria bacterium. GTDB lineage: Bacteria > Pseudomonadota > Alphaproteobacteria > RF32 > CAG-239 > CAZU01. Next base: position 1,152 of record SUUX01000016.1, read on the forward strand.
GTGAAAAATATTGATATGAAAGACAAAACTGCTCAAGATAATATTATTAATTATCGTTATCCTCGAGAACGTAAAAATGCATTGAATTTATTAAGAAAATAAATGAAATGGGCTAATCAGTTAGCCCATTTTTCTTGTTGTATGATATCTTTTAATATTTTTTCCAAAATTTCTGTTATTCTTTGCTCAATAATCCATAGTTCCATCCAATTTGCAGAGTTTATATCGATAGCCGTGTCGCCGAGAAATATTAATTTATTTATTTTTCTGGTTTCGTTTTCAATATTTTTAAGATTTGTTTCAAATTGCTCATACAAATTTTTATTGAAAAGTTTCTTTGCCTTGTTTAATATATTATTTTCTATACAGATATTAATATGTTTCTGTGCTTTCGTAATGTCAGAAAAAGTATCTTTTGTTTCATCAAATGGATACAAAATTCTACATTGTTCAACAATATTATTTATATTTGTTTCGTGTTGTTCAACTAACGATTCTTGTGATTTAGCGTTTTGAACAACTAATAACAACAGCAATATAATAACAAACCGCATTTTCATAAAAAACCTTTTAATTTCAAAAATACACTTTGTAACATGATGTATCAAAAAAATATTAAGTAATGTTAAACAATATCGCCAAACCCAACAAAGTTTAACATTTTATATTTAAGCCCCGACCCTCAAAAATAAAACACTAGTAAAATAGCCAAAATTAGGCTTGTTTTATCCCCAATTTTGTGATATAATAAAATCCTATTCCAAATTACTATAGATTTATATGTTACACTATAAAACAAAGAAAAAATGAAAAAATTAAACAAACAAGATGAACTGAATTTTTTGAAGTCAGTAGACAAGGAGGGTATTGAGGCTTATATCAAAGAATTTGGTATGTGCTCAACAAACATGATTCAGCTCTTCGAAGAGCAGAAAGAACTTTTTGAAGAATTCGTACCTTTATGTAAAAGAATTCCTCAGGAAGTAATTTCTAAGATGTTGGAGGAAGAAAAATACCTCCCCATCATCATGACAAGGTGTCTTAACACAGAGAATCAGCTTAAGTTCGTCCAATTGTATCCCCATAGAGTTAAAGAATACCTTGAAACTCTTGAGGAAAATCTGTCTGATGGAAGAGGAGCATATTTATCCTCGGAAGCAGAAGATTTTTATTGGAGACTTTGCGAAGAGGATTCTTCTCTTCCAAAAATCAAAAAGGTTTTTAACCTTAAGGCTTCAACCAACAGCCCCTTTGCAGGTTTGGAAGGTCTGCTAACAAAAAGGTAAATAGTATGAACAGCGCTGCTTTATTATAACAGCGCTGTTTTATTATATAGTCCACACATTTTTTCGAGTTCAAAACTTCTTTGCGCTCACATTGACATCATCATTATTCATTAAAAGAAGCTAGCTCATCCAATACATATTTACAATAGTCAATCACCGCTCTCACTCTTGGTGAATCTTTTATATCCTTATGCGCAGATAGGTGTAATGTCACATATGCATCACACGGAATATTATCCAAGCAAACTAGTCCTTCTGTTCTAGCAATCAACGGAGACGCACAAATCCCTGCTCCATACTGCATCATTCTCATCAGCATTTCTCCAGCATCAGACATCAGCTGCAGTTTATTCGCCTTTTTCAATCCTTCCTTATAATTCTTTGAATAACCAACAAAATTACCTTTGATCAAAATTCTATGATTTGCCAACATGTCATCAATATCTTTAGGATATCCATATTTATTCAAATATAAAGAAGATGCAAAAAAACCAAACTTTATCTCTTTTTTATATAACAAAGCCATCTCTGGAGATTCGAAAGGAGCATAAGTCAAACACACATCACAATTTGGACTGGCAGAGCGATTAACATCATCAAGTTTCACAAAATCAAGTCGTAAGCGAGGATACTTATCAAAGAACTCACATATATTTTCCGGATGAAAATAAGAACATATACCATAAGACACACCCAGGCTGACACTCCCTAATATTTCTTTACGGCTTTCTTTCTCCATACATATCCGACCCCATAAAAAATCTAGCGCTGCCATACTTTCTAATACTTTGTTGCCGGCTTCTGTTAACACACTACTACGCCCACTATCATCAACTAAAACAACACCCAAGTTCTGTTCCAAATTATGAATATATTTATTAATCGTATCAAGGGAAGAAAATATTTCTTGAGCGGCTTTCTTTTTGCTTGCATATACAGATATCGCTTTCAAAGCCATCAAACCTTCTAAATTTCTAAAATCTTTTTGTGTAATCATCAATCCTTCTCCGGCTACGCTCTATCCAATATGCTCCTCAGATACTCTGCTAAAACTCTGACTCTCTTAATATTTTTAGAACTAGTTTTTATCGACAAACTAATTTGTCCGCTAATACCTGTTTTAATATTATCCAAACAAACCAACCCCTTTCTGGTAAAAGATTGTGGCAAAATCCCGATCCCCATACCATTGGTTATCGCCTCTTTTACAGCATAAGAGGTATCTGTCAAATATAACGGTCTCTTGGATTTTTCCAAAAACTTATGCTCTCCATTCGCCCAAGCATCCCCTTTGCGCATAAAAACCATCCTATGATTATTCAACATATCATTAATATCTATCGGATATCCATATTTTCGTAAATATGATGTAGAAGCAAAAAAACCTGTTTGTATGTCTTTAACATTCATAACCTCCCATCCGTCAAAATTTGGAGGTAACGTTGTCAATGCCACATCACAATTCATTGATTTCAACTCATCAATTTTTCTCACTGTCGATGATGATAAAGTAATATCTTTATGTTTGCGTAAAAAATCCCACAACTCCCCACTAATAATTGCAGCTCGGGCATTCAACCCCCAAGCCATTTTAATTTCTCCTTTTAGAACATCTTTCTCAGAAACCAACTCATACATTATATTGAGTTCTTTTTCTATTTCAGCCGCCCATCTGCATATTCTTTCACCTCTCAAAGTCAAAACACTACCTGTTCCTGCGGTATTCAATAGTTTACTACCACATTCTTCTTCTAATCCATCTATATATTTCGAAAGAGTATCGATTGACACATCAAGTTCACGGGCGGCTTTACGCTTTCCTTCATAACCGCCAACTGCATACAGGTACATAACGGCTTTTAAATCAGTTAAAGTCTTTTTACCTAGCATTGTAGTCTCTCTATTTCATTGTAATGTGATGAGTTTAACAACTTTTTGTAGATATGCAACTAAAAAATGCGCAAAAACCTATCCAAAAGATTTATTTATTGCCAACAACAAAACATTGTACTATAAAACCAACAAAGGATAAAGAACATGAAAATAGATATTTTTGATTTTGAACTACCTAAAGAAGCCATTGCCAATCAACCGGTCTACCCCAGAGACACTTCAAAACTATTGGACCTAACATCATCTGACACTATACATGATCGTAAATTCTATGATCTGCCAGATCTGTTGGAAGAAGGAGATGTTTTGGTATTTAATGATACCAAAGTAATTCCGGCTCGTCTTTATGGAGCTCGAGGAGAAGCACTCGTAGAATTAACATTATATCATCCTATTGATGGTATTAAATGGATGGCATTTATAAAAAACTCCAAACGCCTAAAAAACAATGACATCATAAAATTTTATACCAACCAAATTACCCCTAAAAATTCAGACTTTTCTGCAATAGTTATTGAAAAACATGGTGAAGACGGAGTTCAAATATCTTTCAATTGTCCGGCACACGAACTTGCCTCTAAACTAGAGCAATATGGTTTCATGCCTTTGCCTCCCTACATCAAACGCAATCGTCCTTCAACAGATTCGATGTGGTATCAATTTAATGATAAAGAAAACTACCAAACTATTTATGCTAAACATGAAGGGGCTGTTGCCGCTCCCACTGCCGGACTACATTTCACCCCGGAGATTCTCAAAAAATTACAACAAAAAGGAATCATTCAGACATTTGTAACTCTACACGTTGGAGCAGGAACATTTTTGCCTGTCAAAACAGACGATACAAATGACCACAAAATGCACGCTGAATATGGAATTATCACCCAAGACACTGTAGATACCATAAACAATGCCAAACAAAAAGGCAAAAGAATCATTGCCGTTGGCACCACATCTCTGCGCCTCTTAGAAACAGCTACAGACAATCATGGCATTTTACATCCTTTTGCCGATGAAACCTCTATATTTATCACTCCTGGATACAAATTTAAATTAATAGACATGATAATCACAAACTTCCATCTCCCCAAATCAACTCTTTTTATGCTTGTTTGCGCCATTGCCGGAACCGAAAAAATGCAAAAAGCCTACACCCATGCTATAAAAAATGGATACAGATTCTATTCTTATGGAGACAGCTCTATAATAAAATGCGTAAATAAAATTTAACCTTTAAAGTGTAACATACCAAAACACTAATAAATTTTTCGGTTGAAAGAAAATGCACAAACCTATACTCATAGAAAAAATATTTCCCCTCATCGGCAATATATTTTTACCCGCCTTCATATTCTCTGCATTTTTATTCGGTTTTTATATCAACGAAACTTTCAGCCACGGCTTTACTAATTTTTTGCACTTCGGGTTTTACATAATCAGCTTCTGTGCCTTATTATTCCTCATCTATTTTAACAAAGGTCAACCTTTTTTTATTTTTTGTATCACGATCATTGCATACACATTCATCAATTTGTTAAAACACTTATATGCGCAAGATTACACACATTCCTCTGCATACGTTGGGTTAAGCATACTTCTGCCCTTAAACTTAATCTTTTTTTACTTTTATACCCCTCGATCATTTCTAAATAAAAAAAGCGTTTGGGTTCTCATATCTTTCCTGTTCCAATTTTCCATAATTGAATACATTTCTCGCCACTCCCTAAATACAAACGCCTTATTTATACAACAAGATTCTAATCTATCTGTTTTTTCCTATTTGTCATTCTTCATTCTATTTGCAATAATAACAATCAATGCCATCCGCACTGGAAGCAACAACGATTACAACCTATTATTTGCAACAATCAGTATTTTCATGGCTCTATATCATTCTGATACTGCATCAGGACTATGTGCCTTTTTTTCTGCGGCATCTCTTTGCCTTATATCCGCCTCAGCCCAAAATATATACAACGAAACATACAAAGATACACTTACAGGATTAGATAGCCGTAACTCTTTTATAATACATTCCAAAAATTTTCCTTTTAAATATTGTATCGGAATTATAAGCATAGACGACTATGACAAGCTCGGCACAAATTTTAACAAACGTACTCAAGATATATTAACCAAATTAATAGCTGAAGAAATATCTGAAACAGAAAAAGAAGAAAATATATATCGTTATTCTCCTGATGAATTTGTAATTGTATATAAAAACATAGATAAAAAAGAGGGTTTTGAAAGACTAGAAGCTATAAGAAGGGCTATTGCTTCTGCTCAATTTCAATTTAACAATCGCCATAAACCCCTAAAACTAACAGTGTCAGCATGTATATCAGAAAAAAAACGCAGTGACGCTAGCTCTTTTGAAGTATTAGTCAGAGCAGACAAAGCTCTTCAGAAAACACGCTGTTTCAGCCACAATGTCACAACCAAAGCTTAGCCAACCCTTCTGATCCCAAAAATTTTATGCCGCTCAAAATAGAATATACGTCATAGAAAGCATTGTGTTGAGACAACCCAAGCTGTTCCAAATCTTTCTCCACACCCAAAATAGATGCTATCTGACCGGAGCTCTGTTTATCAACCCGAATATTTTTTGCCTTATATCTATCGGCAAACCAATCTGCAATATTACAAAACCTTAACCCACAATTTTTGTTCAAATTATTTATTTTAATATTTTCCTGCAAAATATCACCATCTGTTCCTGTTATATTACCGCCTCCCCACGAATGGCACAAACAGGGATCTCCGCAACAAAATTGCTCAAACTCATCATACACTACTGCAAAATCACGCCCTTCATAACGTAATTGCTCATTTGTTATACCTGTCAAATTAATAAAATAATCAGAAAGAACAGAATTTATTTTTGGTTTAACTAAACAGTTGAAACTATCAATAACTTTTAGAGTATCTAATTCAACTTTTATTGCCGCAATCTGCACTATCTCTTTCTTCTGAAACCCATGCCACCCTTTTGCAATACAACCTTCCCAAGTAGTATATTCTGTATCAAAAATAACAAAGTTCAATTTTTCACCTTTTTATATTTCCAAACAACAACACTCAACCCTAACACCACCAAAGGAACAGAAAGCAGCTGGCCCATGGTTAGAATACCAAAAAAATATCCCAACTGAATATCTGGTTCTCTATATTGTTCCAAAAATATTCTAAACAATCCATACATCAAAACAAAAAGCCCAGACACAACTCCTTGCTTTTCTCTAATCGCAGTTTTTTGCCACAACATATTCAATACCACAAACATTATTACTCCTTCAAACAACCCCTCATAAATCTGAGATGGGTGCCGAGGCAAATATCCTCCAGCAGGAAACCTAACAGCCCACGCCACATCTGTTACTCTCCCCCACAATTCATCATTTATAAAATTAGCCATTCTTCCCAGGAATATTCCTATTGGGGCACATAACACTATCAAATCGGTCAAACCAAAAAAATTATATCTGCTCTTCTTAGCAAAAAGCCACACCGAGATCACAACTCCCAATACTCCACCATGAAAAGACATCCCGCCTTTCCATATCTCTAACAATCGCCATGGTTTCAACCACATCTCTGCCCCACCATAAAACAAAGCATAGCCAAACCTTCCTCCAACTATAATTCCTATAGTTATATAAAAGACAAAATCCTCTATCTGTTCTTTTGTTAGAGAAAGCTTATAAGTTTGTACTTTTTTCAACACAAACCACCATCCTACTACAATACCAACCAAATAAGCCATAGAATACCATCTGATTGCTAAAGGACCGATAGAAAACATAATTGGAGAAACCTCTGGAAACGGCAAGCCTATCATTTTAAACCTCATATTTTTTTACACAGTTAAAGAATAATTAATTATAAAAATTATATCCACATATAAAAAAAAGTTTTTATCAACAGATACGCTATCTGTTTGTTTTTTCGAGATAAGAAAAATTAAATTTTATCCACAGTTGTGAATTAAGTGGAAAACTGAATCTACTCTATTGTATTTCACGACTCGGCAATGCAAGCTATACCCATTGATGCGCAATTTTTGTATTTGGAGCAAAACAACATGGAACCGGCCAAGAACTTAGCCCTATCCGAAAACCCGATAGACATGGTTGAACATATCTTTGCCAACCGATCATTTGAATTTGACCGCCGCAACAACAATGAAGTTGTTGTGGAAGTACAAGGCAAATGGAACAACATGTTATTGTTTTTTGCCTGGGAACCAAGCATGAATTGCATGCATATGTCTTGCCTCATGGATATAGAGAACAAACAAGATAACCGCAGCAAGATATTTGAACTATTAGCTCTAATCAATGAAGAATTGTGGGTTGGTCATTTCTCTTACTGGACAGAACAAAACACACCCATATTTAAACATTCCTTATTCATAAATCCAGAAGAACCTTTTGAAACTAAAATAGCCCAAATGATAGATATCGCTATTAAAGAATGTGAGCGCATGTATCCTGTTTTTAAGGTTGTTCTAACCAAAGGCATGGAACCCAAACAAGCTCTTTATCCCATGCTCATGCAAACAATAGGACAAGCCTAATCACCCCTAAAAAAAAGAGGTGCCTAAATGACACCTCTTTTAGCCTAGAAGTTTTGACAGTAATCTATAATATCACCAACCGTTCTGAAAGATACCTCTTTAGAGATATTGCGTCCGGTATGATGCTCTATTATAAACTCCAGTTCATCCATATCTAACACAAACTCCTCCAACAAGGAATCTCTCCTAATTTTCTCTTTCGGTACACGAGCCATATCTGCGATTGAATCATATACCAACTCTTCTGCATTCTTCATACCTATGTCATTTTTTTTGTTTTACAAAATCAACAACATCTTGTACGGTCCAATCATCGCCAATATCTGTGAAATCCAAACCAAGATCACATGCCAACATCGCTCTCTCAAAACTCTCCATTCCTAAATCGTCTCTAAGATGTGCCTGCGATACAATCTCGTTTCTTCTCAGTTCGCCAATAATGGCTTCAATTGCCTTAAACACTTTCTGTTTTTCTGCATCAGATACATTTTTTTCACTCTTCATAACTTCATGATTTTGGGTTATTTTAATAACATTTTTCTATTGTAACGCTCTTGAGAACTTCCCTCATAAGACGCTAACTTTTGTCGGGTCTTAACCGTCTTCCTTTTGAGCGGAAAAGCCGGACATCCTACTTTCTCGCAAGAGATAATACCCATACTCTGAAAAAACAAAGAGATTCTGTAAAAATACTTCATCATAAGCTTTGATATTTAATGGTTTATAATATGTAAGTAATAAAAAAGTGGAATAAATATAATCAACTCCACTTTTTTATTCAAGTTAAAAAAACACATTTATCAAAATTATTTTTTATTTTTCCATTTAAGAACATTATTATTATGTTCCCTCAGACTAAATGCAAAATTATGTCCACCATTACCACTGGCCACAAAATACAAAAAATCACTTATTTCCGGCTTTGCTGCAGCATTCAAAGCATTTTTTCCCGGATTACAAATCGCAGTTGGTGGCAAACCATAATATTTATATGTATTATAAGGACTATCTATTGTCAAATCAGCCTTCGTAAGCAATCTACCCAAATCTCTTTGTCCTTTTGTAATTGCATATATCACTGTTGGATCAGTCTGCAGACGCATTCCCTTGCGTAACCTATTAACAAACACCGACGCAACCAGTCCTCTTTCTTCTGGCAAGCCGGTTTCTTTTTCAATAATGGATGCCAGCACCAACAATTCTTTTTTGTTTTTTACCGGAATATATTCATCTCTGTTATTCCACGCATTTTCTAATTCTTGCTGCATTGCTCTCTTGGCCTGCAACACAATATTATCTCTGCTTTCCCCTCTAAAAAATGTATAAGTTTCTGGCAATAAATCCCCTTCTCCCACAGAAACAGAAATATCGCCAACCAAAAACTCATTATTTTTAATCAGCTCTAACATTTGAACCGTTGTTAATCCTTCCGGCAGGGTTATTCTTCTATACAACACATCTCCATTATATATTTTTTCTACCACATCAGCCATAGAAACCGCCTTCTCAAACTCATATTCTCCGGCACGCAGATGCTTATCTAACCCTTTTATTCTTGCAAAAATCTTAAACAGCCATGGATTCTTAATTATTCCGGCTTCAAACAAACGACTAGCCACTTCACCAGATGTTGCACCTTTTGCAATTAACACCTCTGTCTTATCCGCAAGCATCACCGGATTATAAACACTAACCTTAAGCCAAGCTGTTATAAACAGTCCAACCAAAAGACATAGCAAAAACAATTTCTTCATTCAAAAATCCTCAACAAAATTCCCATTCACAATAATATAAAAACAATTCACATCTCAAGAAAAAAGTCCTATTTATTCCAATAGGACTTTCTTTTTTTTCAACTTCAGAACAACCTATTCATAACGTTTCAAAATTAAAGAAGAGTTTGTTCCTCCAAACCCAAACGAGTTTGACATCGCTGCTTTTATTTCTCTTTTTTTAGCCTTTAATGGCACCAAATCAAAATCAGACAGCTCTTCCTCTGGGTTTTCCAAATTAAGTGTTGGAGGGCATATCTGATCTCTCAATGCCAAAACAGAGTAAACAGCTTCAACAGCACCTGCAGCACCAAGCAAATGACCAATAGCTGACTTTGTAGAAGACATGGATACATTCTTTATACCCTCATCTCCAAACAAGCGTTTAACCGCCATAGCCTCGCCAACATCACCAGCCGGAGTAGACGTTCCATGGGCATTAATATAACCAATATCACCTAATTCAACACCATGCTCAGCCGCATGTTCTGTAGCCATTTTCATAGCTCTATATGCGCCATCTCCAGATGGAGCCGTAATATGATAAGCATCTCCACTCATACCATAACCAACTACTTCTGCATAAATTTTAGCACCTCTGGCCTTAGCATGCTCCAATTCTTCCAATACCACAGCACCTGCACCTTCTCCCATAACAAAACCACTACGATTTTTATCCCATGGACGAGAAGCTTTTTCCGGAGCATCATTAAAATCAGAAGTAATCGCCTTCATTCTGGCAAAACCAGACAATCCCAAAACATTAACAGCGGATTCGGCACCACCAGCCAACATCAAATCAGCATCTCCTCTGGCAATCATCGCAGCAGCATCACCTATTGCATGGGTTCCGGTTGAGCATGCCGTAACACAAGCATGGTTTGGCCCTTTCAGACCGTATTTAATAGATAAATTTCCAGAAATCAGATTAATCAAAACCGATGGAATAAAGAAAGGAGAAATTCTCTTCATTCCATTTTCATTAAAAGATATAGAATTGTCATATATAACTTGCAAGCCACCAATTCCAGATCCCATCATAATTCCGGCTCTATATTTTTCTTCTTCACTTACTTTTTCAGGATCCCATCCTGCATCATCCAGAGCATCACTACCGGCAGCCATACCATACAAAATAAAACGATCATTTTTCTTCTGATCTTTAGGAGCCATCACAGAATCAGGATTAAACTCTCCTTCTGCATCACCCCAAGGCACCTGACCAGCAATAGTAACCGGAATATCTTTCAAATCGATTCCTTCAATATTGCGCACGCCAGATTCGCCTGCCAAAATTTTTCTCCAGTTGTACTCAACTCCTCTTCCCAAAGGAGAAAGGATTCCCAAGCCGGTAACAACAACTCTTCTCATATGTTCATCCCTCACAATAAAACCCTAGATAACAATGAAACTCGCTTTAAGATACGAGCGAGTTTCACAATTTTCTCAAAGTCATACAGACTTAAGCATTCTTAGAAAGATAGTCGATAGCATCTTTAACTGTAAGAATTTTCTCAGCAGCTTCGTCAGGAATTTCGCAACCGAATTCTTCTTCAAAAGCCATAACCAATTCTACTGTATCCAAGCTATCTGCGCCCAAATCGTCAATAAAGCTGGCATTCTCTGTAACTTTAGATTCTTCAACGCCAAGATGCTCGGCAACGATCTTCTTAACGCGGTTTGCTGTATCAGTCATATGATAAAACCTCAATAAAATTAAAACAAATTAATCGGACAAACCCTGCCCGTGATTGAGTAGTTAGCACAATTTTATACTATTTGACAAGCTTTTTTTTCAAAAAACACACAATCAACCAAAATATCTCTTGCCAAAAACCGCAGAAAAGCTATACTTTTTAACAACTACAAAGGTGGATAAAATGTCAAACATAATAGAAGTAAACCAGCTAACAAAAAAATTTAAAATACAAAAAAATGCTTCTTCATTAAGAGGACTATTCAAACCCGAATACAAAAATGTGACCGCTGTAGATAAAATTTCTTTCAACATCAAAAAAGGAGAAAGAGTCGCTTTTATTGGCCCCAATGGTGCCGGCAAATCCACCACCCTCAAAATGCTATCTTCCATTTTATACCCAACTTCTGGAACAGCTATCGTAAACAATTTAGTTCCGTGGGAAAACCGCCATCAACTGGCATATCACATTGGCACAGTCTTTGGTCAACGCTCCCAATTATGGTACAACCTTCCTATTCAAGATAGCTTTGCTCTCATCGGAAAGATATACAACTCTGAAAATATATCATTCAAACGCCGTCTTTCCAAACTGGTCAACCTATTCGAAATCCGAGATTTACTTTCTCACCCAACTCGCTCCTTATCTCTAGGACAAAGGATGAGATGCGAGATTGTTGCATCTCTTTTGCACAAACCGCAGCTTCTCTTTCTTGATGAACCGACAATCGGACTAGATGTAACCGCCAAAGAGATCATTCGTAACCTCATCAAAAAACAAGCCCTAGAAGAAGAAACAACTCTTCTTCTAACCTCTCACGACACTGATGACATGGAAAAGGTTTGCGAGCGGGTTATCATCATCAACAAAGGAAAAATAATTTTCAACGATTCGATAACCTCTCTGAGAGATTCTTATTTAAACAAAAAATATATAGAAGTCACCACCGATTCTGGAGAAAAATTTCGCAAAGAAATCAACACCAAAAAAACATCCGCCAAAAAAGCCATTGATGAACTTGTCCAAAAATATCACGTAACAGACCTCACCATAGAAAATCCTCCGATGGAAGAAATAATCAAGGAGATCTACTCCCGTGACTAAGTACTGGCACCTGTTTCTAATATCTTTCAAACATTCATGGAGCAACAAAGCCAATCTTTCCGGCCAATTAGTATTTTTGTTTATATTGCTCTTTATATACAACCGTTTATGGGTTGTCATTGCGGCAGATAGTTCAACAAGCAACCTCAACCAAACATTTATCTGGTATTTACTTTTTGCAGAAATGATAATTTTATCAAACCCCAAGATAGATAGAGTTTTGTTTGATGATATCAGATCCGGAACCATGGCATATTACATAAACAAGCCCATATCCTTTTTTTTCATGCGCTACATAGAAGCCGTTGGCAACATGAGTGTTTCTTTTCTTATCTTAGGCGGCTTCGGCACTCCAATAACCATCCTGTTTACAGGTCACCCTCCTTTTGAGTGGTGGCAATTTCCTATCATATTCACAATGTGCTACATATCATCTTGCATCAACATCATCATGTATACCGCTGTTGGCATGTGTTCTTTGTGGCTGGCCAGCATTCGCACTCTTGCAATGGCCATCGAGCGACTGGCTTTCACTCTAGGAGGAGCCATTTTCCCGCTCAGCATATATCCCGAATGGTTCATAAACATCGCCCAATGGACCCCTTTTTATTCTTTTTATTACCTAACTGTCAAATTGGTATATGATTTTTCATTTGCCAACTTGTTTCAAGCCATATGCCTAAACACTTTTTGGATCTTGCTAATTGGCTTTTTCATCAACATCGCATACCACAAACTAACCAAAAGGATAAACGTCTATGGCGGCTAAACTCAAAAAATATCTAAAGCTATTTTTATTCATCCAAAAAAACAATCTTAAAACAGCCTTTATAAGCAAGTCTGATGCCCTCACCAATATTTTTATAATGGTCATAAACAACCTGTCTTTTGTCTTCATGTGGTGGATTCTTTTTCAACACAAAGGCTCCATCAACGGGTGGGGTTTTGGAGATATGGCTATTCTTTTTGCTGTTGGCAACAATGCCTTTGGTTTTTTTGCCGTTTTTGCCAGAGGAGTACAACAAATTCCCGAATATATAGACAATGGCAATCTCGACAACTTTTTAGTATATCCGCAAAATAGCTTATTTCTTATATCCACTTCTGAATCATCCTTTGCCAGTTGGGGAGATTTCATTACCGGCTTCCTACTATTTTTCATATCTGGCTACGTTAGCTGGCTCAATTTTGGCATTATGCTATTTTGTTCATTCCTTGGAGCTATCCTTATGTATTCGATTCGCTTACTTGTGTCATCAATGGCCTTTTTTATCAGCGATTCGCAGCGCTTGGGGGACAACATTTTCATTTCTTTCATCACTTTTTCGTGCCAACCAGCCTCTATTTTCACAGGATGGTACAAAATAATATTTCTCACCATCTTACCGGCAGGCCTTTTGTCCCTGTGTCCCGTAAACCTAATCAAAAACTTCTACTGGTATGAATTTGTATATTTTATTTTAGCCATAGCATTCTTTTTTACCATCAGCATCATCGCATACAAATCCGGCCTCAAACGTTACTCTTCAGGCAACCGTTTTGGAGTTAGATAACTAATAAATTGTGTTGACAACCAAAACATTAGAACCTAATCTTAAACCATAGATAAATATCCCAACCAAGAGGTGTAGTTATGAAAAAACTTATATACATTATTCTCGTCATTGCCATTTTGCTAACAATTGGCTTCCTCGTCAAAAAAGAAGTTGCCACTTCAGAGCCTGAACTTGTAGTGGTAGAAGAAACAATCACCACAAACGAGGTTATCGGAGACGGTGAGGTTATTGAAGAAACAGCGGAAACCGCAACAGAACAAGTTGACGCAGTTGTAGAAGACGTTGTTGAGACCAACCCCGAAGAAACCGCTGACGAAGGCGAAACTTTTGTAGACTAAAGGTTTTCTTGATACAACAAAAGGCTGCAAATTTTGCAGCCTTTTTTATTGTATTTACATCATTCGTTTCCTATATAGATAACACAAGCAAACACTCAAAATATTCCAAAATTTTATAAAAGGAGAAAGCAATGAAAGTAGGCATAATCGGATCCGGACAAGTCGGTAGCGCAACAGCTTTTGCCCTAATTATGCGAGGCGTTGCCAGAAAAGTTGTCCTAATAGATGCAAACCAACAAAGAGCCGAAGCCGAGGCCATGGATATCGCCCACGCCACCCCTTTTGCCTATGCCAATAAAATCAAAGCCGGCAACTACGAAGATCTAAAAGGTTGCGAAGTTGTAATTATCACTGCCGGAGCCAACCAAAAACCCGGAGAAACCAGAATAGACCTACTGGGTCGAAACGTAAAAATATTTGAAAATATTATTCCTCAAATTGTAAAAGTAGCTCCTCAAACCACTTTGCTGATTGCTGCAAACCCTGTTGATATTATGACGGCGGTTGCTCTTAAACTTTCTGGCTTTCCAAAAGAAAAGGTCATCGGCAGCGGCACCATCTTAGACACCGCCAGATTCCGCACTTTGCTAGGCTATCACCTAGGCATATCACCAAAATCCGTACACGCCAACGTCTTAGGCGAACATGGCGATAGCGAAGTTCTAATCTGGTCCAATGGCGATGGAGGCACAGTGCAAATAGAAGAACTGGCCAGAATGGAAGACAAACCCCTAACCCCCGAGGTCAAAGCACAAATTGACGACTGTGTTCGCAATGCTGCATACAAAATCATCGAAGGAAAAGGTGCAACCTATTATGGAATTGCCGGCGGCTTATGTCGCATTTGCCAGGCCATCACCACCAATGAATATGCTATTCTAACCGTATCTTCACAACACGCCGAAATAGAGGGCATCAAAGATGTTTGTTTATCCATGCCCAGTGTCATCGGCAAAAGAGGAATTCACAGTGTCATTTATCCCAGACTTTCAGAAAATGAACACCGTGATGTCAAATTCAGCGCTGAAAAGATCAAAGAATTTTCAAACATAGCATTAGAACAAATATCTGTAAAATAATTACCAAAAAAGCCTCTCAAATTGAGAGGCTTTTCCTTTTAAGCTAAGCTAAATTTAAAATTCAAATTTAACTCTAACACCTGTGGTATAGTCTTTATCCATTTCCAAAGGATAACCTTCTAATTCAGCATCATTACCCTGACCGGCAAGATAATAGCTTCCATAAACACCCACAGCAACATTTTCTACAGGATAATAATCTGCTTCTGCCTCGGCATATACAGTATTTTTATTCTTTCCATCTGTACCAAAGTTATAGCGAACACCGCCATCCAAAGCCCAATCACCGGCATATTTATGAACACCGGCAAAAGCACTTTGAGTAAACTCACGGTCAGCCTCATCAACTTGGCCATCAAAACCATAAGTCATATATGGGGTCAAACCATCACCCATGTCATAACCCACACGAACTTCACCTTTCAGATATTTTTGCCATCTGTCATGGCTATTTCTTTTTCCCCAATAATCTTTTGGATTATATGTTTCATAAGAACCTCTTACCTGCGTCAAAACATTACCGCTGCGCATATTATAAGCTGCACCAACTTCATAATCAAAGTTATGATCATTATTATAATAACCTTCGGTATCAAAATCATTACCCAAGCGACCAAAAACAGCAAAGTCATTTGTCACACCATAGGTAACTTCTTCAGATGCACGCCAAGAATCATGCTTATATTCTACATCTTTTATTTCTACACGCTGATATTGCAATTTTGTATCAGAAGCAAATTTACCTTCACCAGGCAAATAAAAAGCACCGGTCAAATCAGCAGCAGAAGCAGTGCCGGCAGCAAACATAACTGCGGCAGAAGCAAGTAACATAGTTCTAAGTTTCATAAAGAATCTCCTTATCTAGTTAACATTTCCGAAGTCGATTATATAACCTCCTTCGAATATAAACAGCTTAGACAACAAATCTTAACAAATCAATAACTTAAGGTTTTTACCACCAACACACAAAACCCTTGCAAACAAAAGCATTTACCGCTATATTCAATCAAAAATTACAAATTGGAAACAAAATATGATTAAGGTCATTACATTCGGCTGTCGCATAAATTCCTATGAATCAGAAGTTTTAAAAGAAAAACTTCAAAATTTTGACAATCTTATTATTGTCAATACTTGCGCCGTTACTGCCGAAGCAGAACGCCAATGTCGCCAAATGATACGCAAACTCAGAAGAGAAAACCCACAAGCCCGTATCATTATCACTGGTTGCGCCGCCCAGGTTTCTGCTGCCAAATTTGCACAAATGCCAGAAGTTGACCTTGTTCTTGGCAACAAAGAAAAATCTGAGATTGAAAAATATCTTTCTGCACCACTAACCGAAAAAACCATTGTCGGTGATATTTTTGATTATGATGGATACGATAGCTATCTTATTACCGGATTTGAAGGCCGCCAGCGCGCATTTGTACAAATTCAACAAGGATGCAACCATCGTTGCACTTATTGCATTGTTCCCTACGCCAGAGGAGCCAATCGCTCTGTCCCAGCAGAAGAAATCATCAATCAAATTCGCACGCTTGTAGACCAAGGCTTTGCCGAAATCTGCCTCACTGGTGTTGATGCCTGTTCCTATAAACCTTCATTCTCCGGCTTAGTAAAACAAATTTTACAACAAATACCAAATCTTCCGGCTCTGCAATTTGGCTCTTTGGACCCGGCAGCAATTGACAACGATTTTATAGAATTAGTAAAAAACTACCCAAACATCACTCCACACTTTCATTTTTCGATTCAATCAGGTGACAATCTAATTCTAAAACGCATGAGACGCCGTCACTCCCGAGAAGATGTTATCCGTCTTACAACAGAGCTACGCCAAGCTCGCCCCGATGCCACTTTCGGAGCTGATTTCATCTGTGGTTTTCCCACCGAAACAGAGGAGCAATTTAACAATACAGTCAAATTGGTTCACGAGGCAGGCATAAATAAATTACACGTATTTCCATATTCCGAACGCCCCGGAACACCTGCTGCTCAAATGCCTCAAGTTCCGATAGAGATTCGCAAAGAGCGCGCTCGTATTTTGCGTCAACAAGGAGAAATTATCGATGACTAATTGGTTTGCCAGATTAGGTCTTGGCCTAAAAAAATCTTCCTCTCAACTTACCTCTGGCCTTAGTAGCATTTTCAAAGGACGCAAACTAGATAACATGGCGCTAGAAGAGTTAGAAGAACTATTAATCTGCTCCGATATGGGTATTTCTGCATCATCACAAATCATAAAAGAATTTTCCTCTCACAAAGTTGATAAAGAGGCGACCGATGAAGATATCCGCAAACTTTTGGCTCAAACCTTAAACAACATTTTGCAACCTTGCGAAAAATCTTTTGAAATTAGCAACCACAACCCCACTGTTATTATGATGGTCGGGGTCAATGGGGCCGGCAAAACCACCACCATCGGCAAACTAGCCGCAAAATTCAAAGACAAACAAATTTCATGCATTGCCGGAGACACCTTCCGAGCTGCTGCCATAGAACAACTTAGCATCTGGGCCGAAAGGAACAACATTCGCATTCATAAAGGAGAAAACGGCTGCGATGCTGCCGCCCTATGTTTTGACGGTCTACAAGAAGCAATCAAACAAAAAGATGACCTTGTCTTCATAGATACGGCTGGAAGACTACAAAATAAAACCAATCTTATTGAAGAATTGCAAAAAATTGTAAGAGTTATCAAAAAAGTCATACCCGAAGCTCCTCATCATACTATTTTATGTCTTGACGCCACCACCGGCCAGAATGCACTGGATCAAGTTAAAATATTCAAACAGATGGTTGATGTTAACGGCCTTATCGTCAACAAACTGGACGGCACCGCCAAAGGAGGCATTCTCGTTGCCATTGCCTCAGAAAGTCCTACTCCGGTATACTTCATTGGTGTTGGAGAAGGCATAGACGATATGGAATCATTTTCAGCCAAAGACTTCGCCAACGGACTGTTGGGATTATAAGGATAAAAAAATGGAAGACCTTTTGACTTATGCCATGAATACCAATAGCACCAAAGAAATCCCCGAGTTGACTGTCAGTCAAATTTCATCAGAAATAAAGCGTTTTGTAGAAACAGCCTTTGCTAAGGTGCGTATTAAAGGTGAGATTTTTGGTGCCAAACGAGCCGATTCTGGTCACTGGTACTTATCCCTAAAAGATGAAAATGCCGTTCTTTCTGCCGTTATATGGAAAGGTGTTGCCATACACCTTCCGCTCAAACCAGAAGATGGACTAGAAGTTGTAGCCACAGGAAAAATAACCACCTTTGCCGGAAAATCATCATACCAACTAGTAATAGAACAAATGGAAGTTGCCGGAACAGGCGCTTTGCTCAAACTATTGGAAGAACGCAAAAAGCAATTTGCTGCCGAAGGACTATTTGATGCCTCACACAAAAAACCAATTCCTTTTCTGCCGCAAACAATCGGAGTTGTAACTTCTGCTAGTGGCGCCGTAATCAGAGATATTATCCACCGTGTCAAAGACCGTTTTCCTTCTCATATTTTACTTTGGCCCACACCTGTACAAGGAGCCGGAGCAGAAATAAAAATAGCTGAAGCCATTAATGGTTTTAATCAGCTCTCCAATAAACCCGATGTTCTGATTGTTGCCCGAGGAGGCGGTAGCCTTGAAGATCTGTGGTGTTTTAATGAAGAAGTTGTTATAAGAGCCGTTTATAATTCTCAAATACCTGTTATTTCTGCTGTCGGACACGAAACAGACACCATGCTAATTGACTATGTTGCCGACAAAAGAGCCCCCACCCCTACCGGAGCTGCAGAATTTGCAGTTCCTGTCCGAAGCGAACTCGCCGCACAAATTCATACCCTGCAAGCCAGGCTCATCTCCGGAAGCTCTCGCTATATATCGGAGCGCCAAACCATGCTCAGTGGCTTGGCTCGAGGCATACCAAATTTACAACAAATTTTACATGAAGTTACCCAAAAATTTGATGACCGCATTGAACGTCTAAATCTCTCATTTGGCAACTTGCTAAAAACAAAACAAAACCAACTTGATCTATCTGGACTCAAGCCATATTTTGTAAAAAATATTTTTGAAAAAAATCAAGAAAATTTAAATAATTTATTGCTACGCTTACAATCAGTTTCCGTCGATTCTGTTCTCAAAAGAGGATTCGCATGGGTCAGAAATGAAAACGGACAAACAATTTATGATGTCGAAACAGCACAAAAAAGCTCTCAACTTGAAGTCAAATTCTATGATGGAAGCATAAAACTAGGTTCAACATCAAAAGCGCCAAAAAAGATTACACCAACAACCAAAACGGAAACAAAAAATGTTCAACAAACAGATCTTTTTAATTTTTAGCCTTTTACTTCTTAGTAGCAAAGCTCAATCTGCTACCTTATGTGGTTCTCTTTCTCAAGGAGAAATATTAATAGGTTCTGCGCCAAATGCAACCGCCGTATACTTCAACCAAAAACCCTTACCTCTAAATTCAAACGGCAATTTTCTGCTTGCTCTTGGCAGAGACGAACCCTCAAAAGGAACGCTATCAATAGAATATTCAGACAACACTCAAAACCACAATTTAGAAATTTCTCCCACCAAGTGGGATATTCAAGATATCAAAGGCATCCCTCCCCGTAAGGTTACTCCTTCGGACTCAGACCTAAGAGAAATTGAATTTGAACAAAAGCTTGTTCGTTCTGCTCAACAAACAACTTCAAACAATAATTTTTGGCAACAAGGTTTCATAATGCCCTTGCAAGGACGCATCAGCGGTAAATTCGGAGGCCAACGCATCATGAATGGTGTCAAAAAAAATCCTCACGCTGGAACAGACATTGCCGCCCCTGCAGGAACACCTATCAAATCTCCTGCCGAAGGTATCATAACTTTAGCCCAACCCAATCTTTTTTACTCTGGCAATGTTGTTATAATTGACCACGGGCTTGGTTTGCACACAATATATGCACATCTGCAAACCATAAATGTAAAACAAGGAGATACTGTCAAACAAGGAGATATTATTGGTCTTGTAGGCAAAACCGGCAGAGCTACAGGCCCTCATCTTCATTGGGGTGCTTCTGCCAATGGAACCAAATTTAATCCGTCGTCTTTATTAAATATAAACACCGCTAACGATTTTTGTTTTAATTTATAAACTAATATTGTAAGATTTAAAAAACGAAACCAAACGAGGTTGATTATGATGGAAAACACACACAAACAAATAGCTTGGGACTCCATTGTCTGCCTTATCGTAGATGATGATAAGTTTTCTCGCACATTCACCAAAACAGCTCTTTATCAAATTGGCATCAAAAACACCAAAGAAGCCAACACTACAAAAGAAGCAATAGAACTCATGAGAAGCTTCAAAATAGATGTGATTTTGCTCGATCAACAAATGCCTGAACAGACAGGCCTGGATTTCGCCAAGGAGATAAAAGCCGGCTCTCTTACCGGAGTCAAAAACACTCCTATTATCATGGTAACCGTAGACACCAAAGAAAAAACTGTTCTTGATGCCAAAGGCATTGGCATACAAGAATATTTAGTTAAGCCAATTTCTCCTCTTGCCCTCAAAAAAAGAATTTGCACCGCATTTGGCATAAAACAAGAAAGAGTATAAATTTGCTAAACTTACATTTGTTATTTTTATCTGCTCTCCAAGGAATGACGGAATTTTTGCCGGTCAGTTCATCTGGGCATTTAATCTTGTTCTCACACTTCACAACATTTCCCGACCAAGGCCTTGCCGTCGATGTTGCTGTACATATAGGCTCCATATTAGCCGTAATGATATATTTTTCAGAAACGATATGGGAAATGCTTAAAGGTCTGATTAAGACACATCTAATTCCAACCTTTAAAAATCCCGGAGCAAAAACTTTTTGGCTTATTTGCATCGGTACACTACCAATAATTCTTTTTGGTCTTTTTCTTGTCAAAACAGGGACCGAAGAATTAAGAGACACAAGGCTCATTGGATGGACAATCCTTGGCTACGGAATACTTCTTTTTATCGCAGACAAATGTTGCATGACAATCAGAAATATTCAACATTTATCAGCCTTTGATGCTTTTCTTATCGGTTGCGCTCAGTGTTTGGCTCTTATTCCTGGCACCAGTCGTTCAGGTATCACCATCACTATGGCTCGTTTTCTTAGCATGGAGCGTCGCGAAGCCGCAAAATTCTCAATGCTTTTATCCATACCTGCCATCATTGCCGCCGGAGCTTTAGTTGCATGGGATTTATACAGCCAAAACCAAATTAGCGAACTTATATATGCATTTGATGGTATTACATACTCTTTTATTGCTTCAGTCTTAGCTATTTATATTGTCATGTGGTGGCTAAAAAAATCCACTTTTCTTCCCTTTGTAATTTATCGAATTATTTTAGGATCTTTCTTACTTTTGGATTCTTACGGATATTTAAACAAGTGGCTTGACTTCTAAAAAAAAAATTATTATACCAAAAGCAACATAGGCTCTGGTGGCGGAATTGGTAGACGCGCAAGTTTCAGGTACTTGTGGGAGCACTCCCGTGAAGGTTCAAGTCCTTTTCAGAGCACCAAGTTTATATCTCCTCGCAAAAAGCGGGGTTTTTTTTGTTGCAAAATAGAGAAAATATGATAAGTAATGAACCACAAAATTAATTAGTATGTATAATTTAAAATTTTATAATTATGGAAACAAAAGAGAAAAAATTAGCTCAAGTTGATGAGTTAGTTACAAATCTAGGATTAACTAGAGATGAAGTAGTTGACTATTTAACTAAATTACCACCTGTTGAAAAAAAGAAAATTTCTAAAATAGGAACTAATATTGTAAAAACAACTAAATCAGTTACCGAAGAAGATATTTTCAATGATATTAAAAATATTCTCCTTAGAGACCATGATGGTTGGATTACCGAAGAACTGTTTGGGGCTGGATATAGACTTTCTGAGCATCTAGGATTAGAAGCAACAGATCTTAATGATTTACAGTGTAAACTTTGTAAAAAATATGGTATTAGTTCGACAGTTATTACATTTCAAGAATTTAGCAGCTGGAGAACAGTTGAAGATATCGTCGAGACATTTTACAACATTACTAACAAATAATATAAAAAACAGTTCTAAGTTTATGACTTAGGACTGTTTTTTTGTTGTAATCTGCGCAAACCTTGCGGAGAATATGCCAATTATTCTCCGCAAGTTAATATATAATGAGTACTGCGTTCTATACATCACAAATAAAAAACAGGTATAATATTTACACTTTCAGTCAACGGCAAATGAGTTGGTGCTAAACAAACAACAGCTCCTTCACCCACTTGAAGCCCTGCTTTTTGTAAAACATCAAAATTCTTTATATCTTTATTATCAGGATTTGTCTTTTTCTTTATCTCGATAGGATAAACTTTTCCATTTTCTTCCAAAATAACATCTATCTCTTTTTTATCTTTATCAC